>CAJYXJ010000038.1 GCA_913778085.1 uncultured Chryseobacterium sp.
AGCGGACAATCTCGAAATGGGAAATTAAATATTCGGGAAGCAGTAATTTCAAAAGTTCGTTCTCACCAGACATTCAACAAAAATAACACTTTATCTTTTTCTCCCCAACTTTTGTTACTGATCCGTTTTTACCATCAATTTCATTTTCAAAGGATTTCCAATCATGACACTAACCGGTCTGTAAGAAACCGAAGACCTGTAAATTGAGTAGAACATTTGATGATCCGAGGGAAAGACGTATTGTCATTTAACACCAATTCAACCGGTCTTTAGTTGGGTATAAAAATGCTCGATAACTGCCGGCTGATTGTCATACTAACTGAAAAAACTTCCGGCATCCGCAGCTTCCTACTACCCATCTTTTAATCCGAATTCCACACCGGGTGTGCTTTAGATAAAAAAATAATGCATCTAACGAAAAAAATCACAATAGTTTGAATTGTTTTGTGTATATTTAAAGAAACAAACATAACCATAATTCAAATTTTATGTACAAAGCAATCTTACTTGCACTGATCTCGTGCACAGCCTTCACAGCAAAGGCACAATGGTCCCTAAACGGAAACTCAGGAACAAATCCTCCTTCAAACTTTATCGGTACTACAGATAACAAGGATCTTGTTTTCAAGACTAACAATGTAGAGCGGTTTAAGATTGCTCAGGGAGCCATGTTTTTCAAACCTCATACGGTGGATGGAGACGGTATCGATATTATCGACGATACACAAAACCGGAACAGCGGAACCGATGTCGTATGGATCAAAAGTGTATATGCCCAGCCCAATGATGTTGGACTTCTGACAATTTCTTCAGAAAATTGGCAATATCCTATTTTTTCGGCAAGAGAAAACGGTAAAATATTAATGGGGATCACCTGGAATAACACAGGACTTGCTTCCTGCTCAGACTGTAATTCTTACAGATTATTCGTAAAGGACGGAATAAAAACTGAAAAGGTAAAAGTGGAAATAGCATCAGCAAACGGCTGGGCCGATTATGTTTTCGATAAAGGTTACAAATTAAAATCTCTCGAGGAAATCAAAAGCTATATTGATGAGAATAAACATTTGCCTGAAGTTCCTTCAACGGATGATGTACTGAAGAACGGTGTGGAACTGAAGGAAATGAACGTCTTGCTGTTGAAGAAAGTAGAAGAGCTTACTTTGCACATGATTGAAATGAACGAGCGGCTTAAAAAACAGGATGAACTCATCAATGCAATGAAAAAAAGAAATTAAGATGAGGTATTTATTTTTCTTTATGCTGTTTGTTTGCACGTTTACCAGCACACAGGCGCAGGATAATCCCTTTGTAGCAACCTGTGCGATGGGAAAAGAAGTAAAGCCAAAGGAAATCGGTAACGTAAAAGATAGTCCAAAGCTTTTAAATAATACAAATTGTGCCGGTTCATCTCCATATAATTATGACAATAATTTATATATGCCCCAAAATAATGATGCAGTCATCTATGTTAAAATGAATTTTATATTTTTAACGAAACCTGACGGTACCGGTAATTTTGAGCAGAACAACCCGGAGCATGTACAGGTTATTGATGATCTTGTTGCTGCAATGAATTATAGAATGGCAAACCTGGGACAGCCGGTAGCAGGATGTGACGGAGATGGACAGGCTAATTTCAGCAATACGAAGATACAGGCGGTCGTGAATAAAATTTGGAAGGCAGATCCGGCATGGGATTTTTTATATACAGGCTATGATCCGAACCTTGGTCCTCTAGGAGGGAATATGCCGCTGTATCCGCCGTCTTCAGATTATTATTATACTTATCTGGACAGTGATCCTTCCATTCCTTCAGGAATCAATGTGGTGTTTGCCAATAACGGGGATATTTACAACCATTATATGACGACGGGAGATTATACCCTGCCGCCAGGTGAAGGCTGGGCGGCTTCGGAATTTCCTTATTATACGCCGATAGACCGTAAACTAAGACAATTCTGGCCGAATCTCTACAATAAATATCTGTCCATGAAAAATTTTGTTGTGAACAATCCTACATGGGGAAGCCAGCCGTGGTCGGTAATCAGGCAATGGTTTATCGGAATGGGCTACACCAGTTTTCCGCACGAGCTCGGTCATAACCTGGGACTCTATCATCACGATTGCGGATCCAATATCATGAGCTACGCACAGGGAAATCATGACTATTTCAGCAGGGACGACATCGGTACCATGTACAGAAGCGCGTCTGTTACCAGTGTACGGCAGTATTTTACGGAGAATTCATTTAAAAATACCAATCTGAATGTAACTTCCAATGAAGTCTGGGATATTAACTTCAGAAATTATTCAACGGTAAGGATTGATAACAATGCAAGCCTGAAAACAACCTGTAAGCTTATTATGGCACCCCAAAGCCGTGTTATTGTAAAAAGCGGAAGCAACTTTATTATTGAAGGAGCAGACGTAAGCTCAGCCAATAATTCTTCCTGGAATGGGGTAAAGGTAGAAGGAAACGGATATTGTTTGATTTTGCCTGATACGAAGATTGAGAATAATTATTTTTATGTGTATACCGATAATATTATGACCAATGATAAAACGTCAAATAGCAAAGCGGTAGATCCGAGAATATCAAAAGATCAAAAACCTGCTGCTGCACCGAGTATATTTAAAATTTATCCGAATCCGACAGGAGACTTTATCAATATACGGACAGATGAAGATATTCTTTCTGTATTGGTATACAATATGTCCGGACAAAGAATAATTAATTACAACGGAAACTTAAAGAGAGTAGATGTTCAGCAGATTCCGAACGGGATCTATCTGCTAGAAATAAAAACCAAAACCCAGACAATTACGGAGAAATTTATTAAAAGATAATCTTGAAATACCTTTTAATAAAAAACAATTGCTGCATTAGGATGCAGCAATTGTTTTTTAAGCTATTATTCTTCCATTATTTATTCTGAATTTTAATACGTTACTATTTGCTATTTCAAAAATAATTCATAATTTTGCAGTCCGAAAAGTAGGATTATTTAAGGTGAGAATGGATAACCTACTGAATAATAATGCTTCCAAACTCATTCATTATTCAAATTTAAAAAACAAACAATGGCTAAAAAAGTCTTTAAAATGGTAAAGCTTCAGGTGAAAGGTGGCGCAGCTAACCCTTCTCCACCAGTAGGTCCAGCATTGGGTTCTGCAGGTGTGAACATCATGGAGTTTTGTAAGCAATTTAACGGAAGAACACAAGATAAGCCGGGACAAGTTTTACCTGTAGTAATTACAGTATACGAAGACAAATCTTTTGAATTCGTAATTAAAACTCCTCCTGCAGCAATCCAGTTGATGGATGCGGCTAAGATCAAGGGTGGTTCCGGAGAACCGAACAGAAACAAAGTAGGTTCTGTATCTTGGGATCAGGTGAAAAAAATCGCTGAAGACAAAATGGGAGACCTAAACTGCTTTACGATGGATTCGGCTATTTCTATGGTTGCAGGTACTGCAAGATCTATGGGATTAAGAGTAACAGGAACTAAACCAACTAACGCTTAAAACTTAAAGAAATGGCAAAATTGACAAAAAAGCAAAAAGAAGCTTTAAGCAAAGTAGAAAAAGGAAGAATCTATAACCTTGAAGAAGGTTCAGCACTTGTAAAAGAAGTAAACACTGCAAAGTTTGATGCTTCCGTAGACATCGCTGTAAGATTAGGAGTAGATCCAAGAAAAGCAAACCAAATGGTAAGAGGTGTTGTATCTCTTCCTCACGGAACTGGTAAAGATGTTAAAGTTTTGGCTTTAGTAACTCCAGATAAAGAAGCAGAAGCTAAAGAAGCGGGTGCTGACTATGTAGGTCTTGACGAATATTTACAAAAAATCAAAGACGGTTGGACTGATGTTGACGTTATCGTTACCATGCCGGCTGTAATGGGTAAATTAGGACCATTGGGTAGAGTATTAGGACCAAGAGGTTTAATGCCAAACCCTAAATCAGGAACTGTAACGATGGAAATCGGTAAAGCAGTAACTGAAGTGAAAGCTGGTAAAATTGATTTCAAAGTAGACAAATACGGTATTATCCATGCGGGTATCGGTAAAGTATCTTTCGATGCTGCCAAAATCAAGGAAAATGCTCAGGAATTGATTTCTACATTGATCAAAATGAAACCGACTGCTGCTAAAGGTACTTATGTGAAGTCAATCTATTTGTCTTCTACCATGAGCCCGGGTATTGCAATTGATACTAAATCTGTTAACTAATTTTAATCCTTAAGACAATGACAAAAGACCAAAAAGTTGTAGCAATACAAGAGATCAAAGATTTGCTTCAGGATGCAAAAGTAGTTTATGTAGCAGATCTTGAAGGTTTGAACGCTGCTAAATCTTCTGACTTCAGAAGACAGGCTTTCAAGCAAAATATTCAGGTGAAAGTGGTAAAAAATACACTTTTACAAAAAGCAATGGAGCAAATGGAAGGAGTAGATTACTCTGAAATGTTCCAGTCTTTCAAAGGAAACTCGGCGTTGATGATTTCTGAAACGGCTAATGCTCCTGCGAAATTAATCCAAGGGTTCAGAAAGAAAGAAGAGAAGCCGGCTTTGAAGTCTGCTTTTGTTCAGGAAACTTTCTATGTTGGTGACAACAACCTGGACATGTTGGCAAACATCAAGTCCAGAGAAGAAATGATCGGTGAAATCATCGGATTACTTCAGTCTCCAATCCAAAGAGTTGTTTCTGCTCTTCAAAACAAGCCTGAGACGGTAGAAGCTAAAGCGGAAGAAGCTGCACCTGCAGCAGAAGAAGCTCCTGCTACTGAAACTCCGGAAACTCCAGCTGCTGAAGGAGAAGCTCCAGCTGCTGAATAATTTACACTCAAAAAATAATCAATAATCAACAAAAACATTACAACAATGTCAGATTTAAAAAATTTAGCTGAAACGCTAGTAAACTTAACAGTAAAAGACGTAAACGAATTAGCTGCTATCCTTAAGGATGAGTACGGAATTGAGCCAGCTGCTGCTGCAGTAGTAATGGCTGGTCCTGGTGCTGGTGAAGCTGCTGAAGAAAAGACTGAATTCGACGTAATTCTTAAGTCTGCAGGTGCTTCTAAATTAGCAATCGTTAAATTGGTAAAAGATTTAACTGGTGCTGGTCTTAAAGAAGCTAAAGATATCGTAGATGGTGCTCCTGCTCCAATCAAAACTGGTATCTCTAAAGACGAAGCTGAAGCGCTTAAGAAGCAATTAGAAGAAGCTGGTGCTGAAGTAGAATTGAAGTAATCACTTACTTTATACATACAGAGCCGTCCCAATTTTTGGGACGGCTTTTTTTATATTATGTTGATTTCAATTCACAGTATGCTAAGGATTTATTGAACGGCTGTACAATTTGTGCCGGTATTCCTTATCTTGATAGTTTTCAGAATATTAGGTTCAAATTCTTTGGTGAAAAATAATCCATTGATATATTTATTTGTCACGTATTGTGATATTTTTTGCATTTATTGTATAATTAATAGTATCGTAATGTTAAAAGATCAAAATTTATGATTACATTTGCAAAAAATTCACAAGTTGGGAAAAGGAATTGGCAATATTTTAAGCGGTAACTCCGGTACGGTCCTTATGTCAGGATTCGTGAAGTTGACTGCTTTTATATTCATTCTTTTTTTTCAATCTTTATATTCCCAAGAAGGGTTAGAGACTATGCCAACCATTAGTCTCACCGGCAATGCAAAAGTATATTCCACAGACCCTGATTTTAACGGGCAGTTTCTTTCCCAGGAAAATATCGATTATCAGATCATCAACTCCGGTAAAGTGTATGTGTTTAAATCAAAATACAAATCTTCCGGAAAAAAGATCGCTAAAAAACAGTCTAAAGCTTGCTTTCGGAGTACAAATCAGGCAAGCCTGAAAAAAATAAAGCAGAATATATCAGACTTTGAACAGCGTAAAAAGTCATTTGATTTCTGCAACATCAATAATGCTCCCTTTTCAAGGGAATTACCTTACTCTTCCGATTCCAACAGAAGCTATATTGCTCCTTCCACAGTCTCCAATGACTTTTCAAAGGTATGTGTTTTTCAATACAAATATTTGATTAGCTTGGTATTAGAATATCTCTATGTGTGGAAATATCACTACTTTAACAGCAGCTCTTTAGAGTTTTGCTTTTCCAAGGTCTTTTCCGTCAGACCTCCGCCTCTGTCTTTATCATAAATACAATCCTTATTAAAACTTATTAGCGTGCTTTCTTTTTAGGAGAGTACTAACACATATTATGAATTACTTTTATGATAATAAACTCTTATTTAACACAAATAAAGAATACGGCCCTGTTGCTGATGCTTCTTATAAGCGGTTTGGGCTTTGGGCAAACCTGTCCGACTACGGCGGAAGGAAATCCGGTATTCAGAAATGATTTCGGAACAGGAACGAGTAATAGCAATACGACGACTACAGATCCATATGTGATTAACCATACCTATCAGGCGGTTACTCCTCCGGACGGTTCTTATTCTGTTACCACATCATCCGCTCAGGGGGCTACCTATGTAGAGACCGATCTTACCGGAGGGAAGGATGCCGGTTATACCAACATAGCGGACGGCTCCACCACTGGGAGATATCTGGCGATCAACATTAACTCAGGAGGAACAGTTAATACGGTGATTTACCGTGTTGGTAATCTGGTTGTCGTGCCGGGCCAGCCTTATAAATTCAGAATCGATATGGCCGGATTGTGTAACGGATGCCAGGATGTTCCCAATTTGCAGCTTACCATTAGAGATAACAACAATAACATTCTTGCCAATGCCAACTCAGGGAATCTAGGAGTCGCCAATGATGATGTCTGGAGGAGGCTTAATCTTTCCTTTACGCCAACTGCTTCTGTGATTAAACTGGAGATCGTTAACTTGCAGCAGAATGGTGGGAGCGGAAATGATGTTGGGATCGATAATATTGTCCTAACCCCTATAGAGTGTGACTCTGATGGCGATGGGATCGCAGACAGCCTTGATCTTGATGATGATAATGATGGAATTCCTGACAGTGCTGAAGGATGTACTGCGACAGTAACGATGGGGTCGGTTTCATCGGCAACTGCTACCAGCCTGTCAAATACCAATACGGCGGTAGTTCCTCTTGCTCCGCCGGGAGCAACATTGCCTGGAGGAGGAGTTACGCTTACAAAAACAGCGGGTACGGGAAATGGCTGGGGAATATATACCCCACCGGTAACTTCAACAACCATAACGGTAAACGGAACACAGAGTGCTTCTTTTCCAACAACGTATCTGGATGTCGTAGGTACGGTTCCGAGAACGTTGAATATTAATTTTGGAGTTTCCGCAAATTCTTTAAGCTCAAGTAACAATCATTACCAGTATATCATAGGAATTGCCGGATTGGGTAATGAAGGGACTACGGTAAACAATACCTTCTCCGTGCCTCTAACGGTGGTTGGGAATGCGAATGTATTTAATACAAATTTGTATGGATTACTTGACGGAGCACCTTCTACTACACCGGGAGTATCTGGAACTGTTTTCAGTACCAATTCGCCGTCAACTACGGCACAGGGCTATACTTTCTTCTTTGTTCCTACTGATGTGGCCTCTTTTACCATGACTTGGGCGGGAGGGAATGATCCTCACGGGTTCATCTTCGGAGTATACAATGCCAGTTGTACGGCAGATACCGATGGAGACGGAATTCCAAACAACCTGGATCTGGATTCCGATAACGACGGATGTCCTGATGCCATCGAAGGAGATGAGAATGTAACACTGAACCAGCTTGTAACGGCCGGTGGTAATGTAACATCCGGGCCGGGGTCTACCGCTCCGAACAAAAATCTTTGTGCCTCTGGTTCATGTGTGAATGCTTCAGGAGTACCGAATCTGGTAAATTCTGGAGGGGCTGCCGACATCGGTGGTGACGAAGGCCAGGGTATCGGAACTTCTCAGAACAGTGCCATCCAGTCTCCGGGATGTTCCGCTTGCTACAAACCTTCCGTAACTTCCGGAACCACATTGAATACCAATGTAGGAATTTCAGCGTTAGGCAGAGCGGGTGTAAATGCAGACAACTGGCCGATGGTAAGGAAAGGAGCCTGGACTGCCCTTGAATCCAAAACAAAAGGAATGGTAATCAATAGAGTAGCTTTCGACAATACAGGAAATCCTGTGGGCATCTCTTCATCCAATTTCGTGGAAGGAATGATGTTGTATGATACGACCAATAACTGTCTTAAAGTTTATACTACGAAGGATAACGGAACTACTTACGGATGGTATTGTATGGAAAACCAGACCTGTCCGGATTAATATTTAAATTAAACTAAACGGAAATTTAAATTTAAAAAAAATGAAAAAAGCAATCAATATATTTTCTTTACTGTTGTTTACGTCGGGTTTTTCCCAGGTAGCTATCGGTAAAACATCGGTGAGCAATGCTTCGGTTTCTTTGGAATTCGGCAGTGGAAACAGGGGGATTATTCTACCTTGGGTCACTTCAGCAGCTTCGGTAACCGGAGCGGTGGACGGTACGCTGGTGTATGACATCGCAGACAAAAAAGTAAAATACCTGAAATCGGGTTCATGGTTTGATCTTACGGTGGATGCCAGTGGAGTTGTGGATGCGGCGCTCCAAACTTCTAAAGTGGAGCTTCCGGGTGCCAAAATGGTCATCGGAACAGGCGGTGCTTCGGACACAACGCCGGGAATCCTGGTATTAAAAGATACCAACAAAGCGATGGTACTGCCAAAAGTGGCTAGTCCACACCTGAACATCATCAACCCTTCTGCAGGGATGATGGTGTACGATACGGTAAAGCATCAGCTTGCGGTATTCAACGGGACAGTGTGGTCTTTCTGGAAACCTTTGTAATCATTCAAATAATTTTCACAGGAGGCCTTCTCTGCAGGGCCTTCATTATTTTAGATATCAAATACAAGTTAGTGCTTTCTCTTATAAGCACATATATAATTAATTACTTTATGAATTTAACACAAGTAAAAAATACAGCCTTATTCCTGATGCTTCTTGTAAGCAGCGCAGGCTTTGGCCAGACCTGTCCGGCTACGGCAGAAGGAACGCCGATATTCAGAAATGATTTCGGGACAGGAAACAGCAATAGCAATACGACGAGCACAGATCCTTATGTATTAGGACATACTTATCAAGCCACCAATCCTGGAGATGGGTTTTATTCTGTTACTACTTCATCTGCACAAACGGCAGGTTTTGTCATGACAGACCTTACCGGGAATAAGGATGCCGGCTATACCGATATCACAGCCGGTTCCACTACCGGAAGATATCTGGCAATCAATATCAACTCAAGTGCAACGGTAAATGCTGCGATTTACCGGGTAGACAATCTAAGTGTTGTACCGGGGCAACTCTATCGATTCAGAATTGATATGGCCGGATTATGCAACGGTTGTGGAGATGTTCCCAGCCTGCAGCTAAGCATTAAGGACAGTAACAATAATACTTTGGCAACTGCCAATTCAAGCAATCTGGGAATGGCTAATGACGATGTATGGAGAAGACTTAACCTTTCTTTTACTCCTACCACTTCTGTAGTTAAGCTTGAAATAGTTAATTTACAGCAGAATGGTGGAAATGGAAACGATGTAGGAATCGACAATATTGTCTTCACTCCGGTAGAATGCGATTCGGACGGTGACGGAATTCCCAATTCCCTGGATCTTGATGATGATAATGACGGTATTGAAGACTGTATCGAAAAAGGATTGGATCCCAATTCAACAGTGAGTACTATTTTTAAGCTAAACGGTAATGCTACACAAATTAATTCTAAGCAGGTGAGACTGACTCCGGCACTAAATACGCAGGCAGGACAAATGTGGTCTTACGGAAAGGTGGATTTCAGCAAAAGCTTCAGCTTAAGTTACGAAGCCAATTTCGGAAGCAGTGATGGCGGAGCCGACGGAATTGCCACGGTATTCCATAATTCACCGGCAGGAGTTGATGCAGTAGGAGCAGCCGGTGGCGGTATCGGAGCATTGGGAATCCAGAACGGGATTGTACTTGAAGTAGATACCTATGATAATGGAACTGCTGTAGGAGATATTCCTAACGACCATGGCCAGATCTGGGCTTCGGCCAGCCAGAGTGGTGCTAACCTTCTTACAACTGCCGTTGATTTAGGGAATGTAGAAGATAATGTATGGAGACCGGTTGTCATCACATGGGATTTCCCGACAAAGAAATTGTCTTATACAGTGGGCGGAGTTCTGGCTGGATCCTATACGTTTCCATCTTCCAATCCGATTACGAATTATTTTGGCGGTGTAAGCAATGTTTATTTCGGATATACGGCATCTACAGGAGGAGCGGTTAACGAACAGAGCGTAAGGTATACCGATTTCTGTTCTCAGCTTCCACTCGAATTAGATACGGATGGAGATGGTATACCGAACCACCTGGATCTGGATTCTGATAACGACGGATGTGTGGACGCGATAGAAGGAGATGAAAATGTAACATTGAACCAGCTTGTTTTTGCCGGCGGTAATGTAATATCAGGAACAGGATCTACCGCTCCAAATAAAAATCTTTGTGCTTCTTCTTCTTGTGTGAATGCTTCCGGCGTACCGAATCTGGTAAATGCAGGAGGGGCTGCCGACATCGGTGGTGATGAAGGGCAGGGTATCGGTACTTCCCAGAACAGTGCAATCCAGCCTCCGGGATGTACTGCCTGTTATAAGGCTTCCGTAACTTCCGGAACCACACTGAATACCAACGTAGGGATTTCCGCATTGGGCAGGGCAGGAGTAAATGCAGACAACTGGCCGATGGTAAGAAAAGGAGCCTGGACCGCCCTTGAATCCAAAACAAAAGGGATGGTGATCAACAGGGTAGCTTTCGACAATACCGGAAATCCTGTGGGAATCTCTTCATCCAACTTTGTGGAAGGGATGATGATGTATGATACGACCAACAACTGTCTTAAAGTATATACTACAAAGAATAACGGAACTACTTACGGATGGTATTGTATGGAAAACCAGACCTGTCCTGACTAATTTAAATCAAGTAAGACGGAAATTTAAATTTAAAAAAAATGAAAAAAGCAATCAATATATTTTCTTTACTGTTGTTTACCTCGGGTTTTTCCCAGGTAGCTATCGGTAAAACATCGGTGAGCAATGCTTCGGTTTCTTTGGAATTCGGCAGTGGAAACAGGGGCATTATTCTACCTTGGGTCACTTCAGCAGCTTCGGTAACCGGAGCGGTGGACGGTACGCTGGTGTATGACATCGCAGACAAAAAAGTAAAATACCTGAAATCAGGTTCATGGTTTGATCTTACGGTGGATGCCAGCGGAGTTGTGGATGCGGCGCTCCAGACTTCCAAAGCGGAGCTTGCGGGTGCCAAAATGGTCATCGGTACGGGCGGTGCTTCGGACACTACCCCGGGAATCCTGGTATTAAAGGATACCAACAAAGCGATGGTATTGCCAAAAGTGGCCAGCCCTCACCTGAATATCATCAACCCTTCTGCAGGGATGATGGTATATGATACGGTTAAGCACCAGCTTGCGGTATTCAACGGGACGGTATGGTCTTTCTGGAAACCTTTGTAATCTTCAGAGAGTAAACAAGTACAGAGAAGCGGATTCTGAATGTTTCCGTAAAATGAACAATAATTGATATAAGGCTAAAGGGAAGGAGCGATCCGGATCTTTAGCCTTTTTATTTATAAACTCATGAAGTTGATTTAACTTTTATTGCAGTTTCACTTCTAAAAATACAGGATGCGGTTAATGATGCGGCTCAGTCATTTAAACATATTAATATAACAGGTATGGAAAATTTCCGGTTTGTCCTTTTATTTTTTATTTCCGCATTTTGCTACGGGCAGGATATCGACAGTCTACGTATGACAGACTGTGGCAGACAGCTCAGATCTTTCTTTATTGGAATGGATGTTCTTCATAAATGGCAGGCCGGGCAGCACGTCAACTGGGAGACCGGTGAACCGGACGATCCTGATGCCATTTCAGGGATAAGAACCCACTGCAGTGCATTTGTTGCCGCTGCCTGCGAACGCCGCGGAATTTATATTCTAAGGCCGCCTCAGCATAAGCAGGAACTGCTTGCCAATGCTCAGGTTAAATGGCTGAAATCCGGCCAGGCAGAAAATTCCGGCTGGCACCCCATTACAAAGGATATTTTATTTCAGGCCCAGAAAATGGCAGATGAAGGCTATCTGGTTGTGGCATGTGCACAAAACCCCGATCCGCATAAGCCCGGACACATCGCACTGGTCATGCCGGCGGATCTTTCCGTACAGCAGATTCAGCAGAGTGGTCCCCTGATCATTCAGTCTTCTGCCAAAAACAGTGTGGATGCTTCATTCCGAAATGCTTTTCACCGCCATATTGCAGACTGGAATTCCGCTACGGATGAGGTCTTCTTCTATTATAATGATAAATTATCGTGTTTCGCAGATAATAAATAATTATCGGCCTGCGTTGTTGTTTTAATGATCTTGCTCATTCGCGTCAGGAATAGAAATTAAATTTGCAGCTATTCCACAGAAATTAAGAACTGGCCGGTGTGTTTAAAGAAATTGTTGAGAATAAGACATTTATATTTGTAAAAGTAAAAATTTTTTTCTATCTTTGCAGTCTCTTTTGGCGCGAATAATTGTATACATATCTATAAAATATTGATTATCACCTCTTTCATGATTGTGAAGGAGATTTCATGTTTTATAGATAGGGTGGCGGTTCTGCCTCAAAAGTAATAAAAATATTTTGCATTACGCTGTGAAAAGATATACCAGCGTTGCAGTTAGGAAAAACAAGTATAGAGTCGATAAAGTAAAGGTTCTTCGTGAGCGCCAAAAACACTTTACCCTTTCATTTTGACTTTGATACCGGTCTTTTTCTGATATTTTTTAATGAATCAAAATATTTTTTAACCTTTCTTAAAAGTTTTATGAGTAAAACAACACCTACAACTAGGGTAAATCAGAGAGTAAATTTCTCGTCAGCGAAAGGAAAAATCATCACGCCGGACTTCCTGGATATCCAGATTGAGTCTTTTGCGGAGTTTTTTCAGCTTGATACGCTGCCGGAGGACAGAAGAGATGAAGGTCTTTACAAGACTTTTCAGGAAAATTTCCCGATTACGGATTCCAGAAACCAATTTGTATTGGAATTCCTGGATTATCTGGTAGATTCTCCACGTTATTCAATCGATGAGTGTGTGGAAAGAGGATTGACGTATTCCGTACCTCTTAAAGCAAGACTTAAATTGTATTGTACAGACCCTGAGCATGAGGATTTCCAGACCGTGGTTCAGGATGTATATTTAGGCCCGGTTCCTTACATGACGCCTAGCGGATCTTTCATCATCAACGGTGCTG
This sequence comes from uncultured Chryseobacterium sp., assembly GCA_913778085.1. Lineage (GTDB taxonomy): Bacteria > Bacteroidota > Bacteroidia > Flavobacteriales > Weeksellaceae > Chryseobacterium. The sequence continues at coordinate 13,385 of CAJYXJ010000038.1, forward strand.
AAAGGGTTATCGTTACGCAGTTGCACCGTTCACCCGGTGTATTCTTCGGACAGACCTACCACGCCAACGGAACCAAATTGTACTATTCAAGAATCATTCCTTTCAAAGGATCTTGGATGGAATTTACAACAGATATCAACAGCGTAATGTACGCATATATCGACCGTAAGAAAAAATTACCGTTAACCACTTTACTAAGAGCGATCGGTTATGAGTCTGACAAGGATATCCTTCAGATTTTCGACCTTGCTGAAGAAGTGAAAGTTTCTAAAGCTGCCCTTAAAAAAGTAGAAGGAAGAACATTGGCTGCGAGAGTTTTGAACACCTGGTTCGAAGATTTCGTAGACGAAGATACAGGTGAGGTAGTTTCTATCGAAAGAAACGAGATCATCCTGGATAGAGAAACCATTCTTGAAAAAGAACACTTGGATCTGATCCTTGATGCTGGCGTAAAATCAATCCTGATTCACAAAGAAAACAGCAACGAGTTCTCTATCATCCAGAATACCTTACAGAAAGACCCTACCAACTCTGAAAAAGAAGCGGTAGAATACATTTACCGTCAATTAAGAAACGCAGATCCGCCAGATGAGGAAACCGCAAGAGGAATTATTGAAAAATTATTCTTCTCCGAGCAGAGATATTCATTAGGTGAAGTAGGACGTTACAGACTAAACAAAAAGTTAAGCCTGAATATTCCAACAACGACTGAAGTTCTTACTAAGGAAGATATCATCGCGATTGTAAGACACTTGATCGAGCTGGTAAACTCAAAAACGGATGTTGATGATATCGACCACTTATCCAACAGAAGAATTAAAACCGTTGGTGAGCAGTTGGCAGGACAATTCGGCGTAGGTCTTTCAAGAATTGCAAGAACCATCAAGGAAAGAATGAACGTTAGAGATAACGAAATCTTTACTCCGCTGGATCTTGTAAACGCGAAGACGTTAACGTCGGTGATCAACTCATTCTTTGGTACCAACCAGCTTTCTCAGTTCATGGACCAGACCAACCCATTGTCAGAGATTACTCACAAGAGAAGATTATCTGCACTAGGGCCTGGAGGTTTATCAAGAGAAAGAGCAGGTTTCGAGGTTCGAGACGTTCACCATACCCACTACGGAAGAATTTGTCCGATTGAAACTCCGGAAGGACCAAACATCGGTTTGATCTCTTCATTAGGGATTTATGCTAAGATTAACAGACTCGGTTTCATCGAAACCCCATACAGAAAAGTAGAAAACGGTAAAATCGAGCTTTCGGCAGATCCGATCTACTTAAATGCTGAAGATGAAGAATCTAAAGTAATCGCTCAGGCCAACGTTGAATTGAGCGATAGCGGTGAATTCGAAACCGACAGGATTATTGCAAGATTGGATGGTGACTATCCGGTAGTAGAACCTAACCAGGTTGACCTTATCGATGTAGCACCAAACCAGATTTCCGGTATTTCCGCTTCATTGATTCCGTTCCTGGAGCATGATGATGCGAACCGTGCCTTGATGGGATCCAACATGATGCGTCAGGCCGTTCCTCTATTGAAGCCACAGGCTCCGATCGTTGGTACAGGGCTTGAGCAGCAGGTTGCAAGAGATTCAAGAATTTTGATCAATGCTGAAGGTACTGGTACGGTAGAGTATGTGGATGCTGACAGAATCGTGATTAAATACGAAAGAAGCGAAGACGAAGATTTGGTACAATTCGAGTCTGCTACAAAAACATATAACCTGACTAAGTTCAGAAAAACCAACCAGAGTACGACCATTACCCTGAGACCAAACGTAAGAGTTGGAGATGTGGTAGAAAAAGGACAGGTGCTTTGCGACGGATATGCTACTGAAAAAGGAGAATTGGCTCTTGGTAGAAACCTGGTGGTTGCGTTCATGCCTTGGAAAGGATACAACTTCGAGGATGCGATCGTAATCAACGAAAAAGTAGTTCGTGAAGACTGGTTTACTTCGATCCACGTAGATGAATATTCTCTTGAAGTTCGTGATACCAAATTGGGTATGGAAGAGCTTACGGCAGATATTCCGAATGTTTCGGAAGAAGCTACCAAAGATCTTGACGAGAACGGGATGATCAGAATCGGGGCTGAAGTGAAGCCTGGAGATATCATGATCGGTAAAATCACTCCAAAAGGTGAATCTGATCCGACTCCGGAAGAAAAACTCCTTAGAGCGATCTTCGGTGATAAGGCCGGTGACGTGAAAGATGCTTCATTGAAAGCAGACTCTTCATTAAGAGGGGTAGTGATCGATAAGAAATTGTTCTCCAGAAACATCAAGGACAAAAAGAAAAGAACAGAAGAAAAACTGAAGCTTGAAGAAATTGAAAACACTTACAAAGCTAAGTTTGACGAGTTGAGAAATACTTTAATTGAAAAATTAAATACCCTTGTTAGCGGTAAAACTTCTCAGGGCGTGAAAAACGACCTTGATGAGGAAATCATCGGTAAAGGGGTGAAGTTCACTCACAAATTATTGACTTCTGTTGAAGACTACGTTAACGTTAGCGGTTCAGACTGGACGGTTGATAACGATAAAAATGAATTGATCAAACAGTTAATTCACAATTATAAAATCAGATACAACGATATCCAGGGGGTTAAAAACCGTGAGAAATTCGCAATTTCCATCGGAGACGAACTTCCTGCTGGTATCATGAAGCTTGCTAAGGTTTACATCGCTAAGAAACGTAAACTGAACGTAGGAGATAAAATGGCAGGACGTCACGGTAACAAAGGAATCGTTTCGAGAATTGTTCGTGAAGAAGATATGCCGTTCCTTGAAGACGGAACACCGGTAGATATCGTACTGAACCCGCTTGGGGTACCTTCCCGTATGAACATCGGTCAGATCTATGAAACCGTTCTTGGATGGGCTGGTCAGAAATTAGGATTGAAATTTGCTACGCCGATTTTCGACGGAGCAAGCCTTGATCAGATTACTGAATATACTGAAAAAGCAGGTCTTCCTAAATTCGGTCATACGTATCTTTATGACGGTGGTACCGGAGAAAGATTTACGCAGGCCGCTACAGTAGGGGTAATCTACATGCTGAAACTGGGGCACATGGTTGATGACAAGATGCACGCCCGTTCTATCGGTCCTTACTCATTAATTACGCAGCAGCCGTTAGGAGGTAAAGCGCAGTTCGGAGGTCAGAGATTCGGAGAGATGGAGGTTTGGGCTCTTGAAGCATTCGGAGCATCCAATATCCTGAGAGAGATCCTTACTGTGAAGTCGGATGACGTGATTGGTAGAGCGAAAACTTACGAAGCGATTGCAAAAGGTGAATCGATGCCTGAACCGGGTATTCCTGAATCATTCAACGTATTGCTTCACGAATTACAGGGTCTTGGATTAGACGTAAGACTAGAGGAATAATTTTAAATTTTAAATTATCAATGCCGGGTGGAAACATTCGGAAATTAATCTAAAATCTAAAATCTAAAATTTAAAATCTAACAAATGTCAAATAAAAATAAATCAAGTAGATTTAATAAAATAACCATCGGTTTAGCTTCTCCGGAATCGATTCTTCAGGAATCGAGAGGGGAGGTTCTTAAGCCGGAAACCATTAACTACAGAACTCATAAACCTGAAAGAGACGGGTTGTTCTGTGAAAAAATCTTCGGTCCTGTAAAAGATTACGAATGTGCTTGTGGCAAATACAAGAGAATTCGTTACAAAGGGATCGTTTGTGACCGTTGTGGAGTAGAAGTTACGGAGAAAAAAGTACGTAGAGAGAGAATCGGGCATATCAACCTGGTAGTTCCGATCGCTCATATCTGGTATTTCCGTTCTTTACCGAACAAAATCGGTTACCTTTTAGGAATTCCTTCCAAGAAATTGGATATGATCATCTACTACGAAAGATATGTGGTGATCCAGCAGGGTATTGCTAAGAAATTAGACGGTTCCGATTTCGAAAATATGGAATTCCTGACGGAAGAAGAGTACCTGGATATCATGGAAACCCTTCCGATCGAGAACCAGTATCTTGATGATTCCGATCCGAACAAATTCATCGCCAAAATGGGTGCTGAAGCGGTTGAGGAATTATTAAAAAGAATCGATCTTGATGCTTTATCTTTCGACCTGAGACACAAAGCTCACAACGAAGGTTCAAAACAGAGAAGAACCGAAGCGCTTAAAAGATTGAACGTTGTAGAAGCATTGAGAGGTGCTAATACAAGAATGATCAATAAGCCTGAGTGGATGATCATGCGTGTGCTTCCAGTTATCCCACCGGAATTGAGACCATTGGTTCCGTTGGATGGTGGACGTTTCGCAACTTCCGATTTGAATGACCTTTACAGAAGGGTGATCATTAGAAACAACCGTCTGAAAAGACTATTGGAGATCAAAGCTCCTGAAGTAATCTTGAGAAACGAGAAGCGTATGCTTCAGGAATCGGTAGATTCATTATTCGATAACACAAGAAAATCTTCTGCGGTAAAATCTGAATCCAACAGACCGTTGAAATCCCTTTCCGATTCATTGAAAGGTAAGCAGGGTCGTTTCCGTCAGAACCTATTGGGGAAAAGGGTAGATTACTCGGCACGTTCCGTAATTGTTGTAGGTCCTAACTTACAGCTTCACGAGTGCGGTATTCCTAAAGATATGGCGGCGGAACTTTACAAACCGTTTATCATCAGAAAACTGATTGAAAGAGGAATTGTAAAAACCGTAAAATCAGCAAAAAGAATCATCGACAGGAAAGAACCTGTAGTATATGATATCCTTGAAAACGTGATGAAAGGCCACCCGGTTCTTCTGAACAGGGCACCTACGCTTCACAGATTGGGGATCCAGGCATTCCAGCCTAAAATGATCGAAGGGAAAGCAATCCAGCTTCACCCGTTGGTAACAACGGCCTTCAACGCGGATTTCGATGGTGACCAGATGGCGGTACACTTACCGTTAGGCCCTGAAGCGATCCTTGAAGCGCAGTTACTGATGTTGGGTTCTCAGAACATCTTGAACCCGGCAAACGGTTCTCCGATCACCGTACCTTCTCAGGACATGGTTCTTGGTCTTTATTTCATGACCAAAGAATTGAGCTCTACCGAAGATATGAAAGTGAAAGGTGAAGGTCTTGCCTTCTATTCTCCTGAAGAAGCGGAAATCGCTTATGCGGAAGGAAGAGTATCTTTAAATGCTAAAGTAAGATGTAGACTTCCGGTTAAAGAAAACGGAGAGATCGTAACCCGACTGATCGAAACTTCTGTTGGTAGAATCTTGTTCAACCAGATTGTACCGAAGCAGGTAGGATATATCAATGAGCTTTTAACCAAAAAATCATTGAGAAACGTTATCGGTAAGATCCTTGCAGATACGGATTTCCCTACAACTGTGAAGTTCCTTGATGCGATGAAAGACTTAGGGTATTCAAACGCATTCAAAGGAGGTCTTTCTTTCTCATTGGGAGACATCGTGGTTCCTGTTGAGAAAAAGCAGATGATTGCTCAATCTATTGAAACAGTAGACGAAATTAGAGCCAACTATAACATGGGTCTTATTACCGATACTGAACGTTATAACCAGGTAATCGACGTTTGGACAAACACCAACGCAGGATTAACGGAGATGATCATGAGCAGAATGAAAACCGACCAAGGTGGTTTCAACTCTGTATACATGATGCTTGATTCCGGGGCGAGGGGTTCCAAAGAACAGATCCGTCAGTTATCCGGGATGAGAGGTTTGATGGCCAAGCCGCAGAAAGCCGGTTCTACCGGAGCGGAGATCATCGAAAACCCGATCCTTGCCAACTTTAAGGAAGGTCTTTCGATCTTGGAATACTTTATCTCCACCCACGGTGCCCGTAAAGGTCTTGCGGATACCGCTCTTAAGACAGCCGATGCCGGTTACTTAACGAGAAGATTGGTAGACGTTGCACAGGACGTTATCGTTACAGAGGACGACTGTGGAACTTTAAGAGGTACAGAAGTTACCGCGCTTAAGAAAAATGACGAGATCGTTGAAAGAATCTCCGAAAGAATCTTAGGTAGGGTATCACTACACAATATTTATGATCCTGAAAGCGATGAATTAATCATCAATGCCGATGAAGTGATCAACGAAGTATTTGCCAGAAGAATTGAAGAAGCTGGACTGGAAGCGGTTGAAGTACGTTCGCCGTTAACTTGTGAAGCGAAGAAAGGAATCTGTGCAAAATGCTACGGTAGAAACCTGGCAACAGGTAAAACCATCCACATGGGTGAAGCAGTAGGGGTAATTGCAGCACAGTCCATCGGGGAACCGGGTACTCAGCTTACGTTGAGAACCTTCCACCAGGGGGGTACTGCAGGAAACGTTTCCGAAAACCCATCCATCGTGGCAAGAAGAGACGGTATCGTTGAAATGGACGAGATCAGAACCATTACTTCTGAAGACGAAAACGGTAACACGGCAGAGGTTGTGGTTTCCCGTTCAACGGAATTCAGATTGGTGGCGGACAACGAATCCAGAACACCATTAATGGTGGCCAACGTACCTTACGGATCTATATTAGCTGTAAAACCGGGTGATAAAGTGAAGAAAGGAGATGTGATCTGTAAGTGGGATGCCTACAACGCGGTAATCATTGCTGAAACTTCCGGTAAGGTAGAATACGAGGATATCATCCAGGGGGTTTCATTCCAGCTGGAAATCGACGAAGCTACAGGTTTCGAAGAAAAAGTAATCTCCGAATCCAGAAACAAGAAAGCCGTACCTACCTTGAAGGTGGTAGATTCCAAAGGGGTTGAGCAGAAAGCATACAACTTACCGGTAGGAGCCCACTTAATGGTAAACGACGGTGAAAAGATCAAGGCGGGTAAAGTCTTAATCAAGATCCCGAGAAAATCTGCAAAAGCAGGGGATATCACCGGAGGTCTTCCGAGAGTTACCGAATTATTCGAAGCGAGAAACCCATCCAACCCAGCGGTGGTTACAGAAATCGACGGGGTGGTTTCTTACGGAAAAATCAAGAGAGGGAACAGAGAACTTATTGTTGAGGCTAAAACTGGAGAAAGAAAAATTTATTTGGTTAAATTATCCAACCAGATCCTGGTACAGGAGAATGACTTCGTGAGAGCAGGTTCGCCGCTTTCCGACGGTTCCATCACTCCGGACGATATCTTAAGAATCAAAGGCCCAACAGCGGTTCAGGAATATCTGGTAAATGAAATTCAGGAAGTTTACCGTCTTCAGGGGGTAAAAATCGACGACAAGCACTTCGAAATCATCGTAAGACAGATGATGACCAAAGTATCAATCGTAGATGGCGGGGATACCCAGTTCCTTGAAGGAGCTCTTGAGCACAAATATGACTTCCTGGAAGAAAACAACAGGGTATTCGGTCTTAAAGTAGTGATGGATGCTGGAGACTCTAAAGCATTCCAGCCAGGTCAGATGATTACGGCAAGAGAACTGAGAGATGAAAACTCCAAGCTGAAACGTGAAGATCAGGCTTTGGTTCAGGTGAGAGAAGCTTTACCGGCTACAGCAACACCTGTATTGCAGGGGATCACAAGAGCAGCTCTTCAGACGAAGTCCTTCATGTCTGCCGCATCGTTCCAGGAAACAACAAAAGTACTGAACGAAGCTGCCGTAGCAGGGAAAGTAGATGATCTGAACGGTCTTAAGGAAAATGTAATTGTAGGTCACAGAATCCCTGCAGGTACAGGTCTTAAAGAATACCAGAATGTGATCGTAGGTTCTAAAAAAGAATTCGAAGATCTTAACTAAAATTAATGATTCGGAAATTTGAGGTTTGGATTTATTTTTATATTTTCACAACCTCAAAATTTCGAATAAAAAAATATTTATAACAAATGGACAACAATCAAAATCCACAAGACGGAAACATCAACATCGAATTGAACGAAATGGTAGCAGCAGGGATCTATGCTAATTTAGCACTGGTAAACCACTCTCCATCTGAATTCGTAGTAGATTTCATCCAGTTAATGCCAGGTGTACAACAGGCTAAAGTAAGATCAAGAGTTATTCTTGCTCCGCTTCACGCTAAGAGAGTACTTTCTGCTCTTCAGCAGAACATTGCTAACTATGAGCAGCAATTCGGAGAAATCAAAGAAGTTGAGCCTTTCGTATTAGGAGGAAACAACGTACAAGCTTAAGATTTTTTCTTACATAAAAGAGATGCCCCGGTGAATATCGGGGCATTTTTTATTTTCATTTATTTTTTTTTGTTTTAATAATCCATACGGATTCTTCATTACGGGTCAAAAATTATTAAAATTTTATGTATATTAATGTAATTGCTTTAATACTTAGTATATTTGAGGAAAATATAGAAAATGAAAACATCCTTTATTTTCTGTGCTATGTTTTGTACTGCAGCAAGCTTCTACGCACAGGATAATGTCCTTCATAAAAACCAGAAAAACCTACAGGAGCTTTATGCTAAATATAATAAAGGTCTGAAAAAACAGCATAAGCTGGCAAAATCAGCCGGCATTCCGCCAAATCCTTATAACGAAGAAGACTATAAAAGAACGATGGATCCTGTAACCGGCGACAACGGTTTTTATAAACTTGCCGCGTTGAACCAAGAAATTGCTCAGGGAAAATATACGCCTTCAAAACCTATGTCTTTCATTACCGGAAGCGGATCTTCCACCGGCAAAATAGTAAATGAGCCGTGGATCGAAAGAGGACCTTACAGCGTAGGAGGAAGAACCCGTGCTATTATGTATGATCCTAATGATACTGCCGGCAAAAGAGTTTTCGCAGGTGGTGTTTCAGGTGGATTGTGGGTAAACCAGGACCCTTCCGTAAGTACTAATGAATGGACCCCGCTCAGCACATTCTGGGCAAATACTTCCGTTTCGTGTATAGCCTATGATCCCAACAATCCCCAGGTCATCTATGTGGGAACAGGAGAGGCTCCTACCGCCGATGCCATCGGTTCGGGAATCTGGAAATCTACCAACGGAGGCAATACCTGGACCCAGATCTTTACCATAACACCAACATATTCCGGGAATGTACGAAGCGGAAACTTTTACATCAATGACATTAAAGTCAGAAATAATGCAGGGGTTTCGGAAGTATATGCAGGAGTGAGCGGTAATTATAATGACGGAGCCTACCAAGGACTGGCCCAGGCAGGATTGTACAAATCTACCAATGGTGGAGCTACCTTCACAAAGAATACAAGCTTACTGGCACTCAATACGACAAGCGGTACAACAAGCTCAACAGGATATTCCATTCAGCAGATCGAAATCGGAGCAGATAATTCTGTATGGGTCTCTACGCGTTCCTCAAGATATTCCAATATTGACTCAGGAGGAAGGATCTTAAAATCTTCAGACGGAAATACCTTTAGCGAGGTTTATAATGTCGGAAATTCCGGAGCCAGGGTGAACTTTACGCTTTCCAGAACGGATGCCGGTAAAGCGTATGCCTTTATGCAGGGATCCAACAGTACGTCCGAACCGATACGCATCGCAAGATCTACCGATGGGGGTACAACATGGCAGGCAACAAATGATGCAACTCCCGTTATTACACTTCCTACGGCTGCAGATACCAGTATCCCGGCCAACGACTTTACAAGAGGACAGTCTTTCTACGATCTCATTATTGCTACGGATCCTCTGGATGACAATACGGTGTACATCGGAGGGATAGATCTTTATAAATCTACAAACGGCTGTGCTACATGGACGCAGATCTCCAAATGGTCTAACAACAACAATATGGCGAATCTGCCGGTTTCCCAGGTACATGCGGACCAGCACGAAATTATATTCAACCCTTTTAACAACTATGCCACCAACCAGATGATGTTTGGAAATGACGGTGGAATTTATTTTGCAGCAAATAAAAATACCATTGGGACAGCAGGCGGTTTTGCAGTAAGAAATACAAGGTATAATGTAACACAGTTTTATACGGCGATGCTGAATCCTACAAAAGTACCTGCCAACGAAGAATTGCTCGCCGGTGCTCAGGATAACGGCTCATGGTGGCTTTATGGTGTTCCGCAGGCCAATAATTTTTTAACCAGCCAGTTGGCTACTTCCGGCGACGGGATGTATACGGAATATGATGATCTGGATAATTATGAGATTGCCAGCTACGTTTATAATAATCACTATCTGCTGACAAACAGCAGCTATTACCTGATCTCCAGCGCAAACAGAAATGCATACGGGCACTTTGTTAATGAAATCGCCCTGGACAGGATCAATAATGTCTTTTATTCATACCGTTCGGGCCTCACTATCTTCAGAACAGGCGGTTTGTCTGCAACTTCCACGACGTTTACCAATGTTGTTATGACGGTAGGAACGGCACAAACGAATGAGCAGATTTCCTGGATGAAAGTTTCTCCGTATACAACAGCTTCTACAACGCTGTTTGTGGGAACTAACTTAGGAAGAATCTTTAAAGTAACCAATGCCAATACCACATCGTATGCATCAGCCCTGCTTACGACACCAGCGGCAGGAACCGTTTCGGACATTGAATTCGGGGCCAGTGAAAATGAAATTATCGTAACACTTTCCAATTATAACGTTACCAGTGTCTTTTATTCCACAGACGGTGGTACAACATGGCAGAACAAAGAAGGAAACCTTCCCGATATGCCGGTAAGAACCGTCTTAAGAAATCCCGACGATGCCAATGAAGTAATCCTCGGAACCGAAATGGGCGTGTGGGGAACAACCAATTTCCTTTCCTCATCGCCAACTTGGGCTTCTGTCACAGGGAATATCGGAAATGTAAGGGTTACCAATCTGGATTATCGTCCTTCAACAAGAACCGTTCTGGTCTCCACTTATGGAAGAGGCGCATGGACGACCCAGAATACAACAGTTACCTTAGCCACCGGAGAGGTGAAGTCTAAAAAAGACGAGACGAGAATTTATCCGAATCCGTCAAAAGGAATTTCACACATACGGTTTAATTCCGATAAATACAGTTCGCTAGATATCAGTATTTTTGATGCTTCGGGAAGGCTGGTATATACGAAGAATAATGTAAAATCGGATGAAGAGTTCGGTCAGAGGCTTACTCCCGGAAATTATATCTTAAAAGCCGAATCCAAAGGGGCAGTGGTCTTCAGTGGAAATTATCTCGTGCTTGGCAAAGTAAGTGATGACGGAGACGATGATTAAAGCATGAATAATCAGGTATTTATAATAATATTCTGGATGCTGGCGCTTTCCTGCAAAGCGCCGGTTTCCTCCTTAGATCAGGGAAATGTAACTTTAATTTCTGCTGAAAAATCAGAATGGTTCGGAGGTAGGCCGGGCGTGAGAGGAATAGTTTACACGGTCAGCTTAAAACCGCAAAACCGCAAAGATCATATCCAGGTTAAAGCTCTTAAGGCAGAAGGAAATGCAATAAGTTTTACCCAAGCCGGTTCAGGAAATGGCATAACGGTTAAAGGTAATCTCCTGATAACCGATAAAACAAACGCTCGTGATTATTCACCTCCGGGATCATCCGTTAATGTACCTGAGGAATCGCATAACATGAATCCGAAAGACAATTGGATTGAATATCAGGTAAATGATTCTAAAAAGAAATACAGGATCATGATTCCCGGATTTACTGCTATTGAACCTGAGGGAGAACTAATCCCGCGAAGACCCTAATCTCTTCTTCTTGAATAAAAAGCTATTTTTTATATTTCTGTTTCTTCCTGTAATAGTCATATTGATGAATATGATCTACCCCGTTATTGCCTATATTAAAAATGAAGGATACGAAAGGACACAGGATCATATTTCAAAACATAAAACCGATACATCCGGATCCGTTTATTTTTCAGAAAAAGAAATAGCAAATGCTGAGTGGAAAGAAGAAAAAGAATTTATTCTCAACGGATTCTCCTACGATATTGTGAAGGTTGATCTTAAAAACGGACAGAAACAGTATCAATGCTATGTTGATAGAAAAGATATTATACTTAATTCTATCCTGAAGTTTTCAGGATTGTTCGTTTCCAAAAAAGTATATGCATGGCGGCATTTCAGCCTTCCCTTTCAAAATAAGAAAATCATAAAGACATCAGGTTTTTTTATGCTTATGGACGTGGGGCAACTGCTGTTTTTGATCTTTAATCTTACATCAGAACCGTATTATTTTAAAAGATTTGAAAATTCATACAGTCGGTCGGTAAGCATTCCGCCTCCGGAAGAATGTTTTAAAGCTTCATAAACTTTTAAACGACAGATAATTAAATTTTTAAATCAATGAAAAAATATATATACATGGCAGCTGTATTAGGCTGTACCATTGCCCATGCTCAACAGTCTTCCGAAACCAATATTGAAACAGTAACCATTCAGGGAAGAAAAAAAACAAAGCAGGAGCGGGCAGAATTCAAAAGACACGCACAATCAGTAGAAACGCTTTCTGAAGAAGAACTTAATAGAACCAATCCCGCCGCAATCGATCAGACTTTGTCCACCATGCCGGGTGTACAGGTGGATAAAAGAACCAATTTCGGAGGCCAGCGTCTGGTTGTCCGTGGTTATGGAAACGATCAGAAATTCAATAACTGGGGCGTAAAGGCTTACTGGAACAATATGCCGCTTACCAATGCCGAAGGAATCACTATTTTGGATGATGTTGATTTTGCTTACGTCAATAATGTTGAGGTGATCAAAGGCCCTGCAGCGACAATGTACGGCGGCGGAGTCGGTGGGGTAGTCCGTTTTTACACACGCCCCGATTTCACCAAAGGAGTCAGCGTATCGGAAAATGTTCTGGTAGGAGCTTTTAAAACCTTCCAGTCCCGAACACAGCTTAACGTGGCGGACGAAAATTATTCGGTAAATGCGGCTTACGGCCATCTTGAAACGGATGGGTACCGGCCGAACGGAAGCGGGCTGAAGAACTTCTTCAATGTCAACGGAACCGTAAAGCTTGGTGAAAATGACCAGTTAAGTTTCTTCGGAAGCCAGGCGTATTCTTATGAACGCATTTCAGGACAGATTTCTTACGACGATTATGATGCAGGAATTGATAACGGAAATGCGGCTTACCTCCGTAAAAACGCGGGGATTAAAATAAAATCAACCCGAGTAGGAATGAGCAATTCGGTCAATATTTTGCCGAATCTACGAAATTATACTACCTTATTTTATTACAACGGGAATACGGAAAGTGTTTCGGCAGGTGCTTTCGGAGTGACAAGCTCACCCAATGTAGGATTGCGTTCTACATTCACTTTGAAAAACGAATTTAAAGATTTCGAAAACCGATTGGATTTCGGGACTGAGATTCAGAACTCTATGTCTACAACATCCAGTTACCGCTTTACAGGATCTGTTACAAATCCTCTTGAAACTACAGGAATTTCCGGAGCTTCTTATTTTAAATACAATAATAACCAGGCCACCTATTTTGCCATCGATTATCTAACATATAAACCGTGGGGTGTAACATTCCTCGCAGGAATCAGTGCCAATAAGACCAATTACGACCGGAAAGACCTGTATGCACTTCCCGGATTAATTTCAGGAAAAAAAGATCTCTCATTCGGAAAACAGTACGAAACGGCCTACACTCCGCATTTTGCCTTACAGAAAGAATGGAAACACCAGATCTTTAATCTGAGCTACAGCGAAGGCTACAATGCTCCTACGGCTACTTCCTCTTTCATCAATGTCATCAACGTAGCCAATGATGACCTGAAGCCGGAACGTGCCAAAATGCTGGATTTCAGTGTGCATGGCTTACTGTTAGATACCAAGCTGGATTACCAGGTTTCTGTGTTCAATATTAATTATACCAATAAACTCACTCAGTTATCCGGCAACAATGGCACTTACAGCTATTGGGCGAATACGGGAAGCCAGAGAAACACGGGGCTGGAAGTAAGCGTGGGCTATCAGTATAAAAATGATAACTCTTTTATAAACAGAATTGTGCCTTTTGTGAATATGTCATACTATGATGCGAAATATAAAGATTTTGAAAATATTTTAACAGGCGGAAATCCTGTTTATAATTCGGCTAACAACGGAACAAATTATAATCACAGAACAGTAGTAGGAGTGCCGAGAAATAAATATGCTGTTGGCCTGGATGTCTATACCCAACCGGGCTTTTACCTGGTAAATACCTACAATTATCTGGGAAATGTATATACGGATTTTGCCAATACCAACCTTGTTAAAGGTTTCGGATTGCTTAACTCTAAACTGGGATATAAAAAATCTTTCGGCCGGTTCGATCTTGATGCCTATGTCATGGGAAATAACTTAACCAGCCAGATCAATTACACCTTCCTGTTTTTAGGGAACAGCATCAACGATTCAGATACCAACAGCGGTTATCCCAAAGGTGTTGCAACGGATCTCAATCCCGGCCCGAACAAAGCCTATTTCTTTTATGGAATGAATCTGAAATACCGGTTCTGATCCTCACAAAAGCTGCTTTATCCCAATAAAGCAGCTTTTTATTAAATTTCCGGCTTTTTGCTCCTGGCATGTTTGCAACCATCCATCCGGACCTGAGCAAAATAATAATGCGTATCGAACAAAAAAATAGCATCCTGACTTTACAATTTTATATCTTTGCTATTAAATACGATACAACAGATATGGTGACTAATCAATTTATTCTTAATAAATTCGGCTTTATGGGTGATGATTTCCTAAAGGAAATCGATCAATATGCAGTAATGACTCAAATTAAGGCCAAAACCGAAATTGTAAGGGAAGGGCAGAAGAATAAATTTGTTCCGTTTCTGATAAACGGGTCTATCCGGGTTTTTACTTTAAATGACGGCCGTGAGCTTGTCTATTATTACATCCGGAAAAACGACAGCTGTATGATGACATTTTCCTCTATTTTTACCGATTATACCAGCCGCGTATATGCCGTTGCCGAAGAAGATTCCGAAATTATGCTGATCCCTGTTTCCGTAATTCACGAGTGGCTCATTCGCTTTCCTGAAATCAATAAGGTATTTTATCATGAATATGACAAAAGGTTTTCCGATGTTATGAGCATGGTAAATGATGCGGTATTTCACAGGCTGGACAAAAGGGTGTTGAACTACATCAGGCAGCAGGTTTCCGTTACCGGTAATAATCCGATCCGGCTTACCCACCGTGAAATTGCCGGAAATCTAGGTACCTCCCGCGAAGTCATCAGCCGGGTATTAAAAAAAATGGAGAATGAAGGTGAACTTATTCAGACCAAGGAAGGCATAAAAATTCCTGTAAACGAAAATGTTAGATAATGCTAATATTGCTTGTTAAAGAATATTAATAAGTCTTATTGATAAAAACAGTCCGGTCGGTGACTTTTATCACACAATTTTCCCTTTTTAAGTTTCTAAGTTTGTCCTACTAATTTTTTAATAATGGGTATGACAAAAACACTCCTTTTTTTGTCGGTGTTTATCACAGGATTCGCCTTTGCACAGGATGATCTGCTGAAAGATATCGACACCATTCAAACCAAAACTCCGGATACGGAACAACCGGCATTCAAAGCGCTCCAGATCGTTACCGGGCAGTCCACCAAGCTCGCTGCAAAAAACGAATGGTACATCGTGGTTGCCCACCGTTTTGGAGATGTAAGCAAAGGATTTAAAGACTTTTTCGGGTTGGATAATGCTTCAACCAAATTAGGTGCGATCTACGGGATTACCGATGGTATTTCTGTGAGCCTTTCCAGGGAGACCAACCTGAAGACTTTTGAGGGTGCCGTAAAATATAAGCTGGTAAAGCAAAGCGAAAACTTCCCGGTGGATGTTGTAGGATACAATGTGATGGCCGTAAATACAGACCTCAATAAAGACAATTATCCCAATCTTCAGTTTAGCGACAGGCTTTCCTATCTCACGCAGGCACTCATCTCAAGGAGATTCAGTGATAAATTCTCCCTGCAGCTTACTCCTTCGTATGTTCATAAAAACTTATACGAGCCTTTGGTAGAAGACAAAAACCAGTTTCTTACAGGATTGGGAGGCCGCTACAAAATTTCGAAAAGAATTTCCATCAATGCCGAATATTTTGTGAATTTCGATAACCACAGTTTCTACAAAAATCCGCTTTCATTGGGGATGGATATAGAAACCGGAGGACATGTGTTCCAGCTTTTATTCACCAATTCCCAGCTAAATTCCGACATCGGCTACCTTACCAATGCCGCCGGAAGATGGGAAAAAGGGCAGATTTTCTTCGGGTTTAACCTTTACAGAGTATTTTAAGTATGAAAAAGTTAATAGGTATCATTTCAGCAGCAGTTGTATGCATCGCCTGTGAGAGCAGGACTTACGAAGAAATCTCGGACAATACGCCGATTGCACAGGTAGTAACATACAACAAAGATGTAAAGGCTATTATGGATGCCAATTGCGTGAGCTGCCACTCGCCGGGACCGCAGGCTCTTACCAATTATACCCAAGTCAAGACCAACATCAACAGTATTATCGACAGGATAAGCCGTCCCACAGGAGATCCCTTAAAAATGCCGCAGGGCGGAAGCCTTTCCCCTGCACAGATCAATATCATCACCAAATGGAAAGCCGACGGGCTTCTTGAAAATTAAATCCATTATTATTATGAAAAAGCTCATTTTAGTTATTGCAGCAGTGCTTTTTGCCAACTTTGCAGCAGCCCAGAAATATATAGCAAAAACAGGGAAAGTATCATTTGAAGCATCCGTCCCTTTGTTTGAAGATGTTTTCGCACAGGATGACAACAACGTAGCGGTGATCAATGCCGATACAGGAGAATTTGCCTCAGTTTCCAACGTGAAGAACTTCCATTTCAAAACAAAACTGATGGAAGAGCACTTTAACGAAAGTTATGCGGAAACGGCAAAATATCCTAAAGCAACATTCAAAGGGAAAATTGTGAATTTCGATAAATCCAAATTATCTTCATCCCCACAGAAATATCCGGTTCAGGGAATCCTGAATTTTCATGGAGTGGATAAGGCTTATAATTCTACAGCTTCCATCTATGCCAAAGACGGGAAAATATACATGTCCGGAGGATTTGTTGCCAGACCGGCCGATCATAAAGTGACCATCCCGAAAATGGTGACCAAAAAAATCGCTGAAAGTGTAAATGTTCAGTATAACTATGTCTTTTCAAAACAATGAAAAAGTTCATTTTATTCATAGGATTTTTTTTGAGCATGGCATTGGTGTCCGCTCAGGAAACAGCAAAATCAATCTATGACATTGCCAGAAGCGGTACCGTTGCAGAAGTGAAAGAACTGATGAAACAGAACCCGGACATTATCAATCAGACGAATGAAAACGGTTTCTCACCGCTTATTCTGGCCTGTTACAGAGGGAACGTTGAGGTGGCTAAATTTTTGATGGACCAGGTAAAAGATATCAATTACAAAAGCCGGGAAGGAACCGCATTATCCGGACTTTCCGTAAAATACAACAAAGAGCTGGCGGAGTATCTTCTCAGCAAAGGAGCCAACCCGAATATTGCGGATGCTTCCGGAGCTACGCCTTTATTCTGGGCTGTAAAATTCGGCAATAAGGAAATGGCGGAATTGCTGCTGAAGCATAAAGCCGATAAAACGATAAAGGATGCTCAGGGAATGACGCCCTTTGAATACGCATTACAAACGAACAATAAAGAAATTATTAATCTGCTTAAAAATTAACGAATGAAAAAAGTTTTACTCACTTTATCTATGGCTGCTGCTTGCTTGGTCAATGCGCAGCTTTTTTCTACGGGAACCGTTAGTCTCGGTTCTTCGGGAATGACGGTGAAATTGGTGACCAATCCTACCACCGTTACCATTACCTTAACCGGAGACAGCAATTCAATGCTGGGAATCGGCTTCGGAAGCTCCGGAATGGCATCCGGATCAGACGGGTTTATTTACAATTCCTCGGCAAACCGAGATTACACCTTCAGCGGATATGTCGCGCCTACAGCTGATGCATCCCAGGATTGGACCCAGACTTCGAATACGGTTTCCGGAAGTACCAGAACGGTTGTGGCAACACGCTCGCTTGCGGGAGGATCAGGAGATTTTGCCATTCAGAATGCACCGGGCAGCATCAATATTTTCTATGCAAGAACCGGTGGCAGCCAGGCAATCGCTTACCACTCCACAGGTCTGAGAGGCTATGCAACACTTACAATGGGATCTGTCCTGGCAACCGGTGAAGTAGCTGCTGAACCCAAAAAAGTAGTGCTTTATCCAAACCCTGCTAAGGAGACTTTCACCTTTAAAAGTGTTGAAAAAATCAAAAATGTAGATATTTACGAAGCTACAGGAAGAAAAGTGAAGTCCGTAAAAGTGGACGGAAAGGAAGTAAATATTTCCGAACTAAGACCGGGAAATTACTATTTGGAAATCACTTTAAAAGACGGTTCGAACGTCTTCGAACAATTGATCAAAGAATAAACGAAAGGCCACTAAAAAGTGGCTTTTTTAGTTTATAACGATCAATACAGCGGATCAGTATTAAAATTTGAAATTAGCGAAAAGTTTAAATGATATGAATTCAAGATTTGATAACTGCTGTTCTAAAACAACCATTTCCTGGAAAGATATTCTCTGACCATAATATCTTCAGTTTACTGGTAATTTTCTTATCATACCTAGCAAAAGCGTAATATCCATAAGTATCATTTGCTGAATATAAACTGAAAATTTACGAACGTAGTTCAGTCTTTGCGAACGAAAAATAAGCGGTTGGAAGATCAATTGTTCTTAGCGCCGATAGCATTAGAGATTATTTACATAGCTCAACAACTTTGTGTTTAATCCACCAAAGCTTTAATGTTTTTTTAACCGGCTAAATTTTCCTGTGAAAAAAAGGGGAACTAACTTTGCAGAAAATATAAAAATGAAGCAAAGGGTATTATTTCTAATGTTGATTTTCTCAATGGCGGTTTCAGCTCAGAAGGCATACATAGATACGGCTCAGGTTATTGTTCCAAACCGTTACAACAGCGTGGATGCACAGGCCAAACCGTATATCATCATGATCTCCGCCGATGGATTCCGCTCCGATTATGCTGAAAAATACCACGCAGAAAACCTTCTGAAATATGCTTCCGAAGGAGTACGGGCCAAAGACATGCTCCCAAGCTATCCCAGCATTACCTTTCCCAACCACTGGACTTTAATGACGGGATTATATCCTTCCCACCATGGCCTTATCGACAATTACTTTTATGATTATGAGAGGAAGGAAAATTATGAAGCGAGCAGCCGAAAAACAGCGGAAGATGGGAGCTGGTACGGCGGAACCCCGCTCTGGTCACTGGCCGAAAAGCAGGGCATGGTTTCCGCTTCGATGATGTGGGTAGGATCCGCAAGTGACGCCGGAGGAAAAAGACCGACATATTATTATCCTTACCACGAAAAATTTTCACCATCTGAAAAAGTGCAGAAAGTGATTGACTGGCTCAAGCTGCCCATGGAGAAAAGGCCGCATTTTATTGCATTGTATTTTCCGGAAGTGGACGCGTCCGGCCATCATTTCGGACCCGATTCCAGAGAAACCGAAGAGGCCGTACACTCGGTAGATCAGGCTGTTGGTAATCTGGTTCAGCAAGTCAGTGATCTCGGATTGAAGAATGTAAATTTCATCTTCGTCTCAGACCATGGCATGATCAAAGTAGACGGTGAGCATCCTCTTGAAATCCCTTCTCTGTTATTGGATAAAAATAAATTCGATTATTACAATTCCCAAACCATTTTAAGAGTCTACGTTAAAAATCCGGCGGATATTAAAAAGGTTTATAAACAACTGAAAGAAGAGAAAACCGGAGACTATGAAGTTTATCTGGATAAAAGATTCCCTAGGTATCTTCATTTTGCTAAAAGAGATGACCGTTACAACAGGATCGGACCGATTATACTGATTCCAAAAGCACCGAAAATATTTCTCGAAAAAGGAAAAAAAGGCCCGGTTGGAAAACACGGTTACGATCCAAGTACGGTTCCTGAAATGAAAGCCACCTTCTTTGCCTGGGGTCCGGAATTTAAAAAAAATCTGGAGATCGGTGAATTTCAGAACGTAAATGTGTATCCGTTGGTCGCCGGAATTTTAGGATTAAAAATCGATCAGCCTATCGATGGAAAGCGGAAAGTGTTGAGGAGGATAGTAAAAGAAAACAGATAAAATATTTCGGTGGGCAAGACCCACCGAAATATTTTATGGCAAAAGTATTCAGGAATTAAATACTTCGGCAAACTCTTCTGAAAAATCTTCTAAACGGGTTGATCCTTTCACTAACGCACCGTGTTCAATGAAATCTTTTTGTACAATCCCGGTTCGGAGTCCACGGCCCATTTCGGTATACAGCTCGGCCATTTCGTCAGGAACCCCGGCCTGCAGCATCCCGTTCAAGGCTTCGTCATCTTTAAATTCTACCCATGGAAGCCCAGGTTTTTCAATTGCATTTCCAAAAACTTGCGCAAAATCGGAAGCAGGGCGAAAATCGCTTACGATATACTTGATGGTATGGCCTTCAGAATTTTCTAACAGCTCTGCCGCCGCCGCTTTGGCAATATCTTTCGGATGAACCAAGGGAATCTCTGTATTTCCAGGATAATTTGCTCCGAGAATCCCGGCATTTTTAATCAGCGGAATATCATTGAAGAAATTCACATAAAAATACCCTGCTCTTAAAAATACAAATGCTGCCGTCTCTACTTCACGGTAAAGTTTTTCGATGTGATGAAGGCCTTTTATCTGGCCGTTCTCTACTGCAGATCCGGCTCCGACGCTGCTCAGCATGACCGCTTTTTTTATACCGGTTCTCTTTACCGCTTCAGCATAGTTTTTTCCCGCATTGATCGTGTGCTCCACAATATTCTCTTTACCCATGTTTGGAGGCGTCATTAAAAATACAGCATCTGCACCTTCAAAAGTCCGGATTAAAAATTCCGGATCTGCGATAGACCCGATGGCTGCCCGGGCACCCAGCTTTTCAATTTCGGCTTTTTTAGATTCATTGCTGCTGATGACCGTGATGTGGTGTCCTTCTGAAACAAGGTGTTTGGCCAAAGGCTGGGCTACATTTCCCAATGATCCTGTGATAATAATTTTCATAAAAGATATTTTTTATTTCCGGGAACAAAGGTATATTTGTACTTACTTTTTTACAAGTACTTACCCTAAAGTATGTATCATTATGACCGCTATCAAAGAATCGTCAACCATTCAGGAAAACAAAAAGACTACACAGGATTGTCCTGTAATGTACATCATGGAAAGAATCGGCGGGTTCTGGAAACCCATTATCCTCTTCAACCTCTCTACCGGAGAAAAAAGGTACAGCGAACTGAAAAAAGCCATTCCTTCCGTAACTGAAAAAATGCTGATCCAGCATTTGAAGCAGCTTGAAGCCGATGGTCTAATTATCAGGACGGCGAAACCCGTAGTACCGCCGCATGTAACGTACAGGCTCAGTGAGGCCGGTAATGCGTTGGCTCCTGTTATTGATGCGATGGCAGCATGGGCTTTTCAGGATATGGAAAGGCATAATAACGGATCGGCTGAAGAGAACAAATATAGAACGAATAGGGAACAGGATACTTTCAGCCGGAATCTCAAAAAATAAAACAGGGCTTCCGGTGTGGAAGCCCTGCTTTTATCATGAGGATCAAAAGATTTACAGTGACTGCATATCAATCACAAAACGATATTTCACATCGCTTTTCAGCATTCTTTCATACGCTTCATTAATTTCGCTCATTTTAATAAGTTCGATATCCGAAACAATATTGTTTTTGCCACAGAAATCCAGCATTTCCTGCGTTTCGGCAATTCCTCCGATCAGGGAACCGGCTACCGAACGTCTCTGGAAGATCATCGGGACTGTGCTTGGCTTGGTTTCCTCAAACTGGCCTACAAATCCTACAAGCACCAAGGTTCCGTCCAGTGCAACTGTCTGCAGATAAGGGTTGATGTCGTGCTCATAAGGAACGGTATCGATAATCAGGTCGAATTTCCCCTGTACCGAATCCATGTGTTCCTTTTCTGTAGAAATGACAACATGATCAGCGCCAAGTTTTTTTGCATCTTCCATTTTTCCTGGTGTTCTCGAGAACAAGGTCACTTCGGCACCCAGGCCTTTGGCCAGTTTAATCGCCATGTGTCCCAGACCTCCCAAACCAACAACTGCTACTTTGGAGTCCGGACCAACGTTCCAATGTCTCAGTGGAGACCAGGTAGTGATTCCGGCGCACAGAAGCGGAGCCACAGCTGCCAAATCAAGGTTTTCTGGAACACTTAATACAAATCCTTCATCCACCACTACTTTCTGGGAATATCCTCCGAAAGTCTGGCCGCCAAGATGCTTATCTCTTCCGTTGTATGTTCCCGTGAATCCTTTTTGGCAATATTGCTCCAGATCGTGTTTGCAGCTTTCGCATTCCCCACACGAATCTACCATGCAGCCAACGGCAGCCAGATCACCCACTTTAAATTTGGAAACTTCGCTTCCTACATTGGTAATTCTTCCGACGATCTCATGTCCGGGAACCACAGGATACATCGATCCGCCCCAATCGTTTCTGGCGGTATGGAGATCCGAATGGCATACCCCGCAATACAGGATTTCAATTTCAATGTCTTTTGCGGTAACTTCCCGTCTTTCAATCTTTAATTCCTGAAGATCGGCCGTCTTGGATTCTGCTCCGTAAGCTTTTACTGTGAATGTGCTCATTTGTTTAGTATTAATTATTTTTTAGTTTGTTATTTAATTTAATCCTGATAATCAAAAGTAATTCTCTTATAATCAGCAGAATTAAAACATTATCTCAGGATCTGCTTCTATGGTTACAAAATTCGAACCTTTTACCTTAAACCGGCTTATATAAATTACGGAAAGAATTACCAATTTTACAGGCCATGCGGGATGTTTCGGAGAAAGTACTAATTTTGAGTCCATAAAATATAAGGTCATGCAGAATCAGGGCGTTGAGGTTTTTAATACCGTCTCGGAATACAATAGAATGCTGAACCATGAAACCCTGCATCCGCTGGTGAGTGTAGTTGATTTCTCGAAATCCAATCCCATCTGCCAGTTCACCAGAAGGTTTGGGTTTTACACCGTTTTCCTGAAAGACGTAATGTGCGGCGACATGCAGTATGGAAAGCACAGCTACGATTATCAGGAAGGAACCCTGGTCTTTATTGCTCCGGGACAGACCTACGGAATTTATAATGCGGAAACTTATATTCAGCCTGCCGGTTTTGCACTGATTTTTCATCCCGATTTGTTGAAAGGGACAAACCTCGCAAAGAACATCAAAGACTATAATTTCTTTTCTTATGACGTTCATGAAGCACTGCACCTTTCCGAAAAGGAAAGAGAGACCGTCTTAGACTGTTTTAAAAATATAAAACACGAAATCGCACAGCCGATCGACAAGCATAGCAAATCGTTAATCATCAACAACATCGAGCTGTTCCTGAATTACTGTATGCGGTTCTACGACCGGCAGTTTATTACCCGGGATCATGTGAACCAGGGAATCATCGGGAAATTTGATGTTTTACTGAATGATTATCTTCGGTCTGATAAACCTAAACAGATCGGTTTACCGATGGTTAATTACTTTGCAGAGCAGCTGAATCTTTCGGCGAATTATTTCGGTGACCTGATTAAGAAGGAAACCGGTGTTTCCGCACAGGAATATATTCACAACAGGCTTATTGATGCAGCGAAAGACCAGATTTTCGATCCGGCCAAATCCATCAGCGAAATTTCCTACAATTTAGGCTTTAAATACCCGCAGCATTTTACCCGCCTGTTTAAAAGCAAAGTAGGTGTTTCCCCAAGTGAGTATAAGTCGTTGAACTGATTTTCGTAATTTTTCACCACAGATCCGCACAGATTTTCACAGATAACCGCGGGTTAAATAATGTTTTAGTAAGCGTTATCATTTAACGTTCTATTGTCATCCCGCAGGGATCCAAACATAGTATTAGACATAGAACAGGACAATTCGTGTCCGGATATTTATCAATGTAAAACGATGAAATAACACAAAGCAGATCAATGAAAATCAAAGATTTTCAAAAACTTTTGCGTGCTTCTTCAGCACTAAGTATTCAACTTCTTTATGAACCATCCATAGCTTTTGTGGCTTTTGTGGTAAAAATTTCCCCACTGATTATACGGATTTTCGCAAATGACGATGTGGCTTCGGCTCTGCTCAGCCACCGGAAAGAATTTTTTTTAAGTAAGCAATTCAACGCTTCTATTGTCATCCCGCAGGGATCTAAACATAGTATTAGACATAGAACAGGACAATTCGTATCCGGATATTTATCAATGAAAATCTTAGATTTTCTTTCTCATGTGTTCTGAAGTATTTTCAAAGCCGATCTAAATCTTATATGACTTATGTGTCAAATCTTCTTGATCTGCTTTTAATACACTGAACTAAAAGGCTAATTCGTAATGCAAAAATCATTATATTTAAAAGAATATAAATTTTGTTTTCGGCATGACAACTCAGCAGCATTCAGGAATTCTTACTTTTCAAACCCCTTCCGGAAAAATTTCAGCCATTAAAGAAAATGGGGTAATCCGGGCGAAAAGCATCCGTTATGCGCGTTCCGAAAGGTATAAAAAGCCTGTGCCGGTAGATGTGGGATTTCACGACATTCCGGAGAAAACCCCGGTCTGCCCGCAGCACATCAGTCCGTTGCTGGAAAGGCTGATCCAGAAAACGGACGTGGAACAGTTTGAACCCGATGAATCACCGCAGTTTTTAACCGTAACCCGACCATTAAATCAGGCTGAAAATGACAAGCTTCCGGTTGTGGTGTGGATTCATGGCGGATCTTATGAGATCGGCTGCGGCGATCTGCCGACTTCCGATCCTTCGGTCTGGGTAAAAGAACAACGGATTATTGTCGTTTCCGTTTCCTACCGCCTCGGGCTTTTCGGATTTCTGGGTGGAAGCGAGGAACGGCCGGCGAATCTGGGTCTGTTCGACATCATGGAAGCTTTAAAATGGATCAGGAAAAACATCCGGAGCTTCGGCGGAAATCCTGAGAACATAACCCTTTTCGGACAGTCTTCCGGCGGGGATGCCATTGCCCATCTGATGATTTCCGAAGGAGCCGACCAGTTGTTTCACAGGGCCATTATCCACAGTGCGCCCTTGGGATTCAGGCTGAAACGACAGAAAATGTCGCTGGAGTTTTTCCGGAGAACGGAATTTTTGAAAAATTGGGAAGATCCTTTGAAGATGGTTGATGAATATGTGAATTACCTGCCGTCGTTCCGGAAATACGGATTGAAAACCGCCATGCCTTTCTGTACCCAATATGGCTTTCCCCCATTGTGTGCCGAGAAAGAGAGTATGGCTCAATGGAAGAGAAATGCGAAAAAATATGATGTGCTGATCGGATCCAATCAGGACGAAACGGCTTTCTATGTGAAAACCGCGCAGGAAGGACTGTATACTTATCTTCATCAAAGGATTCTCAACAGCATCGTCCGGAAAACAACGGAATCCATTTACGAAAAACCGGCTGATGCTTTCGCCAGGAATTATGCCGACAGCGGAGGGAATGTTTACAGGTTTACCTTAAAATCCACTTTAAAGAATAATAACATCGGCGCATCCCATTGTGTCGATCTTCCCCTGATTTTTGAAAATCGGGAAGCATGGAAAAATTCGGAATTATTGAAAGATGTTCCTTGGGAATATATTCAGGAGAATGGCAGAAAGCTCCGTGCACTTTGGGCTGAGTTTGCCTCAAAGGGGAAAATATCCGAAAACTCGGAACGGCCGGAAATCCTGGAACTCCGAAAAGTTTAGTTTAAAAAAATTAATCCGAAAGCGATTAAAAAAGATCGCTCCGCAGAAACTCAGATTTAACCTGCTGAAATGCAAATTAAGACCCGATAATTCTTCAGGAGCGATAATAGAGTAAAATAAAGTGGATTAGACCATATTTAATTTAATTCCAATGAATTAACAAAAAAGAACAATATTGGATAATTCAGGATTTTAGAGGAAATTAATAAAGAATATCCATTTGAAGCTTTAAAACGATCGGCAGCAAAACTTCCAGCATCCAGCATCCGTCTTCCAGCCTATTAACCTTTATTGTTCTTCCAGCCATACGCTGACGTTTCCGGCAGGT
The DNA here is from genome assembly GCA_913778085.1 of uncultured Chryseobacterium sp. Lineage (GTDB taxonomy): Bacteria > Bacteroidota > Bacteroidia > Flavobacteriales > Weeksellaceae > Chryseobacterium. Next base: position 39,491 of record CAJYXJ010000038.1, read on the forward strand.
ACAGGGAAATTTCCCCAGCCGTTTTCGTCGATGGTTACTTTATCCTGAGATCTTCCAAGGGCATCATAAAAAGTTTTCCCGATGTATCTTTCGCCCAGTTCCATCGGTTTTTCGTAGGCATCTTTATTGCTCAGCACCACGGCACAGCCGGAATGTTCTTCATCACCGTAACGCACCCATCCCAGGCAGTTGGCATCTTCAAAATAATCTCGCTGCTCACCATAAGCATGGTCTTTTCTGGCTTTCAGCAGTTCTTCGATGCCATCCACTTTGTTGAGGAATATTTCCTGGTCATTGCCTTCTTTGTCTTTATCCACATAGTGGGCTCCGTACAGGTCAGGATAAAAAATGCATGGATAGCCGTCTATTCTTAATAAAATTAAGGCATACGCTAACGGCTTGAACCATTCTTCTACCGGAGCTTCCAGATCCTGTAGCGGCTGGGTGTCGTGGTTATCCACCAGGGTTACCGAATGAAGGGGATCTTCTTTGGTTAAGGTTTCATCAAAAATTCTGCGGAGGTCATACGAGCCGCCTTCTTTTGAAGCATTGTGGAAATTGTGGTGAAGGGAACTGTCGAAAAGGCTCATACAGCCTTCGGTAGCTTCAATGTATTTCCTCAGCAGTGGCAGGCGTCCCGGAGCCCAGTATTCCCCAACGGCAAAAATATTCTGGCCGGTATTGGAACGCAGCATTGTAAGCCATTCTTTATAAAATTTATAGGAAATGTGTTTTACGGCATCAAGACGTACGCCATAGAAATTGGTCTGATCAAAATACCATTTGGCCCATTTGTTCAGCTCTTCCCGTACGAAAGGATTACGGTGCTCGATATCGTTGAACATCAGGTAATCATAATTTCCTTTTTCATCATCGATCATTTCTTCCCAGCTGTCGCCGTATTCGGATTTGATCATGTAAATATGGGAATCCATTCCTTCGGCATAATCTACCCCGGTAAAGCAGGTAAAGTTCCACTCAAAATCAGAGTACTTTTTGTTTCTTCCCGGAAATGTAAATTTGGTGTACGACTGGATCTCGAATTCGTCTGAAATAATTTTTTCGCGGTCGTTCTCATCCACTTTTACCACTTTAAAAGTTTCCAGCTCATCGCCGCCGCCTTTGTGGTTCAGGACAATATCAACGATCGTTTTGATGTTGTGTTCCTTTAAGGTGTTGATGGCTTTGATATAATCTTCTTTGGTTCCGTATTTTGTAGCAACTGTTCCTTGCTGGTCAAATTCCCCAAGATCGTACAGGTCATAAGTATCATATCCTATGGAGTAACCGCCGCCCGCACCTTTGTAAGCCGGTGGGAACCAGACGGATGTAATGCCGAGCGCGGCTAAATATTCTGCATCATTTTGTGCCTGCTTCCACAGTTTTCCGTCTCCCTCGGAGTACCAATGGAAGTACTGAATCATCGTTTCATTCATAAAATTGTAAATTTGGTTACTACAATTTAGTGAAAAAAAACGGATTATTGATCATCAAATTCCTCAAAAGGGATTTTCAGCTGCACGGAAACCTGCTTCTTTTCCTCCGTATTCAGATGGGAGAGGGACAATCCCAGCAGCCGTACCGGTTTATCGAAAGGCCGCAGTTCCCATAATTTTTTCCCGGTTTTCATATATTGTTCCGGAAGGGAAAAATAATCTTCCTGCGTCATGCTCCGGGTATACAGGGAAAAATCCTTATACTTGATCTTCAGCGTGAGGGTTCTTCCCAGGATATTGTTTTTCTGTAGGCGGCTGTGCAGTTCTTCACTCAGGCTTTCCAGCTTTTCATTAACCTGCTGTTCTTCAAAAAGGTCTTCTGAAAAGGTCCTTTCCACAGCAACACTTTTCTGGATCCGGTGAGGCTTTACCTCTGAAGTATGAATCCCGCGGACCACATTGTAATAATGGGCTCCCGATTTCCCGAACAGCCTCGTTAAATCTTCAATGGATCTTTTCTTCAGATCTTTTCCTTTGTAAATTCCGAGACTGAACATTTTATTGGCCGTTACTTTTCCTACACCGTAAAATTTCTCTACCGGAAGCTCTTCCAGGAAACTTTCGATCTTGTCGGGATGGATGGTTTTCTGTCCGTTCGGCTTGTTGATATCGGAAGCGACTTTCGCCAGGAACTTGTTGATGGAAATTCCTGCCGAAGCGGTAAGCCCGGTTTTCTCAAAAATTTTCTGACGGATTTCCTTTGCGATCAGGTTGGCAGATTCCATACCTTTTTTATTCTCCGTAACATCCAGGTATGCCTCGTCCAGTGACAGCGGTTCTACCAGATCAGTATATTCATAGAAGATTTCCCTAATCTGTCTCGATACTTCCTTGTAACGGGGAAAGCGGGGCGGTACAAAAATTAGGTCGGGGCATTTCTGCTGGGCCGTCTTGCTGGGCATGGCGGAACGGACCCCGAATTTGCGGGCCTCATAACTGGCCGCTGCCACCACCCCGCGGTGCTGACCACCGACGGCAATGGCCTTTCCCTTCAGCGCAGGATTATCATGCTGTTCTACGGAAGCATAAAAAGCGTCCATATCAACATGAATGATTTTGCGGGTGGGAAAAGAAAAATCCATACCGCAAAGATATGGATTCATATTAGAGTTTAACGTTCAAGATTTTATGTTCAGGGTTAAACATATTTAAGCCTAATCCTTATTTCAAAAGCTGGTCTATGGTAGACTGGATTTCCGGATCGTCCGGAGTAATCGCGTAGTATTTGGCAATAGCGGATTTCTGGTCGATCACCATGTATCGCGGGATCCAGTTGAGATCCACATAATTGGTGAAATCGTTTTTCCAGCCGCTGGCAAACCAGTAATTTTCCTTGTCTTTCATATCAAACTTTTCCATGCTTCTGTCGAAACCTTCTCTGGTACGGTCCAGTGAAAGAAATACAAAGTCGATATTCTTATTATGTTCTTCCAGTTCTCTGGCTTTTGGAAGGGCGTTGAGACAATCCCGGCACCATCCGGCCCAGAAATCGATGACAAGTATTTTCCCTTTATGCTGATCCAGGATTTGCTGAATGGTTACTGTTTTTCCCTCTTCATTTTCCAGTTTCTGAGCAAGGGCTTCTTTGGAAAAACTTTTTTTCAGAACTTCCGGAGTCTGTTGTGAACAGCTTAATCCAAAAATTCCCATCATTAGTAATAACAACAGTTTTTTCATGTTCAAAAAAATTATTTATGCAAATCTAGGGCATAAAAAGGAATTCAGGACCGCTTTTCATGACATCCTGATAATGCGTAAGATCGAGGATTTCTATCGGTAATCTTTTACCAAGCCTTTTACCAGAGCAATCACATTCGGCATCGCTTTATTGGCGGCGTTCAGAACTTCTTCATGGGAAACGGAAAAGGCGATATCCGGCCCGCCGAGATCGGTAATTACCGAAACGCAGAAGACGTCCATTCCCATGTGTCTGGCTACAATAACTTCGGGAACGGTGCTCATACCGACCATATCACCGCCGATGGCTTTGATCATACCGTATTCTGCCGGAGTTTCAAACGTAGGACCCTGAAGCGCGACATATGTTCCCTGATGGACGGGAATATTATTTTCAGCAGCTACGTTTTCGGCAACTGAAATCATTTTCCGGTTGTAAGGTTCACTCATATCCACAAAGCGTGGACCGAAAGAATCGATGTTCCTGCCACGGAGCGGATGCTCGGGCATCATATTGATGTGGTCTTTTACAATTGCGATATCACCGATCCGGTAATCCGGGTTGATGCCGCCGGAAGCATTGGAGAGGATAAGGTTTCTGATGCCCAGCAGGTAGAAAACCCGTATCGGGAAAACCACCGCTTCTATGGAATGGCCTTCGTAATAGTGGAAACGGCCGCTCATCATAAGGACTTTCCTGCCTTCCAGCATTCCGAAAATCAGTTTTCCACCGTGCCCGGCAACGGTTGTCTGCGGAAAATTCGGGATCTCGTGGTATTCCAGTACCTGGATAGCTTCCACTTCGTCCTGCAGTTTTCCCAGTCCTGAACCGAGGACAACGGCAAAATCGGGGACGTCTTTAATGCTGCTTTTGATAAACTCTGCGGTCTGCTTAATTTTTTCTAACATAATCCAGGATAATTTGGTTGAATTCCTCCTTTTTATCAATGATCACATTGATCGGCCAGTAGTAGACAATATCCCGAAGATAGTCAAAACTTTTAAGACGCACGTAGTCTTTTTCGGTGGTTAAGATTAATTTATATTCACCTAACTTTCTGTATTCGGCAACAATGGTCTTGATATCGGCTTCCGTAAAATTATGGTGGTCCCGGAATTTCAAATGCATTACCCGCTGTGAGAATTTCGCCAGGTGGGTAAGCAGAGGTTTCGGGTTGGCAATTCCTGTGATCAGAAGAATGTCGTAATAACTCAGGTTGTTGTCCGGCAGCATTTTCTCTCTTCCGTATACATTTTCGTCATATCCGATGGAGGAGAAGAATACTTTCTGGGTGCGGTCCGGCCGTATCCGTGAAATGTAATACTGCTTGGTTTCTTCCGTAAGTTCATCGGGGCATTTGCTTACCATGATGATGTCCGCTCTTTTCGAACCGGCTCTCGATTCCCTCAGGTCTCCGCCGGGAAGAAGATGATCTTTGAAATAAGGGTCGTTAAAATCCGTCATCAGGATATTGAAGCCGGCTTTGATGGCGCGGTGCTGCATGGCATCGTCCAGGACAAGTACATCCAGGTCCATATCACGGATTACTTTCCGGGCGCCGGGAACCCGTTCTTCGGAAACGGCGATCACGAAACGGTTTTTAAAACGTTCAAACAGCTGCATGGCTTCATCACCTACCGTCTTGTAGTTGCTTTCGTAATTGGTCACGGCGTAACCTTTGGTCAGTCGTCCGTAGCCCCGGGAAAGTACACCGGTGCGGTAATGTTTGGATAGGAATTGGGCGAGATACATCACCATCGGCGATTTTCCGCTCCCGCCCACGGAAAGGTTTCCGACACAGATGATCGGGGTATTGAATTTCGTTGATTTAAAAAGCCCCAGATCATACATGGTGTTCCGGATACCCGTTACCATGTGATAGCCCAGGGAAAAAGGATAGAGGTACCATCTTTTCATACCTTGCAAAAATAGGAAATTTCACATGGATTTGAATCAATATGGTATCTACTTTTCGATATTTATTTTAAAAAATCTGCGGTTGATTATCATTAAATTACAGTATTTTTGCAGACTTATTTTTATTACAATGAGGTATTTCATTGAATTTTCCTATAACGGCAAGAATTATTTCGGCTACCAGATCCAGCCGAATGCCATTTCTGTACAGGAAGAAATGGAAAAGGCACTTTCCACGATTTTACGGGAAAATATTAAAACGACGGGAGCGGGAAGAACGGACACCGGCGTTCATGCCAAAAAGATCTTTGCCCATTTTGATACGGAAAAAGTTCTGGATGAAGATCTTACGAGAAAGCTCAACAGTTTTCTTCCGGCAGATATTGCTGTGAAACGGATTTTCCGGGTAAAGGATGATTTCCACGCGCGGTTTGACGCCACTTTCAGAACGTACGAATATTATATCTCGCTGGAAAAAAATCCGTTTACCGAAGAATCGGCGTGGCAGCACTGGCGAAGGCCTTTGGACATCAGCAGAATGAATGAAGCCTGTAAAATTTTATTCGAATATGAAGATTTTACCAGCTTCGCCAAACTTCATACCGATAACAAAACGAACCTCTGCAAAATCTATAAAGCAGAGTGGGAGCAGAGCGGAAGTGAGGTCAAATTTACCGTTTCCGCCAACCGCTTTCTTAGGAATATGGTAAGAGCCATTGTCGGTACCATGGTGGAAGTGGGTGCCGGAAAGCTGAACCCTGAAGACTTGCGGAAAGTGATCGAAGACAAGCGCCGCAATTCGGCAGGAACTTCAGCACCGGCCCACGGGCTGTATCTGGTGGATGTGGGCTATAAATTTGACTGAAGTTCACTTTAAATTTTGTCTTACATTTTTAAATGAAATGCCTTTGTTTAGCTTTATTAAAATAATTGATTGTAAGAATCCTTTTCTAACCTTGCGATAATTAAAACGCAAAGAAAAACAAAGGATTGATTTTCAATGATTAGAACAATTTAAACAAAGGCGTTTCACTTATTTCACAAATACAAAGTTTTAAAACCAACAACTGGTTTTAATTGGAAATATCTGCTTAATTTTCTGAAGGATATCAAAAAAGGATATCAAAATATCATTATCTTTGACGTTGTTATTTAATACAAAAAAAACTAATATCATGATTGGAATTTTGATTTTAATTGCTGCTTACCGATATTATGCCGGTCTTGCAGGACGGTTCGGAAAAACAAAATGGCATTACGGCCTTCTGGCTTTGGGGATTTACCTGGGAACTCAGTTTGTACTCTCATTTTCCTACGGCATTTATGTGGGCCTTACCGATCCCACCGCTCTTGATGATAACAACTTTATGGATTTTTCAGCATTAAACCTGGTAAGTTGGCTGCTTTCAGTAGCTGCGGTCTGGGGATTTTATAAGATCCTGGAAGATAAGTTCAGGAAAGAAAGCCTGAAGAAACCTGCGCTGGAAATCGAGGAAATCGGAAAGAAGGAGTTGTAAAAATGTGAACTCCAATTAAAACCATATTAAAAGGCTGGACGAGGGAAGCTGGATGATGGAAGTACCATTCATTAAAATACTTCTGAAAGTCTTGAAGTTCAGATTATGTTTATTTAAAACACGGAAAACGAAATAAATACCATATAATTCACACTAAAAAGCGGATGGCTCTGTGACTATAGACAAAAACTTCCAGTCTCCGGCATCCCTCTTCATCTTCATCTATCCCATAAATAACGGTCATCACAAATTTTCTTCACGAATTCATCCTGCCGTAAAGGCTGACAATTTAGAAAGTCTTATTTTTGCATAGAATTTTATGTAATTCTTTTCTTCAATTCGTACAATGAAAAAACAAGATACCTTGGGGATCGTGAAGCGGCTGTTCTTCATCGGAATGAAGTTCCGTTCATGGTTCATCCTCACGTTAATTATCTCCGTTATACTCGCCATGGTTTCTACATACCGGCCGTATCTTACGATGGAGGTGGTGGATAACGATATTACCAGACTGAAAGACAAGGCTCTGATGATGAAGCATATCTATCTGCTGGTAGGTTTGGTGTGTGCCGAAACCATTCTCAATTTTTTCCTGGTTTATTTCTCCAATTTCATATCGCAGAATGTGATCCGGGACATTCGGGAAAGGCTGTACAGCAAGCTGATTTATTTTAGAACCTCATTTTTCGATAAAACACCGATCGGACAGCTGGTAACCAGAGCGGTTGGTGATGTGGAAACCATTGCCACGGTATATACCGACGGTTTCCTGATGGTTTTCGGGGATGTCCTGAGGATTGTCTTCGTACTGATCATGATGTTCAGCACGAATGTCCACCTGAGTTATATCACGTTGGCGATTCTGCCGCTGATGGTGGTGATTACCCGGTTTTTCCAGAAGAGGCTGAAGAAAGCATTCGGGGATGAAAGGAACTGGACGTCCAACCAGAACTCTTTTGTGCAGGAAAGGTTGGCAGGAATGCCGATTATTCAGGTATTCAACCGCCAGGAGTCCGAGTTCAAAAAGTTCGATGACATCAATATTACCTTAAAAAGCGCCTTGCTGAGAACGGTTTTTATCTTCTCACTGTTTTTTCCGGTGGTAGAATTGATTTCATCGTTGTTTATCGGATTTATTCTTTTTTACGGAGGTTATATTACGATCAGTGCGGGAGTCGTGATCGCTTTTATTCAGTATATTTCCATGCTGATCCGGCCTTTACGGCAGATCGCAGATCGTTTCAACAACATCCAGCGAGGGATCGTAGGAGCGGAAAGGGTTTTGGGACTGATGGATGAAGACAATGCCATGACCAATGAAGGAAAAGTGCAAAAGGATTATTTCGACGGAAAGATCGAATTCAAAAACGTGCATTTCGCTTATGATGAGAAGCAGGAAGTATTAAAAGGAATCGATTTTAAAGTAAATCCAGGGGAAACGGTAGCCATTGTAGGTGCCACCGGGGCCGGAAAATCTACGATCATCAGTTTGATTACCAGATTATACGATATCAATTCAGGAAATATCCTGATTGACGATGTTGACCTGAAAGATTATGAGCTGTATAACCTGAGAAGCCATATCGGCGTGGTACTGCAGGACGTATTTTTATTTCACGGCAGTATTTTCGAGAATCTTTCTTTTGGAGACGAAAGCATTACGCTGGATAAAATAAAAGCGGGAGCCCGGGAAATTGAAGTCGACGAATTTATAGAGCAGCTTCCGGGTGGTTATGATTATGTAGTGAGCGAAAGGGGATCGTCGATCTCTCTAGGACAGAGACAGTTGCTGTCGTTCCTGCGGGCCTACCTTTCGGATCCGAAGATCCTGATCCTGGATGAAGCCACTTCTTCCATCGACCATGAAAGCGAAAAGCTGATCCAGCGGGCAACGGAAAAGATTACGAAAAACAGGACTTCCATCATCATCGCCCACCGGCTTTCGACGATTGAGAAAGCAGACAAGATTATCGTAATGGAACATGGTAAAATTGTAGAGGAGGGAAAACATCTTGAACTTTTAGATAAAAACGGGTATTATTCAACTTTGTATAAAGCCCAGCTAAGACATGAGATCGAGCTGGAAGAAGAAGATAGCAAGAAATAGTTGTTTTGAATAAAATAAGGGTTACAATCATTGCTGGTTATAACCCTTATTTTTTATTTAATTTTATAATTACTTTTGAGGATTTCTAAAAATTCTTCTTTTGAAATTCCTTTTTCGGAGGTAAAACGGATTTTCACCAGACCTTCGTCAGTAATATGCTGATTTGTGCCATAGAGATAATCCAGCAGGTATTGAAGCTGATAATTATCCGCTTTTAAGCTGTAGACTTTATCATCCTGAATATTCGCTTCAAGACTTATCGCATCACCGGGAAGAAGAAATGCTTTCTGTTCGATCCTGATGCTGTAGCGTGAAGTATGGTTGGTAAAAGACGGAGTAAAGAACAAAATCATAAACGGAACAACAATGGCAAACAGCAGGTTCCAAAGGGCATGATACTGCAGGCTGTACAGAATGTTCAGCCGAACACGGATATAGCTTAAAATAAAGCCGCCTGAAAGCTGGGAAATAATAATCAGCGGCGATAGCGCATAGAACTTCCATGAGTCGTTTACATAATTATCAAGATGGACCAAACCGAATGCCACTGCGGAAACGTACACTAAGTACGGAAATAGTTTATTCCATTTTTCGCGGCTGATGAAACGGGAAAAAAGCCGGTGGTATCTCAGTGAATACCTGAAAAGGAATTCTTCCAGCAACGGCGCCGTAACGACGGCCAGCAAAAACAGAGCAGGTAAAGTAAGGCTGCTTAAAGAATAGGCTTCCTGAACGGTTATAAAATTTTCCATCAGGTAATTGCAGGGGAACACGATAATGAAGTGCAGGAAAATTTCAATAATCAGCAAATTAAAGATCAGCAGGAATTTATCTTTGGAAGATCTATGGACCTGGATATCGTCAGGTTTTTTTACAAAATGCCATAAGCCTGCAGCATCGTTTTTCAGTCGGGGAAAGTAATTCACAGTAATTTTTACCAATAGGTTTTACGGAAAGACAGATTGTTACAGCTTCATATTCCTTTTAATCAAAATAAAAAGCCGGTCCTTATTAAAATTCATTTTTATAGAATCGTGAACTGTAATTTTCAAGAGATCATCAAATTTTACCTTCTTTATCTGAAAACTGAAAAAAATTAAACACTACCGGAAAGTATTAGTTGGATAGCTTGCAGAAACGCTTTATTCATCACTTATAGAAGAGAATTAATAAAGTTTTGATCTGTGTTAAATGCATAGATATTTTAAAATAGGTTTGATTATGATAAATAAATTAAATAATTTATAGGAAAACGTTATGTTTATGTCGGATATTTTGCTAACTTTATTCTTAAATTAAACAGACCCCCTTAACTTTGGTAGGGTCTTTGATGTAAACAAGTACTTTTTAATTAAAATATCAAAAATAGATGAAAAATATCCAAGACGAATTTCAGGTTTTTAAAGACGAATTGAGAAAGTTGAATATCGAAGTACAGAAAGTGGTGAAAGTTGGGAATGGCAGTATGGATTTCCATGAAGTCTTTTACAAGTCGCCACGGTATGAAGATGTGAAGAGCGTGTATGTTCAGCGACATAATCTGGACAATATTCTGGCAAAATTTAAGCAAGCCTATCATTAAAATAAAAACGCGGTACAGATTTCTGAACCGCGTTTGTTTTTCTATTCGATTTTTATTGTCCGTTATCAGATCTCCCGAAAAAGATTTCCGGAATTACCGAAATTTTTCAGTGCCTTATTTCTCCCGACAGGCAAAGGCTGGATATCAATGTTCCGTAATATAACACCAGATTCAGGACCAGATACTTTATTTCGGTTTTGCGGATATTTTTCCGGTTGATGAAGATCACACCCTGCCTGATCAGAACAATTACTGATATCAGCACGGTAATAAACGATGCCGCCATAATTCCGCTCACCATTCCTTCATACCCATCAAATCCGTAGTTAAATTCCCTGAAAAAGAAATGCTGCAGACTGAAAATAATGATAAAAAGGTAAATACAGGACTGGGTTTTACATACGGTTAATGCTTTCATCTCAATTTATATTTAAATATTACAGAATCCCCGTTTACCGATACCAGCATTGAATCGAAATACTTTTTATGATCAAAACCGGCCATAAATTCGGAAGCGTAGGCTTTCACTGCTTTTATATCAACCGGATTGCTGTCCTGCTGCATAGCTTCCATTCTGAAATGCTCCAATTTGGAAATCCTATGGTGCTTAAGATCACGGAAATACCAAAGGGTATCTACAGTTTCACTTACATCCATATCGAGGTGATACTTGTTATTAAGCTGCATCATAAGTTCACCAGTTCTCTGGCTCGGCTTATAACGGGGCATTTTTCTCATTCCCCAGGTAAAAGGATTGAGGTAAATCACCATAGGCAGCAGGACCAGCAAAATAAAAACGGCGGTATAAAATTTTTTCATTCGGTAAATAAAAAACCGCTCTAAGATAGAACGGTTTTATGAATATTCAAATTATTTTTCTAGAATCGGTATCCCAGAGATAATCCACTCCGGAATCCCAGCCACGGGCCATCCACATTTATTTTAGCTCCGCTGGAATTGGTTTCTACCGTGTAATTTACATAAGGAATATCCAGGTCTTCGATTTCTTTTTTCAGCCTTGCCTGCATATCGGGTGTCAGCACTACATCGCTGGTCATGATGAAATCGCCCTGGCCTTTTCCGTAATGGGCTCCGGCAATCCATAAATCGAGCACCAGGTTCCGGCTTTTTGTAAGAAAGAACTGGGCACCGATCATCAGTCCGCCACTGTTGCCGTGGGCGCTTCCGTTCCCTTTCAGCGGAATTTCATAAGTTATTCCGTTGAAGGTATAATCATAATAAAAGTCGAAGGTATTGGAAGTTACTTTGGAATAACGGTAATACGGTGCAAAGTAAAATCCTTTTCCATATCCCGCCCCCAGGTAAAAACGCGGTTCGATCGTGAAATTAAAGGACTTTACTTCAAGGTTCTGAATTCTTTTTTCATCTTCATCATTTAGAAATGAATTGATAAACGGCACTTTTCCTTCAGGCATAGTCCCGAATCCCATATTCACGGAAAACCATTGGGTAAAGGCCCTCTCATAAGACAGATTGATATTTCTGAAAGCGTAGGCGGTAACATTTGTTTTAATGATGTTCGGTTTATCCGAATAATCAGAGGCCGGAGCTTCCTGTGCGGCTAATCCGGAAAAGATAAAGCATGGAAACATAAGGAAGTATTTTTTCATAATCATATATTTAAAGTGTTGTTGAGATGAAAGCAAAAAACGGGCAAATTGTTACGAAATTTACAAGCATACAGTAAAATTAAAATGGATTCTGTCATTCAGGTACAGCAACATTGGAACTTAGTTTTTCCTCCGATGTAACAGTTTGTGCTGCCTGCCTGTCTTATTCTATATTATTGAAAGTTCGGAAATGAAAAAAACTTTATGTTCTGCGTTTTTTCTCTGTGGGATCTTCACTTTCTCACAGCAAACTGCAAAGAGCGATACCATGAGTGTAAAAACGGCGGAAATCCGGGAAGTTATTGTAAAGGCACAACGTAAAAAACAGATGGCCGACCGTGCTGTTTATACATTTGATAAGGAAGCTCTGGAAAAAGCCCGGTATGCTAAAGATCTGATACAGACTTTACCGGAACTTCAGCTGGACCCGATAACCAATACTCTGAAAAGTACGAAGGGAGGAACTACTCTGTTTTTAATTAACGGAATTGAAGCGACAGACATGCAGATCCGTAGCGTGGCACCGGCAGAAGTGGTAAAAGTGGAATACTATGATATCCCTCCGGCAAGATGGGCTACGAGAGCCGATATGGTGGTAAATCTGATTACCCGTTCTACAGAAACCGGTTATGTATTCGGGACCGATGTAAGCTCCGCACTGAATACCGGCTTTGTAAACGGTTCGGCATATGCCAACTTTACAAAAGGAAAAAACAATATCGGACTGGAATATTCTATCAATCTCAGAGATTACAATAACCGGAGAATTCACAGCATTTACGATTATCAGCTGGATGGCAGCCATTACCGTACCGATGAGAACAAAGTCGATCATTTCGGCTATACTTCACAGAATGTGGCTTTGCGGTATACCCGCCTGGTTCCGGATCATTACGCCTTTCAGGCCAAATTGGATGTGGACATCTTTACCAGTTTCATTAAAGGAAACGGCAGAAGTATTTTTACGAAAGACAGCTTTACGGAGGAACATGCCATGCTGAAAAACGGATCTTCTTCATACACGATCCCTGCATTGGATCTTTATTTTTCCAAAAATATAGGGAAAAGAGATGAGCTTAGCCTAAACGTCGTCAGTTCAAGCTTTACCACCGATACTTCCGAGTTCGCAAAAGAATGGATCGTCTCTTCCGGGGCTTCCGTTTTCGATAATGACATGAACCTGCGGACCAAACAAACGGGCATCGTTGGAGAGATGGCTCACTTGCATACTTTTGAAGCAGGAAAGCTTTCTTCGGGATACCGGATTTCCAACACCGCCATTTCCAATGATCTTCAGAACCTGGCCGGATTTTCAGAATACAGCGTAAATTACCTGGAACAGTATTTTTATACGGAATTTTCAGGAAAAATAAAGAAATTCACCTATCGGCTGGGAGCAGGGCTCACAAATATCCATAATAAAAGTGCTGAAAATACTTTCGATCAGTGGACTTTTACACCAAAAGTTATTTTAGGATATCAGCTGAAGGATAATCAAAGCATCCGCTTTACAAGCAGCTATAAACCGGTAAGCCCGTGGAGTGGCGCTCTCAGCAGCAACATCGTACAGATGGCTCCGAATATCGTACAGCGCGGGAACCCATTTCTCAAATCCCAGCAGATCTTTGCCAACAATTTCATCTATTCATTCAATAATAAACATTTTGATTTTAATGCCAGTCTTTTTTACCAGTATACGGACCGCATCATCAACCAATATTATGTAGCGGATGAGAACTTCGGTTATGCACTGACGTATGAAAATGCTAAAAATGCACAGCGGTTCGGACTTCAGCTTTCGGGTTCTTATAAACCTTTCGGCAGCAGCCTCCTGGTAATAAAATTAAACCTGACCCCGGCAACGGAAACGGTCAGGACAAGCAGCGGTGCTTTAATTAAAAATAATTACCTGGCCAATAATCTGGTACTGTCTTCCGAATATAAGTCCTTCAGCTTGCAATATCAGCTGAATATTCCGGTTTATACACTGAACGGGGCTTTTTTGAGCACCAATGAAAACCAGAACCACTTTTTTGCCAGCTATAAAAGGAAAGAGTGGACGCTTATGGCAGGAATGTACTGGATCGGAATGCCCTCGGAATACAAAACCAAAAGCCTTCCTGAAAGCCTGGTGAATTACAGCCGCGTCAACCGGATTATGAATAACAAATCCATGTTTGTTTTAGGCTTCAGCTATGATTTTTCAAATGGTAAAAAAACGGAACTGAATAAAAAACTGAACAATAATACGGCACCGGCCGCCACTTTTTAATTCTGAATTAACGTGAACCTAAAGTAGAAACCGGATTAATAGGCTGGAATTAGGGAGGCTGGATGCCGTAAGGTTTTTTTGTCAATGATCAAAGATATTAATTGTCAGATGAATCGTTTATTATCAGATAAATAGAAAATCTATTAAAATCCTGATTTACCATCTGAAGTTTCAGTTTTTCTTTCAATAATCGACCGGAATAAATAAAATTGATTTGACACTAAATTAATTAAAGGTCTTACCAGATTGAGTGAAGAATATAACAAAATCCGCCCGGAATTTCCGGGCGGATTCTGTTATCTGTAGCAATAAAGATTTTACTTTTTGATGAATTTTGAAGTTTCCGGAGTTTGGTTGTCTTTTCCGGATACTTGGATAAAGTAAGAGGCAGCTGGAAGATCCGAAATCTGTATTTTTCCGGACTGTATATCTGAAGTTTTGATCAGTTTTCCGTCTACGCTGTAAATTTTTGCTGTAGAATACTCGCCGGCCTGGCCGTTGAACCCGATAAAATCCTGAGCCGGATTCGGGTAGATCTGCAGTCCTGCTTTTTTCACAGCCGTTTCTCCTGTCGACAGAACTGCAGAGCTCAATGCCTGCGCTCCGTCAGTCGTCTGGTTGTTGATGTTGGCAACAGGTACGTTCACGATAGTTTGAATCGTAGTCAATAAAGGAAATTTTCTGGTGCTGCTGTAATAGGAATAAGAGGTATTGGTAATGGTTCCTATCGGAAAAAGGAAATTCGTATCATTAGGTAAATACAGGTTGAATGCCTGAACCGATTTTACCCTTAATACATTGGCAAAGGTAGTATTTCCAAGGATAAGTGTTCCCCAGGCATTGGGATTGATAGTAATGGTTCCTTTGCACAGGCCGCTTACTGCAGTAGAAGAGAATGTTCCCTGTGCGATATCCGTTTCCGTGGTTGTGGTGTATTGCGTAGGGTAGCTGATGAACGTTCCGTTGTTGGCGGATAAATTCAGAGTTGCATCAGGCGTCACCAATCCTGTGATTTCAAGTTTGGAAGCAGTTTGTTTATAAAATACCGTATTGCCGGTTCCCGCCATTTTCAGCGTAGATCCGGGAAAAGTACTGATTTCGCTGGCAGTTGGAGTGGAGTAGGCCGTTGTAGCCGATCCCGCAAATGTGAGCGAACCGTTATTGAAAGTCGTATTGGCTCCCGTTGCAGAATTGTCCGGGGTTCCGATGACATCAAGATAAGCAACCGATTCACCGGCAACAGGATCATTGAATGCTTTGGTAATGGTGGTCTGGGCAGATAAAAGACCTGCTGATGCAAGCAGAAGGAATAAAGTTTGTTTCATAAAATTTTTTTTAAAGATAAGCAAAAAAGGCGCCGTGATATTCGGATATTTTATGGATTTTGCATCAGTAGGTAATTGATTCACATTTTGATGAATTGTTGTACTGTGGATTTTCTTTATATGACTGGGTTTTAGAGCTTGATGGCTGCATCAGGCTGGTCATTTTCGGAAAGATTAAAAATTTTCCCTAATTTTTGAGAGGCATTTACAAAGGATATAAAAACACAGAGGCCGGAAATTTCATGATCGGTAAAATATTCACGAAGCATGTCAAAATGAGCGGGTAAAATAGATTTATGATCTTTGCAGAAAAGCTCGGCAAATGCTACGGCTATGGAAATTTTCATCTGCGATACATCAAAATCCGGTCTTCCGGCTTTTACCATACAATATTCACAGCCGTTTTCAAATGCCATTGCTCGACGGATCTGCTCAAGCATATTCCTATCCTGAATATGTCCGCCCCACAAGATTTCTTCCAGGCGGTTCCAGTAAGATAAGATTTCCGGATTATAGCCAATCAGTTTTTCAAAAGGAGTGTTTCCGTTTTTGGAAAAAGATATTGTTGTCATAGGTATTGTTTTATCGAATACAAAATTCATTAATATTATCCCTTCTTCAAAACGGATTTTATGGGTAAAGTATTAAATTTGCATTGAATTAATGGTATTTAAAGTATTTTTCAGTGAAAATAATATTAGATGATTTCGATTGCCGGATTTTACAGGTTCTGACTGAAAATTCCAGGTTAAGCTATGCGGAAATAGGGCGTCAGATTTCCCTGTCCCAGTCTGCGACTAAAGAAAGAGTTCAGAATCTTGTTGATCGCGGTGTTATTAAGCAGTTTACGGTTGAGGTCGATTATGAAAAACTGGGCTATCCGCTGAAGGTGGTCATCAGCCTGAAATTTAAAAATGATGAATTCCGAAGGTTTATCAGTAACATACATCAATTTCCGGAAATCCTCAGCTGTAAAAGGGTAACGGGCGAATCCTGTCTTATCACCGAGTGCGTTCTGAAAGACAGCCGGCACCTGGAGCAGCTCATCGACCGGCTGATTTCTTACGGAATTCCTACCACAGCGATCCAGCTTTCCGAAATTAAAACAAAACCTTTTTTTGAGTAATCCAAAGGGAATAGGTTGGAGAGGAAAGCTTTCAGGTGGCCCAGCCTACGGATTTTTTCCAGGCTTCCATTTCTTCGTTTCTTTGCTTCAGATCTGCCGGCGGATGTTGGTTTTCGTCCAGGGCACGGCTTCTGATAAGGGCAGTCTGGTCTTCCAGTAAATTCAGACCGAGTGATTTTCGTCTTTCGTTAACCTTGTTCAGATCATCATAAACATTCGGGCTCAATTGTCCGTTTTCGTCCCAATCAAACTGGGTTCCGTAGAGCTGTGGCCTGTCTTCAAAAACCGCGATCCTGTCGGCCAGATATGCCATACTGATCTTTTCAGCTTGCGTTTTGGAATCTGAATTTTCAAGCAGCATAAGACATTTCCTCATAAAAGCAGGGTTGCCAATCGAATGCTGTATCACAAGCCAGGCCGCTTCAGAAGCTTCTGTGCCCACTTTTTCAGCAGTAGGGAACCCGATATGATCTATGATTCCTTCCAGTATTTCCGCATTTTTACTATGAATTTCCTGCATCGATTTATGATAGCCGTTCCCCAGTTCTCCGCTGCGGATCAAGTGATCCCGCAGTTGCAGATCAGTATTTTTAAGACCTATTATTTTTTCGGCTAATTTTTTAAAATCCATGAGATAATTTAGTATTCCTGATAAAAGTTATTTCTGCATATGGCATATACCAGCTCATCCTCTAATGCACCGTTCTTGATAAGTATCTTCTCAAAACGTGCTTCCAGTACAAATCCGTTTTTTTCCAGGACTTTCTGGGATGCTGTATTGCTGCCGAACGGGCGTGCAAAAATACGGTCGATTTCATCATAATTCCGGAAAGTGAAATCCAGGGTCTGCCGGATGGCCCGGCTGATGATTCCCATTCCCCAGAAAGGTTCTCCCATCCAGTAGCCGAGCTCTGCGTTCTTCCGGTGGATGTCGTGTTGAGGATGGATCCCGATACCGCCAGCCGCTTCGCCATCGACCTCAATGGCGAAAATGTGAGCCTCCTCCGTGGTAGTGGCAAACTCAATAAACCTCATGCCATCCGCTTCCGAATAAGGATGCGGAAACATATCGGTCATGTTTCTGGCAATGCTGAAGTTATCGGCAAATTTAACGAGACTGCCAAGATCTTCCTTTTTCCAGAATCTCAGCTTGAATTCTTTTTCCATATCAATTTTCTTTAAAAGCAAATGTAGGAAATCTAAACGTCCTGCCTTTTTGACATTGAAATAAATTTCCGCTGGATTTTCCTGCAAAGTTACCCGTTAATAACCAGTCTTTAAAACAAAAAATTTGAAACGGCTGTGGCCAAATCTGTAAAATTCACAGTTTTAAAGGATACTTCTTCAACTAAATCTATCGTTTAGGGTAGGCTGATTTTATTCAATAATTAATTTCACATACGTTTTGCCATCTTCTCCTTCTACTTCGATATTATACACCCTTTTACCGATAACGGTTTTTAAAAACTCACGGAGATCCTCCGGATCGCCGGCAAATTCAAGACTCATATATTGTGATTCAATCCTGTCAGGATTTATAAAGCCGGAAATATACAGGCTGAACCGATCCAGCAGATCTTCCAGAGGATACTGGGAATCTTCATCTGCTTCCAGTTCAAAGCTGAGGGCGGTAACGTAAGTATCTTCTTCCTTATTTCTGTAAATATGATCATCAAAGGATTCATAGACCGGAGTGTTATATCTGTCGAGGATGATGGATCTGAGGTTTTTCATTGCGGAAATATTTAATTTTATACTGGCAGAAAGAGCTTCCGGTATCGGCTGCATTCTTCCGGTCATTTTCGGGTTCAACTTAATTTAATAGAAATGTTCAAGGTCCAGTTTTTTGATCCGGGCAACGATAGCACCTTTCGTTCTTCCCAGGTGGTCGGCGATTTCCTTAATCGGGCAACCGTCTCTGAACATGCCGGCAAGTTCATCGTCTTCATCCTGAGTCCAGGGCTTGTAGGCTCCTTTGTGAGTTGTACGGATCTGATCTATCGTATAGGCTTTCTCTTTTTTGTCCTTCGTTTTGACAGGAATATTTTTATTTAAAGGTTCTTCATTTTCATTTTTCACTTTTACGATATGGACATGTTCTGATTCTAAATTAAAGGTGTCCGGCAGCAGAGTTTCAGGAATGAAAAGATCTGTTTTGGCTCTCGTTACGGCAACATACAGCAGATTAATCTCTTCATTGAGCTTCGGAATGCTGAGTTCAAAATTCTGACGGTCTTCCTTAAGTTTATCCAGTCTTTTTTCGGAAATAAAATCATTTACCAGTTCTACCGAATCGTATTCCATGCCTTTGCAGCGGTGAACGGTTGAGAAAATCATATCCGCATCTTCTTTCCTGTTGTTACCGACATGTCTTTTCTTGATGGTATTGATGATTTCCGGAACTTCATTTTCATATTCTTTGATAATTTCGACCATCAGGGAAAGCTGCACATCTTCTGTTTTTTCAATATAGTCTTCCAGCTCGGCCAGGTCTTTCATGGAACGGATCAGCTCATCTTTGATAAGGTGACGCTTGTTGCTGTAGAGGTTCAGCACATCATAAAGCGATGCGCCGTCATCGGCATAGGTGTAGGAACTGATATTTCCTTCAAAATAAATCTGTCTGGATCTTTTATTTTCCGTAACATATTCGATGGCTTTGAGCAGCAGCCCGAGATTGGTTCTCGCCAGGATTGCCCTTGTTTTCATTTGTTTTCTGCTTCCTGCCCCGGTAATGGAAACGGAGGTTTTAAAGTTTTCATCAAGATGACTTTTCAGTTCCAATATTTCCGAAGCCAGCCCGGCAATATCCGGCCCGAACCGGAAGCTGGCAGAAAGATCATACGTCCTGAAATCTGCTTTCTCGAGGGAGTTGACGGCAAAACGCCAGCCATAGATCTGCTGATGGGTGTCGCCAACGATTACCTTTACCGCTCTCTGTTTAAAGAAAAGATCAAGCATGGCAGGAGAAGCGTCCTGGCCTTCATCAAAAAGGATATAATCGTAGCCGAGCTCCGGGTTCAGCAGTTGGAATTTCTTAAGGTAAAAATCATGGGTTACCTCAATTTCCCCTTTGTCCATTTTACTCAGCAGCAGCCTTGTCTGGCCAATAATATAATCGTAGAACGCTGAAACGAATGCTCTGGCTTTCGGATCGGTCACGGTGTCTAGGTAATTCAGGTCTTGGACTTTCCGTTTATCGCTGTTGCAGAAATAGGCAATGCATTTGTTGATGTGGTTGGCGACGATGTATTCCGCATGTTTTTCCCCATTGCCCTGCAGGTTGAGCAATGCGGCAATCTCATGGGTTTTGTAGCCCTGCGCCCGTACTTTGTAATTGTGCCCGAAAACAATATGCCGGAAAGCCAGAGAATGGGCGGTTTCTACCCTTACATTATGAAGTCCTTTATCGGCAAATTTTTTAGCCGCTTCTATCCGTACCGCTTTATTGAACACAAGATAGAGGATTTTGCTTTCGGCGGGACGTGTCGCGGCATACTCAATAACGGTGGTGGTTTTTCCCGATCCGGCTACGGCGTTGATCTTAATATTCCCGGATGAGTTGATAATGTCTTGCTGCTCTTTTGTTAATTTCATCAGTTGTGTGTTTTTTATTGCTTACTCCATAAATTCTTCATTGATAAAGTCAAAGCCTTTAGCCATAAGCATTTTCAGATAATCTTCAAAGCTATCGGCAATGACTGTAAATTCATCCGGGTCGTGAACAAACCTTACGATCTGGCCTTTCGTTCCTTTTTCCGACGGACTGAAATCGATAAACAACTGCGAAGTTCCGCCATTGTTCATGCAGTCTGAAAAATGGAGCCATTTCAAATCTTTTACCGTATTGGTAATCTTTTCGTCTACCTCCACCTCATCATATTCCCGCCCGATATAATCTTTATAATACCTTGCTGCCAGATCCCGGTTTTCAATTATTTCACCGGAAGCCAGCAGGTAATAGGGGTATTCTGGTATATCCGAACCAAGGAAGTAGAATGCTGTTTTCTCTCCCTCATATTCCCGCCAATAGGTGCCGTCTGCATATTTAAGAAGATCCATCAGTGCACCAGGAATTTCGGGATAAAGCTGTTTCAGTTGTTGAATATTTTCTTGGGCAAGGCCATGTTTTATTTTCTCAAAATGCTCCCAGCTTTCTTTTCCATGATTTTCAAAATAGGTCTTTTTCAATCCTGTAATGTACTGTTCTGCGATAGGATTCATTTTTTATTTTAAATGTACGGAATTCTTTTCTGGTGAGTTTTAAAATATCTTTTTATGTAGCCCGGTGATAAAGAATTATTTTGTAAGTTGTATAAATTCAGGATCGGTAAAAAGATTCTGAAGCTCCGGGAAGCTGCGGGCATCTTCTTTCAGGGCAGGTTCCAGCTCAAACGTTGTCTTTAATAATTCGAGACATTCGGCTGTTTTTCCCTGGCTGTTTTTCATAATGGCCATCTGGTAATAGTTCCAGGAAAACGGCTGTACGGTATTGAGCTGGCTGTACAGCTGTATGGCTTCGTCGTATTTCCCGATTCCTTTTAGATAAAGGCCTTTGTTGTACTTAAGCTGGTATTTTGCTTCCTCACCGGATTCATTTTCTATGCGGTCAAACTGCTTAAGCGCCTCTTCTTCAGGGAGCATATACATAGTATCTACCATAAGCTGAATGGTGACGTGTTCCGAATAATATTTTTTAAACAGTTCCCTTACAGACCTTACGGCATCCTCGATACGGTTTTCTTTCTGGTAATACTGAATGATAAATATGAGCGCATTGGGATTTTGAGGATCGTTTGCCAGCACATCTTTTATATTCAGGATAAATTTATCTTCATCGATTTTTCCTTCCTGAAAAAGTTCGAAAACAAAGTCTACTTTATTTTCCAGGATCTGTGGATGTCCCGGCTCCAGCTCCAGGGCTTTATTGGTAAAGAACAAGGCCTTTTCGGTATCATTCTTCAGCCCGTAAATTTTTCCTTTGTTGGCATAGGCCAAGGTTGCGTTTTCATCAAGTTCTATCGCTTTATCGAAGAGCTCCAATGCGTTATCCAGATCACCCCTGTCCATCTGGTAGGCTCCATATCCGATATAGCGGTCGATCTGATCCTGGTCCGTATTTCCTCTGGTATGTTCAGGATTGGGCGTAATTTTAATTTCCGAGATAACTCCACTGTCCAGATCCGCCTGAAAATCGTTAACCATTTGTGTGTTTTTTTCCTGTAATGCCACAACGATCTCTTCCGACTGCTTTCTGCTGAGCCCTTCTTTAAACAGTTCATGCCGAACCACCTCATACCGGTGATTGTTCTGAAAATACAACTGCTGTGCATGATCCAGGATTTTTGTCCGATACGCTTCACTGTTGAAAAGATTTTTATCTATTCCCTGATCCTTGGGAGATGGGGCCTTCAGTTTCTCACCGGAAATTTCCTTTACTTTTTCAAGGATGATCTGCACCTGTTCGTCATTCAGCCCGACCTTTTTCATTTCATAAACCGCAATATTCGGATTCATGTCATTTTCTTTCAGTTTCCATAAGGCCAGAGCGCAGGTATGATTCTGAAACTCTGCCGAGTTGAATTTTGCATTTTCGATGCCTGTGTTTTCCTGTTTTTTCTTCTTGAAAAAATCAAATAGTCCCATTGGTTCTTAAGTTTTGTTTTAAAAAATTACGGTAATTTTTAGTGAAATTTTACCTGAATTGTATACGATGAAGAATACGTGTTAAAGTCTGTTTAAATTTAGTTTTCTTTTTCAAAACGGAAGCCCTGTGCCTGCAGGTACTCGTCGAGGTCTACCTCAAACGGAAGGTAATAGCCGTTATCGAGGTCATATACAGTACTGCTGGAATCGGAAGCTTCCAAAAAGCCAAGAACTTTTGAGCGGGTCTGTTCTTTGGCCTTTTTCCAGCACTGTCTCAGGAATTCATGTTCCAGTCCGGACTGGTTTTCCCAATAACCACTCGTATCCAGCCTGTTGTCTGTATTCAGTTGTCCGGTGTACTGGATGTCGTTTTCATCCAGGACTTTCCGGCAAAGGTCCTGAAGGTCTGCCTGCGTATACTCTCTAAAACCATGTTCATTCAGGTGAATTTCAGCAATGTGAACGGTTTTGTCGGGCGCGTAATAGGCGTAGTTCGGCATGGCAAAAAGGAAGCTTAAAGGGCTCGCGGCGTAATAATACAGGCCGATCACTTCTACTTTCCGGTCATCTTCCCTGAAAGTGTCGGTTGAGTTTAAAACCTTTATCAGAAAATCCGTGACTGCTTTTTCCCTGGGGAAGAGGATGGTTTCCTGAAAGGCTTCATCTATTTTTGCTTCTAAATTCTTCATTGTCGCTTCATTTTAAAACCTTAAAAGTAGGAAAAGGCTTTGGAAAATCGATGCAAGATTCAGATTATAATTGATTTCGTTTGAGGACCTGTATTATTTAACATTAAGAAATTAAGACATCTGGCTTTTAAAAATCAATTTACAAAGACCATTTTATTTATTTAATTCATTAATATTGAGCAAAAGATTCCGTCGTGGTAAAAGTTAAGAATAAACAAAGTTTATTAGAATCAGGGAATTAAGCGTAAGAGATAGATCGTAAAAAATTCTGAGTTAAAATTTAAACAGGCCCTTACCTTACTTTCTTTTCAGATCGGTGATCAATAATGCATTGTCCCGTCGCAGCTTGTCTACCCGCTTTTTAGTTTCTGAAGGAGCCGGATTCTGTTCCAGCTGTTTAAATTCATCGGTAGTAAGGCCAACGATCTGTAAAAAGGAAACCTCTCCGTGCGGCGTATCTGTCTTTCCGAGTTCGGCATCGGGGACAAACGTTAGTGCCGTGATGTCGGTGTCGTAACCGATCCGGATCGGACCGTTGGCGGGAATCAGGTGGTATTCTTCAAACCATTTCCCGGACTGGAAAACGTATCGCGCCAGATTCTGAAGAAGATTGCATACCCAATGGATGTTGTCGTCTTCCTTTTCCATCTTTAGTCTGAAAGTGAGTTCAAATCCGAATTTACTGAATTCCCCACCTACACTTTTTTCATTGTAATAGAGTTCGGAAAATCCGTAGGTCACAAAATGGAAATGTTTTTCCTGCTTTTCGCTTTTATAGACACTGATGCCATCCAGCGGGTCGTTGCCGCCTGCCACATAATGGAGTGGCGGTGCAAAATGAAGCGGTTCCTGCCCGGGATAGATTTTTTCCAGTTCCTGATCAATACATTCCCAGCCGACGGCGTCATCTTCGGTAAATTGTTTTCTGTATTCTTCTGCGTTCATTGGTGAGTTTTTGAGGAATTAAGATATGGAAAAATGAACAAAGGTTTACAAGCCCATAAGATGAAGGGGAATAAATCTGTCTATTTCAGCCTGTATTCTTTCGCGGATCCATTCTTTTTCGCTTTGGGATAAGTCGTTTAGAAGATGGTTGTTGTTTTCATTGAAATCGGTAATTGCATCTTCCAGCAATTCGGTTTTGATTTCAGACATCCGATGCAGATTATCGATATCCGGCTTTCCTATTTTTGAGACTGCACTTTTCAAACGGTTCAGGGTAATATAATTTCTAAGTTCTTCCAAAATAAACGATAAGTCTTCGGTTTTAGAGGAAATACTGGGAACAAATGACCATTTTTCAGCCTCATGAAATTTATTTTCTTCATCAAATTCAGGGTTTTTCAGTTTGACGATCGGTCTCAAAAACGAAGTGTGAACGGTCTGGTTAAATGGTTTTACCACGACACCTTCAATTAAATTGTCACTTATTTCAGGCAGATTGAATTCTTTGGGTACGGCAGAGTTGATCCTGATGTTAAAATTCAGGGCCTCATTGAATTTTCCAGTGAATAAAGGTTTCGCATAAAATATTCCGAACTTCTCGAAATAGCCGACTGCCGTTTCGTAATCAAGGTAATATTTGGAAGCGGTACCATCTGTTTCCAGAGCGATATCGAAAGCACAGAATTCAATGGAAGGCGTATAATATACTCCGGTCTGAATGGCATAAAGATCTTTTACAGGCTCAACTTCGGGATGGGGATATTTACCACCGAAGAGTTCACCATAAATGATGTATTTTTCAGCAACAATTTCGCTGCTCAGCTTTTCAAAAAGCCGTAGAATCCGGTCTTCCAATTTGTTAACCACAAGCTGAAAACCGAAAAAATCATCGGTCCACGAAAGATATTCTTTTCTTTTGGCAAATTTCAGGTTGCCTTTTTCATAGACGAAACTGAAGTTGGCGCCATGTACTTTTTCCGTGACTACCCATTTCAGCTTTTCCATTTGTGAAAAGTCGTTTTCGCTGAGTCCCAGCTTCTTTAAGCTGCTCGGCATTTTTTCATAGCCTGAGAATTCATTCATTGTTTTAACTGATAAATATTTTTGTCACTTTTTGAAATCAAAGATAGAATTAATCTGATTTTTCTTATTCATAAATCCTTCCCATTTCTAATAAATTGCCTAAAGTTTTCCAGCTAACCTCAAATTCATGATGATTATTTTCATTATCCCCATGATCCAAATAGCACCTCATGCCGCATTCTAAAATTGAATCAGGATCAAAATTATACCATCTGTTTCCGGTTTCAGAATCAATTCCGAAATATTTGTATTCGTCATCCAGCTGTTTACCTTTCATTTTATGCAGTTCAGCAATCTGGAACTTTATAACGGCAACTGTATAGTCATACTCACCGCCGGATGGAGAACTTGTTTTTGAATTGATAAATCCTTTTTCGTCAGGTGCTTCTATGATCTTTAACCATTCGATATTAAATTTTTTTGGTTCAGAAATGAATGCATCCACCAGAAGATTCGATAATAAATCAGCACTTAAAGATTGTTTTCTTACCTGCTCAACAAGGTTTAGTAAAGCCAGAAGATAAGTTTCCAAATCTCTGTTTCCTGTATTGCTTCCAAGATTATTGTAAAATTCGTCATAGGTCATATCTGATAAATGTATGGATAATTATTTATTAATCGCTCACTTCCCAATCTATATAAACACGAGAGAAATCACGGTTCTTCAAATCTTCTTCAGAAATAAACAGATGCAGATAAACATTTTGTTCATCGTTATATATGGATTCATCGCTTCCATCTATCTGCAAAAGTAGAATGTCGTTTTTTAAGTGACTTTTGATATTTCTTATATCTCCGTGCAGGAAATAACCATATCCGTCAAGTCTGCTTCCCCTACTTTCACTGTCGAAAAAATCATAAAACTCTTCATATGTATCTTCGTCTTCATCCATTAGGTCCCACATGTATTCTTCTACAGATACACCATCAAACTCATCGCATTGAAACCGATACTGGCTATCGGTAGCACTTGCCCAGGAAACGCTCTTTTCAAAATTCAACTGATAGATACTTTTGAACGGATTCTTTGAGTAGAATTCATCTTTTAAAAAGTAGAAGTCTGTTAAGCAAGGTAATTCAAGTTGTTCTTCCGCAATATACTATAAAAAGCAATCCTCTTGTTTGAAATTGAATTCCTGACTGAGAAAAACCTGAAGTATTCCTTTCTCGGGGAAAAGATCAGATTTTGGAACCTCAGCAAAATTAATTTGAATGGTCGGGATGAATACGTTGCCGTTATGATCTTTAGGGTATTCCATCGTGAGAGGAATAAAGGGATAACCTAAATATTTAGAGGTCTTAAAATCTGACGGATCAGGATTTATCCTGAGCTCGTTTTAACTAATAAGAATTGAATCTCTTTTATAGCTTTCTAATTCTGTTTTATATTTTTCTAAAATCTGTGGGATCATTTATAATTTATTTATCTTGGGGTAATAGATTTCAACCTTACCGGATTTTATCCGAATACTTCTTTCTCATAAGCTCAATGATAGGTATAAAAAGATCGATTCCTTCCGTTGCGGCTTTCCAGGCATATTCAATATTTTTATCTGCCAGGATGATTCCAAATTTCCATTCAGAACCATCCAGAATAATTGATTTTTCATTTTGTATGCTTTCAGGCAATCTGATGTTTTCTAATTTTAACATTTCTTCTCTTAAAATTGTTGTATCTGCTTCAGAAAATATTTTTTCTTCAGTGATGATCCTGAGTCTATCAAGGTTGTAAATTCCGGAAGTCCATTGTTTGACATTGTACGCCGTATCCCATTGCCTGAACCGTGAACAGATTGTTCCGTCAGAATTTTGAACTAAAATAATTTTATACGGAAACCCGCTGATTGAAGGTAATTCGGATAAATAAGCAATGATTATTTCTCCGTCTTTTAAATCAAAGTTTCCTATTTCAATTTCAGCTTTATGAATCACAGCTTCAATACGGTTTGAAAATCTTTCCATTTTTTTGATTTTAAATTTTTTTACACTGTTCTGCCGATGATTTTTCCGAAAAACCTTTTGCGGGCACGGTCAACGACCAGCTTTTCATTCTTAATGGCCCACGCAATTTCAAACAAACCCAATACGTTAGACATGACGAGTGATCGGATCGGATCGCCGGGCGAACAGAAAAAATGGGCGTCTTCGGAATCGGCAAAGCCTTTACCATGATCTGTAAGGGTAACCCAAACAGAAGACTTTGCATCGGCACCTGACATTCCAAGTTCCGTATCCCATTTCCAGCGCAGATTGTCGGTAGCTCCAACCAGAATGACCTTATTATCAACGTCTATCCAGTTTACGACAAGATGAGTAAATTCTTCTTCCATTTTATTTGATTAAATCAAGAATGAGATTTAAATTAATTTCCAGTTGAATTTAGTTATTTTATTGGTCAGTTTCTGATCGACAATTTCCATATTCAATTCTTCTTTTTCTTTATTTAGGATAATCATACAGCCTTTTTCAAGGATTCCGCTTTCGTTAAATTCCAGTTCCTTTATTTTAATCGATTTGGTAATGCCATTGAAATCTGTTTCTTCTTTGTAAGGTTCTCCCGTATGGCCGTAAAAATGGTAGTGGAAAATAATATGATCGAGGACTTCCCGGATTTCTGCCATGCCGTAACCTCGCTGACTGCTGTCGTCTTTATCGTGGGTAATTAAGATATCGAAGGTATCTTTGGTCTTCAGCAGTTTACGGATCACGTTTCTTTCGTAATTCTGGATAAAACGCTTTTCCGATCTTCCTTTCCGGTCTCCGATCCTGCCGATGCCTACGAAATTCAGGGTTTCATTTTCTGCTTCCAGTTTTTGTTCCCACCCTGATTTACAGACAAAAACCCTTGTGTAAACATCAATAGGGAAGAGGCTGTCAGAAGGATATTGATTTTCCAGATGATCTAAAAAATCATGGTCTTCATGGTTCCCGCGTACACAGATCATGTCAATATCAAGCTCATCTAAAAATGTCCTGATTTCAGGATTTTCTTTGGTGAAATCTTCATGAAAACCCAGTTCGTCCCTGTCGTACTGCGCATGTTTTATCGTGGCTTTATCCATTTTTTCTAAGTTCGGATAAGCCCCTATATCTCCGCACTGCAAAATGATATCGATTTTGTGGCCTGTTTCTTTTTGATAAAGATCCACAAGTTTGAAAGGCAATAGAATTTTACCGTGAATGTCTGAGAAAAGCGCGATTTTCATGGCTATGTTTTTAAATTTGAACGTAGGTAATCAGGTTTTCGATTGGAAGTACCTGATGCACAAAGATAGCTGAAAATAATGTTAAAGATTCCCGTAAACGGCTATATAATCAGCGTAGGTTAGCTTTTCATTAAGCCATTCGATCAATTCATTTTTAAATTTTTCTATTTTCGGATCCTTCGTATGGTTCTGCTTTATTCTTTCGACGATTATATTACAGGTTGCATTGCTGAAAAAATTATGTCCGCAGAGGTCAAATGATGTTTCAATAAATCCGTTCCAAGGATTTTCGATAGGATAGACCGACTTAAATTCGCTGATTACGCAGTCAAAATCCGGAGTAGGAATAAATGCATCATTCCGTTTTGCCGATTTGTAATTTTCACCATTTTTATCTTTTGGCCATAGGATAAACCCAATTTTATTTCGTGGAGAAGGTGTTTCCCGGGTGGTAAGAATAATCTGCTCTGAGTTGATTCTTTTAATGGCTTTTTCTATATGATGCCGGCAAAAATTATAGTTTTCCTTCGCTGTTTCAAAATCACATTCGGCAATTAAGCTTACCTGTTTGATATTTTTGATGTGAAATTTTTCAATGCAGGTTTCAGGATCGTTATTATTTTCTTTTAAAAGTTTTATGGCTATATCCAGAGGAACCGTAATCTTATTACGAAGAATCTTTACTTTTTTTGTGTCCATTTTTTCAGTTTGCGTTTCTTGTTTTTTCAAATCAAAGATGCCCCATTCAAATCTGTCGTCAGCACTTCACTCATGTAATCGAAGAAAGGGCGCATGGCTAAAAATGTGAGGACTGCTTCTTTCGCAAAGTTATCCGAAAAAACTTCCTGATCGGTAAACGGCCGCATGACGACATACTGCTTTTTCCGGATGAGGTCGATGGCGGGATGATTTTTATCGAAGCCTCTCGGCGCGGTTTTCACGGCTTCGCCTTTTATTTCTTTAAAATAATTGATAAAGGTCTGGTCTGAAGTAATCTTTTCAATTTCTGCGGTGTTGATCTCAAATTCTTTGCGGATGCGGAGCAGGTCTTTGGCATCCGGTCCCCAGAATCCGCCGCCTACGAAGCTGTTGCCGGGTTCCAGATGGATATAGTAGCCGCCTCTCAGCATCGGTTTCAGTCGGGAATAGCCTACTCCGAAATGGGTTTTGTATGGCGTCTGATCCTTTGAAAACCGGACATCCCGGTAAATCCGGTATATATGAATACTGTTCACACGATCATGCTGCTGAAGTTCGGCGTAGATCCGGTTGAAAAGCGCTTTGTTTTCTTTTACCACTGCATCGTATTCTGCTTTGTGGGCGGCAAACCACTCGCGGGTGTTGTTTTTCTCCAGCTGCCTGAGGAATTCAAAGGCTTTTTTCATCTTACTTTTTTTAGCGAATTTAATGATTTACAAATGAAGAGAAATATTCAAAACCAACACATTTATCTTGAAGTTTTTTTATAAAATACTTGGATTCAAAACTTTTTCTAAATCTCCAATTTTCAGTAAATCCTCAATGGCCTTTTCAATACATTCTCTTGTGAGTTCCTTCACAAATAAATCCGGCGGCTTTTGGTAAAGGGCATTTAAGTTTTGTCCCGTTTTCTTGTCTTCTTCAATGGCCGTTTCTAAATATGCATACGTCCAGATAATTAGACCATAATGTCGCCCGTCTTCCATATCAACATGAATATTGCAAAAGTCATTTTCTTTGTTCCAGCTTGCCGGTTCAACTTCTTCAAATTCCAGCCACAAGGTAAATTTTTTGCTTTCCGGTTTTCTACCTTTTAATTGGTCATAAAGTTTTTTTAATTCTTTATTGTTTACCCAACCTTTACTCGCAGTCATGGCAATAATGAGAAAATTTTTTGCTTCGTCCATTGTGCTAGCTTCTCCTTTAACGACTGCATACTTCCAAGGACTCTGTTCTTCGGGCATTTGATATTCAAACTGAAATCTTTTGTCTCCTATACTATTAACTGTCACTAACCAATCATCTTCCCAATTATCTGTTGCCTGAATGACAAGTGAATAATGAGAAGTCACTCCATATAATGTGGTTTTTGTAAAAGTTTGGTTTACTATTGAAATAAATTCGAGCATTGATTTTCCTATTTCATTTTCAATGAAAGTTGAATCAACATTCATTAATTCACGATAGAATTCTTCGAGTGTCATGCTCTTCTGTCCTGAAGATCTGATTATGGGCATATGGAACTTTAAAATTATAATTAAATGTATTAATGGCTTAAAAAAAATTAGAGACTGCAGGAAATTGTCAGCCCGGTTAACTTCATTTTTACAATGTTAATCAATTCAGGCTTCCAAAATTACATTCACCTGATCTACAATTTCCTTTTTCTCTAAAATTTTTACATCATACTTTACCTCAAGCTTTGTTTTTTTCCAGAAGGGGAAAAAGATCAGGCCTGAACTTCCGATTTCGGCAAGCGTATCATCCGGATATTCAATTTCAACCGTTGTTTTAAAGGTGGTGTTTCCTTTTATAAACTTGGTTGTTTTGATCCTGTGGGTCAGTAAATCAAAAGCCTGAGCGATTCCGTCGTCTAAATTTCCGAATGCTTCGCTGAAGTGCGTATGATGTACACCGTAGCCCACCACCAATTCCCCAAAAGTGGTTGAAATCCAGAATTCTGAATTTTTAAGAGCCAAAGATTCGGTTCCGTCTTCGTCTTTTGAATACTCAACTTCATCTCCTAATCTATCAATGAGGACCTTTTTGATTTCTTCAAATTTCTTTTGGTTACGGTTCATGTTTTAATTGAGGTTGAAGTTTGGGTTTAAGATTTAAAAAGTTCTGGTAAGTTGCATTAGCAAGAAGCTTTCACTATTTCGTATCAAACCTGATTCTTTTAATCCATCTTTTTGAATCGGTATGGATTTTATCCCGTCCGTGCAGCATTAAATCGTTTCTGAATAAGATCAGGTCGCCTTTTTCCAGCTTAATTTCGAAGGAAAGGCTTTTGAAGAGCTTATCGAGTTTATTTAATTCATCAATTTCCGTTACCTCAAGCCTGGAAAAAGATTCCATCGTAATCCGGTCGTAGCAAAGGGCATAGTTTCCGTCTTCAAACGATAAAATACTTCTCTGCTGATTTCCGAACTTCCATTTTTTACCCAGCATTTTCTGCTTTTCGTCTTCGGTAAGGTGCTTTAAAAGACTGCTCAACAGCATAAAGGTATTGGTACCCTGGCCTTCTTCATCCGGCTCCACGCACAATAAGCCTATCGTATTGGGAATGGCATCGAAGTCGGCACAGTCGGTGTGCAGCGGAAAAGCCCGATTGGAATTGGCAATAGAGGTGAAAAAGTTGTTGTGGCGGGCAATGGTCACGTCAAAAACCGATTTTCCATTGTTATTCCGCCTTTCGTTTAATGCTGTTCCCAACCGGCTGATAAATAATTGCAGTTCCTCTTCGGACAGAGGGAAATTTTTTATCACCAGCGGATATCCCTGCTGCAGGTCTTCTTTGATGGTAGCCTCATTGGGATGTTCTCCCCACTGATAACTAATTAACCAGCCTGGTTCTTCCATCGATTACGATAATCATTGCTCCGTCCTGCCCATGCCTAGGAAATTTACTAATTTTTTCTTCCATGTCTGTAATCCTAAGGTAGTCATCATATTCGCCTTTTTCGATAACATAATAGGTACAGGATATTTTTTCGATAAAATCTTCCCACTTTAGTTCTACATTGGCGGGAATATTCGTCTGTTCATGGATTTTATCGATCAGCTGCCCGATTGAGGATGAATTTTCATCGATATCGACTTCAATCATTTCTGGAAATTCGTCGTATTCAATGGAGAATTCCGGTTTTAATTCGATTTTCATTTTAAGAGGATTAATTTTTAGGCAGCTAAACTAAGAAAAATCATGGCAATGTAAATAGGGAATAAGAAATAAATCACGAATGGTATTAATGCTGATCATCCAGAAGTATAAATATTGGTCTTTTAAACCTACGGAAGACTACGGAAGTCTCCCACAACCTGCAGGAGACAAAATGCAATGGCAGGAAGTTACAAACAGGCGTGTTGGTAACAAAATACAATGTACGAAGATTACAAACAAGGTTGTTTTAGATCTCCGGAGGATTGCAGAAGTCACAAACATTATTGTTTTAAACCTCCGGAGTATTTTGCAAGTCTCCCGCAACTTCCGGGGAAACCAAATGCGGTTTTCAGGTGATGCTATTTCGCAACGGTGATCGTCAGTTTGTTTTTATTTTGTTTGATGTGTACGCTTTTTCCTTTTTCAAAACCGAGCTTTTCAAGCCATTTTCCTTTGAGTCGTATTTCGGAGACCGTTATCATTCGGTTACTGCTTTTCTGATAGGTGGTGTTGATTTTAAGTGTTCTGGAATTTATCATTTGTCGTATAATTGTATGACAAATATAGGGGATATTTTCAAATTGTCAATCTTTTATATGACAAATTTGTCAGCGAATAAGCTGACATTTGGTTCATGACCAGAGACAAGCTAAAAATTGAATTAGGTAAACGCATTATCATGCTTCGCGGAAAGAAAGGCTGGAGCCAGTCTGATCTTGCCCGTGCCTGCAACAAAGACCGCCAGGCCATCGAAAAACTGGAAAACGGCAAAGTAAATCCTACGCTCTACACATTGCTGGAACTGGCCAACGCTTTGGAGGTTTCTTTACCGGAGCTGGTGGATTTGAGGTGATGTTTTGCTTCAAATTTCAAAATGAGAATGAGCCTGGAAACTCAAGCCGGCAGAAGTCATTAACGGGTACTTTCAGCGGAAAGTGCTCCCTCGCTGATATCCGCAGCCTGAAGACTTTTAAGGGCCGATTTGGTGGAAGACGTTTTGCTTCCGCCGATGATGTAGAGTTTATTATTGTAGATTTCCGCAGCAGCATGTCTTCTGGGAATCATATTGGAGGATAGCTGGTGCAGTGTATTGGTCTCCGTATCGAAATAGGCCAGGAAAGTCTGATTATTACTTCCTCCAGCAATAAAAATCTTATGACCGGATACCGCCAATGCATGACCGGATATTGCCAAAGGCATTGTATATTGCTCAGTCCAGAGATTTTTGTTGAGGTCGTAAACGTTGACCAGCCGGGAAGGCGTACCGTTGAAACCACCGATGACATACAGCTTATCCTTTACAATTTTGCCCTTTGTTTCCCTGGCCGTGGGCATATCGGGTAGGGGGTGCCAGGTATCGGAAGCAATATCATAGTACTGGAACCTGTTGGAAAATACAGTGGTAGCGGCATTGTTGAGCCCACTGCCGCCGAACACATAGATTTTTCCGTTCTGGATGTCAGAACCTGCATTTCCCGTGTAGGCGCGGTTCACCGCTCCCTTTGTGATCTTATTGGTTTCGAGGTCCAGGATTTCAAGATGGCTGTTTCCCCAGCCGTTGAAAATATAGATTTTATGACCATCCGTCTCGGAATTACCGAATCTTCTGGGAAGCAGCTTGGCATTGATGACACTCCAGCGGTTATCTTTAATGCTGTATTTCTCGATAAAAGTAGCATTGCCGTCATTGTCTCTATACCCGTTACTCACATAAATATCATGATCTGCAACAGCACTGCTGATTCCTCCTCTGCGAACGGACATATCCGACAGATGTTTAAAATTCAGAGTCTGCGCATTTGTGAAGAATAAGCCGGAAATGAAGAGAAGAAATGCTGTTTTTTTCAATGCAGATGGGGTTTTGTTGAATTGATTTTTAAAGATAGGGAAAAAATAAGGATCGTAAATCGCTGATGTTGAGTTTGTCGTGCCTTATGTAGAATAGTTTTTCTGTTGAGATATGGGCAAGATGTCCGTTTAAGTATAGGGACACGAGTCTGGAAACCTGCGCCGGCGGTAACTTTCACCAAACCTGACGGGTTTCCAAAACCCGTCAGGTTTTATGGTTAAGCTTTAACTTCAGGTCATAAAAGTATTAATGGTTTTCTTCACAATCCATTTTCCGTCTTCCTGTTTTTCCAGCAGGTATCCGAAGCCGATCCCGAAAGAAGTATCGAAGAACATTGATTCGATATATACGGTATGGTCGTTGAGATAAAGCGGATTTGAAAATTGGTAAATCCTGTTCCGCTGATCCGCTTCTTTTTTGCCGGCCAGCCTGATGTCTGGATTGATGGTTTTATCCAGCGGAATGGAATCAAAAACATACTGTTTCTGTTTTAACAGATATAAAGAATCCGATCTTCTCTCTGCCGGCCGCCGGTGATTTAAATCAAGAATGCGGACAATACTTCTGCTGGAAAATGAAGGCGGTCCCGGCTCTTCTCCTGATAGTTCTTTTGCCGTCGGAACATATACCGCTAACGGCTGAAGTTCTTTATTAATGGTATATCTAACATGGGTAAATTCTCTGCGGGCCGATTCGTTTTTCAGGACGGCATTTAGAATGCGGTTCAGTTCAGCACTTTCTTCTTTTTCAGTTTTGGAACAGCTGAACAGAAGAATACCCGAAAGCACCGCCAGAAAAATCCGGATCACGGTTTCTGCAGGTATTGCTCCAGCTTCGCCATCATTTCGTCTTTCTCTTTCAGCATTCTTTCGTACAGGGCAATTTTCTCTTCGTGAAGTTGCAGAACTTTGTCTATAGGATGGAAAGAAGGATTATAGTTGATTCCATTAAGAATAGAACCATTGTCAAAAGTATTGGAAATAATATTGACCGCCTGTTCATCGTCCATATTTTCAATGGCTTCCACGGGAATTTTCAGAAGCTGTGCTATTTTTTCTAAAATATCCTGTTCCACGGTTTGTTTCTGTTCCAGCAAGGAAATCTTCTTCTGGTTCCAGTCTTCTCCCAGATCGAAAGCCAACGCTTCCTGCTTGATGCCCAGCATTTCCCGGAACCGCTTGATGTTCCTGCCCTGATGTATTTTCTTGTCCTGCATATTTGTGTGTTTTAACAAAAACAAATATAGGTAAAAGTTTTGCGGATTGGAAATGGAGTAGGTGGGTAAATTATTCTGGGGGGATTGTTGATTTTATCGATAGCTTTATTTCTTTGCTATTGTGAGTGTCTCGCTAGTGCTTTACGCTGGTTTTTCTGTTGTGGCAAAAGACTCGTGGGAGTGTGGGGGCACGAGCGTGATGCTCGCGCCAGCGGGGGGACTTTACCATGATTGTAAATTAGCAATTTCTTGTCTTTTTAATTCTACTTCTGTTACTAATTCAGCTAAAGAATCCGTAAGTAGCTTATGATAATTTGAAGAATCATATTCTAAAATTTTTAAGCTCATTGTATCTTTTACAATTTCTTTAACCTTATTATTAAGAGCATTAGAAGGCATTATTATATAATGTTGTTTATTAAGAGGATATTTAAATGTAAAATCTTCTAAAAGTAATCTTATATCTGGATCATTTGTTCCGCAACCAATAAAAATAAAAGTATGAGTTAATGATAATGCTTCAATGATTTGGTAAAAATTGCGATATTTTGTTCTTGCTTCAGAATAATCTTTGCGCGTAAAAATTAAATTGTCTGTTGAATCAACAGATCCATGTATTTTAATTATTAGTGGTTCAGGCCTTCTTATACAATCTATAATATCTTCTTCATAAAATTTTTTAATAATAATACTTCCTTGAGATGTAGTATTAGCATATGTATCATAAATTTTATCAAAATTTGGTGTTATGACAATTCTAGAATCTAAATTATAAATATGTTGATGTATTTTAGCATGGTTAAATCTGGGATTTAAAAATTCCTCTTTAACTAAAGTATTAAAATCATCTCTACCAAGTTCCTTTTTTATAAGTTCACATGCTGTTAAAAAATCACCTGATTTAATTTGGCGATTTATTTCAGCTTTTCCACTTAAATGATCGCTAGATTGTACTAAAAACTCCTTCCAATCTTTTGGACGTAATCCTGAGCTATTTGTAGAATTTTTCGAAACTCCTGCACCTATCACCAATACAGATTTGCGTCTTGCAATGTCGCTAACTAAGCTAGATGGCCAATTAATCATATTAATTAATGTTTGATGTCAAATTAGAAGTTATAGTCATTAAAGTATTGTCAAATTCTTTAACTTTATTAAAATGTGCTCCTACAACTCCATGCTCAGATTTTAAATTAAATATAGGGACACTACTACTTTGTGATAACGGTATTAAACTATTTAAATTTGTAATTTCTCCTAGCTGAATAACTTTTAGTTTTATTGAGTTGTTAGCAACGAGATATTTTTGAATTGCAGATGGAATTTTTTTTATTATTTTTTCATAAGCGTTTACTGGTCGTTTAATTTCGTTAACAGTTTTTGCAGTATATTGTTGTGTAATATATCCAGCAAATTGCAAATTCCAAGATATAGAACTATCATTAATTTTGAATTCTTCTGATTCTTTCACCATATACTCTTCTAATCCTCGATTTAATTGTTTTTTCCATTCAATTAAAGATTTAGAAATATTCTCAAGTGCTTGTAAACTAAAAATGTCTGAAGACATAGGAACAATGTAAAAATCAGAAGCAGCTAATACAGATCTATTCAAGGCTCCTAGTGATGGGCCAACATCAAAGAAAACATAATCGTAATCATCCTTTAGTTTTTCAAGTAAATCTTTAAAAAGTAACGTTGTCTGTAATCCTCTGTAATCACCTGATTTTCCATCTAACCAATCTTTACTTAAAAAGTCTTCTGCCAAAGATAATTGTGTATCACCTGGAATTACATCTACTTTAAAATTTGGACTTTTAATAATTGGCAAATCTGACTTTAAATAGCCTTTTCCTCTCTGTAGTGGCTTAATAATTTTATAAATTGTATTTTCTGTCTTATAAATTTCTTCAACATCAGAATAGGGAAACATATAAGTCGTGGCATTGCATTGCGGATCGGCATCAATAACTAGAATCCTCTTATTCTTTTTAACTTTCAAATAAGAAGCGATATTACATAATAAACTTGTTTTTCCAACCCCTCCTTTGTTATTAAAGACTACAATTGATTTCATTATTAATTTTTCATTTTATATGTAAATATACTAAATGCGCTCATATTAGTAGATTAAAGATTGTAATAAAGGTACTAATTTTACCTACATTTATCATTTAGTTACGACTACCAGCAAATGTAATTTTTGTTACTTTGTAAACAAAAAATGCTTTACATAGTGAACAATGCTTAGTATATTGAATTAACTAAGTTGTTAGTATATCACGTTATTCCTTGTATCTCATTACCAATTAATATAGCGGCTTTGTCTATTTTCATTTCAATAATGAACCGAATCCGATTATACCCACACCTCCTAAAATTTCCAGTTTCTGTCCTTTCATTGGTGGTCCATCCAATATCGGCATGGCTTTCATAATAAGTTCTCGGACACCTTCTACTTTGAGAGAATTGTCATGGTCATTTTTGCTATCCCAGATTCTGTAACGTAAACGGAAGCTTCATCCTCTTTGTCATAACTTACAACATAGAGCTGACAGCCTGTAGCTGTTGATATCAGTTGGGAGGCCTATATTAAGATATCGGTAAGCTCTTTCCGCTGTCCTGCTTTTGCGGTGAGTTTGCCATGAAGTAAATATTTGTTTTCCATAGTTGCTGTAATCGTTTTTACAAATATATCTATTTACAGGGATATTTTTAATAAAATAATATGTGAACAAAAAAACCGCCCTATAAATAGAGCGGTTAATATATAAATGGTCTCAGCGACACGCTGTTACATCATTCCCGGCATTCCGCCACCCATTGGCATGGCAGGTTCGTCTTTTTTCACTTCAGTGATGACACATTCAGTGGTTAATAACATTCCGGATACGGAAGCAGCGTTTTCAAAGGTTGCTCTTGTTACTTTCGTAGGGAAGTTTTCTGCTTGATCCATTGGACGGCAATATCAAACGGTTCTGTATCATTGCGGGAAGAGGTGCTGTGTCCCAGCTTACTGAAAAGAGCATACTCGAAAGGTTTGCCCTGAGCTTTAAATGTATTCAGCTGTTCGATACACAGCTTTACCGGAATCTGGATGTCTTTTTCACCATAAAGCCAGAGTCCCGGAATGGAAAGGGTATTCAGAGAAACTTTTGGATCAGTAGGTGCAAATTGATACCGGTCCGGGTCGTTTTTAGTATGCTCAACGGCATCAGCCTGGGTATGGTTTTCCCAGAAATTCGTGTTTCCATTGGTATAGAACTGAAAGCGGAGCTGCTCCAATGTGGTGATGGTAGGACAGCTGAACAAGACCATAAATTTAATTTGCGGATTTTTACTTGCAGCCATGGGAATGATCCATCCTGCCTGACTAAAACCTACGAGTCCGATGGGTATTTTTTGGTCTTTCAAATAGGTCCGGAATATTTTTACGGC
The DNA here is from genome assembly GCA_913778085.1 of uncultured Chryseobacterium sp. GTDB lineage: Bacteria > Bacteroidota > Bacteroidia > Flavobacteriales > Weeksellaceae > Chryseobacterium. Next base: position 78,076 of record CAJYXJ010000038.1, read on the forward strand.
AGCGTCTGCATCCTGAGCCAATAAGTTGAGATTAGCAGGGTCGATGTTATTGGTGCCAACGGATGGTCCCACATACACACCGCCGGATTCTCCCACGCCGCGTTTGTCATAGGTAAGTACGGCAATGCCTTTATCAGCAAGGCGCCTAGCAAATTCCATTTCTCTTTTTACCGGATCGGACCCATGAACAATGACCACTGCTGCGAATGGCTTTTCAGGTTTTACTATTGATCCTGCAAGAGTGATCCCCTTACTTTCAAATTTTACATCCTGAACCGTAAAACCGTCCGACTGTGCAAATGCAAATCCTGGAAGCATTATTAATAACAGCAGAATATATAAGTTGGAAAAAATATTGATTTTCATAGGTTATGGATAGGTTGTCAAATATACCATAAAAAAACCGCTCCATAATAGAGCGGTTAGTATATTAAATTGCCTCGGTCGCTGACCGTTACATCATTCCCGGCATTCCGCCACCCATTGGCATGGCAGGTTCGTCTTTTTTCACTTCAGTGATTACACATTCGGTGGTTAACAACATTCCTGATACGGAAGCAGCGTTTTCAAGGGCTACTCTCGTTACTTTCGTAGGGTCGATGATTCCTGCTTCAAGCATGTTCACATATTCGTCGGTTTTCGCGTTGTATCCGAAGTCTCCTTGTCCTTCTGCTACTTTGGCTACGATTACAGAACCTTCACCTCCAGCGTTGGCAACGATTTGTCTCAACGGCTCTTCAATTGCTCTTTTTACGATTTTGATACCGGTAGTTTCATCAGAGTTGATACCGGTAAGGTTTTCCAGGGAAGAAATGGCTCTTACTAAAGCCACACCACCTCCGGCAACGATTCCTTCTTCTACGGCAGCTCTTGTTGCGTGAAGGGCATCATCCACTCTGTCTTTTTTCTCTTTCATTTCCACTTCGGAAGCAGCTCCTACATAAAGTACGGCAACCCCACCGGCTAATTTTGCCAGTCTTTCCTGAAGTTTTTCTCTGTCATAGTCAGAAGTAGTCGTTTCCATCTGCGCTTTGATCTGGTTTACTCTTCCTTTGATCTTGCTTTCTTCACCGCCACCGTTTACGATGGTGGTGTTGTCTTTATCGATGGTTACTTTCTCAGCAGTTCCCAGCATATCAAGGGAAATGTTTTCCATAGTGAACCCTTGCTCCTCAGAGATTACGGTTCCGCCTGTAAGGATGGCGATATCTTCCAGCATCGCTTTTCTTCTGTCCCCGAATCCTGGTGCTTTTACGGCAGCAATTTTAAGGGAACCTCTCAATTTGTTAACTACCAAAGTAGCCAACGCTTCACCTTCCACTTCTTCAGAGATAATCAATAAAGATTTACCTCCTTGAGCGATTGGCTCAAGAACAGGAAGCAATTCTTTCATGGAAGAAATTTTCTTCTCTACCAAAAGGATATATGGGTTTTCTACCTCAGCCACCATTTTCTCAGGATTGGTTACGAAGTACGGAGACTGGTATCCTCTGTCGAACTGCATCCCTTCTACAACGTCTACCGTGGTATCGATTCCTTTTGCTTCTTCTACCGTGATTACTCCTTCTTTACCCACTTTTCCGAAAGCTTCAGCGATCAAAGCACCGATGGTTTCGTCGTTGTTAGCCGATACGGAAGCCACTTGCTTCACTTTATCGGTAGAATCACCTACTTCCTGAGACTGTGTTTTTAAGTTTTCAACAACAGCAGCTACGGCTTTGTCGATCCCTCTTTTAAGATCCATCGGGTTAGCCCCTGCTGCTACGTTCTTAAGGCCTTCTCTTACGATCGCCTGAGCCAGAACAGTAGCGGTAGTGGTACCGTCACCTGCGATGTCATTGGTTTTGGAAGCTACTTCTTTTACCATTTGTGCTCCCATGTTTTCTACTCGGTCCTCAAGTTCGATTTCTTTCGCTACGGAAACCCCGTCCTTCGTTACGTGAGGCGCACCGAAAGATTTTTCAATCACTACGTTTCTCCCTTTAGGACCTAAGGTTACCTTTACTGCATTTGCCAATGCATCAACCCCTCTTTTTAAAGCGTCTCTAGACTCGATATCGAATTTTATTTCTTTTGCCATTGTTTTAAGCTTTTGGCGAATAGCTGCCGGCTGTTGGCCTCAGCAATTCGCGGTTTTGATTTTATAATTTGATTTTAATTTCCGTTCAGCCTGTTCCAAAGGGCGACAAGCTTCTTTTTTAATGTGGTTAATTCTTCTGAAAGATTCTGGTACTCATTTTCGTTGATGTAGTTTAAATCTTTAGCAAGAATCAATTGGTTTTTGGCTTCGTTGGACGATCCCAGCGCAATATTGATGAAATTAGCAAACTCTTTATCAGAATTTCTGCCGCTGCCTTCCGAAATATGATATCCGATGGAAGCAAATGATCTTCTGATCTGAGAAGTCAACCCGAAAATTTCTTCTTTGGGAAAATTCCTGGTTGAAGTATAAATTTTTAAAGTTAACTGATGGCTCAATTGCCAAACCTCAAACTTTTTAAAATCCCTCATTCGCTATTTTCAACGCTGGAAAGCCATTAGCCAGAAGCCATCGGCTATTAGCCAATAACCCCTAAAAGATCTCCTTCTTTTACAATTAAATAATCTTTTCCATCCAGTTTCAGTTCAGAACCGGAGTATTTTCCGTAAAGCACTTTGTCGCCCACCTGTACGGTAGTCGGTTCATCTTTTTTACCTGGACCAACTGCCACCACGGTACCTTCCTGAGGTTTTTCTTTAGCGGTGTCCGGAATGATAATCCCTGAAGCGGTTTTTGTTTCTGCAGCGATCGGCTCGATCAAAACTCTGTCTGCTAATGGTTTAAAGTTTACTGACATAATATATTTAATTTTTTTAATTATTTCTGACTTGTATTTCTCTAAATGCGTGCCATCACCGGCCATTGTCTGAAATGGCAGAATTTTTTCGGAGGAAGTGAAATTTTGGCAGAAAAAAACCTCCGGGATTCCGGAGGCTGACGATTTATTTATTTCGGACATTTTGCCGAATATTCACCCAGTAAAATTTCAAAAGGTTTTGTCGCATAATCATGATCTATTTTCATAGCGGCAAAATTTTCCTCGCCTCTGTCCTTAATTTCTTTTCTTACCTTATTCTTCATCTTAACGGCTTCACCCCGGGATTCCTTGGCTTCTTTTTCCAGGGCCTTGATCCTGGCATGTAATGTATCCGAGAATGCGTGGCAGTCTTTTGTAACTTCATATAAGGCTTTCTCCAGCTTGTCATCAATCTTTCCCAGGTTGAAAAAGTTGAGCCTGTTGATGTCGATCAGGATATAGCCGTATTCATCATCAGGTTTCCGGACATAAGGAAGATACAGGCTGCTTACATATTTATTGTTTTGAAAGAAGGAAACACTGATCCCGTAAAGATTTATTTTTCCTTCCTGTTCCAATGGTAAAACAACGGTTTTTTCCACATCTACCACTTCATTCTGCGAATTGATGGTCTTTAACTTCATTTTATCATACACCAGTTTTTCAGAGCCGTCAGTGTTCAGGATCACAATTCTTTTTAAGTCTTCAATTTTAATGATCTCAACGGCTGATGTTTTCTCTTCTTTGAACTTAAATTCTTTCGTTTCGAATTTCAGCTTCTTCTCGATGCCTCCCAAAAAGCCCATATCTGTTTCCACAAAACGGGGCGTATGAAAATCCTGGAGAAAGCCGGTTTTGATATCGCCGTTCTCCATAATAATTTCTGCTCCGATAAAGGGTTTTCTTCCAAAGTACAGTTCCATCTGGGAAAAAACAGATACGGAAACCAAAAAACAGAATGCTGTAATAATTTTTTTCATGGTTTAAATTAATAAGTAGCAAAGCTAAAAAAAAGAATCCGTCTCACAACTGAGGCGGATTATTCTTGGTTATTATTTTAGATTTTTGTATATTTACATCTGACAATCAGGTATTTATATATGAATTTCAAGTATTATAACCAAAATCAGACTGTG
>CAJYXJ010000039.1 GCA_913778085.1 uncultured Chryseobacterium sp.
TTCTCAATATTCTCTCCGCTTTAGCTGCTTATTCCTTCTTTGATAAAAAACCTTCTATTAACACCAATTCCGACATTATTGATGAAGATAGATTGATTGCTGCTTAAGCCGAACTCACGTTATTTAACTCAGCAAAACTTTTATTTTCAAGCTTTCCGAAGAGATCCCAATATGCGCAATCCAATGCGGAAAGTAAAAAAGGATGAAGAGACAGACCCAGCAGAAACCTGAAAAATTCCTTTGGCGGGACAATTTCCTGGTTTTCGATCCGATGCTGAATTTTCTTTAACGATAAAATAAATTGAGGTAGGTCTATTTTATAGTAATCTATTGCTATACATTCACCGTAGCCGGAACAATTGTTATGCTGTAATTCTATCAACAGGGCCTCTCTTCTGTCATAGTTTCCATAAGCAATGGAGAATGTTTCTTTTAACCTGAGCTGTTTTATTTCAAACCGTAATTTCATTATTAAATGTATAAAAAAGGAGACTTATTCCGCCTCCTTCTTCTTTTTAATTTTACTTTTTTTAGACATTTTGGATTTAACGAATTTCCTGCGGGCTTTTATGCTGTTCAGACTGCATTCGGTAAAACAGTATTTCTCCGCTTCCGTAAGAAACTTTAGGGCATTGGCCAGGCTTCCTCTTTTTTCGGAAAGCATCGACCGGTAGAGCCAAAGCGTCGCTTTATCAATCCCTTTGATTTTCAGTGAATAACTGATCAGCTTTTCCGCTTCGTGCAAGTCTTCGTTATTCAGGAGGCAGATAATATAATACTGAGGCGTATTGACGTTGGTTACATCATACTGCATGGCTTCTTCAAAATAATGCTTTGCCTGCTCGTAATTGCAGAGCATCTCGCTGTAAATTCTTCCCATCAGGCAAAGCGCATCGGCATCTTCAGGATCATAAGAGAGCGCATAATTCAAAGCTTCCATACAATCCGGCAGATTGTACGGATAATGGTCCAGCGCTTCAAAATAATATTTACTTTTAGTTAAGGTCATTTCTATAATTTTTTAGTTCGTTTTTCAGGTGATTTCTTTGTTTCTTAAAAGACTTTTCCTGATAATTCTTTTTAAAATCGGTTCCGGAGAATATTCTTACCGGGTTTCCGCGCTGTACATTCAGATGGTTGTTCCACCTTTCCTGCATTCTTTTCTGCAGCTGTATTATATTCTGCTCCAGGACTTTTGCTTTTAACCGTTCCACCGAAAGCTTTTTATTTTCAAGCTGCGAACGGGAGTCCTGTACGAAAACACTTTGCCCGGTCGGGATATGCGTTGCCCGCACGGCCGTATTTACCTTATTCACATTCTGGCCGCCGCTTCCCTGGCTTCTGACGGTCTGAAACTGGATATCTTTTTCATGAAAGCTGGCTTTCTGCAGGCCTTCCAGCTCGAAGATCCCGATAAACCAGTTGCTCCGTTTATGCAGTTTCCGGAAGGTGCTTTTACCTGTCCAGCAGATCGTCCCCAGCCAGGATCCTAAGAAATCATCCAGGTCTTTTGATTTCAAAAGAAGGGTGACGGATTTCAGCGTCAGGTTTTCATCCCCGTTTTCACGATGGATGATTTCGTATGGGATGCTGTTGTTTTTTATTTCTTCAAGGAAAATTTTCAGCACTTTGGCGACGACCCACTGGCATTCCAAAGGTCCTTTTCCTGCGGTTATTTGGATGAGTTTTTCCATTTCTGTAAAATTTTTAAAATGCCTTCTCTGTTTTTAGCTTCCTTAATAAAGGTTGGCAGTCTTTCTACCATATACATTCTGTAAGGAAGCCTTGTTCTCAGGCCGGAAGAAATATAATTTTCCATTTCCAGCAAATGTTCCGTATTTCTGGCCCAGAAGAGTTTTCCTTTGAAATCTTCCTGGAAATAATACGGACATCCGAAAACCGGATCGTGGATCAGGCCCGCTTCTGTTGTATAAGAGTCTAAATATTTCTCTGTTTTAGGCTGAACCTGAAATGAAGCATCACATTCGTCGCATTGTATCATGATACTTTTAGATTTTTCTTTTAATCTTCCCTGCTCATAACGGATCGGATGTGCACAGGCAGGACAGTGCAGCTTTATAAACGCTTTGTAGACCACCAGTTCATTTCCGTTTTTCTTTAAACCGCAATGCCGGCATTCCAGAGAAGCCAGCTTGTAATCATTTACGTTTTTCACAAGGGCATTTTCTCCGCAATTGGGGCAAACGACCAGAGCGGTATTATAATAGGAAGAATATTGTTGCTTATATCTTTTCTGCATTTCTTTATTATTTCGGTATTTCACTTAATTTCGGGTGGCCGACCGGATCTATTCCTTTTTCCAACAGTTCTTTTGCAGCAGTCACCGCCCAGCATTTGTCGCTGGAATGGATATTTCTGTAAAATGAAAGAAGGACCGGCGGCCTTACTACGGTAAATCCGTTGGTTTCAATCGTTTCCAGATCATCTTTTTCAAAGAAATCAATCGTGATCCTGTGAGATTTTCCGTTTTCCATTTCTACTGTTTTCTCATATCTCCGGAAATTTTCTTCGCTCGGCAGATGATCGTATCTGGTCCAGACTTTCTGAAAACCTTCCTGCTGAAGAATTATTACGACTTCTGTCACATTTTCTTTTTGTACAAATACATCAATATCCTTGTGGTCATGCGCGTGCTTGTATTCCATATGTCCTGCTTCGGACATAAAGTGCCATGCCCAGCCGCCCGAAACAATGACTTTCCGTTTTAATTTTTCTAAAATATCGAGTCCGTACCGGATTCTGAATTCCGGCCAGACTTCACCGTATCTTTTTATGTTGTGTGGTGCTCCCATTTTTTATTTTTGTTTAAATAAACCTCATAGGTTTTAAAAACCTATGAGGTTTGAAGGCGTTACATCACCCGTTTACTTATCCATCCTTACCATCCTCGGCTGGAAGGTTCCCAGGATATCAACCAGTTCGCTCTGCGCATTCATCACTTCGTTGATGTCTTTATAAGCCATCGGTGCTTCCTCCGCATTGCCGCCTATGAGCGTAACATTTTTGAGCTTTAATTCTTTTTTGATGTCGTTCTGGGTAAAAAGATTCCGGCATTCCCCTCTGGAATGGGCTCTTCCGGCACCATGCGATGCCGAGTTCAGGGAATCCGGGTTTCCTTTTCCGCGGACGATAAAGCCTTTGGCGGTCATGGATCCGGGAATCATTCCCAGCTCATTTTCATTGGCCGGCGTTGCGCCTTTCCGGTGGACGATCACTTCTCTGCCGTTGTGGATTTCTTTCCAGGCAAAATTGTGATGGTTTTCGATTCTGGCTTTTACCCTTCCGCCCACGGCTTTTACCAGCCTGCGGTGGATATCGTCGTGACAGGCGGCAGCATAATCCCCCGCCAGATTCATCGCCGTCCAGTATTCCAGGCCGAGGTGGGAGCTGAGGTCCAGCCAGGCAAACTGCTGTGCCTCTTTCGGCAGCGGGCATTGGTCCACGGCCATCCTGGAATAATACTGGGCGATCTCTGCTCCGAGTCCCCGGGAGCCGCTGTGTGAAAGGATTCCCAGGTAGCTTCCTTTCGGAAGCCCGATCTGCGAATCTTCCTCTGTGATTTCCACTTCACCGAATTCTACGAAATGGTTTCCGCCGCCGGAACTTCCCATCTGCCTGATGGCTTTTCCTTTAAGCCTCCTCAACAGCGGAATCATGTCGAAAGTATCCCGGTCGAAAATCTCATGGTCGACAGGGGATTTATGGGTTTCATACATCCCAAACTTGGTATGCTCGGCAAGCGCTTTTTCGTATTTGTCTCTGGCACCGTCCAGATAGGATACCGGGGTATCGAGGATGCTGAGGCTCATTCTGCATCCGATGTCCATCCCGACACCATACGGAATGACTGCATTTTCTACTGCAAGCACCCCACCGATCGGAAGTCCGTACCCGCTGTGTGCATCGGGCATCAGCGCGCCCTGTACGGAGACGGGCAGCTTCAGTGCGGTATACAGCTGGTTTTTCGCCTCATCCGAAATGTTGTTTCCGAAAACCTGAAACGCTGCCCGCTGGGTATTGAGCATTCTCTTTTCCGTTTTTCGGGAGGAAAGCAGGGCTTCCGCGATTTGTCCGAAAGTAAGATCTTTCTCAAAATTCTCCGGGCTGATCAGGATTTCCTTTAGAAGGGATTTTACGTGATGAATGTTCTTGGTTGCAAAATTCCTTTTCATAACTTCCAGTGCAATGTTGACGCTCTGGTTGTTCGGATATCCCAGTTTTAATATATCTTTTCCTTTTAGTTTTAAATTTCCCATTGTTTTATTTTTAAATTCTGAGGATGTTTTCATCCTCTAGCAGGTCTGCAACCGCTGTTGCAGAAATTGTGTAGTGAAAGGCTTTCAGGCTCTTCATCCGATCGCATATGTATTTCTTTTTCCATGGACCGGATTTTCCATAAATGGTTTTATGGATGATTCCCTGAACTTTATACCGGTTTAAAAAAGAATCGGTTTCGTCGATTTCTTTTTCCAGATCGGATTGCAGTGGTTTGTAGTGGGTAATGATGTTTGGTTTTACTCTTAACACAAACCGCCCTGGTTCAGTAAATTCATAATAAACTTTACGTGACCTTCTGATCGGACAGTAGTGGTCTTTCATAACGAAATACTGTTTTTCTTTTTCAGTAAGTCCGAACTTCGGGTTATCCCATTCCCAGGGATAGATATTGGCAACACGCTGTTCTTTGGGAACATAAATTTTCCTTCCGCGTTTCCGTTTTTTCTTAAGGAACTTCCGGTCGGGGGAATACATTTCCGTATTGATCTTTTTCAGGAGTTCTCCGAAGAATACGCCGTCTTTCGATCTTTTTACGTCATCCCTTACGACAAAGAACCTGACAAAGCCCCTCTGATAAGGTTTTTCCAAAGGAACCAACGGAATATTCCGTCTCATTTCCCAAAGCTGATCGCTGTATTTATATTTTTTCCTGATCTGTTTCTCTACATCTCTTTTTATGATTCTTTTTCTGCTTCTCAGGTTTCTCAGTCTGAAAAACAGGAGGTTGTCTTTTTCCATGAATGTTCTGCTCTTAACGCGACATACAAATTGTATATCACCTGATATTCTTAACCTTACCTGCCTGTAAGACCTGTAAGATGATTTTACGGAACGGCATTATTAGCCCCGATAGCAGTGGAAATCCTTTTTTGAAAAAAAAGATTGCAACGGATAGCGGGAAACAGCTCCTGAAAACTGTCTGAAATTGTTCCTTTATTGTTGAAAAAAAGAGTCCGGGAAAACCTGTAATAAGTTTGAAATATTGCGCAATAAAAAACCCGGAATCTTACGACTCCGGGTGGTTATATTTCATTATACTGTAATTCTAAGAATGTACCCAACCACGAAGCCCTGCCTTTGCAAAAGGCAATCCTGCTGTAGAAATATGTACTTTACTGAACATTTGCTTCGTTATTTTAAAGGGTTAAAAACTGATTTGAGCTACAAAATTAATTTTTTTTTTGAAACTGCCAAAAAATTTAAAATAAAATTTCAATTTATACTAAAATTCAAAAAAAGGTATAATATTTGACAATCTAATTCTATACATATGCACGTATAATGATTAAAGCTGTATTTCTGTAAATAATTTTGTTTACCATAAAGATATGTTTTAAGCTTATTTATGCTGCTTTTAAATGATCTATACCCTAATTTTTCTTTTTAATAATTAATGAAAACCGGCTGTTTCTTCTGAAACAGCCGGTTTGTTTTTATATATTTTTAATATCTGAATTAGTCTTTTGACCCGAGATCGTCCATCGGATCATCCATTCCTCTGATGACATTGGAATGGTATACTCTTTCCGAACCAAGGAAATACAGGTTGTTTTTCGCTTTGGCAATAATCCCATTGTATTGTTCTTCAGTCATGCCTTCCGGTATATCGGTTTGGTGTTCTGAAGGTTTTCTGTATACTTCCAGTGCCCCGTTTCTGTTTAAAACGGAGTTTGCCGCTGCTGCCTGCTCCATATCATCCGCATAAACCACGATGTTATGCTTTCCAACACTGTGTTTACGGTAAGCCTCCAGCATTTCCGCATCGTGGGCAAAGGTATATTCGAAAAATCCTTTGGTTTGCTCATCTTCCTGATAGTTATCTGCTGTTGCTCCGCTTTCTACATTCGATTTTGAAACAACAATGTTTGCTTCATCGATGCCGTTTTCTTTTAATTGTCTTTTGATTTCCTCGGTGTCTGCCGTTACCGGAAATACTGAAACTACTGTATAAGCCATAATGAAAATTTTCAATAGGTTATACAAAAGCTGTGCAATTTATTTCGTTTTAATTTTAATTTAATCTAAAAACCTTTCGAGAATGTCGACGGCACATTTCGGGAGATTGGTCCCCGGCCCAAAGATGAAATCGGCTCCGTTGGCATACAAAAATTCATAATCCTGTTGGGGAATAACGCCGCCCACGACAATGGTAATGTCATCGGCACCCAGCTTTTTCAGTTCCCCTACTACCTGAGGAACCAGTGTTTTATGACCGGCTGCCAGAGAGGAAACTCCTAAAATGTGAATATCATTTTCCACCGCCTGTCTGGCGACTTCTTCCGGGGTCTGGAATAAGGGCGCCACATCCACATCGAATCCCATGTCGGCAAACGCGGTAGCGACAACTTTGGCACCCCGGTCGTGACCGTCCTGTCCCATTTTGGCCACCATGATCCTTGGCCGGCGGCCTTCTTCTTCCTCAAATTTCTGGGTAAGGTTAAGGGCTTTTTCAAAATACTCGTTTTTTCCTGCGTTCATGGCGTATACTCCTGAAATGGTTCTGATGTTGGCTTTGTATCTTCCGAAACTTTCTTCCATGGCATCGCTCATTTCCCCGAGGGTTACCCGTCTGCGGGCGGCTTCGATGCATAAAGCGAGCAGGTTTCCCTGTCCCGTTTTGGCAGATTCCCTTATTTTATTCAGAATTTCCTCAACGGCTGAAGCATTTCTTTCCGCTTTGATGGTATTGAGTCTTTCGATCTGCTTTCTGCGCACCTCGGTGTTATCGATATCCAGGATTTCAATCGGGTCCTGTTTCAGCTCTGACCGGAATGAGTTTACCCCAATGATGAATTCTTCGCCGCTGTCGATTTTAGCCTGTTTTCTGGCTGCTGCTTCCTCAATTCTCATTTTCGGGATCCCGGCTTCGATGGCTTTGGTCATTCCGCCTTCCTGCTCTACCTCATCGATGTATTTCATGGCTTCTTCGATCATCTGCTGGGTGAGGCTTTCTATAAGGTTGCTTCCTCCCATCGGATCTACGACATCGCAGATCCCGCTTTCCTGCTGGAGGATAATCTGCGTATTTCGTGCAATTTTTGCCGAGTAGTCTGTAGGAAGCGCGATCGCTTCATCCAGTGCATTGGTATGAAGGGACTGGGTTCCGCCCAATGCGGACGATAATGCTTCAATTGCTGTCCGGGTAATATTGTTAAACGGTTCCTGCTCCGTAAGAGACCATCCTGAAGTCTGGGAATGGGTTCTCAGCGCCAAGGATTTCGGGTTTTGCGGATTAAACTGCTTCAGCAAGTTGGCCCAGATGTATCTTGCGGCCCGCATTTTTGCGATTTCCATAAAATGGTTCATCCCGATCGCCCAGAAAAAGGAAAGCCTCGGAGCAAACTCGTCGACCTTCATTCCGGCTTTTATTCCTGTTCTCACATATTCCAGTCCGTCTGCCAGCGTATAAGCCATTTCCAATACCGGTGTTGCTCCGGCTTCCTGCATGTGATAGCCTGAAATGGAGATGGAATTAAACTTCGGTATATTCTGAGCAGTATATTCAAAAATATCGGCAATGATTTTCATGGAAGGTGCCGGCGGATAAATGTAGGTATTGCGTACCATGAATTCCTTTAAAATATCATTCTGGATGGTTCCCGACAGCAATTCCTGGGACACGCCCTGCTCTTCCGCTGCTACGATATAAAAAGAAAGAATCGGCAGCACTGCCCCGTTCATGGTCATCGAAACCGAGATCTGGTCCAACGGGATTTCATTGAATAAAATTTTCATGTCTTCCACAGAGTCGATGGCCACACCGGCTTTCCCGACATCCCCAACTACTCTTGCATGGTCGGAATCATAGCCCCGGTGGGTGGCCAGGTCAAAAGCTACGGAAAGTCCTTTCTGTCCTGCTGCCAGATTCCTTCGGTAGAAAGCATTGGATTCCTCAGCCGTTGAAAAACCGGCATACTGACGGATAGTCCACGGTTTCTGAACATACATGGTGGAATAAGGTCCTCTAAGGTACGGTTCGATTCCCGGGGAAGTCTGTGTGAGTTCCGGATTTTTAACATCTTCCGCTTTATAAGAGGATTTCAATGACAGTCCATCTTTTTCAAACGGATAGATTTCCGTTTGCTTTTCAGTTATATTAAATTGAGGAGTTTTATTCTGAACTTCCCTTCTCATACTTTCGGATTTATTAGATGGCTAAAATTAAGCATTTTTGGGATAATAAATTTGTGTTAATTTTTCGGAAGAAATTTGTGGTATCATTTATAATTTTTTCCTGTTAATGTACAAAAAACAAAATCCGGATAGAATGTATCCGGATCTGTAGAGCTATATTTTTAAAAATATTTATTTCTTGATAAGTTTTGTGCTGAATGTTCCCGTATTTGTTTTTACCGTTATCACATACACTCCTTTTATCAATGCTGATACATCTATTCTTTGACCTTCAACAGCACCGCTCTGTACTAATCTTCCGTCTGCCGTATAAATTTTGTAATCTCCTTTTTCCTTAAGATTTTTTATTTCGATAAACGTATCTGCCGGATTCGGATAGATGGATATTTCAGATTTTGTCCCTTTCACTTCATCTACGGCAAGAGCACCTGCACTGATTTTGACGGAGAAGTCTTTAAAGGAACCCTGTGATATTACCCCGCCGCCGCTTACAGGGACAGAAGGACTTCCACACGGTCCGGTAGCCTTATTGAAGAATGTATTGGCAACTCTCATTCTCAATGTTTTATCCCCGGAATATGCCGTCGCTGGGACCGTAAATGTAAATGATCCGGTATACTGGCCATTGGCTGGCGGAACTGTACTTACGGAACCTACTTTTTCGGATGTTTCAAACACCCCGTTCCTGTTGAAATCGATCCATACTTCCATATTATCATTATAACTTGCCTGGTTACCGATGTTAAAATAAGAGAAAGTATACTGATTTCCTTTTGTCAGGTTAATCAGCTTGTTGGCATCATCTGTAAAATCCCTGTATGTATTAAAAATGGTACTGTAATATAATTCAGAGTAGGAAAGGTTACTTAAATTGAACTGTGCTATACCACTGTTATAAGCGAAACTGGCAAAACTGTTCCCTCCGGTTGTCATCAGACAGTAATCCACACCTGTTCTGAAGCCTTTGGTTTTGAAAGTATAAGTGGAAGAATAGGTTCCGGCCACTGTATTTACCACCGCTGCAACTTGTGCTTCATAATTCGATTCATCTTCAAGGCCTGATAATAAAACGGAGCTGGTAGTGCTTGTCGTATTGGACCAGTTGGTCTGCCCCGCCTTTCTGTAATTTATGGAATAGGTCGCCCCTGGTACCGCATTCCATGATAATCTAGCCGTGTTCTTAAATATTTCAGAAGTTAAAGCCGATACTCCTGTAGGAGCAGCCGTAGAAGAGGTAGGCGCAGTACCCACATTTATTTGCGGAGAAACCGCATAGAACACGTTTCCAACCGCAGAAATTCTAAGTTTAACGGCTCCTGTCAAGCTTGAAGGCATCTGTACAGTATAACTTCCTGTGTTTGGCGTTGAAGCTACCAATTCCGTCCATGCAGATCCGTTTGTGAGATCGGTGGTATATTCTATTTTTACAGCGGAGGTATTATACGGCGCTGCGTTGGTATTGGCAACATCCCATGTTATGGTATTCTGAGCATTGTTATACAATACGGTAGAAGTGGTAAGCCCAGAAAATTTAAATGGTCCGTCATTTCCAACAGTCAATGTCGTTTCAGACGAAGCAAGCATTGGCCGTACTGTATTTTCATCCCTTACCGTTACTGCATAATTAAGCGTTCTGGGAATATATGAAACGGTTTCCCATTTAACTTTATCAGTTAAGTTCCCTGCCATAACACTAGGAAGGCTTGGGAAATATCTTCTTCCGTTCGTAGTTCCGAAAAAGGATCTCGCGATAGCCCCCTGTGCATTGTATCCCCATCCGCTGTCGCCGGAAATGGAATTGTAAGAATCTACACTGTCATATTGTTCCCACGAATATTTAATGGGATCCGTATCCACTGCAGAAGCCTCAAGATAATAGGCGGTCCCTTTAGGAATAGTATACGAAGTAAGCGGAGCAATTACCGGAGCCGTATTGTTTGTTATTGTCTGGGATGTTCCGCAGGTAGTTTTGCTGTCCAGACTATTTAGTATCTGATTGATGGACGAATAATGAAAGTAAGCATCGGTATTGGCCTGTACGTTATCTCCAGTTATTCCTGCATATCCCATTATGGTGGTCCCTCCTCCCGGCTCCACATTTACTCCCGATCCTTCGGAAACGTGCGAGAATGTATGATTGGCTCCCAGCTGGTGACCCATTTCATGAGCTACATAATCGATATCAAAAAGATCTCCCGTAGGTGTTGTATTCTGGGTAAAAGCAGATCCTTTGGCCAAAGAGGTAGACGTTGCAGGATTTACACATGTCGAACCGATAGATCCGGCATTACCATTACCTCCGGCAGCATTGAATACATGGCCCATATCATAATTGGCATTTCCTACCTGAGAAGTTAGCGTCTGCTGTAACTGTAAATTTAAATTTCCGGTATAGGGATCCGTCGCGGGATCTGTATAAATGATATTTGGCAGATCCTGAATAATAAGTTTAATTCCGAATTCTTTTTCGAAAACTCCGTTTACACGCGTCATCGTAGCGTTCATCTGAGTGACGGTATTGGTGGTTCCTCCTGACGGATCGAATTTTTTGGTATACTCCCCTGTTGTGGATAAAGCCAATCTATAGGTTCTGTATTTTGTGATTGCGGGTCTGCTGGTAATTCCGACGTTGGAAAGTTTCTTCTTACCGTAATCTTCCAGCAGTTTTATATCGTTGCTGTTTTTCTCGTCAGTAGTACATTCAAAGCCGTTATCACTTTCGGTTCTTTTCGTTTTATAGAACACCCCATATGTATTTTTATCATTGCTGATCGGTTCTATAAACTGAAACACGCCGTCTTTAATAATCATCGACTGAATTTCCGTCGGCGAAGTACTAAATCTGAGATATTTTGAAGGATCATCTACTCCTACTCCCACATAAGACCCGAGCCCGTATCTGTCTGCCATGGATTTTTCCATTACAGGATTGCTGTATACTGCAAATTTTTCCACTTTTCCTTCTACCGTAGGTAAAGAAATAATAACCGGTTTTGCTCCGTTCCCTGTTTCAACAGCATCTTTCAATAGATTTCTAAGAGAAGGCAAGTCTACTTTGTAAGCATACTTTACCTCAACTCCTTTTCTGATTTCAGAAACCTTTTGAGAAGACGGTTCCCATCTTTGCGAATAAGCAGCAGAAGCCGCACCTATTGCACAAACTAGTAAAAATTTTCTCTTCATAATAGCCAATTAATATTTTTAAATATTCTAAACAAATATAATTCGGGCAGAAAAATACAAAAAAAATGGCCAATATTTATGATACCGGCCATTTTTTAACATTTTCAATTAATTCTTTAATTTCCTGATTCCCATTTCATACAAAGCAAAGGAAAGCAGATCGGCATTTTCCCCGATCACCTGCTCGGTTGACCTTCCGGCGCCGTGGCCTGCATTTTTTTCAATTCTCAGTAGAATCGGATGGTTACAGGCCTGCTTTTCCTGAAGTTCCGCCCCGAATTTAAAGGAGTGAGCCGGTACAACGCGGTCGTCGTGATCACTGGTGATGATCATGGTGGAAGGATAACAGGTTCCTGCTTTCACGTTATGCACCGGAGAATATGATTTCAGGTATTCAAACATTTCTTTGCTGTCTTCAGCCGTTCCGTAATCATAAGACCAACCTGCACCCGCAGTAAATTTGTTATACCTCAGCATATCCAGAACACCAACTCCGGGAAAAGCCACTCTTGCCAGGTCAGGACGCATCGTCATGGTAGCACCGACCAGCAGCCCGCCGTTTGACCTTCCTGAAAGGGCCATATATTCTTTGGAAGTATAACCTTTTGCCTGTAAATATTCACCGGCCGCGATAAAGTCGTTAAAGACATTTTTCTTCTGCTGTTTGGTTCCGGCATCGTGCCATTTTTTACCGTATTCCCCACCGCCGCGGATGTTGGGAACGGCATAGATTCCGCCGTTTTCCATCCAGATGGCATTGACTACGGAGAAAGCAGGCTGCAAACTGATGTTGAAACCACCGTAAGAATACAGGATCGTCGGATTTTTACCGTCGAGTTTTGTTCCTTTTTTATAATTGATCATCATCGGAATCTTAGTTCCGTCTTGTGAAGTATAGAACACCTGCTCGGAAACGTAATCTTCCGGATTGAATTTCACTTTCGGTTTCTGGTAGACTTCAGATTTCCCGGTATCGGCATTGAATTTATAAGTAGTGCCTGGTGTAATGTAATTACTAAATGAGAAATAAAGTTCTTTCTCTTTTTCCTTACCTCCAAATCCTGAAACGTTTCCTTTGCCGGGAAGCGTAATTTCTCTCACCAGTTTCCCGTTTTTATCATATTGCTTTACCTGATCGATCGCATCAATCATATAAGTAGCAAAGAAATATCCGCCGCCGGTAGTAATCCCTAATACATTATCGGTCTGGGGGATTACGTCCTTCCAGGTTTCAGGTGCCGGATTTCCAATAGTCGTTTTTACCAAACGCATATTCGGGGCGTCCTTGTCCGTAAAGATATACAGGTTGTCACCGTCCGTATCCACAATGCTGGCATTGATGTCAAAACCTTTATTGATCTGGATAAAATCGCCACCATTTTTCAGGTCTTTGATATACAGCTCATTTCCGTTGGTAGCATTAGCCGCAGAAATGATCAGATACCGCTGGTCTTCGGAAACGCCGGCTCCCAGATATCTTCTCGGGGTTTTATCGCTGCCGAAGATCAACTTATCCGCCGATTGTTTTGTTCCCAGTTTGTGAAAGTATACTTTGTGCTTGTCCGTCATCCCGGAAAGTACGGTTCCTTCTTTCGGTTTATCGTAGCTTGAATAATAAAAGCCTTCGTCACCCTTCCAGGAAATCCCACTGAATTTGACATCAATTAAGGTTTCATCGATCGGCTTTTTGGTAATGGCATCGATGATAATGATCTTATTCCAGTCGCTTCCGCCTTCCGAAATGGAATAGGCCGCCAGGTTTCCTTTTTTATTAAATGAAAGCTGGGAAAGCGAGGTGGTTCCTTTTTCAGAAAATTTATTGGGATCCAGGAACACTTCCGTCTGCTTCGTTTTATTGTTGGTCCTGTATAAAACCGATTGTGCCTGGAGGCCATCATTCTTGTAATAGTATGTAAATTCCCCTTCTGTGAAAGGTGCTGAAATTTTTTCGTAATTCCAGATATCTCTCAGCCGGTTTCGTATTTCGTCTCTGAAAGGTATTTTGGCAAGGTATTCCTGGCTATGCTTTACCTCCTCATCCACCCACTTCCGGGTAGCTTCAGAATCATTTTCAAGATCTCTGAACGGATCTGCCACTGCCGTCCCGAAATAGGTATCGGTCTGGCTGCCTTTTATTGCTTTTGGATAATTCATTTTTTGTGCATAGAATGTTGCCGAAAACAAAACGCCGGCCGTTAATAAAATGGGTCTGAATTTCATAGTAAGCTATTTTCCCAAAAATAAGGAATCTGTTTAAATAAAAAAAGCTGCCAGAACCGGCAGCTATCATTTATGATTAATTTATATTTTTAAAATAAAACTCGTTCAGCTTCCAGGCCATTTCCTGCGGACCACCGTTCCAGTAATAGGTATCGGTCCCGTATTTCACCTGATACATGTTGAATTTCTGACGCGTAGAGACGATTTTATCTGCTTTTTTGAGATCATTTGTGATATCAATGAGATATTTTTTCATTTCCCCGGCTCCTATTTTTTTAATATCTCCGACATTGATCCGGGAGGCAACAGCCGGAACCTTAAAGTTTACTTCATAATCCACTTCCGAAATTTCCTGATTTGTGGCCTGATCGCCTGGTACTGTTTTTATGTCTTTAATGCGGTAAGTTGCATTTTTAAAATTTCCGATCAGGACTCTAAAATATTCCCTGGCTTCATTTTTACAGACTCCGGAAACCTCCGGTGAAAGATTTGAAAGGAAGATGTCGGTAAAGCTGTTCACCTTCTCGTCATAAGATTCCTGAAGACTCATCTTATGGGTATTTTCTTTTCCTAGAAAGTTTATAAGATAACTGTTGAGCTCTTTCAGAGAATCGTCATTATACTTAACAAAGGAATCAAAATAAAGATTAAATACTTTTTGTGGCGGTAAAATGTTTTGAGAACGTAAGTTTTGTGCAAAACATAGCATTGCTACCAGAAAAGCAGCCGTAAGGTTTTTCATGAGTATATTCAAATTAGCGTATTATTTATTCCCCGGCTTCGGATAAATCCGGAAGCATTTTATAAATGTACCTATTATTTTAATAATATTCCTTTATTTATTATAAAACTTTACGGATGACAGCCTTTAAAAATTCAGTCTCTACCTAAAGTATTCAATTAAAACAACTTGTCATTCAAAAAGCCGTCCTTTTTTGTGGCAGTCATAAAACAATGGCTGTTCTTATCTTATTATCATTAAAAAAGTCCCCGAAATACGGAGACCTTCTAAAGATTTTATGATAAAGATTTTATAAATTTTCTTCTTCGCCTTTCATTTTTTCAGCATTTTCTGCCATGATCACGGCATCGATCATTTCAGAAATATCGCCGTTCATATAAGCGTCCAGATTATACATAGATTTGTTGATCCTGTGATCCGTAACCCTTCCCTGAGGATAGTTGTAGGTTTTGATCTTCGCAGAACGGTCTCCTGTGGATACCATGGATTTACGCTGGGCGGCAATGTCTCCCTGGACTTTCTGAAGCTCGATATCATAGAGCTTTGTTCTCAGCATTTCCATCGCGAGCTCACGGTTGGCCAACTGAGAACGGGCCTGCTGACAAACCACGACCAATCCTGAAGGTTTGTGCGTCAACTGAACCTTGGTTTCCACCTTGTTTACGTTCTGACCTCCGGCTCCTCCTGATCTTGAGGTCTGCATTTCAATATCAGCAGGATTCAGTTCAAAATCCACTTCTTCGGCTTCCGGAAGAACTGCTACGGTAATAGCTGAGGTATGAACCCTTCCCTGGGACTCGGTTTCCGGAACACGCTGTACCCGGTGAACCCCGGACTCGAATTTCATGATTCCGTAAACGCCTTCCCCTTCTACCTTCATGATCAGTTCTTTGTAGCCTTTGGCCGCTTCATTGGAATCCGTCACTTCATGCCTCCAGCCTTTCGTTTTGAAATACATGGAATACATTCTGTAAATATCTTCTACGAAAATCGCCGCTTCGTCTCCTCCGGTCCCGGCACGAAGTTCCACGATGACGTTTTTGTCGTCCGCAGGATCTTTCGGAATCAGCAGGACTTTCAACTCTTCTTCAAGTCCCGGAATTTTTTCCAACGCTTCGTTTTTTTCGATTTTGGCGAGCTCCACAAAATCTTTGTCTGATCCGTCAGCAATGATTTCGTCGGACTCTTCGATCGTATCCAAAGCGCCTTTATATTGGTCGTAAACTCTTACAATTTTGCCCAAATCACTATATTCTTTGTTCAAAGAAGAATATCTTTTTTGGTCTGAAATAACATCAGGCTGTATAATAAGGTCGGCCACCTCATTATATCTCTGTTTTATAGCTTCTAGTTTCGGAATTAATGATTTAGCCATTATGAAAATTTTGTGGGGGCAAAGATACGGATTATTAATTCAATTGTAAAACGAATCGTTTGTGATTGTGAATGAAACGAATGCCTATTAAGTTTTGCCGTTTAAGTGGCATTCTGTAGGAACACCTGTTTTTTGAAATCGTAAATAACAGCCTCATTTTTAAGCCCTCCTGTTCTGGGAAAAGCAACACCAATACCTTTAATATAAATTCCATTATTTGCAGCCGTTTATATTTCCTTTCTTTCTTTACTGAATATCACGGCTGCAAAGGCAATCACAACAATTTCATATACCAGCGTGAAGAAAAGCCCGTTGATATTGGATGTGGCAAATTTAATTCGGAATATCCCATTGCCTGCTCCATCGAAGCCCAAAGTATGCAAAAGAAGGTTTAGGGTTATGTGAAGGGTAACCGCTGTCCAAATTGATTCCGTGTAATGGATGACCGCAATAAAAAGCAATGACATGGTAAAAGTCGTTAGAGCCATACTTAATCCTTGTTTTGTTAATCCAAATCCCGGCAAATGAAAAAGCCCGAACAGCAATGAAACCAAAAGAATGGCACCTGTCTTTCCAAAGAGTCTCACCGAAGCAAGCAACAAAAAGCCTCTGAATAATAACTCTTCGAGGATACTACCCAAACCGTAAGAAACAATATCCATTACCGGGACAATTTTCGAACCGGGATTTTTTAGTATTTCTAAAGGATAGATCAGATATAAGATTCCCCACATGATTGCTATTAGTAAGAATCCTAAAATGCTTCCACTGAAATATTTTTTTATAAATTCTGATTTAAATTTTAAGATCCCTTCGTTCAGTTTATTTTTTTTAGCAAACTTATCATTTAGATAATAAGATAGTACCAGAAGCCCTGCTAATATTAATGAACGAATAAAAAATGGAAAAAAAACATTTCCATGAAAACTAATCTGTCCTAAAACATTTATTGTCCAAATAAGGGTACCCAATAATAGATACAAGATAAAATGGATTACTAAAACTTTGTTTTGTTGTGTGATGCTCATTTTGGTTAAGGTTTTAATTGTTAACAATATTCGGATTTGCGCATTGCGTCCATCTGATTTAACTTTTCTAAAGTTGTTTTGACATTAATATAAAATTTATTTTGGCCGGATACACATCAGGTCACTACTATTTATTTTTCCAGTTGTGAATAAGTTGTGGATAACCTGTTAATTCCCTCTTGGGAAACTGTGAATTGGATATGAGTAGACATGGAAACAATGAGGATAAAAATTTTAATCGCTGTTAATAAAATATGGATAATGTATGTATAAGTTATTAATAAGGCATGGATAACCATGAATTCCAATGCGGAAAAAGATGTGGAAAACGTATGGATAAGCGGTTAATATTGCGAGGATAACCCCGGACTTTGCCGGGAATAAAGTATGGATAAATGAAAAGGAGATCATTTTCATGACCTCCCTTCGGATTAACTTTAAGCTTTATCCACAGTTTATTTAACAATCATTTTCTGAATGGCAATTCCCGTATCTGATTTTAAATGAACAAGATAGATTCCTGCCGGATAATTTATTTTCAGTTCATAAGCTCCGTTTTCACCGGTAAGCTTAAATGAATCCATCTTTCTGCCGCTTAAATCATAGATCAGGATTTCCCCATTCTTCACTTTGTGGTAAATAAATTTAGCCAAACTATTTTTCACCGGGTTATCCGCAATCTGAAGAGAAAGCTTATTTTCGGCATTTACATCGGCTGTGGATAAATTAGTCGTGTAATTCCCAAGAATCCTGAACTCTCCAGGCTGCAGGCTTATGGGTGCCGTGGTAGATGTTACGCTGATTACAGAATTATCCATCAGGTTCTGCCACTGTCCGGTATAAGGGAAGTAAGGAACCACATTCTGGGTCGCTGTAGTGTAGTTTGCTATTACAACTACATTTTTCATTCCTGACGTTAACAAATTATCATAAACGTAAATTCGGGTGATCAGCCCATTAGGATCGTTGGTCAGGTTGTTGGATTCTACAGAATAGGTTTTTGATTTGAAAACCGGATACAGATTCCTGAAATTAATAATTTTCGCCCAGATATCATAAACTGCTTTCCTACCGGTATTTGTATCATAGTTTAAAGTAAATGCAATCGGCTTCTGATCTGTTCTGCATCCGTTATTAATGGTACCGTCCTGACATCGGTTGATGCTGAATTCATACCCCAGTTCTCCAAACTGCCAGATCATTTTCGGACCCGGAATTGTAAAGAAGGTCGCCCCGAAAGTTTTCATTCGGTCAAGCGCCGTATTTAAGTTTTTCACATCATAGCTTCCGTTTACTGCACCATATGCCAGGTTTTTAAACATCAGCCTTTCTTCATCGTGACTTTCGCCATATCCCACTGCCGACATATTGGTGAAGCCGTGCAGAGAATGATTCATCCTGTCATAGTTGCTGTTTTCCTTATAGCCCATCGTATTCTGGTTGTAAGAACCATTCTGGTTGTTCCACAGCATGACACCTTTTCCTTCGGCAATTCTATAGTTTGCCCACTGCTGCTCTTCCGCATCGGTTCCCAAATGCTCAAAGATCATGTAAGAATTCGGATCCAGGGCCCATTGTCTGTCGGCATAATATTTTAAAATATCTACCCTGTCCTGCTGATAGGCATTGGTGCAGGCCTCATCATTTTCGGAGCAGCTTTGCGTAAAACCTTTGGTTAAATCCCAACGGAAACCATCGATACGATATTCTGTAAGCCATTGCTGAAGACATCTTTCAACGTAATATTTCGTTGAAGCACTGGTGTGGTTGAAATCGTTAAAGACATTATAGGAATGTTTAGGCACCTGATTGAAGTAAGGATTGTTTGCGGCAATATCGCCGTAGCCGTCTCCATCCGGATCAATATTCCACAGTCTGGCCAATGGAGAACGCCCTGTAGCATGGTTGAAAGCAACGTCCAGAATCACGGCGATCCCATTCTGATGACACAGATCTACAAATTCCTTGAATTTCTCAGGAGTTCCGTATGCTTTGTCTAAAGCATAATGAAAAGATGTATTGTACCCCCATGACAGATTTCCTTCAAATTCCATGATCGGCATCAGTTCGATCGCGTTGATGTTTAATCCTTTTAAATAAGTGATTTTATTGATGAGCGACTGCCAGTTTTTCTCTTGTGTAAAATCCCTCAGCAATAATTCATAAACCACAAGATTTTCTTTGGCCGGACGCTGGAAATTCGTCACCTGCCAGTTGTACGGTACCTGCCCGGTTTTAAACATCGAAACCTCAAAACCCTGGCCAGCCGGGAATGGAGGTAAGTTAGGATAAGTGGAGGCCGCAATATACTGGTCATCATAAGAAGACAAAATCTGCGGAGAATAAGGATCTGCCACTTTTCTCAAATCGTTGGTTCTGTATTGAAAAGTATACAGCTGCTGCGGGGTGAGGCCGCTGAGCTCGATCCAGTATAAATCAGGATTCGCTGTATCTCTTTTCATTAAATAAGCATCATTAACCGTCCAATTGTTGAAACTTCCGATCACGTGAACGAAATTTTTAAACGGAGCATATAAAGCCAATCCTACTTTTGTATTATCATTCGGATTGTAATTGATCCCCTGCCTGATCCAACTCGGGATAGCCTGTGAAACCACATTCCGGGGAACCTGCAACGTGAATGTTGCATTTTTAACAGTTGAATTGGCATCCGTTGCGATAAGCTCCATATTGGCATCCTGTGTTACAGTATAGCTGTAGGCATAGGAAGTAGAAGGTGTTGAGGTAGAGTTTACTACCGTTCCGTTGGCTTTCAGCTGGAAGGTGGCATTTACATTTGTTGTCGCCGTAACATTGATCGAATTTCCTACCGGAACGGATGTTAAGCTGTTTGCCGCAGGATTGGTCATCGTTAGGTTTAAGATTCCGACATTGACGTAAATATCCGGTGAGGTCTGGTGAGCGCCCGTCTTGTCTTTTAATAAAAACCCGAATCTTCCGATCCCTGTTCTCCCGTAAAAAGCAGTAGGGGTAAACGATAAGGAATACGTATCGGTCGTAGCATTATAATTAAGCCTGTTCAACTCGTTGGAGTTGTTCCAACTCCCATTGGTAGGACAATCCTGACTGTTTTGGTAATTGGTATCCAACGACCAGGACCAGATGTAAATGGCATTGTTTGAAACTCCCCAAGCCGCTTCATCAATCTGGTTCCCGGGAACAGTCAGCGTAATGGCGTTCGTCTCATTGAACGGGTTTGGGGTAATCGTATAGCTGATCTGGCCGAATGCAAAAGCAACCATCAGCAATAAGAGACCTGAATAAAACTTTCTCATATAGTTTCTATTTTTTTAGTACAGTATAATAAAGATAATTTATTTTTCATCACCTTTTCATTCCGAACAAAAAAAATATTGTTTAAACTATTGAAATAGTATGCATTGGCTATCAATCTTATAAGAAAACCCTGGTAAACCATTATCATAAAATGAAACAGGCCCGGAACTTTGCACCGTGCCGTGTTTAAAAATAATTTATAATTAACTTAAACAAAACAGAAGACTCTTTTTACAAAGCCTTCTGTCAATCAACTAAATATGGACGAAAATTTAATTCTTGATCACTTTCTTGGAAATCGTCTGCTCTTGTCCTTTTAATTTTATTTCAATCATATACAATCCTTTCGGAAAACCTTGTAAATTCAGCTGGTTTCCTGAAAAATCTGCCGGTATTTTCTGGCCTGCGGCATTTATAACATGTATAGCCTCAACGGATGAATCTGCTTTTACGTATACAATGCCCGTGGTTGGGTTTGGATATACCTGCACCGGTTTTATAGAAAGGGCTACATCAGAAGTGGCCAGTGCGGAAAGATCTTTTACACATCTTACCGATTCTCCCTGACCTCGCGGACCTCCGGAAGCCGGCGTTACGATTGAGGATCCTACATATAAAAATTTACCTCCGGAATTCGCTGTATCGGAACTCCAGAAATACCCACGCTGCCCAACAAAGGTAAAAGCCCCGGTTGTATTGCTTCTGTATCCGCCTGCCGGCAGCTTCAGAGAACTTGCATAAGCCGTTGCCGGATTATTGATTCCTTCTGCTCCCACCAGGGTTATCCACTCTGCTGACGTAGGCAGCCTCCAACCTTGTCCCACTGCTTTACATGGATCTGCACCCTTTGCCGACGTTACCGAAGATGAGGAATCTGCATTCCATCCGTCACTCGTTGCATTTGTTGCCCACCAGGAAGAACTGCTTGAACCAACGACAAAAGCATTGGTTCCGGCTAAGCCATCCGGTGAATTTGCAGACGGCGCCGCTATTGTGGCGGAGTTTCTCAGCTGATGGCCGTCATCCCACCTGCCCCACTGAAAAAGATCTCCGTAAGCATTGGCATCATCGAAAGAAGCTGCTACCTGAGTGCTTCCCAGATTCTGCTGAAGCCACACTTTTCCATCTGCGGCTCTTACCGTAGTATAATTTACCTGCTGGCCTCTGTAATTGAATCGTACACAGCCCAGGTCTCCCGGATTGTTCCCAGGATCCGTATTATTGCAGACCGGAGTAAGAGAAATCCTCTTCACTCTTGTTCCGCTCTGGGAATACGCCAATACCAGATAATTATTGGTTTTATCGTAAGCCAGATCATTATAAACTGCCTGCCCATCGGAAATGAAACTGCCTCCGAATACGCTCCAGGCCTGGGTAACAGCATCCAGCTTATACACCGTATTTCTCGAAAAATTATCATTCTCCCAGCGGCTGGCTACCACATAAGGTATTCCCGCAGGTGTAACGGCAATGGCCACATGTTGTACCCTGCCACTGGAAAAGTTAGCATTCCCCACTTGCACCCAGGCTGTTCCGTTGAATTTTTTTACATTTAATTTCTGTCCGTTGGTGGAATTGGAAACATAAGCCACATACAGGTTATTATTCTCATCAATCGCAAGGTCCGAATTATACTGCTCACTGGATGATGCAGCGTCCACAATACTTCCGCCTACCAGGGTCCAGCTGTCTGAAGCCGTTGCCGTTGTTGTATTTTCATATACTTTTACACCGCTGGCTACGTTGCAGGTATAGACTTTATCGTTGCTGCCGATCACCATTTCCGCAAAAGCAGCTCCTCCGGAAAACCCAGTATTTCCCACCTGCTCCCAAGCTCCATTTACAAAACGCTGAACCGCTCCCGAGTTATGAGTGGCATAGGTGAACAGAACATTAGACGGAGAAACGGCAGAAGCCTGATAATTTACCGTAGAAGTTGTAGGGCTGGGCAACTGCGACCAGGCAGCCCCGTTAAACTCACGAACCTCCAGTCCGGTTCCCTGATTCGTATAATAGATATTTCCGTTCGGGGCCCATGACAGGGAATTAAAAGCTGCATAACTGTTGGTAATCCCGGGACTACCCCCCACGTAAGACCATGAATTTCCATCAAACATCTGTACCGAACCTTTGGCTGCTGCAACATCATAATAAGAAATAAAATATTTCCCCGTCGCACTGATACATAAATTATTAAAACTTGAACCTCCTGTAGAAATAACCGATCCTCCTACACTTTCCCATTGCTGGGCATAAGAATAACTTCCAGCGACAACCAACAGTAACAGACCGGCAGTGATTTTCCGCATTGTAAAATATAATCTTTCAAACATGGGCAATATTATTTTTATTTATTCTAAATTATAATTATTTTTGCGCAAAAGTATTCGACTTGTTTAACATCAGGTTATCATTAACAAACTTTTTGTTATCTCCAGTCAATCCGTCAATTGTACTTACCTATAAAAACCGCCCGTATGAAGAATCAATCTTACCGGGGATTGTTGTTCAGTTCCGAAAACATTAAAATTTTTCTGCAGGAAGACTTGTATTCAGGAAAATCGAGGATGATCGAGAGTAAATCGAGTTTTAACCTGCTTTTCATCCTAAGCGATCATGTTGTTCTGGAAGCAGAGGACTGCAGAACGAATTTTTTATTTGATAAAAACCAATACATCCTGCATTACTCCCGGGAAAAAAGCACGGCGGAACTCCGTTCGGA
Organism: uncultured Chryseobacterium sp.; assembly: GCA_913778085.1. Classification (GTDB taxonomy): domain Bacteria; phylum Bacteroidota; class Bacteroidia; order Flavobacteriales; family Weeksellaceae; genus Chryseobacterium. The sequence goes on from CAJYXJ010000039.1 coordinate 23,001, forward strand.
TGGCCGGGAACTTCTGAAATATCTTCAGATTCAGATCAATTACGATTATATTTTAAACCTCATCAACCCGGAATCCAACAAAGAAAATGCAGACATCCTGGAAAATATGATCGGAAATAATTATATCTTCCTTTATAAACACACGCCGCCTTTCATGACCGTTGAAATGCATATGATCTTAAAGGAGATCATCAGCTACTCCAAAAAAGGTGTTTTGCAGAAATTATTTGTCGAGGCTAAAATCATCAAGCTGCTGCTGCTGATCTTCGAACAGTTCAACGAAAGAAATACAATGGAAGAAACTCCCCAGACTCCTTCGTTGATTAAAAAGTTTGTCGATGAAAATTACCATAGAAATATAAAAGTGGAAGAAATCGGAAGGCTGATCGGCATCAACCAAAACAAAATCCGGAAAGAATTTAAAGCGCAATACCATATTACCGTCAGCGATTATATGGCAGAGCTGAGAATGCTGAAAGCTAAAAAACTGATTGTTGATAAAGAAATGATGATCAAAGAAATTGCCATAGAATGCGGGTATGAATATGTTCAGAACTTTACCCGGGCTTTCAAGAAAAAATTCGGCGTTTCACCGGAAAAGCTCAGGACGGAGTAGTTTAGCAGGGACCAGGTTAAAAAGGCTGGAAGAGAGGAGCCGGATGCTGGAAGTTCAGTTGATAAATGTATTATTAATAGTCTTACCTATTAAACAATCTTGTTACTTTTTTTAAAGGTAAACTTTATTTAGAAATTTATGATCATCCTCCTACTTTTCAGTTTATTTACTTTTTAAGTTATCTAAAATCAGGTAATGCTGTTGATTTCACGTTAGTTTATTAATTAAAAAAACCACTTAAAAATAAGTGGTTTTAATATATGTTGTTTTGCTTTGATATTGCTTTTTCAGAATTCAGGTGAAAAAGCAATGACAATCAATTAATGATGTCCTTTTTCGTGGATATCGTGCCCATGACCGTGATCGTGGATGAACGGACCGTGTCCTTTAGGCTCGTTATAGATCACCTCTACACCTTCCTGTTCATACACCATTTTGCTTCTGATGTCTTCAGGATTGAAGGGCTTCACTTTTCCGAAGTATTCTTTTAAACCTTCCGTTAACCATAACGGGATAACAAATCCGAAGAACATGAAAATACACCAGAACCCTACAAGGAACATCATGATGAAAAATACGGTCCAAAGGAACTGATAAAACGGCCAAAATGCTGATAAAATCGTTATCATTTTTCTTAAAGATTTTAGGCAAAAATAGGACTTTTTATTTTTTTACACAAAATATACACCTCCTATTTTATTATTTATTTTGATTTTAAACTAATCAGGAGCGAATACTGTTCCGTTATTACGGGTTCTTCACGATAAGCCCTGCCATATCTTTTATGATCTGGGTCGGAGAATGGCAGTCGCAATTGCTGAATCCTACAACATAGATGTCTTTTTCCGGGATATAGACCGCCATGGATTTGAATCCGAAAACACTTCCTCCGTGCTCCCTGTCGGGTACTCCAATAATTTCTTTCAGATGCCATCCGTAGCCATAGGAAAATTCCTCACCGCTGTTGAGCTTATATTTGGTAAATGCTTTTCGGGTATGGGCTGCATCCAGGATAAGGTTGTTGTTGATGGCTTTCTGCCACCTCAGCATATCTTCTACCGTAGACATCAGCGAACCGGACGCAAACGGAATGCTGAAGTTAATAACTGTTTTATTCACAAAGCCGTCGCTTTTTTCATGATAGCCATATGCCCTGTTTTTAATAAGTTTCCGATCGCTCGCATAAAAAGAATGGTTCATTCCTGCTTTGTCAAAGATGTTTTTCTTAACGAAATCTTCATATTTTTCACCGGAAACCAGTTCGATCAGGTATCCCAGCAATACATAGCCGGAATTGTTATAGTCAAACTTCTCCCCGGGTTGAAAATCTACCGGCTCATTTTTAAAAAAGTCTACCATCATTTTTGGAGACATTTCTTTCTGGGCAATTTCCGAAAGGGCTTTCATTTTGGTGAAATCCTTAATACCCGAAGTATGCGTTAAAAGCTGATGAATTGTAATAGAATTCCCCGAGGGATAATCCGGAATATATTTGGAAACAGGATCACTTACCTTCAGCTTTCCCTGTGCTTCCAGAATGAGAATTGAAACTGCCGTAAACTGCTTGGTCATGGAACCGATCTGAAAAACATTATCGGTAGTCATGTCGACATTCAATTCAAGATTGGCTTTTCCAAAAGCTTTTTCATAAATAATGTTACCTTTTCTTGAAACCAGAAAGGCTCCGCCCGGAGCATTCGGATCCTTAAATCCGGTTTGTATAATGCTGTCGATCTTTTGGGTAAGCTGAGCAAATGAGAGATTAACAAGAACAATGCTTAGCAGTAAAGCGAGAAATATTTTTTTCATGATACTATTTTGTATTGCAAAAGTAGCTTTTAAAAAAGTACCATGCAATACAAAGTAGCATTTATTTTATAGATCTCTTTTAGTGAGCGAGATCTGCAAAGAAATCATTCCCTTTATCATCGGTGATGATGAATGCCGGGAAATCTTTCACTTCGATCTTCCGCACCGCTTCCATCCCAAGTTCCGGGAAATCCACCACCTCAACGGAAAGAATATTGTCTTTCGCTAAGATCGCTGCAGGCCCTCCGATGGATCCTAGATAGAACCCTCCATATTTACCACAGGCGTTGGTAACATCCTTGGTTCTGTTTCCTTTTGCCAGCATGATCATGCTTCCGCCGTGGCTCTGGAACTCGTCTACATATACATCCATTCTCCCTGCGGTGGTAGGTCCAAAGCTTCCTGAAGCCATTCCTTCCGGCGTTTTCGCAGGTCCTGCATAATAGATCGGATGGTTTTTGAAATATTCCGGCATCGGCTGTCCGCTGTCGAGGATCTCCTTGATCTTTGCGTGGGCAATATCCCTCGCTACGATCAGTGTTCCATTTAATTTTAATCTTGTCTTGATCGGATATTTTGAAAGTTCGGCTAAAATTTCCGGCATCGGTTTGTTCAGATCGATCTCAACAGCTTCTTCCAGGTGAGGCGGTGTCGCGGGTAAAAATCTTTTCGGATCTACTTCCAGCTGCTCCAGGAAAATACCGTCTCTGGTAATTTTCCCTTTGATGTTCCGGTCTGCTGAACAGGAAACACCCATTCCTACCGGGCAGGATGCTGCGTGACGCGGAAGCCTGATAACTCTAACGTCGTGCGTCAGGTATTTCCCTCCGAATTGTGCTCCGATGGCACTTTCCTGGCAGATCTTCTGTACTTTTGCCTCCCATTCCAGGTCTCTGAAAGCCTGTCCTGCTTCATTTCCTTCCGTTGGAAGGTTATCGTAATATTTTGCGGATGCTTTTTTCACGGCAGCCAGGTTCGCTTCAGCGGAAGTCCCTCCGATCACCAATGCCAAATGGTAAGGTGGACAGGCCGCAGTTCCAAGATCCGAAATTTTTTCTTTGATGAATTCCTCCAGGGATTTTTCGTTCAGCAATGATTTTGTCTTTTGGTACAGGAACGTCTTATTGGCCGAACCACCTCCTTTCGTTAAGAATAAAAATTCATAATAATCTCCTTTTTTTGCATAGATGTCGATCTGTGCCGGAAGGTTAGAACCGGAATTCTTTTCATCGAACATCGTTAAAGGAACAACTTGGGAATACCGTAAGTTTCTTTTCTGATAGGTATTGTATATTCCTTTGCTCAAATATTCTCCGTCATCCACTCCTGTGTACACATTCTCCCCCTTTTTTCCCATTACGATGGCTGTTCCGGTATCCTGGCAGGAAGGTAAAGCTCCTTCTGCCGCCACCGCAGCGTTCTGTAAAAGGTTATAGGCAACAAAACGGTCGTTATCCGTTGCTTCAGGATCATCAATAATTCTTTTCAGGCTTTCCAGGTGTGAGGAACGAAGCATAAATGAAACGTCTGCCATCGCCTCTTCCGCCAGTAATTCCAGCCCTTTCGGATCAATGGTTAAAATCTCGCGGTCTCCCAGCTGCTCTACTTTTACATACGCTGAGGTAAGTTTCTTGTACACCGTATCATCTTTCTGAATCGGATACGGATCCTGATATCTAAATTCCATTCTCTTTTCTTTGGCTGCAAAAATAAAACATCGCGAAAAAAGCATGAGCAAAATCAGCGACTTAGGATGATATTTATAATGATTATAAATTGCGAATGTTTCGGGCAATGATTAACTTTAGGAAAACTTTTTAAACCACAATAGTCACAAAAGTTTTTTGACACATTAGTCACATAAATTTTAAGTTAAAAACCTTTGAAAATAAAAGAACACATCAGTGAAAATCAAAGATTTTCATTTTTGGGAACTTTACCGATTTTAAAATCGATCTTAAAATTTAAACTGAATCTTTTGTGCCTTTTGCGGTTAAATTAAAAATTCCATCACAATGAATTACAGAATAGAGAAAGACACCATGGGTGAAGTGCAGGTTCCTGCCGACAAATTCTGGGGTGCCCAGACCGAACGTTCCAGAAACAACTTCAAGATTGGACCTGAAGGATCCATGCCACATGAAATCATCGAAGCTTTTGCTTATTTAAAAAAGGCCGCTGCTTTTACTAACACGGATCTGGGTGTCCTGCCTGCTGAAAAAAGAGACATGATTGCCAACGTCTGTGATGAGATCTTGGAAGGAAAACTGAATGATCAGTTCCCGCTCGTGATCTGGCAGACCGGCTCCGGAACCCAATCCAATATGAACGTTAACGAAGTAATTTCCAATCGGTCGCATGTAAACAACGGCGGTACGCTGGGAGAAAAAGCAGAAGTTCACCCGAATGACGACGTCAACAAGTCCCAGTCTTCCAACGATACTTATCCTACTGCGATGCATATTGCTGCTTATAAAAAAGTAATTGAAGTAACGGTTCCTGCGGTTGAAAAATTACGGCATACTCTGGCGCAGAAGTCGGAAGCATTTAAAGACATCGTTAAAATCGGAAGGACCCACCTGATGGATGCCACCCCGCTGACTCTGGGACAGGAATTCTCCGGATATGTCGCCCAGCTGAACTACGGGATTAAAGCACTGAAAAATACCTTACCTCATCTTTCCGAGCTGGCATTGGGCGGAACCGCCGTAGGCACGGGTTTGAATACCCCACAGGGTTATGACGTGAAAGTAGCGGAATACATTTCACAATTTACCGGACTTCCTTTTGTAACGGCAGAAAATAAATTTGAAGCATTAGCGGCCCACGATGCTATCGTGGAATCTCATGGTGCATTAAAGCAACTGGCCGTTTCATTATTTAAAATTGCCCAGGATATCCGTTTGCTGGCTTCCGGGCCGCGTTCGGGAATCGGGGAAATCCACATTCCGGAAAACGAGCCGGGATCGTCTATTATGCCGGGAAAAGTGAACCCTACACAGAATGAAGCCATGACCATGGTCTGTGCGCAGGTATTAGGAAATGATACGACCATCTCATTTGCCGGAACCCAGGGAAATTATGAGCTGAATGTTTTTAAACCGGTGATGGCTTATAACTTTCTGCAGTCGGCCCAGCTGATTGCCGATGCCTGTATTTCATTCAACGATCATTGTGCAGTGGGCATCGAACCGAACCATGAAAGAATTAAAGAACTGGTGGATAAATCGTTGATGCTGGTTACCGCTCTGAATACGCATATCGGTTATGAAAATGCAGCCAAAATCGCAAAGACGGCCCACAAGAACGGCACCACTTTGAAAGAGGAAGCTGTGAATCTGGGGCTTCTGACTGCGGAACAGTTTGATGAATGGGTGAAGCCTGAAGATATGGTGGGAAGCCTGAAGTAGATTTGCTGCAAAAGCACTTCATTAAAATTCATTATCCTATTAAACTCCGGTATTTCAGCCGGAGTTTGTTTTTATTTTTACAACTTAATTTGGTTACCTTTAAAATTCATGCTGATGATTTCCGGAAATCATCAGCATGAATCGTTTGACTTATCCTGATGAATTTTAGGGTTTACCTTGATAAATTTTTCTGACCATACCAATCTCTGAAAATGTTGTATTGTTAACAAATATATAAAAGGCAGTTCATTCATAAAAAATGTTTCTGTCTGCATATAATTTTTAATACATGAGTCACAGAAGATTATTTTGAATACTTTGAAAATATTTCAGACCACACAAGGGAAAATCAAAGATTTTTTTAATTTATTTTACCGTGATTTCGATGTTAAAACAGAATTAGATGTCTGATATTCAATTTATTATATTTCATCAATTGCGTCGGGCTTTAGCCCGATGTGAAATTCTAATTCCAAATTGGCTTTAGCCCAAATTTATTGTAGGTTTCAGCTAGAGCCGCTCATTATCCGACATAGGATAAATGGCTCACTTCCCTTCGTCAAGATCGGGATAAACTCAGGCTACAGAATTGGTCGGTTGATTACAAGAAACGCCGGAGAAGAAGTTTCCCGGCGTTATCATTTAAATATGAATAAAAATCAGGTATATTTTTACCACCATAGGGCCAGTCCGAAGATCAAAGCTTTATCATTTTCAAAAGTTCCGTTTTTAAAGAAATTCCCGAAATCTTTTTTTACAAAGATGCTGAAATCGTTGTAGGAAACAGTGAACTGTCCTCCGTAGATGAATGGGCTTACCTGGTACTCGCCCCGGTCGCGGCGGCTGATCCCGTCGCCTTTGATGATGTTGTTCGTCGACATTTTTATCCCTCCGTAGATGTTCGCCCCTACTTTGAATCCTTTGGAATAATCCAGGTACTGAACATCCATCCCTGCATTTTTCAGCTTTGAAAAATTATACTGAAGACCAAGCGGAACGATAATATATCCGGTTCTCAGCTTGCTTTTGCTCAATCCTTTGTCATAGTCTGCCAGATATACGTTGGCATTTGTATCTTTTGCAACAAACCTATTGTTGTCGATGCTCAGCGTTCTCCATGAAAAGCCGATTCCGGAAATCAGCCCAAGACGGCTTGTCCTTCCAAACTGATAATTAAATTTAAGGCCGAATTCAAAATTTCCTGCATAGCGTAAATTTGTATCCAGTGCATTGTCCGGCTTATCGTTGGTAAGGTTCATGATTCCATAGGAGATATAAGGAGAAAGGTCTTTTGTAGATCTGAATTTTTTCAAAAGCCTTTCTTTTACTTCTTCATTGGAAGTTACGTCGGAATTTAATAAAGAATAACGTACCTGCTTCTGGATCACGGCATCCATATCAAATCCAAGTGCTTCGATCCGCTCATCTATTTTTTGAGAATACGTGTCTGCAATTACCGACTTCTGCTTATCAAACTCCGCCTTGTCCAGATTTTTTGACTGAAGCTGAAGAAGTTCGGCCTCCATCATTTTTTTCTCTTCCTGGATAATGGCATCGATCTTTTTGGCATATTCATCCACTTTTTCCTTGACGATCGGACTTACTCCTGTATCTTCTTTCGGCTGAAGGTTTAGGACCGGCTTTCTCTGTGCATAGGCAGTTGTTGATAAAAGGCATACAAAGCCCATCATGATAAATTTCTTAATCATATTTTACGTTTTTGATTGTTAAAAATAAAGGGTTAGTTTCCGTTCAGATCAATCGTGGCGACATTGCTTTTTCCTTTGGTTTTCTCAATCACATCTTTGTGCTCAACTGAAAAAAGTAAGGTAGAAGGATCCACATATCGTTTCTTTTTTACCTGGATTTTAGCAGAATCTGCCTGCGCAATAGCTTTTTCCGCTTTAATGGGTGAGATTTCCGATATGATCTGTGCTGAATTCTGTTTTAGGGCAGGAAGATCTTCCGGTTCTGTGAAATCCTGTGAAGCCTGCTTCTGAAGATTATTTTTTTTATCCGCTAATCCGTTTCCCACAGCTATTCTTTCTTCCCGATTTTCAACGGTCACCTCAGTATCTTCTTTTTGGGCAGCGTTTTCTACAGGATTCTGGACGGAAGGTTTAATACTTGTGTGCACCATATCTTCAGAGTTTCCGGCAGGCTTGCTTTCTATATTGAAGAAGAGCACAATCCCCAAACTTGCTGTTAAAACGAGACAGGCTGCAGCCAGAAGCAAGCTTACAACAGGTTTGGATTTTTTAGTCACAGACTGGCTTTCGATTTCAGACCAGAGATCTCTTGAAGGGGTAATCTCCCTTTCTCCGATCTGTTTTCTGATCTGCTGTTCTATATTGCTTTTAATAGTGTTCATTTTGCAGTGTTTTTTGCTGTTGAAAATAAATTTTTCTCATCTTTTCTTTTGCGCGGAACAGCTGTGTTTTGCTTACGGCTGTAGAGATCTGTAAGGCATCCGCGATTTCCTGATGCGAATAGTCTTCAAAAACATACAGGTTAAAAACCATGCGATAAGCATCCGGAAGCTGGTCCAGCAGCTCTTGGGCATTGAAATTAAAAACCAGGTCTTCCTCATATATTTCCTCCAGATAAGCCGGGTTGATATCATCCAGGTAAAAAACCGTTTTATGGCTTTTGATAAAATTAAGGCATTCATTTACCACAATCCTTCTCGCCCAGCCATCAAAACTTCCCTCGTTCCTGAAACTTTCCATGTTTTTAAAGATCTTGCAGAATGCTTTGATCACACAGTCTTCTGCCTGGTAAAGATCGGTAATATAACTTCTGCTGATGCTCAGAAATTTCTTTACGTTCTGATCATAAAAAATTTTCTGCGCTGCCGGATCCTGCCTTTTCAGACGGCTCAGCAAATCATCTTTTTTATTTCCAAACAGAAGCTTCATAATTATCTTGTTTCTATTAGTAAGACAAAGAAAAACAGAAAAGGTTACAGGATTGGAAAAAAAATTTATTTTTTATTAATTATTTTGATTTTACAGAGAGCATAAACAATTTAAACCAATGAAATGCATCCCTTTAAAACAAATTAAATAAAAAACAGCCAGAAAAAATTCCTGACTGTTCTATCTTGTATTGTAACTTTAAATATCAGCCCAGCATTTTCTGTGCTTTTTTAACGCCTTCCACCAATACATCAATTTCATTGAAGGTATTGTACACGGCAAAACTTGCACGTACGGTTCCTGCAATATTAAAGAAACTCATGATAGGCTGCGTACAGTGATGCCCCGTTCTTACGGCTATTCCCAGTTTATCGAGGATCATTCCTACGTCCGAAGCGATTCCGATTCCTTCCAAGTTGAAAGAAACAACCCCGGTACGGTTTGCTTTTTCACCATATACTTTTAGCCCTTCAATTTCCAGGAGTAGTCTTTGAGCATATTCCAGCAAAGCATTTTCATGGGCTCTGATGTTTTCATGACCTGTCTGCAGGATGAAATCTACTGCGGCTCCCAATGCAATATTTCCGCCGACATTCGGGGTGCCCGCCTCATATTTGAACGGGAGTCCGGCATAGGTCGTTTCTTCAAATGAGCAGGTTGCGATCATTTCCCCACCTCCATGAAACGGCGGCAGCTCTTCAAGAATTTCCTGTTTTCCGTATAAAATCCCGGTTCCCATGGGCGCATACATTTTATGGCCTGAGAATACGAAAAAGTCACAGTCCATCGCCTGGACATCAATGGTAAAATGCGGTACCGACTGAGCTCCGTCGATCACGATATACGCATCCGTATGCTTACGTGTTTTTGCAATAATCTCTTCTACCGGATTGATCACCCCCAAGGCATTGGAGACCTGGTTCATGGAAACAATCTTCGTTTTTTCGTTCAACAGCGTATCGAAAACGTCCATCTGAAGAATTCCGTTTTCATCCATCGGGATTACTTTCAATTTGGCTCCCGTCCTTTCGCAAAGGAGTTGCCACGGTACAATATTCGAGTGGTGCTCCAGATAGGAAATGATGATCTCGTCGTCTTTTTTTAATTTCGTGGTTAAAATATAAGAGATCAGATTTAATCCCTCGGTCGTCCCTTTTGTAAAAATAACTTCAAAATCATGCTTTGCGTTGATGAATTTCTGGATTTTCCTTCTGGAAAGCTCCATTTCTTCCGTTGCCAGCTGGCTCAGGGTATGGATTCCCCGATGTACGTTGGCATTAAGCTCTTTGTAATAGTTTTCCCAAACTTTCAGTACCGAATCCGGTTTTTGAGAGGTCGCTGCATTGTCCAGGTAAACCAACGGTTTACCGTTCACCTTCTGGTCTAATATAGAAAACTGACTTCTGATTTCCTGAATGTCAAACATTTATTAAATTTTAAATTAAAACGTCCTTATTTAGAACTCTTCAAATTTACGGCTTTTTTTCCAAAAGAAAACTGACGGTTGTTAGCAATACCCTGTAAACCAATAGAAAGATTCAATGAATTTAATGTAAATCGTTTAAGACTGAAAGCTGGAAGAGGGATGCTGGAAGCTGGAAGTTTATCCCGGTAAAAATCAGACAATGAGCTTTGATATGTTATGAGTTTATAGAGCTACTTCGATAGGCTCAGCATAAACTTTTCTACTGATCGAAGAATACAAAGATTTTTAATTAATCTGACTTAAATTATTTGATATATAATTAAAATTACTAGTGTCGGTTTTAGCCTGATATAATAACGAATTAAGTTTGGCTGAAGCCGGTTGCAGTACACCATAAAGTATAATGGACTAAAGCTTATTTCTATTGATATCGTACTCACTTTTACGTTTGGTTTTTTTCCTTTTTTAACCAAAAAAACCTGCCAGTAATCTGACAGGTTCTGTATATTTAAATAAGCAATAATTCTTATTCTGCTGCAGTTTCTTCAGCTGCCGGAGCTGCTCCTTCTTCTGCAACTTCTTCTTCATCTTCATCGTCCATTGCTGCGGCACCTCCTTTCATTGCATTTCTAGACATCTTCACAGCTACAACAACTGCATTGTCCGGGTGCATGAAAGAATACCCTTCTGTCTTGATTCCTCCTACATAAAGTTTGTTACCGATTCTTAACGGCGTAACGTCCACAACGATTTCGTCCGGTAAGTTTGCAGGGATCGCTTTTACTTTCAGCTTTCTGAAAGACTGACGAAGAACACCACCAGCTACTACCCCTTTAGAACGACCTGTTATTCTTACAGGAACTTCCATAATTACCGCCTTGTCTTCCGCTAACTGATAGAAATCCGCGTGAAGGATTTTGTCTGTAATCGGGTGGAACTGAATATCCTGAAGAACAGCCGGAATTGTCTGACCGTCAACCTCAATAGATACCGTGTGTGCTTCAGGAGTATATACCAAACCTTTGAACGATTTCTCTGTAGCAGAGAAGTTCAATGGCTCACCACCTCCGTAAACAACACAAGGAACTAATTCAGCATCACGTAAAGCTTTTGTAGACTTTTTGCCCACGCTTTCTCTTTTTGTACCTTGAATTGTAATAGATTTCATTTATAAAAATTTAAAAAATTGTTTCAGTTTTAAATTTGCAAACCTTTAAATATCAGTTAAATAACAAATTTGCTGCTAATTGACTGATGCTCATGAACCATCTTCATAACGTCCGCAAATAATGGGGCGCAAGATAGCACTTTTATTTTAGATGACAAATTATTTTTCACAGGAATTGAGTCAGTTACAATCACTTCCAGCAATTTCGAGTTCTCGATATTCTCGTAAGCCTTTCCTGAAAGTACTCCGTGAGTGGCCATTGCCCGTACGGATTTTGCTCCTTTTTCTATTAGGATATCCGCAGCTTTACAAAGCGTTCCTGCCGTATCAATCATGTCATCGATCAGGATTACGTTCTTTCCGACCACATCCCCGATCAGGAACATTTCTTCCACAACGTTTGCCTTTTTTCTTTCCTTGTAGGCAATTACCACATCTGCACCCAGGTGGCCGGCATAGTTTTTCGCTCTTTTGGCTCCTCCCATATCCGGGGAAGCGATGGTAAGGTTTTCCAGATTCAGGTCTCTGATATAGTCTACGAAGATCGTGGAGGCATACAGGTGATCCACCGGAATTTCAAAGAATCCCTGAATCTGGTCTGCGTGAAGATCCATCGTCATAATTCTTGTAGCCCCTGCTGCGGTTAAAAGATTGGCAACCAATTTGGCACCGATCGGCGCTCTCGGCTTGTCTTTACGGTCCTGTCTGGCAAGCCCGAAATAAGGTAGCACTACCGTGATGCTTTTGGCAGAAGCTCTTTTTGCAGCATCAATGATTAGAAGAAGCTCCAATAAATTGTCTGCCGGCGGGAATGTAGATGCTATCAGAAAAACCCTTCCTCCTCTTACGGATTCGTCCAGAACCGGCTCGAATTCTCCGTCGCTGAAGGTCTGAAAGTTGATTTTCCCTAGTTCCTTCCCATAATATTGGGCAATTTTTTCTGCCAAGTCCCGGCTGGTCCTTGTGCAAAATAGATAACTTAACTGATCGGCCATTTTTACTTTTTAAAGATTTTGCAAATTTAAAAAAAAACCACAAGAATTACTCCTGTGGCTTCTAAGTTTTTATTTACCTGTTATTATGGGAATTTAACGCCTGAATATTTATTCGGATCTACCTGAGGTAAAGTTGATTTATACTTATCATTAATTGCTTTGATAAATTCATTGGCAATTAAGGCATATCCTCTTCCAGTAAGGTGTACTCCATCCAGAGAGAAGGTTCCTCCGGTTACGAATTTAGCAGAATATTTTACTCCATCCCATGAAATCCCGGATTGCCCGTTCAGTTCCGTCATTTTTTTATTGGCATCTACGAAAGCAAGTCCGTAAGTATCAGCTAACCCTTTAATGGATGAGTTATAGGCATCAACCGCTGTTTTTACACCCGCAGCTTCAGTTTTCGTTAAGATATGCTGGTTCTGCAGCGGATAGGAAATTCCGTATACATTTAATCCGGCTGGTACCCCTGTAGCCGTAGTTCCGATTACCGCTCTGGTTGTAAGCAGTACAAAATCTTCAGCAGTCGCCTGTCTTGCCTGACCATAAATCTGACCATAAGCTGTAGCTGCAGCCAGACCGATAGCTGGAGTAAGTGCAGCTCTGATCTGATCATTGTAATCGATCAGGGTTGCATCTTTAATCAAAACAGGATTTGCAGATGTTGCAGAAAGCAGATTAAGTCTGGATCCTGCTCCTAAAGCAGTAAGCACCTGCTTTAAAGGACCGTAGATATTCGTGTTTAAGGCTGTAATATTTGAACCCAGCAATGTTGGAGTCAAAGGATTATAAGGTACTGTGGTAAAAAACGGAATGGATGTTACGTAAGGAATATTGGCAATAACCCCTTTTGTTGCACCTCCTGCTTTTAATTTATCCAGACCTGCCTTTATGGCACCTGCTACCACATTAGGATCTGAAATATCATTAGCTCCGTAAACCGCAACATTGGTATTGCCGGTTTGGTTGGTCCCCGATCCTCCGGTAGTGGCATAGCTCAGTACATCATTGTTTCCGATCCAGTAAGAGAAGAAAGTAGGCTTCTGCAATACCGCATCGTCAACCACCGTAGAAGTTGTACTGGTAGAGAATCTTACATAATAAGGATTCGCTGTTCCCAGTAAAATCCCTGATGTATTCCCGTATCCCGGAGCAACCAGATGGAATGATTTTGCTCCCGGAACACCGAAGTTATTCAGCTTTCCGGTAATTTTTGTCAGCACGTTGGTGGTAGGTGTTGCGGAAACGTTGGTAATATCCGGAGAACCGTTGGTAAATGATTTAATATAAAGCTTGGTCCCCTGAATGGTATTTCCCAACAATACCAATCCTCCATTGTTGTCAGCCATTAACGGCTGTACAAAACTTCCTCCTCCTGCAAGCATCATCTGCCCGGCAATAATGTTCGGATAAGATTCGTTTTGTCCGTCCTGGTAAAGAGCGCCATCCCTGTATCCTGAAGTCAGGGAATTTCCAATGGAAATATAATTGGAGAAATCTGCGTCACCTTTCGTTACCACAATATCCTTCACATCATTATCGAATTCATCTTCGCAGCTCGTCGTAAAAAGCAGTGCGGAAATAGCGAATGTAGAAATTATAAATTTTTTCATAGTCTTCAATTAAAATGGATTGTAAGATAAACCAAGACCCAGATAGAAAGCGGTTGCTTTAGCCTGTCCGTAGAAACCAAGGTTTTTATTGTTCACATTTCTTGCCTGTGGCATGGCATAACCTCCGGCCACATCAACACCAAACTGCTTCAGTTTGAAACCAACCCCACCGGTTACCACGTAGGTATTGAAAGAAGGCGTTTCCGGGATAAAATGGTCATCAGAATAAGGTGATTCATCGTAGTATGCCCCCAGACGCCCATAGATCATATTGGTAAATGCATACTGGGTTCCCAGTCTGAACGTTTTGGAATTTCTGAAATTTTTAGGAGAAACAGAAACTGTAGGATCTGCCTGGTTTCCAACCGGTGCACTGGCAAAATCCAGCGTCAGCTGTGAATATCTGGACCATCCATGATAGTTAAAATCTGCAGACACCAACCATTTCGGAGTTACTTTGTAGGTTAAACCAACCGTATATTCTTCAACCAAAGGTAGGGTTGCGGTAAAGCTGTCTTTTCCGGATGTATCCAACCCTAACAGCGGATAAATGGACGTTGACGGGAATTTAAAGGTCGCTGTTCCGTCTTTTGCTTTCATGTCAACCGGAGAACGGTAAGCCACGCTTACATCCAGTTTAGGATCGGGTCTGAAATAAAAACCGAATCCGTATCCGTGCCCGCTTGCTTTACTGTCCAGGTTAAGCTGTCCGCCGAACTGCGTCACCGCTTTGTCCCAGTTTACAGTTCCCCTCGCATAAATATAGCTTGCCCCGAAAGCCAGCCAGTCGTTGAATTTATAAGAAACCATGGGCTGGAAATAGAAACTTTTCAGCTCAAGCCGCTGAACCATTTCTTTACCTTCCCAATCATTCGGCCACTCGATGGTGCTTCCGAAAGGAGTGGAAAAGCTGAAACCTACGGATAATTTTTCTATTGGCTTATAGGCAATCGCCGCATAAAGCGGTGTTCCTATCGGATTATCCGTTTCCGTACTTTGCAAAGTATTCAAATTCTGGAACGTTACTTTATTGCTCGCTCCGAATCCACCTGCTACAATGCTTAGCCTGGAAGGAATGAATGACATCCCTGCAGGGTTGAAGAACGTTACACTCGCATCTTCAGCATGCGCACTGGTATGTGCCATGGCCAATTGCTTTACCCCCTGCAGAGAAACCCTGAAGCCTCCTGCGTAAGATAGAACGCCTGCCAGTAATGCAGTTGATACTAATATTTTTTTCATAGACTATTATTATATAACCCAAATATAAAATTATTTTGGTTACACCTGTTAATAAATCATAAAATTTTAAACGTTATTACAAAAGAAAACTATGTTTAAAATAACAACTAAACCCGGCTGCCGCTAAAACCATCATTAGTAAGTGATTAAAGAAAGTCAAATTATCAAGCCTGGAATTCGTTTAACATTAAACATGCCACTTCCCGATTATTTGATTATTTTAGACCTCATAAAGATAAAAATCATAAATTTGCAAATTAAATATATCATTATATGAGTTGTGGATGTAAAACATCCGGCGATTCTGCACATTCTTGCGGACCCAAGAAGACCGCGAATGGCTGTGAAAATGTAAATACCTGTGGTAATAGTTATAAATTAAGTGTATTTGACTGGCTTTCCAACATCAATAATCCCGCACCGAACCGATGCGATTTTGTTGAAGTTAGATTTAAAAATGACAGAAAATCGTTTTATAAAAATGTAAACAATATCCCTTTACATATAGGTAGCGTCGTAACAGTAGAATCAAGTCCCGGACACGATGTAGGTGTAGTAAGTCTCACCGGAGAATTGGTAAAGATTCAGATGAAAAAGAAAAAATGTTCTGAAGAATCGGCACTGAAAATATACCGACTGGCCAATCAGAAAGACCTTGAGGTCTGGCAGGAGGCGAGAAAAAAAGAAGATAACGTAAAGATAGAAGCCCGTAAAATCGCTCACCGCCTGAATCTTGAAATGAAGATTACAGATGTTGAGTATCAGGGAGATGCTTCCAAGGTTACGTTTTATTATACGGCGGACAACCGCGTGGATTTCAGGCAGCTGATTAAAGAATATGCCGGTTCTTTCCGAACGAAAATCGATATGAAACAGATCGGGTTCAGACAGGAAGCGGCCAAAGTGGGCGGAATCGGATCCTGCGGAAGAGAACTTTGCTGCTCGACATGGCTTACGGATTTCAGGTCTGTAAATACCAATGTAGCCCGATACCAGCAGTTGAGCATCAATCCCCAGAAACTTGCCGGACAGTGCGGTAAGCTGAAATGTTGCCTTAATTATGAGCTGGATAGCTATCTGGATGCACTAAGCAATTTCCCCTCTTCTTCAACCACTTTGGACACGGAAAAAGGAAGGGCTTTCTGCATCAAAATCGATGTTTTCAAAAAGAAAATGTGGTTTGCTTATGTAGAAAATTCCATTGCCTGGTATGACTTTGATATCGACCTGGTTAAAAAACTGATTTCCAAAAACAAACGCGGCGAAAAGACTCTTCCGCTTGAAGAGCTGAAACAGCCTGAAACCCCGTTTGCAAGCATTGATCTGATCCAGGAAAATAATGTTGACCGTTTCGAGAAGAAAAACAGGAACAACAGGAATAAAAACCAGAACCGTTCAAACAATAACAACGGCCAGAACAATCCCAACCAGCAGGCTCAGAAAAAGAACACCAACAGGCCCGAGAGAAAAGACCGCCCGGAAAGAAACGACAAGTCTGAACGTCCTCAAAGACAGGAAAGGCAGCCGCAAAACCCTAAAGGCAATGCAGCCGGCAACAACCCACCGAGACAGCAGAAGCCGCAACAAAAGCCTCAGCAGCAGAACCCCCAGCTTGAAAAAGCAGAGGCAGCAACCGGCTCTGAAGCAGAAAAGAAAACCAACCCTAACAAAAAGAAATTTAAAAAGAAGTTTCCTCCAAAAAAAGACAACAATGCGTAACATTTTAGGATTATGTACTCTTATTCTTTTCTTCAGCTGCAAATCTTCTTCGGAAGAAGAAGTCTTCATGAATGCCGTTGATAACAAATGGAATAAGAAAAGTGAACAAAAATTTAATCTTGAAATTTCAGATCCGCAAAATCCTAAAAATATTATATTTGTTGTAAGAAACAACAACGATTATCCTTACAGCAACATCCGGTTTATTGTGAATTTCACAGACCTTCAAAGTAAGAAAAAGCAAACCGATACGTTGAACTATGTATTGGCGAAACCCAACGGCGAATGGCTTGGTACAGGATTCGGCGATACCAAGGAAACGTTGTTTCAATACAAACTGAATTATAAATTTCCGGCCAAAGGAAAATATGAAATCGGCCTTACCCAGGCGATGAGGAACGATAACCTTCCGGGAATTGAAGATATTGGAGTAAAAATAGAAACGGCTAAACCGTAATCATCAATGGAAGTGAACAAACAGAATACAGGAAACCAGGGGAAAACCTTCCCTCTTCCTCCTAAAAAGAAAAATACCGCCTGGAAAAGGTGGGTAAAATTTATCTGGATCGGATTTTTTGCTGTAGTTTTAGGTATTTCAGGACTTTTTTTCGCAGTATCCCAGGGCTTTATCGGGGAAATGCCGGATGTAAAGGAGCTTGAAAACCCTGATATTTATGTGGCCTCCCAGATTTATTCTTCGGATGGGGTGCTGCTGGGAAAATTCGAAAAGGAAAAGACTCAGCCTATCATTTATAAAGACCTTCCGCCTTATCTTATTTATGCTTTACAGGCAAAAGAAGATGAGCGCTTCAAAGAACACTCCGGAATCGATCTGCAATCTGTTGCAAGGGCTGTCGTTTACGGAGGAGGCCGTGGTGGAGGTTCTACTATTACTCAGCAGTTGGCAAAACTGCTTTTCACAGGCGGAGCTTCTCAGAATAAAATTCAAAGAGCGTTTCAGAAGCTGAAAGAATGGGTAGTAGCCGTAAGTCTTGAAAAAAGATATACCAAAGAAGAAATTATTACTTTGTATTTTAATAAGTTTGATTTCCTTTTTAATGCCAACGGAATTGAAATGGCTTCAAAGATCTACTTCAATAAGAAGACTTCTGAGCTAACCTTACCTGAAGCAGCAACATTTGTTGCCATGCTGGAAAATCCAAGAAAAAATAATCCTTACAGAAATCCTGAAAGAGCAAAGATCAGAAGAGATGTTGTACTGGATCAGATGCTGAAGACAGGATATATTGACCAGGCTACTTTTGATAAAGCTGTAGCAACTCCAATTACTGTTGATTTTCATCCTATCAATAATATCACAGAAGGTTATTCTGCTTATTATAAATTTTACCTGAAAAAAGAAATCGATAAGTATCTTGACGATTACGAAAAGGACACCGGAAAGAAGATGAATCTTTACAAAGATGGGCTTAAAATATATGTTACGCTGGATTCCAGGATGCAGAAATATGCAGAAGATGCTATAAGAGAGCACTTAACCGATCTTCAGAAAAGATTTGATGCCGAACAGAGAGGCCGCAAAAACTGGCCGTTCTACTTCCTGAATGATAAACAGGCCAATGATCTGATGCTTCAGGCCATGAGAAGAACAGGCCGTTATAAATTGCTGAAAGCAGACAAAATGCCGGAAGATTCTATTTTAATGGAATTCAAAAAGCCGATTAAGATGTCAAGATTTACCTGGGCAGGAGAAGAAGAAGTGGAAATGTCACCGTGGGATTCCATCAGATGGCATAAGAAAGTCGCACAGGCAGGCCTGATGTCGATGGTTCCGGGAACCGGGGAAATCAAAGCCTGGGTGGGCGGTATCGACTGGCAGCATTTCCAGTACGACCACATCAAGCAGGGTAAAAGACAGGTAGGTTCTACCTTCAAGCCTTTTGTATACGCAACAGCCATTATGAAATTAGGACTTACGCCTTGTTCTACCATCTCCAATGCAAGTTTCAATAAAGGAACGTATCACGTTCCGGGAAGAGGAGGCATGCTGACGCTAAAAGACGCCCTTGCACATTCGCAAAACCCGGTAGCCCTTCGTCTTGCTGAAATGACCGGGACACAAAGCGTGATCCAGACGGCAAGAGACCTTGGCGTAACGGAAGAGATTTCCACCAGCTTACCGATGGCGCTGGGTGCTTCAGATATTACCATCTATGAAATGGTGGGTGCTTACAGTACTTTCGCCAACTACGGAAACTACAACAAACCGGAAATGATCTGGAGGATTGAAGATGCCAACAGCAGGGTCATTAAAGAAGTGAATGTAGAGCCTAAAGAAGTAATGAATCCGCTATACGCTTACACCATGATCGAGCTGATGAAAGGCGTAGCGCAGTACGGAACCGCTTCGGGAGAATTAGGCAGAAAAGGAATTTCAAAAGATATCGAAATTGCCGGTAAAACCGGAACTACGCAGAACAACTCTGACGGATGGTTTATGGGAATCGTACCTAAGCTGGCCACAGGAGCCTGGGTAGGATGGGAAGACCGGGCTACTCACTTCTTCGGAACGGGAGAAGGCCAGGGTGCAAAAATGGCATTGCCGATCTGGGCCATCTACATGAAGAAGGTATGGGCCGACAAAAGCCTGAAGATTTCTCCGGATGATAAGTTTGTGAAACCTTCGGAATGGAAAGACGGATGTTCGAATCTTAACGGATTGCGTTCAGGATATGGAGATGATGGCGGCCTGCAGACGCTCGACGAGATCAAGAATCCGAAACCAGTCGATCCGAGCGGACCGAAAAACCCCGGGAAGAAAGAGGAAAATATCAATGAAAACCTGAATACAGGGGAAGATATCGACTTCAATAATAAATAGATTCTCTTTTAGAAATATACAGGACCTTTCAATGATTTGGAAGGTCCTTTCTTTTTTAATTAATACCTTTGAAGTATGAATATTGAAAACATAACTCAACCTTTTATAAAAAAATTTCCCGGAGATTTTTCTGGCAATACCATGCAGCGGAATACCCCAAAAGTTCTTTTTTCCACTGTTGCGCCTGCCGGTTTCGATCGTCCGCAACTGATTGTTTTTAATGAAAAACTTTCTGAGGAAATCGGGCTGGGAAAGTTCGAAGAGAAAGATTTAAATTTCCTGGTAGGCAATCAGCTTCCTGAAAATATTAAACCCTATGCAACCGCTTATGCGGGACACCAGTTTGGTAATTGGGCCGGGCAGCTGGGTGACGGACGGGCCATCCTGGCCGGAGAAATCACCAATCCTTCAGGCGAAAGAAACGAGATTCAATGGAAAGGTGCCGGAGCGACTCCTTATTCCAGGCATGCCGACGGACGGGCTGTGCTGCGTTCCTCTGTAAGGGAATATCTAATGAGTGAGGCCATGTTTCACCTGGGAATTCCGACCACCCGTGCATTAAGCCTCGCATTTACCGGAGAGGATGTTCTCCGGGACATCATGTATAATGGCAATCCTGAACTGGAAAAAAGTGCGGTGGTCATTAGAACGGCCGGGAGTTTTCTCCGCTTCGGACATTTTGAACTAATGTCCGCCCAGCAGGAATACAAGACCCTGCAGGAACTTGTGGATTTTACCATTGAAAACTATTTTAAAGAAATCACCTCTGCAGGCGAACAGAAATACAGGGACTTTTTTGAAAATGTCTGCCGGAAAACCGCTGACCTGATGGTGGAATGGTATCGCGTAGGATTTGTTCACGGGGTGATGAATACGGATAATATGTCGGTTCTGGGATTAACGATCGATTATGGTCCTTATTCCATGATGGATGAATACAATTTAAACTTTACTCCCAATACCACCGATCTTCCGGGAAGGAGATATGCTTTTGGAAAACAGGGACAGGTTTCGCAATGGAACCTCTGGCAGTTGGCGAATGCACTTCACCCATTAATAAAAGACGAAAAATTCCTGGAAGAAATACTAAATGACTATGGAAGCTATTTCTGGGAGACCCATGACCGGATGCTTTGCAGAAAATTCGGGTTTGATCAGTTGCTAACGAGTGATGAGAAGTTTTTTACCTCTTGGCAGAGCTTAATGCAGGATCTTCAGCTCGATTATACATTGTTTTTTAATCAGCTTGAAAAATATGATACAACCTTGGATCTTAAAAAACAGTTTGAGCATGTTTCGTATACGTTTTTAAATGAAGAGGATGTAACAAAGCTTGAGGATTTTATAAAGAGCTACCAATCCAGACTTGAGAAAAATATTATCTCCAAAGAAAAATCTCTTGAGTTGATGCGCAAAACCAATCCGAAATTCATTCTGAGAAATTATCTGCTGTATCAATGTATCGAAGAAATTAACGACGGAAAAATGAAAATGCTTGACAAGCTGACCCGGGCGCTGGAAAATCCTTACCAGGAAATCTACCCCGACTTTTCTGTAAAAAGACCTTCCGGCTATGATGATATTTCAGGATGCTCCATGCTTTCATGCAGCTCTTAAAAGCGTTCAGTTTACAGTAGTTTTTTTCTGATATTAATTTGATAATCCGGATATAAATCAGCCATCCTTTCAGCTTATGGAAGGATTTTTTATTTCAGACCAAAAGTAGCTGTAGGTCCTATGAATATTGATAATAGAAAGCCATGTATTCCTTATTGATGAATTTCAGGCAGTTAGACAAAAACAAATTATTAAATTCATGTTTTAAACATCTATTTATTAATTATTTATTAACCATATAAAAATATCATTACAATACCTGCTATAATAAAAGTTAATTATTATATTTGTTACACCAACTCATAAATTTTATTAAGTGATCCGTACGTTGAATTGAATAATATTCATAAATCGTATTCGCGCTGTGCAAATAAACTTACTTTATAAAATTTTAAACATGAAAAAACAAGCTTCTATTGCTGCTGCACTTCTTCTTTCTACACTTATTTACTCCCAAGTTGGGATTAACACACAAACCCCTAAAGCTACCCTGGATGTGACCGCAAGGAACAACAACGGAACCACTCCTGAAGGAATGATCCCGCCAAGGCTTACCGGAGACCAGATCAAATCTGCTGACGGCCAGTATGGAGCCGACCAGACAGGTGCAGTGATCTACGCTACCGCTGCCGTAACGACATCGAGCACGAAAACCGTTAACATTAATGCTCCGGGATATTACTATTTTGACGGAAATATTTGGCAAAAGCTGGGAAGAACTTACACGACAAGCAACGGAATCTCCTTGTCAGGTAACGATATGCGTCTCGGAGGCGCACTTTCACAAACTACCACCATCAATAACAATGGGAACAATTTAAATATTACAGGATCCGCTGCTGCCACAACTTTTGACCCGACAGGGAACGTAGGAATTGGAATCGCTTCTCCTTCGCAGCCCCTGGATGTAAACGGAACGGCCCGCCTTCGGAATATTCCTTCCACCGGAGGTACAGTGATGCTTACTGCAGATAACAACGGCGTTATCCGCAAACAGGCACTTCCTACCGCTTCCGCACCAGTCATACAGGCTAGCTTTTCGGCAAATGGTGTTAATTTAAACCCCTCCAACTGGGCCAATTACAATTATACCGGCACTTCCATTACCATCCCAGCAAACAGTAAATACATCATTAATTCCACACAGCTTATTACAAATTTTACTTTGATGCCATCCAACCAGTCGATCTGGGTAAGAAGCAGCTTTTCGGACAGCTCCAGTTCTTTTGCTCTCAGCCCGGACATTGTCGGCTCAAACCTTATGAGCGGCATCTGGGCACCTTCCACTAAATTCGGGCTTCTTTCCGGCGCCATTATCCTTAACAACACTTCTTCAAGTGCAAAAACATACTATTACTGGGCCGGACAGGTTGACAATAACGGCTACACCGGTACCATTGATCAATTCGGAGGATCATCATGGGCAGAGAACCAGCTGTACGCCATTCCTGTTAACTAACGGGAATGTATAATAATCGTTAGCATTAACATTTGCTCAGTAATTATACCAAATATGCTTTATAATACAAAAACCCGTCATTTCTGATGGGTTTTATCTTTATTTTTGCAAAAACTTCCAAGCGTGTCAAAGTTCAAAATAAAATTCGTCGATTTTTTTAAGCTGATTTTTCCTTCTACGGGGATCGAGCTGATCGTTTTCCTGTTCTTCCTGGTAGTATATGGATATTTAGGATCTTATATTGCGATTCACCACAAAATTATTTTCGACGCCCGGATTCCCTGGGATGCGTATTTCAGCTTTGACAACAAATCAATCGTCATGACGGGCGGGAGCTTTGAAAGACATCCCCTGTCCTATTATTTCTTCAACTGGATCCGTGAACTGGCATTGCTGTTTTCCGATGGGAAAATGGATGGCAATTTCCGCTTTGTCCTGGCCTGGCTCAGCAATCTTGCCGTAAGCTTAAGTGTTCTTCAGGTTTTTAAATATCTTAAGAATATCATCGGCCTGCCTTTAATTTTTACGGTCCCTCTGATCCTGTTTTTCGGAAGCTTTTCTACAACGATTTTACTTTCGTTTACCCCGGAAAATTTCACTTATACTCTTTTTCTCTTGACCTTATTTCATCATTACGCGGCCATCAAACTAAAAAGGGAGGAGAAAATTCCGGCACTGGCACTGGTTCTTTCAGGAATTACCATCGGCGGTTTAACGGTAACTAATATTATGAAGGTTTTTATTCCCGTTGCTTTTGAAAAGGGCCTTTTCAGGAGCTGGAAAAAATTCGGAAATGCAGCTTTCAGGGTTATTTTCACTTGTACTTGCTTTATTCTTTTGTATCTGAACAGAATTGATTTTAAATATGAAAATATATTCAGCAAAACCAATGAACAGTATGAAAAGTTTTCCAATGTAAATGCAACACCAACCTGGGATATGATCTTATCGTACTTTTTCGGGGGAAATATCCTTTTCTCAAATTTCATTATCCGCGATAAGCACAATATGCATGGCTATCATTATAAAGGCATTATTATGGATGTTTACACTTCATGGATTCCTTATATTTTCATTGCCGCATCATTAGCACTGATTTTTTGGAGTTACTTTAAAAATTTCAGAAATAAACTGATTCAGGTGCTGATGATTTCCTTCATAGTGGATATCATCATACACTGCATCATGAGATTTGGACTTCACACTTCATTTATTTACGGCGGGCACTTTGTTTTTGTATACCCGCTACTGCTGGGCTGGCTGTTTTATAGCTACCGGCAATCCCCTAAAATGCTGTCTTTTTTAACGGCCTTATGCTGTATTCTATTCGTCTATCTTACAGCCAATAACTATCTGCGAATGACTGAATTTTTCTGGTTTCTGAAAATGTATTATTAAAATTTTCATCTTAAAGCTCAGCCGGAATACAAACAAAAAAGCTGAGAAAACCCCAGCTTCTGTTATTTATTTTATATTAAATTATTTTGCTTCTGCACAGAAAATTCTGTATTGAACCGCTACTGCCGATTTAAAATATTCCCTGATCCTGGAAAGGTCGGAAGCGGCACTCTGTTTCGTGAAATAGCTTCCTGCCAGAATTTTATAATTGGGTCTCAGAGACGCATCCGTTTCTACTTTGAGGTTAGGAAAACGTTTTCTGAAATAGGCTTTCACTTCATTGGCTTCTTCATTGCTTTTCACGATGGTGATCTGGATCTTATACCCTAAAATCCTTGGATTTTTCCTGCAGATTTCAGCATTGGTAAGCTCTCTGTTGGGAACATAAATCTTCGTAGGTTTTGAGGACGCATAATCATCATCACTATCTCTTGAAATTATTGAAACTGAGCTTTTTAAACACTTATCTTCAATGCTTTCCAGAGCCGCATTTATTTTAGAATCCATCGTCATTGTAAGTTCAGTACCTGCCAGTGTGTCTTTTTTGACAACCTGCTGTGCATCAATACGGTAAAATAAAGACAAAAGCAGGATCGAAAATACTTTAATCAAATTTTTCATTTAAAGTTGTTTGCGCAAATTTAGACAAATTAAAAAATTATACCAAATTCAGTTATTTAGAATAGTTACAAATTAAATGGAAATGACATTTTCCCCTTTCTATATACCGTTAAATTCCTGTTAAAAATATTATTTTTGCGGGATTGATTGAATGTTCAATATTTACTAACATAAGATAATTTAAATGATTAGTTGGAGAAAGCATTATAGACAAACGTTGATCGCAATAGGCTTATTGCTATCAACCAGTGCTTCAATTTACGGGCAGGACGGCGATCCTAAGAATGGTGAAAAGCTTTTCAAAGCAAATTGTACTGCATGTCACGCACTAGACAAACAAGTTGTAGGACCACCCCTTAAGGGCGTTGTAGAACGGGTAAAGACAGAAGGTGGCGTAGACAAGGACTGGCTTCACAAGTGGATCAAAAACAACAAGGAGCTCAGGGCTTCCGGAGACAAGTACGCCAATGAAATTTTTGAGAAGTTCAACAAGACGGAGATGCAGGTCTTTCCAAATCTTAGTGATAAGGATATTGACGACATCTTAGCTTACACCACTAATCCACCTGAGCCGACAAAAACGGATGCTGCAAAAGAAACTCCTGCTGCCGGAACGGCAAATGCAGCACCCCAAAGCTCTACAACAACCAACGTAGTGATCATTTCCCTTTTAGCGATTGCAGGCCTACTGGTTTGGATCTTGGTTAAACTGAGACAATTGGTAAAACTAGGCCAGTCTGAGGATCTTGCCGGGCTTAACGAATCAAGGGTAAAATCTTTCAGTGAAATCTACGAGAAATACCATTATATCGGAAAAGGACTTATTGCCATTCTGGCCATTTTAGCGGCTTACGGGGTATGGAACTGGCTGATGTGGATCGGGGTTTACAAAGGGTACAAACCGGAGCAACCGATTTATTTCTCCCACAAAATCCACGCCGGTGAACAGAAAATCGACTGTCAGCTTTGTCACTCCAGTGCCAAATACGGAAAAGTATCTGAAATCCCTTCCATGAACGTTTGTATGAACTGTCACCGAACAATTTCCGAATACAACGCGGAGCACTATATGGAGCCAGGAAAAGACAAAGCATTCTACGACGGGGAAATCCAGAAGATCTATGCGGCTACAGGCTGGGATCCTGCAAAACAGCAGTACACCGGAAAAACACAGCCGGTTGAATGGACAAGAATCCACAACATGCCGGACTTCGTATACTTCAACCACGCTCAGCACGTAGTAGCAGGAGAACAGGCGATCATCAACTCTTTCAACAAAAAGAATCCTGACAACAAAATCGATGTGGTATGTAAAGCATGTCACGGTAAAATCGACACCATGAACGTGGTGCAGATGGCAAACGACTTTACAATGGGATGGTGTATCGAATGCCACAGAACAACAGAAGTTGACATGAACAACGGTTATAATAAAGAATACTTCAAGAATCTACACGACAAGCTGAAAAAGCAGTACCCTAAAGACGGTGGTAAGATTACGGTAGATGCAATTGGAGGTATTGAGTGTGGTAAATGTCATTATTAATAACTAAAAATTAGAAGTATCAAATGGCTTCAAACAAAATACAATTTAGAAGTATTCATGAACTTAAAAATCCGGCTTTAAACAATAAGCTGGCTCAAAAAGAGTTCCAGGAAGAAATTCCTGTAGAAGATTTCCTTGAAGACGCGGAAACTAACGGTTCCGGTACTTCAAGAAGAGATTTCTTAAAACTATTAGGGTTTTCTACAGCAGCCGTAACCCTGGCTGCCTGTGAAGCTCCGGTAATCAAAACGATTCCTTATGTGGTAAAGCCGCATGACATCATCCCGGGGATTCCAAACTATTATGCTTCCACTTATTTCGACGGGTTCGATTTTGCAAGCGTTCTGGTAAAGACAAGAGAAGGAAGACCGATCAAAATAGAACCGAACCCGGCAGCGGGCGATTTAGGGAAGACCAACGCAAGAGCTCAGGCCAGCGTACTTTCACTTTACGATAATGATAAAGTAAAGCAGCCTAAATTTGAAGGGAAAGACGAAACTTTCGACAAAGTAGACAGCTACGTCATCAAAGGATTGGAAGAAGCTAAAGCTGCAGGAAAAAGAATCGTATTGTTATCGCATTCTTTCGCTTCCCCTACTTTCAAAAAACTATTCGCTGAATTTAAAGCAAAATATCCTACTGCAGAACTGGTAACCTACGATGCATATCCATATGCTGCAGGACTGGACGCAGCCCAGGAAGTTTTCGGAACAAGAGCACTGCCTGTTTACGACCTTAAAGGAACTGAACTGGTAGTAGCTTTCCAGGCAGATTTCTTAGGAGACTACAACGGAGGAGGTCTGGAATCTTCTTACGCTGCAGCAAGAAAGCCGGGAGCAAATATGTTGAGACACATTCAGGTGGAATCCAACATGTCTCTGACTGGTGCTAACTCCGATGAAAGAATCAGATTGAAACCTAGCCAGGTAAACAAAACCCTGGTTGAAGTATACAATGCTATCGTTGGCGGCGGTTCTTCCGATAAAACAGCTAATGAAATTGCAAAAGAACTTCAGACCAAAGGAAGCAAAGCGGTTGTTTTCGCTGACGGTTCCAAAGGGGCTCAGGTTTTAGCCCACTTAATCAACCAGAAATTAGGATCAGTAGCTTTCACTGGAAAGGCGAACTTCCTTAAAGATTTCGACAAGGCAAGATTCCAGGAATTCCTGGGATGGGTAAATGCAGGTCAGGTTGGCGTATTGATCGCAAACAATGTAGACCCGATTTATTCTTATTACAAAGGAGAAGATTTCAAAAAATCTTTAACTAAAGTTCCTTATGTAATCGCCGTTGCCGATAAGAAAAATGAAATGTACAAAGCCGCAAAAGCGGTAATCCCCGTAGCCAACTGGCTTGAATCATGGGGAGATATCGAGCCTCAGAGCGGAGTATATTCATTAATGCAGCCTACCATCCAGAAAATCTACAAATCAAGACAGATCGAAGAATCTCTATTGGTTTGGAAAAACGGTAAAAACAATGCTGCCAACAATTATTATGATTATTTAAAAGCAAGTGCAACTTCTATCTTGGGAGCCACCTCTTTTAATAAAGCATTATATAACGGGTTCAATACTTCAAATAATACAACAATGTTGTCTTATGCCGGAGGAAACGGAGCCCAGGCTGTTGCCGAAGTTAGCGGATTCAAACCTTCCGACCTGGAATTGGTATTGTACACGAAAACAGCAATGGGTGACGGTACACAGGCCAACAACCCTTGGTTGCAGGAATTACCGGATCCGATCACGAGAATGTCTTGGGATAACTACCTGACGATGTCTCCGAAAGATGCTGAAAAACTAGGTATCGACAACGATCTTAATGCGAGAATGCAGCTTGACGGCTCTATCGTTAACCTTACCGTAAACGGAGTAACCATCAAAGATGTTCCTGTATTTGTTCAGCCGGGACAAGCAGAAGGATCAGTAGGTCTTGCACTGGGTTACGGTAAGAAAAACTCAGGAGCTACCGCAGATACAGGGGTAAATGCTTATCCTTTATTCGACGGTTCCAACCTGGCGGTTTCAAATGTTAAAATCGAAAAGACCGGTGAAGACCACGAATTTGCTGGGATCCAGCTTCAGAACACCCTAATGGGACGTTACGAAATCGCAAAAGAAGTTCCTTTAGCTGATTTCCTAAACGTAGCATTCGACGATGAGCACAAAGGATGGAACAGACCTTTGGAATATCATACCATCAGCGGAGCACTTCCTGCAAGAAAAATCGATCTTTGGGATGCTTTCGATGATACCGACGGGCCTCACTTCAACATGTCGATCGACTTGAACTCTTGTACAGGTTGTGGATCTTGTATCATCGCTTGCCAGGCAGAGAACAACGTTCCTGTTGTAGGAAAAGACGAGATCAGAATGTCCAGAGATATGTACTGGTTAAGAATCGACCGTTATTATTCTGCAAGACAGAAAGTAGAAGTATACGAAGGATTAAAAGAAGGAATGGCCGTTCCGGAATTATACGGAACAGCTTTCAATAAAGAAGGCGGTGCATTGAACCACCCAGCGGATAATCCTGATGTGATCTTCCAGCCGGTAATGTGCCAGCACTGTAACCACGCCCCTTGTGAAACAGTATGTCCGGTAGCGGCAACTTCACACGGTAAGCAGGGACAGAACCATATGGCTTACAACAGATGTATCGGTACAAGATATTGTGCGAACAACTGTCCTTATAAAGTAAGACGTTTCAACTGGTTTACGTATAACCTGAATGACAAGTTCGATTTCAATATGAATAACGATCTTGGAAGAATGGTACTGAACCCGGATGTAGTGGTAAGAACGAGAGGGGTAATGGAGAAATGTTCATTATGTATCCAGATGACTCAAACGACTATTCTCGAAGCTAAAAAAGAAGGTAGAATCGTAAAAGACGGAGAGTTCCAGACGGCATGTTCAAAAGCTTGTACTACAGGATCGATCCAGTTCGGAGACATGAATGACAAAGAATCTGAAATCAGAAAATTATACGCTGATAACAGAAGATATTATTTACTTGAAGAGATCGGAACCAAGCCAAACGTGTTCTATCATACGAAGGTAAGAAACAGAGTAGAAAAATAAAGTTTAAATAATAAATAGGTAAAAAATGTCAGGACATTACGAAGCTCCGATAAGGGAACCTCTAATTATTGGTCACAAAACTTATCACGATATCACGGAAGATATTGCACGACCTATCGAAGAAAGAGCAGGCAAACTATGGTGGATTTCACTATATGCAGCCCTGGTTCTATTCATCTACGGATTCGGGTGTATCGCCTACACGATCGGAACAGGTATTGGAGCATGGGGACTTAACAGAACTATTAACTGGGGTTGGGATATCACTAACTTTGTATGGTGGGTAGGTATCGGTCACGCCGGAACACTAATCTCAGCGGTATTATTATTATTTAGACAGCGTTGGAGAATGTCTGTAAACCGATCTGCGGAGGCGATGACGATCTTTGCGGTAGTACAGGCAGCGATCTTCCCAGTTATTCACATGGGTAGAGTTTGGGTAGGATATTGGGTATTCCCTTTACCGAACCAGTTCGGTTCTCTTTGGGGGAACTTCAACTCTCCGCTGCTTTGGGACGTATTTGCAATCTCCACATATTTCTCAGTATCTACGGTATTCTGGTTCATGGGACTGATTCCTGACTTTGCAATGATCAGAGACAGAGCAAAAACACCTTGGACTAAAAAGATTTATACATTCCTGGCTTTCGGTTGGGGAGGTAAAGCAAAACACTGGCAGAGATTCGAAGAGCTTTCTTTGGTTCTTGCAGGTTTGGCGACACCACTTGTATTCTCGGTACACACCACGGTATCATTTGACTTCGCCACATCGGTAATTAAAGGATGGCACTCTACGATCTATCCTCCTTACTTCGTTGCCGGTGCAATCTTCTCAGGATTCGCGATGGTACAGACGCTTTTGCTTGTTGCAAGAAAAGTTTGTCACCTTGAAGACTACATCACCATGTACCATATTGAAATTATGAACATCGTAATCATCTTAACCGGTGGTATGGTAACGGTAGCTTATGCTACGGAATATTTCATCGGATGGTATTCGGGATCAAGATTTGAAGATTTTACCTATCTTTCTCCGGGTGCTGCCGTAGGTCCTTACTGGTGGGCATTCTGGTCACTGATCATCTGTAACCTTGTTGTTCCTGCTTCTTTCTGGTTCAAAAAACTGAGAACGAATATTATCTGGACATTCATCGTTGCTTTGATCATCAACATCGGGATGTGGTTCGAGCGTTTCGACATTATCGTAATTAACCTTTCAAGAGACTACTTGCCTGGATCTTGGACGATGTTTAAGCCGACCATCATTGATGTGGGGGTATATTTAGGAACAATCGGGTTCTTCTCCGTATTATTCTTATTGTACGCAAGAACATTCCCTGTAATCGCACAGGCCGAATTAAAATCGATTTTGAAAATCTCAGGTGAAACTTATAAAGCAAAAGAAGGAGATGAGCACCACTAAAATTGTATACGGACTTTATGCCGACGACGACGATTTGATGAACGGCGTTAAGGCATTCAACGATAAAGGAATCGCAATTAACGAAGTATATACTCCGTTTCCGGTTCACGGGCTAGACAAAGCTTTAGGTTTAAAGAAAACAAGAATTTCCGATGCCGCCTTTCTTTACGCTCTATATGGGGTAACGATCGGAGCTACTTTAACCTGGTACGTCATGAACCACGACTGGCCTCAGAATATCGGTGGTAAACCGGCTTTCGACTGGGCTCACAACATGCCGGCATTCGTAGTACCGATGTTCGAGCTTATGGTATTCTGTGCCGCCCACATGATGTCATTAACGTTCCTGGTAAGAAACAAAATGTATCCCGGAGCACCGGCACAAAACCCGGATCCGAGAACAACGGATGATAAATTCATGATGGAATTTGTAACTGAGGATGTAGAATCCGTAAAGCAGTTGCTTATTGAAACGGGAGTTGAAGAAATAACGGTTAAAGATGCTTAAAATGAAAAAGAATGTATTAAGAATTACAGCAGTTTTAGGTTTAACAACCATTTTACTTAACTCTTGCGGACCGAAAGACAATACACCGCTGGTTTATTTCCCGGACATGTATTTCCCGGTAGCTTATGATCCTTTGATGAAAGCGCAGGATGCTTATTCGGATCATGAGAATGAAATCCCGGCTTTCGTAAGAAATAACGGAGCTACAGGGCTTACCCCGGTAGAAGGATCTGTTGCACAGAACAAAGACGGTATTTTTGAAGAAGCCTTGCTTCCTAAAAACCCGGATCAATATAACGCAGGTTACGATGCTTCCAAAACAATCACTACTTCTCCTTTGAATCCTGCCAATGCAGCAAAGGATCTTGAAAGAGGGAAAAACCTTTTTGAAAAGACCTGTGGCGCTTGTCACGGTGTAGGTGGAGACGGACAGGGGCCGATCGTACAATCCGGAGCATTCTCCGGTGTGCCGAACTATGCTGACAGAGAAATTACTGTAGGATCTGTTCATTATGTAATAACAAACGGTAGAAACGCGATGGGATCGTATGCTGGCCAGCTGAATGCGGGAGACCGATGGAGAGTAGCCATGTATGTGATCAATGCCTTCAAAAAAGGTGCTGCCGCTCCTGCTGCTGCAACCGCTACGGCTACAGCCACTACGGCATCTGCAACTGCAGCCCCGGCTACTGCTGCAGCGAAACCAGAAACGACTACCGAAACTAAAAAATAAGAAAAGAAATGTATAGTTTTTCACCAAAATTAAAATCAACTTCTATAATCCTTCTTGTTGTAGGTTTAGTTCTGTTTGGTATCGGTTTC
Organism: uncultured Chryseobacterium sp.; assembly: GCA_913778085.1. Lineage (GTDB taxonomy): Bacteria > Bacteroidota > Bacteroidia > Flavobacteriales > Weeksellaceae > Chryseobacterium. The sequence goes on from CAJYXJ010000039.1 coordinate 55,242, forward strand.
TTTTTAAATAAAGGAATTTCTACAGAAAAAATAGAACATATGATGGAAGCGGTACATGCTTCAGGTCATGACGCTCCTACGCACTCAAGTGAAATGGTAGGTCCTCAGGATCATGCGGCTCACCTTGAGCACGCTGAACTTCAGGTACACAACCAGCCTTTAGCGGCCATACATTTTGTAGCTGTATTTTTCTTCGGCGTAAGCTGCTGCGTATTGTTCTTCTACTCTATTCAGCATGCGGCCCACGCAGGATGGCCGATCATCATTACCCGGGTAATGGAAGCTATTGCTTCTTACATTCCTTACGGTGGAGCAATCCTGATCATCCTGATGCTATTGAACATTACCCACCAGGGACATCTTTTCCACTGGATGGATCCGGAGCTTACCGATCCTGAGTCACCTCATTTTGATGTGATCCTGTTTGAAAAGAGAATCTTCTTAAATATTCCTTTTTATGCCGTAAGAACGTTTATCTATGTACTGGGTGCTTCTTTCTTCGCATGGAAACTGAAGGCTCAGTCTAAGAAAGTAGACGAAACAAAATCAAGAACCGAGTATCAGATGCTTTACAGATGGGCAGTAGGATATATCGCATTCTTCGGTTTTGCTTCTGCAGCCTGGGCTTGGGACTGGTTGATGTCTATCGACCCACACTGGTACTCTACCATGTATATCTGGTATTCTATGGTGAGCTGCCTTTCAAGTGGTATTGCAGTAATCATCCTTTTAAGTGTTTATTTAAAGAAGAATGGATTCCTTCCTCAGTTCAATGATAACCACTTACACGATTTAGGAGTATTCTTATTCGCTACAAGTATGCTCTGGACATATACCTGGTTTGCACAGTTCATGCTGTACTGGTATGCGAATATCCCGGAAGAGGTAAATTACTTCTTCGGAAGATTCCAGCACTACTCTCCTACTTTCTTACCGATGCTGATCGTAAACTTCTTATTACCATTATTGGTATTGGTGAGCAGCAGCATTAAAAGAAACTACAAGGTGGTTACCATCATGGCTATCGTAGTGATCTGCGGTCACATCCTCGATTACTTCAACATGGTAATGCCCGGAACGGTAGGACCATACTGGAAAACCCCTGAAGTATTTATCCTGATTTTAGGAGCGCTTCTTTTCGTAGTTGGATTGTTTATGTTTACCGTGCTTTCCGCATTATCTAAACTTAAGCTTATCCCTACAGGAAACCCTTACCTACACGAATCTGAAATTTATGAGTATCCTTTCTAAGGGAACTGATAATGAGATATAATTAAAAGACTGATCAAACCGATCAGTCTTTTTTTTGCTGGAATAAAAAAATTTTAAAGGATGGTGCAACCTTTTTCCGTTTTTAGCTGTCTTAGTATTAAGAACTGATTTTAATTCAAATATTAATTTTAAATCCAACACCATGAAGAAGATTTTCTTTTTATTTTTCTACGTCTTATTATTCCAGGTCGCCCATGCGCAAACCATTACCTTTATTTCTGAAAAAACCAATAAGCCTTTACCAAAAGTATCCGTTTTCGGGAAAGACGGAAGCATTGTAGCATTCTCGGATATTGACGGTAAAATCAATAAACAATCCTTAAAGCCGGAGCAGGAAAAATTTCAGCTGGTATATGATAATATCTCTGTCGCCACATTAGCCTACTCGGATTTTAATCAGGAGGTGATTAAAATCAATGACCGGATTAAAGACATTGAGACGGTTGTTATTAAAAAGGAGAAACCGGCAAAATATATTTTTGTGAAAGGAAACTTCAACGCCTATGTTACCCTTAACAATAAATTGAATTCCTACACAGATGGAATTGTAACTTATATTTTTGATAACAAGACCAGAAAGCTGAAAAGCATGCAAGTTGAACAATACAGGATCTTCAGGCTGGAGAATGCAGAAATGGACCGTAAAAAACTTTCTTCCTGGGATTACGGAATGTTTTTAAAAATTCCGAAACTAAAAAACATCGAAAATGTTGATAAGTACAGAAGCATGAAAGATGTTGTTTTCAAAGAAATGAAAAGCGAAAAGAAAGACCAGATCGAACTATCCCAGATAACCAATGATGAAGAAATTGGATTATTCGGATACCGTATTTCTGATGCTAAAAATGTTCTGAATCTTGCCTTTGTCCCAAATTCACGAAAAGAACTCAGAGATCTTCTGGAATACAGCCGTACCGAATTTCTGAAATTAAAACATAAAAGCGAACCTCAATATAACGACATTGCCATTTACAACAATTTTTATCCTATTGATATAGACTTCGGTAATGAGAAAATGGAGAAAATGCAGTTTGACATCAACAGCAGCCACTATACTTCAAAATATTGGGAAGACCCTGCTTTCCCAAACATGCAGCCGGTTTTCAGCAGCTTTTTCAAAGAAGATCTAAAAGAAAAACCCAATCAAAAGTAATAGGCCTGCCTTTTCAGCATTTAATTTTAAAAAATGTTCCGAAGAGATTTTCTAAATACCTAAAATTTTAAATATCCTTGTATAGAATACATCGGAATATAACTGAAAAGACTGATGATGTTCATCGGTCTTTTTTATTAACAATAAAATATTTATTTTTTGAAACCTTTTTGATTTTAAAGCTGTCCTTATAAATATACATCAATCACCAATAAAGAATATCCTATGAAAAAAAGTACACTGCTATTCTTAATGATCACATTGTACAGCCTGATCCATGCACAGAGCATCACCTCCGTTTCTGAGAAAATCGATTTATCACTGCCAAAAGTTTCTATGGCTTACGATTTCGATCAGCCCATCACTAAAATCAATAACCCGGCAAAAGACATTGATACTATACCCATCAGAAGAAATAAACCCGGGAAGTACCTCTATATGAAAGGAAACTTTACAACTTATGCCACGCTCAACAACACCATCAACGGATATGCCGATGGAATTATCACCTATATTTTTGACCGTAAAACCAAAAAACTTAAAAGCACCCGGATTGAACAATACCGTATTTTCAGAATGCCGAAACCAGAATGGGATCCCCAGAAATTTTCTTCCTGGGATTATGCCATTTATATGCATGTTCCTCGAATGAAAGGATTGGTAAATATTAACTCACACAAAAAGACCAAAAACCCGGTTTTCTATAAATCGGAGAATGGAAAAAGAGATAAAATTGAAATAAAAGAAGAACGCCTTCAGGAAAAGGGCTTCGCAATATTGGGCTACCATCTTTTTGATGTCAGACACAGTACCGATATTATCTATACCGGAAATTCCAGAAAACAACCAGAAGATCTGCTGGAATATAAGGAAAGTTCTTCCATGAAGGTGAAATACAAAAACGAACCGATGTATAATATCGTCAATGTCTTTACTAATTTCTATCCGACAGCTGTTGATTCCGACGACAATAAGAATACGAATAAAATAAAGTTTGATATCAACCAAAGCTGTTATACCGCAGAATATTGGAAAGATCCTTCTTTTCCGAATATGCAGTCTGCGCTTAATGCTTTCCTGAAAGAAGAATTAATAGAAAAGCAAAATATAAATTCACTTAATACATAAATAAAATTTAAACTCAAAAACTTCTGTCATGAAAAAAGTACTTCAGATCATTCTTGCAACAACCATTGTTTTACTCAATGCACAGAATTCGGCAAACCGGTTTTTCTATGAATTAACCTATAAACCCAATAAGGATTCTGCTAAGCTGGAAAAAGAAATGATGGTTTTAGATATTGATCAGAACAGATCCCTCTATCAATCCTATACAAACATTCAGATGGATTCGATAGCAAATGTAATTATAAAAGAAGCTTCAAATACGGGATTCCCGGATTTCAAGAGAATGGGTAATAGACGTACGCAATTTATGCATCAGATTGCAAAAAGCTACCCGATCCATGAAGTGCTGTATAAGGACCGCATTGGCATGGATTATTATTCCTACCGCGAAAATCCAAGCCTGATCTGGAAAATTTCAGAGGAGAAACAAAAAATAGGGATCTATAATACACAGAAAGCAACAACCGATTTCGGCGGAAGAAAATGGATCGCCTGGTTTACCACAGAAATCCCTTTCCAAGACGGGCCATATAAATTTTACGGGCTGCCGGGATTAATTGTAAAAATCGGCGATGAAGCAGGGAACTATTCCTGGGAACTGAAAGACAACAGGAAAACAGATCATATCGCGGAAGCTTCAGCGGTAGAAGGATTAATGAAACAGACTGGACTATTTGTTTCCAAAGAAATCACAAAAGAAAAGTTTACGGAAAAATACAACCAACATAAAAAAGATCCCCTTGCAGGGATCAGACAGATGATGGGCCAGATTCCCTCAGATGTAAAAATATCTGATGACTTCTCCCTGTCGAAAGAAATGAGGGATGCAGAAAAACAAATGAAGGAACACATTGCGAAAAACAACAACAGCATTGAGCTTGCCGTTACGAATAAATAAAAAGAAAATAAAAACACGTACACATAAACGGTTTTTACTAAATTTGTGGCAAACGGAAAAAAATGAAAAAATTGTCCTTTCTACTCATCTTCAGCCTGTTGCTTTTTACAGCATGCAAGAAAGATCATGTAGATGCTACCAATACCAAAACTTTACAGTCGAGTATCAACGATATGACGGCAAGTCTTCCTACCATTAAACAGATCAAATTTAATGAAGCACTTTATATCCTCAAAACTTTTGGAGTGGAGGCAGACGGCGATGTTGCGGAACTGAAAGCGCTCGGAAAGCTGATCGACGGAAAAAAAGTTCCTGAAATCATGGTCATGGCAGACCAGGTAGCCCAGAAAAACGGAATCGAATGGGCAAGTACCGCTCCACCATCTCTTGGAGAAATGAATATTTTCGGAGATGATAAAGCAAAAGAAAGTGATCCGAACGACATTAAAGCAAATTCTTTAAGTATTACAACAAGACCTACCGGCGATGACGGGCTGGGCGCACCTACAGCGATCCAGATTATCCCAAGGCTGGTGGACAATGCGGGAAATCCCGTATCCTTTACAGGAGCCGGACTTGAAGCGACTCTGGAAGTCTTCAGCAACGGCATAAAATTATTAACGGCAAAAAACTTAATGCAGGATAATAATTTCAAAGGATTTAATCTGAAATTCTCTTCCATTCCGGCAGCCAAAGTAATGGATAACAAAATAGACATCACCGTTTCCGTGAAAACAACGGCGAAAACATTCAAGATGACAAAAGTCGGATTGGACGTAAATCCTGACCTCCTGAAAGTTCCTGCTCCACCTAAAGTGGATTCCCTGGCAGCTCCCCAGGATCCTGCGGTAATCGATCCGAACAATCCAAATGCCACGATCCCGGCAACCGGTACCGATCCCAATGCTACGACCCCGGCCACAACCCCGGCTACCCCGAAGCAGCTGGCAGCAGATCCTAAAACAACGGTAACCGGATTTTTAAACAATGTTAGTGCTCAGAATCTGAAAGCAGCTTACAGTGCAGCCAGCAATCCAAACTGGGGAAGTTATGAATCATTTGCCAATCCTACTTCAGGTTTCGGATCGGTAAAAAACGTAAGTGTAAAAAATATTACCACCAATGCTGCCAATGCCAATTCAGCAAGCGTAAACGCAACCTATGACGTTACGGATAAAAGCGGTAAAACCACCGCTCTGAAAGTAACGTTCGGACTTAAAAATGTAAACGGAGACTGGAAAATTTCCAGCTACAGAATCAATCCATAAAAAGAATGGCATCACAGGAATTAATCCGGAAACTGGAAGACACTATAGAAAATATCCCCGACTTTCCGATCCCGGGAATTCAGTTTAAGGATATTTCCCCTGTTTTCCTGGATTCAAAGTTATATGAAGAAGTTATTGCAGATCTGGCAGCAGTGAGCAGAGGAAAAGTAGATGCCGTATGCGGAATTGAAAGCCGCGGTTATCTTTTCGGGATTGCCATTGCAGTCGCTCTGGAAGTTCCGTTCATCCTGATCAGGAAAGCAGGAAAACTGCCACCGCCGGTAATCTCGGAAAAATATGACCTGGAATACGGAAGCGCCGTGATCGAAACCCGCGAAGGGCAGATTAAACCCGGACAGAGAATTCTGATCCATGACGATTTGCTGGCTACCGGCGGAACGACCGAAGCAGCAGCCAAGTTGGTGGAAAAACAGGGCGCCACGGTCGCACAATTCAGCTTCCTGATTGGTTTAAAAGACCTGAATGGAAAGGAAAAACTCAAAAAATTTAACGCGGAAGTTTATCATATTTTAGAATATTAAAACTTTTCACCATCTCTTCAAAAATGCTTTATGAATATACTTCATGAAGCATTTTTTGTAACGGAAAAACAGAATCCGGTAGCTGGCAACTCACATTTCGTAATATTTCGTCAATAATACGCAGAAAGTATTTTGTAAATCATTCAGAAACAATTAAATTTGCATTTCAATTTTTAACAATTTATGGCAAAACTTACAAACGAGCAAGAGGGAAAAGAAACGGTTGAGTTTTTTAAAGATCTTGACAGAGAAGCTTTAAACACGGAAAGATTCATCGAAAAATATTCAAAGCCTTTGGCGGTTGTTTTCGGATTACTTGTGCTGGGAGTTCTGGGTTTCTTCGGTTACAAACAATTTGTTGTAGCTCCTAAAAACGTGGAAGCCGTAAAAGGTTTCTTGGCAGCTCAGAAAAATCTTGCTGAAGGAAAAGATAAAGAAGCATTGGGCGGTAAATCTGCTGCGAATCCAGGATTCTTAGGAACCTACAATGAATATTCCGGGACGGCAATCGGCGAGCTTTCGGCTTACAATGCCGGTTTATTGAAGTTTAAAGAAGGGAAATTCCAGGAAGCCTATGATCTTCTGGACAAATTTTCATCGGACAACAAAACATTGATGGCCATGAAGTACGGAGCTATGGCTGATGCAAAATCCGGACTGAACAAAAATGACGAAGCATTACAGCTTCTTGATAAAGCAGCATCTGCTTCAGATGACCCTTACACCACTTATTATTTTACAAGAAAAGCAGGGATTTTGGCATTAGGATTAAAGAAAAATGCAGAAGCTAAAAAGTATTTTGCAACCATAGATGAAAAATATCAGGATTACGACAACGGAATGTCTGATTCTTATATCGAAATGACTAAATATTACTAAATAATGGCAACAGTTAATCTTTCAGATTACAAGCCACTTCATATAACCAATGCCGATGAGTTTTCTATCGGCATTGTTTTTTCTGAGTGGAATGATTTTGTAACCTACAATCTTCGTGACGCGGCACTGGAAATCCTTCATAAAGAAGGGGTAAAACCTGAGAATATCAAACTTTTTCCGGTTCCGGGAGCTTTTGAACTGAATTATGCAAGCATGCAGCTGTGTAAGGAACGTAAATTCGACGCGGTAATTTCAATCGGATGTGTTATCCGTGGTGAGACCCCCCACTTTGATTACGTCTGTTCGGCAGTAGCTCAGGGAATTAAAGATTGCAACATCTTAACCGACACCCCGACCATTTTCTGTGTGTTAACGGATGATACCAAAGAACAATCCATTGCAAGAAGCGGCGGAGATCTTGGAAACAAAGGCGTTGAAGCAGCAGTTACTGCCCTGAGAATGATTGATTTCAGGAAAAATCTTTCCGGTAAAAAAGGAAATATTGGTTTCGGCCATTCTTAATTTAACCGTTTTTAGCAATACCATATGGAGGACTATCGAAAATAGTCCTCTTTTATTTATTGATATTATAAAAAAAGAGTCTGATCCTACTTTTAAAATAGTAATCTTTTAATTTTTTTTTAACCATTTATAAAGTTTCTAATTTTTAGGAGATTTTTAAAATATCAGTAGAAAAATAATCCCTAATTATTACTTTTGTGAAATTAATATTCAGTTCACACAGATGTTTGCTCAGAAAATCAGACCTTTTCTCTATTTAGGGGCTTTATACCTCACCATTTCCCTGATCACAAGAATCGTTTTTTTATTCCACCCGATTACTACGGCAAGTTTCGGTATTTTCGAAATCCTGAAAATCCTGCTGACCGGGGTATTGAATGACGTGCTGGTTTTTATTATCACCTGCCCTTTTCTGGCTTTGTATTTTTTATTTTTATCCAATTCAAAATATCAGAAACCCTACGGACAGATTATTTTAGGCCTGCTCATCCTGCTGTTTCTGTACATTCTTTTTATCCCGAATAATATCTTTAAACAGTACGGCGGATCGATTGCGGAAATCGCCCTGGCATTTATAGGCCTGAAAATCATATTCTTTGCCCTGATGTTCTTTCTTCCTGAAAGACGGCAGCAAATACGGAACAGCTTGTATTTCATCACCCTTTTTTTGTATGTATTATTAATTGTTTTCAATGCCGTAAGCGAATATTTCTTCTATAATGAATTCGGACTGCGATATAATTTCATCGCCGTTGATTACCTCATCTACACCAATGAAGTTATCGGAAACATTATGGAAAGTTATCCGGTAGCTCCTTTATTTCTGGCCATTGCTGCGGTAACGCTTACCATTACGTTTTTTATTTACAGAAAAACAAAGAATGAACTGTCTGAACTTCCAAACTTAAAACAAAAAACCCTTTTGATGGGTTCCTATCTGATCTTATGCGGGATCAGCATATTCGGGCTGAATTTTACCACAAAAATAAAAGGTGATGATGTTTTTGAAGAAGAAATCCAGGCCAACGGACTACCGAAATTCTATTGGGCATTCACCCATAATGAGCTTGATTATTTCCAGTTTTACCCCGAAATCAACCAGCAGCAGGCAGAGAGGAACTTTTTAAGCCAGTTTGCACCGCCTACATTGCAGAGAAACATCATTCCGACAGCACCTGAGCTGAAGAAGAATGTCGTCCTGATCTCGATTGAAAGCCTCTCCGCCGACTTTATGGCGCATTACGGAAATACACAGAAAATCACCCCGTTCCTGGACAGCCTGGCAGATCAGTCATTGATGTTCACCAACCTTTATGCTACCGGGAACAGAACAGTGCGCGGCCTCGAAGCACTGACGCTCTGCATTCCGCCCACAGCCGGGGAAAGTATTATCAAAAGGGAAAACAATAAAAATAAATTTACTACAGGCAGCGTATTTCAATCAAAAGGCTATGACGTCAAGTTTTTATATGGCGGCTATAGCTATTTCGATAATATGGAAGATTTCTACAAAGGAAACGGCTATGAAATTGTAGACCGGAATAATTTCACGCCGGAAGAAATCACTTTTGCCAACGTCTGGGGCGTTGCCGATGAGGATATGGCCAAGAAAGCGATCAGCACGATGAATGCAGAAGCAAAATCCGGGAAGCCGTTTTTCAACCACTGGATGACTGTTTCCAACCACCGGCCTTTTACCTATCCGAACGGTAAGATCGATATTCCGGGTGATGCAAAATCCCGTGAAGGCGGCGTGAAGTATACGGATTATGCCCTGAAAAAATTCTTTGAAATGGCAAAGCAAAAGAGCTGGTATAAGAATACCGTTTTCGTGATTATTGCCGACCACTGTGCTTCCAGCGCAGGCGACACGGAACTTCCGATGGATAAATACCGGATTCCGGCCATGATTTTCTCGGAAGGATTTATCCAGCCCCGGAAATTTACCCAAACCATGTCGCAGATCGACGTTATGCCGACCCTTTTCGGCCTCTTAAACTTTAATTATCAGTCGAAATTCCTTGGTCAGGACGTTTTCACCAAAGAATTTCAGCCTAAGGCTTATGTGGCAACCTACGAAGATTTGGGTCTTATCAAGGATAATCATTTAACCATCATTTCCCCGGTACGGAAAGTGAAACAATATTCTTTGGTTCAGCAGAAGAACAATCTTTCCCCTGAATTCAACATTTATTTTGATGAAAATCCGTTAAAAGAAAAAGATCAGGATAAACAATTGGTCAATGCCACGATATCTGCTTATCAATCCACTTCCTATTGGCTGAAAAAGAATAGGCTTAACCGCTGATCAGATGCGGAACAAAACGGCTCTGGTTATTGGTAATCAGGTGAATACTTTCCCGGATGCCGATGCCTGCCGGCTCCTGGCCGATCACCCAGCTTCCGATCACCGGATAATTTCCGTCGAAATCAGGAAGATCAAATGACTTTTGGAAAATAAAGCCTTCTTTACCATAAGCTCCGGAATTTTCTTCTACAGCTTCACCGTTTTTATATAAAATGATGTTGGCGCCTTCCCTGGAATAGACCGGCTTTTTAACGAAATCTTTCAGGTCTTTTTGTTCAAAGTAAGCAGGCAGCAGGTAAGGATGATCCGGATACATTTCCCAAAGGATGGGCAGGATTGCTTTTGAGGAAAGCAGAACCTTCCAGGCCGGCTCGATCCATTGGGAACGGAAACCGTTTTCAACCAGTTTTTCCCCAAAGCCGTCTTCCAGGATCCATTCGTAAGGGTAAAGCTTGAAAATATAATCCATTACGGAACCGTCGCCAGCGATAAACTCTTTAATCTCCTCTGCCCAGCCAATGTCCTGAACCGGGATGAATTCCGTATCGAAGCCCGCTTGTGTCGCACAGTCGCGGAGGTATTCTACATTTGTGACGTCCTCGATATTCGTTAATGAAGCAAAATAAATATAACGCGGATTCATGTATTGCGTCAGATATTTCCAGTAGTCCACCAGTTTTTCATGAATGGAATTGAACTGGTCTTTTTCCGGATACATTTCCTGCATCCAATACCATTGGATTACGGAGGCTTCGTACAGCGAAGTCGGTGTATCTGCATTAAATTCAAGCAGCTTTAAATTTTTACCGTTAAAACCGAAATCGAACCTCCCATATACTGAAGGATGGTCTTCTTCCCAGCTAGTAACAATATAATTCCTGAACCATTCGGGAATACTGAAACGGCTCCAAAGGTTTTTCTCTATAATATAATCTACTGCTTCCAGGCACATCTGCCACAACTCGGCAGTGGCTTTTTCAAGCACATGGATCTCCTGCATGGAGAATTCGTAATAATGGCTTTCGTCCCAGTAAAGCCCTTCCAGGGAATGATAACCGAAGCCTAAATCCTCAAGCTTTCCTTCCCAATTTTTCCGGAATGATGATGCTGTTCTTTTCATATTTTATGATGATGCCCGGAAGCCGCTTCTCCCAAGGCCGCCCCTGATGACACTTCCTTTGTAAGAACTTCTCCCGATGTTTGATTTGGAACTGATGGCATCACTGTAATATCCCGTTCGATGATATCCTCCGTTGCTGTAAGCACCGTAAGGCCGGAACGCATGATACCAGAAAAAGCCCGGCATGAAGCCATGTGTTCTTGAATAAGAAGCCGTAGTATCGGATCTCATATAAACCTTTTTTTCATTCTTCCATTCATCTTTAGGTCTCTCCTGCGAACAGGCTGCAAGGATCCCCGTTACGAAAAGCAATTTTACAGAACCCGACTTTTTCATTATTGTACCGTGATATAAAATTCGTAATCCTTCTTCGTATTGCCTTTATGAACAACCCCATCTTTATCCTCCGTTTCCATCAGCGTATCGCCAAGCCCGGGGATCGTATCTCTTTTTATAATTTCTTTAAAAAGCTTTTTATCCTTCCAGATTTTGTGCCGGGTTATTAGCACATCGGCCGTATCAATATGCTCTACTGAAAGTTCTGTTTCTATCGAAGCTTTTTTGTCTACGTTGCTGACTTCATCTTCCTTATATTCTTTTTCGTTGCAGGAAAAAACGCCTGCTAAAAGGATCATGAAAGAGATTTGTTTAATTCTTCTCACTTTGGCATAATTTTTCACAAAAGTAATTATTTAGTAAGATAATAATTTTAAATTTAACCTATAAAAAAAAATTAAACTATGAGATGGACTGACGACAGGAGCGGTAATGTGGAAGACCGGCGTGGGCTTGGCGGCGGAGCCTTGGTAGGCGGCGGGTTGGGAACACTGATTATTGCTGCCATTATATTTTTCTTAGGAGGGGATCCCTCTTCCATTCTTTCTTCAGGTGCAGGTTCCGGCGCAGCCAGAACCGAACAGCGCGAACTGAGCCAGAATGAGCTGAAAATCCGCGAATTTGTAGAAATGGTAACCGCCGAAAACGAAGAAACCTGGACTAAAATTTTTGCAGAAAACGGCATGCAGTACAAGCCGGCAAAAGTAATTCTTTTTGAAGATACAACTCAGTCGGGCTGCGGCGTAGCACAATCTGCCATGGGGCCATTTTATTGTCCGGCAGACCAGTCGGTATACATGGACATGAGTTTCTTTAAGGAACTTGAATCACGCTTCGGCGCAAAAGTTACCGAATTTTCGATTGCGTACGTTATGGCCCATGAAATGGGACATCACGTTCAGACTCTTTTGGGGACTACGCAAAAAGTGGATGAACTGAGAAGAAGCGGCAGATATTCCGAAGCTGAAATGAATCGGGTTTCAGTAGCGACAGAGCTTCAGGCAGATTTTTACGCGGGTGTATGGGCAAAACAGACCGACAGCAGAGAGCATATTCTGGAACCGGGAGACATCCAGTCGGCGATTGAAGCGGCGGAAGCTGTCGGAGACGACAATATCCAGAGAAGGTCTCAGGGGTATGTAAATCAGGAGAGCTTTACCCACGGATCCTCTGCACAGCGTAAAGAATGGTTTATGAAAGGGTACAATACCGGAGACATTAAGCAGGGGGATACCTTTAATCAGCTTTTGAAATAATTTTGTATATCTATAAAAAAACGAAAAAACCTGAAGAGTAATTCCTTCAGGTTTTTTATGTTATTGCAATTCGATCGGGTTGCTGTTTTTCTTCGCTTCATCTTTTACCCGCTCTTCCATTCTTTTTCTAAAGTCACCCGGATTTCCACCGCCGCCTCCACGCGGTCCGCCGTCACCACCACCGATCCTGATCTGGCCGCCGCCTTGGGTCATAAAAGACATCGGGTCATCAAGGAATTTTTTCTGCTGTTTCACATAATCTCCTCTCTTTACCTTTATGGTATTGCCGAACTGGTTCATTTCGGGAAAATCATTAATCTTATAATTTTTCATTAAATCGAAGGAATAATCTGCTTTATCATCTTCTGCTTTTACAATCAGACCAGGAAGTCCTCCGAATTTATAAGGACCATCCTGATAAGGCAAATCCGTGGTAAACCAGGCCGTCCATTTTCGGCCGCCGAAATCCGCTTCAGCTTTCTGTACTTTATAGTCTCCGATTTTGGTCGTTTCGGACAATATTTTCCAGTTGAGCGGACGATCTTCTTCATAGGTGTAAACATCCCTTCCGATCCGGTCTTTGAAAGTCATTTTCTGGCTTTTTTTATCTTTCTCGATGGAATAATTGATTTTGGAGCGCAGGCCTTCCATCTGTTCCCTATTGAAACTTCTGGCACCCCCGCTCTGGAAAGTTGCTTTCATCACAGAATCCCGCTTGATCCTGTTTTCGGAATAAAATACCGATTTTTCCGGAGAAATATCCAGGTATGCATTTTCTGTTTTTACATCGTTTTTGTTTGATGCATCCGGTTTCATCGTAACCTGGTACACAAATCTGTTCACCTGTGCAAACGTTGTATGCACGAACAGAGCTAAAGCAAGAATGCCTAATTTTTTCATTTATAGTATTTATTTTATGTAATGTCTGAGTGAAAATGATCAGAATCAGCCGATCTGTATCATTGTCATTTAATCTATAGATATAAATTCCTGATCAAAGTTAAAACCAAATCGTTACACTACGGCCTTCTGAGAAAAATTTATCTCTTTTTAACTATAAATTCTTTTACAAAATAAACCTATTAGAAACAGAATCATTAAAATAGACATCTTCGATTTGAGATTGCGGAAATTAGTTCGTATTTTTGCATCATTAAATCATTCTAAATAAATACAATGATAAAAGTATCAGACCAAGCGAAGGCAAAAGCGATTCAGCTGATGACGGAAGAAGGCTTTAACCCTGCCGAAGATTTTGTAAGAGTGGGTGTAAAAAGCGGAGGATGTTCTGGTTTAGAATATGTTTTAAAGTTTGACAACCAAAAAACAGACACTGATCAAATTTTTGAAGACAATAACATTAAAATTGTTGTAGATAAAAAATCCATCCTCTATTTAGCAGGAACAACTCTTGAATATTCAGGAGGATTAAACGGAAAAGGATTTGTTTTTAACAATCCGAATGCATCCAGAACTTGCGGATGCGGTGAAAGTTTTTCTCTTTAAATTTAAGATTTAAAATTCAATATTATTGGCAACTTATAGGAGTTTTGAAGATTTGAAGATTTGGAAATATGGCAGCTTTCAAAAGAACTTTGTAATGATATTTACGAAATTATTGAAAGTTCTGATCTAAAAAACAATTTTCGCCTGACAAATCAGATTGACGGATCTTCGGGTTCAATAATGGATAATATTGCTGAAGAATTTGAGAGAAATGGAAATAAAGAGTTATCCAATTCTTATATATTTCTAAAGCATCGTGTGGAGAGACAAGATCTCAGTTGTACAGAGTATTAGACAGGAATTTTATTTCTGATGAAAAATTTGAAGTTTTAAAAACAAAAACAACAGATTTAAGCAAGAAAATTGGAGGCTTTATATTTTATTTACAGAACAGTGATCTTAAAGGCTCAAAATATAAAAACAGATAAATAAAAGTGGTTCGAAGATGCAAAATTTTGAATTTCGAATTTTGAATTTTTTGAATATTAAATATGAATAAGTATACTGAAGACGATTTACGCGTCGATCTAGAAAATAAAAAGTATGAATTCGGATGGGAAACCAAAATCGATTACGAAGAGTTCCCGACGGGTTTGAATGAAGATATCATCCGTGCCATCTCTGCCAAAAAAGAAGAACCGGAATGGATGACGGAGTGGCGTCTGGAATCTTTCAGGATCTGGCTCAAAATGACGGAACCAGACTGGGCCAATATTAAGTACGAGAAGCCGGATTTTCAGGCCATCAAATATTACGCTGCCCCGAAAGGAAAGCCTGAGCTTGAAAGCCTGGATGAAGTGGATCCTGAATTGCTGGCCACTTTTGCCAAATTGGGGATCAATATCGAAGAACAGAAAAGACTTTCCGGAGTAGCGGTGGATATCGTTATGGATTCCGTTTCCGTAAAGACGACTTTCCAGGATACCCTAATGGAAAAAGGAATTATCTTCTGCTCTATTTCTGAAGCAATTAAAAACCATCCTGACCTGGTAAGAAAATATTTGGGAAAAGTGGTTCCGAGAGGCGATAATTTTTATGCTGCCCTGAACTCCGCGGTATTCTCCGACGGAAGTTTCTGCTATATTCCGAAAGGCGTAAGATGCCCGATGGAACTTTCTACCTATTTCCGTATCAACCAGGCCGGTACCGGACAGTTCGAGAGAACACTGGTGATTGCCGATGAAGGGAGTTACGTTTCTTATCTTGAAGGCTGCACGGCACCGTCAAGAGATGAAAACCAGCTTCACGCTGCAGTAGTGGAACTGATTGCCATGGACGATGCTGAAATTAAATATTCCACCGTTCAGAACTGGTATCCGGGAAATGAAGAAGGAAAAGGCGGGGTTTTCAATTTTGTAACCAAAAGAGGGCTTTGTGAGAGAAACGCCAAGATTTCATGGACACAGGTAGAAACCGGTTCTGCCGTAACCTGGAAATATCCTTCATGTATCTTAAAAGGTGACGGATCGATCGGGGAGTTTTACTCTATTGCCGTGACGAACAATCATCAGTATGCAGATACCGGGACAAAGATGATCCACATCGGGAAGAATACGAAATCAACAATTATTTCCAAAGGGATCTCTGCCGGAAAATCGCAGAACTCCTACCGGGGACAGGTAAAAGTAATGCCTTCTGCAAAAGGAGCACGAAACTTTTCCCAGTGCGATTCTCTGTTGATGGGTAACGAATGCGGAGCCCACACCTTCCCTTATATCGAAATTAAAGATCCTACTGCACAGCTGGAACACGAAGCAACGACTTCAAAGATTGGAGAAGACCAGATTTTCTACTGTAACCAGAGGGGAATCGATACGGAAAGAGCAATCGCTCTGATCGTAAACGGTTTCAGTAAAGAGGTTCTCAATAAATTACCGATGGAGTTTGCCATTGAAGCCCAGAAGTTGCTGGAGATTTCTTTGGAAGGTTCTGTAGGATAGATTATTTAAACATTAAGAAATTAAGTTTTTATCTTACATGCTTAATGTTTAAATACGAAGGAATTGATAAATCAATTCTTGTGAAGAAAATTAAGATGACAAAAACACAAATAACACAGCTTTCTTATGATATCATAGGTTGCGCAATTAAAGTTCATAAAGAACTTGGTCCCGGCTTATTGGAAAGTGTTTATGAAATGTGTTTGGCATATGAATTAAAAGAAAAAGGATTTATAGTAGATCAACAAATCAGGACTAAAATCAATTATGGAAAAATTGAAATTGAAACTCCGCTGAAAATTGATTTACTTGTGAATGACACAGTTATTATTGAAATCAAAACGGTAGAAAGTTTATTGCCCGTTCATCAGGCACAACTGATGACTTATATGAAAATATTGAAAAAGCCTCAAGGTCTTTTGATTAATTTTTACACGGATAATATTTCGAAATCGATGATTCCTTTAGTAAATGAATATTTCACTAAACTTCCGGAATAATTTAATATTGATGAAATTAAGAACTGAAAGACCTTAAATGATCTTAATTAAAATCAATTTATTGATTTCCTTATAAAAAAATAATACATTAAAAATTGCTTAAATTCTTAATGTTTAAAAATGAAAAATAGTATTTCATTCGCCGGCGTTAATGCCTTTGTAATGGTAGTTTAGTATTACAAAGGATATACTCAAAGTCTAACCTTGCGATAAACTAAAATATATGTTAGAGATAAAAAACTTGCACGCCAAAATTGAAGACGGCGACAAAGAAATTTTAAAAGGAATTAATCTTGAAATAAAGCCGGGTGAAGTTCACGCCATTATGGGACCGAACGGAGCCGGTAAGTCTACCCTTTCCTCCGTTATCGCCGGAAAAGAAGATTATGAAGTAACAGGAGGTGAAATCATTTTCGGGGGTGAAAACATTATTGAAGATGCTCCTGAAGAAAGAGCACATAAAGGGATTTTCCTTTCTTTCCAGTATCCGGTGGAAATTCCGGGGGTTTCCGTAACCAACTTCATCAAAGCGGCGATGAATGAAAACAGAAAAGCGAATGGATTGGGAGAAATGCCTGCCAAAGAAATGCTGGCGATGATCCGTGAAAAATCCGAGAAATTGGGCATTAAAAAAGATTTCCTTTCAAGATCACTGAACGAAGGGTTTTCAGGAGGTGAGAAGAAAAGAAACGAGATCTTCCAGATGATGATGCTTAACCCGAAACTGGCTATTCTTGACGAAACCGATTCCGGACTGGACATCGATGCCTTGAGAATTGTTGCAGATGGGGTAAATGCTTTTAAAAACGAAGGAAATGCAGTATTGCTGATTACTCACTATCAGAGATTGCTTAATTATATCCAGCCTGATTTCGTTCATGTTCTTGCTAACGGAAAAATCATCAAAACCGGTGATAAGTCTCTCGCTTTAGAGCTTGAAGAAAAAGGCTACGACTGGCTTTTAAATTAATTAAAAGATGAAAAATGCGGAGATTTATTATTTGATCTTCGGTTTAACAATTCAGCCAAAACAAAAAAGAAAAAATGGTGCAAACCACAGATATACCAGTAATGGCATTAAAAGAACAGATTACAGAAAACCATCATGAATTCCTGGAGCGTCTTCATCACCGATTTTTAGATGAAGATCGAAAGGCAGCTCTTCAAAGATTTGAAAAGGCCGGTTTTCCTACAAAGAAAGACGAAGAATATAAATATACCAATTTAAAGGAAATTACGGAAAAAGCCTATAACTTTTTCCCGAAAGAAAATCATAACATTACCAAAGAGCAGCTCGATCAGCTGCATTTGGGTGAAGAAAATTTCGACTGGATCACTTTCGTCAACGGTAAACTTCATAAAGAACTGTCAAAAGTTTCGATCGAAAATGTGGAGTTTCTTTCCTTTAATTATGCTTTAAATGATGAAAAGCACCGGGATGTTTTCGACCAATATTTCAATACGATCGCTTCCGATAAATCCGCATTTACCAATCTGAATCAGGCTTACTGTAAATACGGTTTTTTCCTGAAGGTTCCTAAAAATGTGGTGATTGAAAAACCGATCCATATTTTCTACATTTCTCAGAATCAGGAAGAAAATACTTTCTATAATACAAGGAATCTATTAATTGTTGACGAAGGTGCCAAAGTGGAAATTATTGAAAGTCATCATAACTTTGACAGCACCTATGTTCTGACAAATTCAGTAACGGAAATTTTTACCTATCCGAATGCAAAAGCAGACTGGCATAAACTGCAAAATGACAATGATACCTCTTATCTGATCGATAATACTTTTGCCAGACAGGAAAAAGACAGCCTAACGACTGTGAATACGTTCTCTTTTGGCGGTAAGCTGGTAAGGAATAACCTGGATTTCATTCAGAACGGATCGAATATCAACTCTTTTATGAATGGGATCACAATTATCGGTAAAGACCAGCTTGTAGATCATCATACGGCGGTTCATCACAATTTCCCGAACTGCGAAAGCTACCAGAATTACAAAGGTATTTTCGATGGGAAATCTCACGGAGTTTTCAACGGAAAGGTATTTGTAGATAAAATTGCGCAGAAAACAAATGCCTACCAGCAAAACAATAATGTATTGCTGAGCGAAGGTGCAGCAATCGACACCAAGCCCCAGCTTGAAATTTTTGCGGATGATGTAAAATGCTCGCACGGTTGTACGGTAGGACAATTGAATGAGGATGCTTTATTTTATCTTAGAGCGAGAGGTATTTCCAAAAAAGAAGCGCAGGCCTTATTGCTGTATGCTTTTGCCAATGACGCAATGCAGAATATCGATATCGAGCCTTTAAAAGAAAAAATCTCCAGGCTGTTGGCCGGGAAATTAGGAGTGGATATAGAATTTTAATACTATATAGTTGATAATACATCGGCTGCTTCAGATGAAGCAGCCGTTTTTCATTGTTCCTATTCCCATACTTTTAAGCTGTATAAATATTCTTGGGAATTTCATGTTCTTCTCTAAAAAATGCCACTTTTTAGCGATCATCAGAGGAACTTATTGTTGCTATTCACAGCGCATACTTAATCTGTAAATTTGTCATGTTTGAAATAAAAAATAATAAAACATTTATCCGAATTTTGAATAATTTCACTATCCTTACAACTGACATCAGCATAATAGAATAAGATTTTTATTAATAGAATCTTTTTCTATCATATTTGGAGCTTAGAATGCCGCACTGAATCTTGCAGAAGATTCTTTTTGAAGATTCTTGGTTTTGATGATATTATTAGCATATTCAATACTTCGCACTCCATTACATCCACTTTTATCATTAATCACTCTATACATTTTGAAACATTCTCTTTTTTGATTATATCCTGTATTCATCCATAAGAAAAAATAATTATAATAATCTTACTATTCCTAATGCCATTTTGTTCTTTCACTGTTATCTTTCTGATAAATTCTATTGGCTGCACTTCTGTCGAGCCAGTAGCTTTTTGCCCTTCTTCCATTTTATTTTATTTAAAACTTTTTTACCAGATCATTTTTCTAAAAATAATTCTCCTGGTCAAACTGTATTTGACGCATTTTTCATCACTGTCCGTATCTTCACTGTGAAGAAATCCCATACAGTAAATATCTGCATCTGAAAGAGTTTTTGAGTCAGCTGAATCATCATTGTTACAGGAGTCATTTTCATTAATATTACGGACACTATCCCGTTTAGCATCTCTTATCAGTATTGGCAGCGGACATTTTGCTGACATTTTTAAAGGACCTTCTTAGCTTAGCTTTCTAAGGCTTGTTATCCATTTGTAGGAACATTCTCATTATTGAAAATTCCTACAGTATTTATAGCTATCCTGGCTAATAAAGCAGGATTAGCTTTACTCCCATAAAACACTAATTTTTAGCTTAGTTTTATTATATTATCCAAGAACTCGTTTAGAAAAAATTTCTGGAAAGCAATTCATAAAATAAGCCGGTTCGTCAGAACTTTTTGTTTCAACACAAAATCAGAGTTCATGACAAAGAATTATCTTTCCTTCAATGGACGGCAATTGTAAGTTATAGAAAAAATTTAGCCTATTAAAATAAAAGATTATTATGCATTCCGCGATTTACTTGCCGTTATCCTTCGATTCTTCGTACACGTTGTCAATGCTTGGGAATTACCCAAAAATAGAGAAAAGGTATATTATCATTTCCGTAAATTGGGCGGAAATGGCCAGATTGAATATGATGCTTAATAAGATAGAGCTCAATTGATCTATTGGCTGTAAAAATAGATTCTTTAAAGCCTTTTTAGGTGGTAAAATTGGCTTCAATTCCATTTAATCCTTGTAGGGTAATTATTATATCCATCAGCCAGGACAAGGCCTGTTATAGCTGCTGATGCAGCTTCAGGAAAATACTTAAATTTTGAACCTTGAATCTTGAACGTTGAATTTCGGACATAAAAAAACCTCACACATTGCTGTATGAGGTTTAATAAAAACTGGCGGCGACCTACTCTCCCGCTTTCGCAGTACCATCGGCGCTGGTGGGCTTAACTTCTGTGTTCGGAATGGGAACAGG
>CAJYXJ010000040.1 GCA_913778085.1 uncultured Chryseobacterium sp.
TTGTTCTCAATATTCTCTCCGCTTTAGCTGCTTATTCCTTCTTTGATAAAAAACCTTCTATTAACACCAATTCCGACATTATTGATGAAGATAGATTGATTGCTGCTTAAGCCGAACTCACGTTAAAATAAAAAGCACTACATAAATGATGAAAAGAAAATTTGCTCCGGGAAGCGAATGGTTATATCTTAAAATTTATACCGGAATAAAAACGGCAGATCATGTTTTAGAAGAGTCAATAGCGCCCTTGGTAAAGTATTTTTAGAAAGAAAATTGTATTTCCAAATGGTTTTTCATCCGTTACAATGATCCCAAACCTCACCTGAGAGTAAGGTTTATGCTGACTGATATCCAAAACTACACTGAAGTTTTAAAAAGCATTAGCGATTCTCTTCAAAATTTTACAGATAGTGGTGAAATTTCAAATATTGTAATAGATACGTATAACCGTGAAATTGAACGTTATGGAGAAAATATGATAGATGATACTGAAACTTTCTTTTACAGAAACAGTGAGCTTACCATTCAATGTCTACCCTATGACGATGAGGAAAAGATTATTGTCAGCCTTTTTTTGATTGATCAGATGCTTAATAAATTAAATCTTTCAGTTCAGGAAAAGTTAAAATGGATGAAAGATTTTAATGATGCTTTTAAAAGAGAATTCAATGCCGATAAAAAACTTAATTCTCAATTGGATAAAAAGTACAGGGAGTTTAAACCCAAATATTTGGATTTCTTGAGTTCAGACGAATTTTCGGAAGAGAGGAGTGCTTTTTTATCTCATATTGAAGAAAACAATGCGGCTTTACAAAATGTACTTTGTCACAATGAAAATCAATCTTTGAGAATTTCCTTGAGGAACTTCTTTCAAAGTATATTCCACATGAATATCAACAGGCTTTTTGTTTCCAATCAAAGAGTATTTGAGATGATTATTTATGATTATTTGGTGAGATATTATAAATCAGAGATCTTTACAATCTCCATCAAACATCGTAATAGATCCGAAAATATAAATACATTTGGTTAAAATGATTTTAACAAAAGTGTTACACAATTATAATATTTTTTAAAAATGATGACTATAAAGCTTAGTAATCAAATACAATAACTAGATATTCGCATGGTAAGGGAGCACAAAGCGTTAGTCTTACAACCACATGATGCGGTCTAAGAATCACCTGTATGAAACTATTCTCAGACAGGAGGAGGTTAAGAAAAATCTTACAAAAAGTCCGTTTTTACGGATTGTGAGACAGACTTTTTTATTTACATACCTCAATTTCAGCCTGCAGTCTCGGTTTGCATATATTTTGTACCGATTCTATAAAATTCCATATGTGTTATAACTTCAATAATAAAAAAGGCAGTTTAAAGAAGGCCGTAGAAGATCTGGGA
The DNA here is from genome assembly GCA_913778085.1 of uncultured Chryseobacterium sp. GTDB lineage: Bacteria > Bacteroidota > Bacteroidia > Flavobacteriales > Weeksellaceae > Chryseobacterium. The sequence continues at coordinate 1,402 of CAJYXJ010000040.1, forward strand.
GCAGAAGGATACAAAGAAGAAAACTTTGTCTTAAACGGCAGCATCAACGCATTCACAAAACAAACTGCCCCAACTATTCCTGCAGTAGTTAATCATAATGGGATCGTTTTAATGAATACCTTCTGGGGCGTTAAAGAAAATCCGGACGCTCCTACCAAAGGCAAAAACCTCCAGTCTGAAAACGCCCATACGTATTACCGGAAGATTGAAAAGAACAGATGCCTGATTCCGGCATCCTCCTATTTTGAGCATAAAAGCATTTCGGTTCCGGGAAGGAAAACCCCGGTAAAAGCAAAGCATGAAATGTTCTGGAAAGATAAAGCACAGTTTTACATAGCCGGATTTTTTGATGTGTATACAGACAGCAATCTGGGTTTCGGGCTGGTTACTACCCTACCCAATCCTATACAGGCGGAAATTCATGACCGAATGATCATTACCCTCAATGCAAAAATGGGGAAAGAATTCCTGGAGCACGAACCTATCGAAAGGTTTCAGTTTCCGAATTATTCGCCCGATCTTGAATACATTAACCTGGAACCCGAAAAAATTCCGAATACTTTATTTTAAATCATATAAGCGAAAAGCCCTGTGAAGGGCTTTTATTTATATGAAGAACGGAGAAGCAGGTGATGAAACCGTCGTTCCCGTATGAACGATAATAATACTGTTTTTCAACAATAATGCAGGAAACATAGTACCGGAGCCGTCCTTTTCAAAATAAACGCCTTTTACATTAAGATCATCCGTTATCGCTTCGATAATTTCCGCATGTATCTTTTTGAAATATTCTTCGTTTTCGAATTCCAGAGTTGTTTTTTCAATCGGGGTCTTGATTTCTATTTTCATAATATTTAAAGTTTGTAATTTCTGTGATGACGACACTGCTTCTGCCATGTTGCCGAACTGAATGATGCAAAATATAAGCCTTAGTTGACAAACCTGTTTTAATTTATATAAACAGCCATAAACAGGCTATCGAATAATGCCCTTATTTCCTTACATTTGCACTTTTGTATTTACATCATATTAAATGCAAATATTATTAATTCGGTATAATAAAATCTGCATACTTTTTGTTTATGCCATAGCTTGAAGAAACAATAAATGTTAATTAATACCTCCAGATATTACCTCCTCTTTTTTTTACTGTTTTTTACCGGATGGGTGTATGCACAAAATACAGCCAGCGGAAGAATTGTTGACGGGAAAACGAATAAGCCGGTCAGCGGTGTAGATATCTTCATCAATGAAAGTGATAAACCTGCTTTAACAACAACTTCAGGGAATTTTACGCTGCAGTCTGACACCATAATTTATAAATTAAAATTTTTAAGAAAAAATTATGCCTTAGAATCCGTAGAAGTAAACCCAGGCAATGCATCAAATATTTTTGTAAAATTGGCTCAGGAAAAGGTAGGCAGCATCGAGGAAGTCGTTATCCACAACGAAAAGCCGAAATATAAAAATAAAAAGGAAAATCCCGCCTATGCAATCATGCAGAAAGTTTGGGAAAGAAAAAGAAACAACGGGCTGGATAAATTCGATACCTATACCTATAAGGAGTATGAGAAGATCCAGTTTGACGCCAATAATCTGGACAGTGCTTTCATGAAAAGGAAAATCTTCAATAAGCTTGAATTTATTTTCGATTACAAAGACTCCACGGCAAACGGAAAATTAGCGCTTCCGGTATTCTTGAACGAGGCGGTTTATGAAAATTATGGCGAAAACAGACCGGCGAAAAGGACAAAAAAACTCCTTGTTGCGCAGAAAACTTCCGGCTTCCAGGATAACCAGATCATTACCCTGACGGCAAAAAACCTATATAGGGACATCAATATTTACAACAATACGCTGAATTATTTTGATATCGGCTTTCCAAGTCCGGTCGGGGAAACCGGGTTCAGCACCTATGATTATAACCTGATCGACACCATTTCGATCCGCGGGGAAGAAGCTTACAAAATCCGCTACCAGCCGAAAAGAACGGAAGTTCTCGCATTCCAGGGCTATCTGTATATTGATGCCGACAGCTACGCTGTTTTGGGAGCCACCCTCAAATCCACACAGAAAATCAACGTCAATTTCATCAACGGGATCTCGACAGAACTGGAATATGATAATCCAGACGAGAACACCTTCTTACCCCGAAAGGTGATTACGGAAATTGAGATGACGCCTTTCTCCAAAAAGAAAACAGCCAAAAGCATCGTTGCAAAGCGCACTGTAGATTATTCTGAATATCAGTTCAACAAACCGTTAGAAGATAAAATTTTTAAAAGGCAGGAAGAGGAATATGAAGATAAATTCGTAGAAAAAGACGATGCCTACTGGGTTAAAGCCAGGCCGGATTCCTTATCTAAAAGCGAGCAGGGCGTTTATGAAATGCTGGACAAGCTTCAGCAGACCCCGAAATTCAACAGGATTGTAAAGCTTTACGAAACACTCGCATCCGGTTATTATCATGTTGGCAATGCAATAGATTTGGGGCCAATTTTTTCGGTCTACGGAAAAAATGAAGTGGAAGGCGACCGGATCAGGATCGGAGCAAGAACCTACTTTACCCGGAATGACCCTTGGAGACTGCAGTTTTACACTGCGTACGGATTTAAAGACCATCAGGTAAAATATGGAGCTGAAGCACGGTATATGTTCAACAGGGTAAACCGCTTTACCATCGGCGCCGGAACGAGAAGAGACATTCTCCAGCTTGGGGTTCAGCTGACCAATGATGACGGAATTATGGCCAGGACTTTTGCTTCCTCCACTATTTTTGCCAGAGGGGAAAACGCCTCTTTAAGCTCGGTAAACCAGACCAATATATTTACATCCATCGAACCCTGGAAAAACTTCCAGATCAGACTGGACGGGACCATGCAAAGCATTAAATCTGCCAATCCATCAGGTTTTAATCTGATGTATTACAAAAACGGAGACCTGAGAAAAACGACCAATGATTCACATTTTACGTTAAGCCTGATTGCAAGGCCGGGTGCCAAATTCTCACAAACCGGATTGGACCGGACTGAACATGGAACCCTTGCACCGACAATCGTTTTAAAATATACCAAAGGAGTGGAAGGACTATTCGGATCGGATTTTAACTATAATAAATTGCAGTTCCTATTCTATAAACCGATTCTGATTGGAAGCTGGGGTAAATTAATGCTGAACTTTGAAGCCGGGAAAAATTTCGATACCGTCCCGTTGGCTTTACAGAATGTAATCCCGGGAAACCAATCATACAGTCTGGCGCAGAATACTTTCGCCCAGCTTAATTATTATGAATTCGTTGCAGATACTTACACCACGCTTCATTTGGAACACCATTTTAACGGGAAAATCCTTTCGTTTATTCCTTTGATCAAGAAATTAAAACTAAGGGAAATTGCATTTATCCGGGGCGCATACGGAACTCTAAGTGATGCCTCAAAAGCTATTAATGTAGAAGGATTTAAATATTCGGCACCCAGCGAGCATATCTATTATGAATACGGCTTTGGGATCGAGAATATCGGCTTCGGAAACCTCCGGATCTTTAGGGTAGACTTTAACTGGCGGGGAAATTATCTGGACCGGCCGGATATATCAACTTTCGGCGTAAAAGCAGGATTCCAGGTTAATTTTTAAAATATAAACTCCTTCGCTTTGAAGGAGTTTTTTTAGTTAGTTTTATTGGACCTAACAATTACAAGGTTCATCGACTACAGCATTTAAACAATGTTCTTTTTGCCATGTCTTCCAGGTACACCATTGTGCACACCAGTTTGCCGGCGGTGGGCAATAATTCCCTACTCCTTCGTTAATTTCTCTCAGATTTCTCTTCGTTAGTTTTTTCAGATTTTTCGTAAATATTTGTTTTGTTTTTTTCCTACTCTATTATTGCTTTTCGGCATCCGCAGGATATTGATTATTTGATAGTTCCAAATATATAAATATTTCCCTCTGTATTGACTAGTTATGAAAAATTTAACTTTCCTGAATAGGGATAAAAAAAAACCTCAGCAGATGCTAAGGTTTTGTTTTTTATAAAACGCTGAAATTATGCGTTTGCTTCTACAGATACAAAAGATCTGTTGTTTGCTTTCTTTCTGAAAACTACTTTACCGTCTACCAAAGCGAACAAAGTGTGGTCTTTACCGATACCCACGTTTGCACCCGGGTGGTGTTGTGTACCTCTTTGTCTAACGATGATGTTTCCGGCAATAGCCTCCTGACCACCGAAAATCTTTACTCCTAATCTTTTGGAGTGAGATTCTCTACCGTTCTTGGAACTACCAACTCCTTTCTTATGTGCCATTTTATTTTAAGGTTTTTTGGTTTTACAATTATTCTGCGCTTTCAGTTGCTTCAGCGTCAGCTTTTTTAGTTGTCTTTTTAGCAGGCTTTTCTGCTTTCTGAGCTCCTTCAAATCCTGTAATACCAGTGATCTGAATCTGAGTTAAAGATTGTCTGTGTCCGTTTTTCACTTTGTAACCTTTTCTTCTTTTCTTTTTGAAAACGATTACTTTATCAGCTTTTACGTGATCCAGGATCTCTGCTTCTACAGTGATTCCGCTTACAGCTGGGGCGCCTACCGTGATTGCTCCGTTTACAGTAAGAAGTACTTTATCGAAAGATACTTTACCTCCTTTGTCTCCTGCTAAACGGTTTACAAACAGCTTTTGGTCTTGCTCAACTTTGTATTGAAGCCCTGCTATTTCTACAATTGCAAACATTGTTTATAAGATTTTTAGTTATTTCGAGGTGCAAATATAAGAAATATTTTCTAATCCACTCAAATTCAACCTAATCTTTTTTTAAAATAAAAAATTAACTATGTTTTGAATAATTTATCACAATAAAGTGATATGTTGTAACGTTAAAATGAATAACTTCGTCAGACAAAATATTTATATATGAAAAGAAACTTCTCTTTCCCGATTCTATTGGGAGCAATTGCTGCACTCTCATTATCAGCATGTAACGACGACACCATGGACACTCCCGTACAGCCAGAACAGCAGACGGAGAACCTGAAAATCGACCAGCCCAACGCACTGGAAAAAGTATGTTATTACGTAGACCAGTACTGGAGTTCCTCTTCTGTGTTACTGACTTCACTGCAAAATTCCACGGATACGAACTTCATGAATTCCCAGATGACTAAAATTGCAAGCATGTGGGGTAGAAGCAACCCAACGCTACGATTTGTGAACGATCCGTCAAATTACAATTCGACCTATAATGCGATTTCATATTCCACCGGAAAAATCTATTACGGTTATGCAATCTATTATGATGCAAAATCAAAAGGCGGAGACATTGTCAATGCGATGATCCTTGCCCATGAATACGGGCACCAGCTGCAATACATCTTCGGACTTCCTTCCGTAACCGAATCTACGGCAAGACCGAATGAGCTGGAGGCTGACGGATTTGCAGGATATTACCTGAGAAGACCGAATGGCTACAACCAAACCAGTTTCACACAGATTGCTGCAGCCTACGAATTCGCCCAGAGCATCGGGGACTATCAGACCAACAGCGCGGGGCATCACGGTACACCGCCACAAAGAAGATCGGCCGTGCGTTTGGGATTTCTTTTAGGCCAGTATGATCTTACGGCATCAGCATTCGACTATAACTTTTTCTATTATTATCAGGGCGTCCTTAACGGAACCTATAAAATGGCGAAAAATTCAAAGTACCCTGAACTTGATGCCTATATGAAACCGTATCTGGATGAAATTAAAAAACTTCAGACCGGCGAAATTTCTGCTGAAGAGTTTAAAAACCTACAGTAATCATCATTTTTGAAATATCTTTTCTTGAGAGGCAGGGCATGGTCCCTGTCTCTTTTTATTTATCCTGAAAATTCATAAAGTTTATTTACTTTTGAAACCTCATCCACAAGCAATGAAAAGAGACCTCTATATTGATTTCGCAAAAGGAATGGCCACCCTTTCCATTATATTCATTCATACTGCATTCTGGTCGGGACAGTTTTATATACTGCCTGAGATCAGGATCTTTTCCCTGGTTTTCGATGTTGCCTTATTCTATGCACTGAGCGGAATTACATCGGGCTCAAATATCGAGAAAACATTTTACCGGCTCCTGAAACTGCAGATTACCTACATGATTTTCGTAACGCTGCTTTTCTTCCTGGATTATTTCTTTAAGGTGTTCGGGCTTACTTTTTTCTCATTGGAATGGCTGCAGAATTTCTATTCCACTTTCGGATCCAAATACGCAGTTACCAGCATTTCCACCGTCCCGCAATGGGAAAATCTGGGAAACTGGTATCTTCACCAGTACACCAATGCGGATACATTTCCGGTGGTAATGGGCAGTTTCTGGTATCTGAAGGTTTACTATATCTTAACCGTTTTCGGAGTTTTAATTCTGAGATTTTTTTCGAAGCATATTTATTGGTTTATAGGACTGTGTGCTGCTCTAACTCTGTTATTTAATATCTTCCCGGAAATTTATCCTTCGGGACAGGTGGGCTATATAACTTTTTATATGACGGTTTTTCTGGTAGGCAACAGAATGAGAGGGAAAAAGATTCCTGTAAAAGCCATCCCCGTTCTCTATGCGGCTGTAGCAGCAGCACTGATCGGAATGTTCTCATTTTATGGGAATGAGATTTTCTTTAAAATCAGCAAATATAAGTTTCCACCCCAAATGCCCTACATTATCTGGACCTTATTCTCTTTGGTAACACTTTTCGTTTTCTACAACAGATTAAAGGTCACAAAAGAGAATTTTGTGACCTATATAGGCAGAAATGCTATATTTTTCTATTTCGGGCAAGGCATCAGTTCCTCTCTAATTTACTTTCTAGTAGTTCCTATGAAAGAAAGCATGCCCTGGTGGGTTTTAATGATTCTGATTTATGGTATAAATATCACCCTGGCCTTCATCGTTTCAGCCGGTCTGAAAAAAGTGGATGAAGCAGGCTGGAAAACCCTGGCATTCCTAAAAAGAAAAACAGCTGCTGAAAATTAAGCCCTGCTTCTTCCGTTTCTGGCAATCAGTGCAATAATGATAATAAGAAGAATGGCTCCACCGATAATATACATCGGATCCGTATACCATTCCGTCGTTGTGGTTGTTTTCTGTTCTGTAGTTACCGTTCCGCCTCCTGTACCGGCAGTTTCCTGAGCAAAAGCTAAAACAGAGGTACCCATAGTGAAGATCATTAATAATAATGCATTCATTCTTGATCTGAAGTTGATTGTGTTCATAACTGGTATTTTTAGTGATTTTTTAAAGTACTAACAAAAAAAATACCATCTCGATGAAATATTATAATTACAAATTAATTTTTAATGTAAAATTTTAAGTATAAATAAAACTTTAATCGTATTGCAAATTGTTTTAATTTTACACAAAATTTTAAAACATGTTTAAGTTGAAACTTCCTACCGACCCAAGGTGGGCTAACATTGCGGAAGGAAACATTGAAGAAATTTTAACAGATCATGCCTGGTGCGAGCAGAAAGCCGCTACCAATGCGATCGGACTGATCACTATGCTGCCGGAATATCCGGAAATCGTTACGGAGCTTCTTGCCATTGCGCAGGAAGAACTTGAACACTTCGGACAGGTACATGAGATCATTAAGAAAAGAGGCTATACTTTCGGACGTACCCGCAAGGACGATTATGTAAATGAACTGGTAAACTTTATCCAGAAAGGCGGAAACAGAGACGACCTGATCGTCGACAAAATGCTCTTTGCCGCCATGATCGAGGCCCGGAGCTGTGAGAGATTTAAAGTGCTTACCGAAAATATTAAAGATGAAGAGCTGAAGACTTTCTACAGGGAACTGATGATCTCCGAAGCCAATCATTATACCACGTTCATCGGATTTGCCAGACAATTGGGCGATGAGCAGAAAGTAAACGCAAGATGGGAAGAATGGCTGGAGTATGAAGCCAAAGTGATCCAGTCTTATGGAAAAGGAGAAACGATCCACGGATAAAAGCAAAAGGTCTTGAAAAAACCGACGTTTGAAAATATTACCAATTTTTTCCTGAAAAACTTCTTTCAGGGATTAGTAATTATCGGCCCGATTGGGCTGACGATCTTCGTGATATGGTATATTGTGACTTCGATAGACAACATCATTCCTTCCGTAGCCCGGGAAATTCCGGGACTGGTTTTTATCTCCACTATTCTCATTACGGCTTTGCTGGGTTTTCTGGGCAATAAGTTTGTGGTAGGAAAATTCTTTTTCGATTCCATGGACCGGCTGCTGGAAAAAACGCCCGGTGTAAAGCACATTTATACCCCAACGAAAGATGTGATGTCTTCCTTTGTGGGCGATAAAAAAAAATTCAATGATCCGGTCTGGGTAAAAACCAATGAAAACCCTGAAATCTGGAGAATCGGCTTTTTGACCCAGAAAGAAATGGCCGACGTAGAAAAGCACAATTATGTAGCGGTTTATCTTCCCCATTCTTACGCGATTTCCGGCTGGGTGATCGTTACCGAAGAAAAAAACATCAAACCGGTAGTCGGCATGACGGCTGCTTCCGCCATGAAATTTGCGGTGAGCGGAGGCGTTGCAGGTTTCCACTCTGACGACAACATTTTTAAAGCACCGGAATAGGTACTTGTTTACCGTAATATCGTACCTGATATTACCTCATTACTTTTAAATCTTTGGCTGAAAGCCATTTCCTTTCATTAAAATTGAATTTTAGATTGTCCTTTTTCGCAATCAGGTACTTTTTAATGAAAAAATTACATCCTACAACAAATAAAACCAACAACCAATAAAGATGGGCAAAGCTGCAATCATAGGTGCCGGTGTATCAGGACTGAGCATGGCGAATTATCTGGAAAAAAATAAGATCGACTATCACCTGTACGAAAGAAGGACTCCAAATGACCTGAAAGGACATGGATTCATTCTTCCCAAAGAAGGTATCGAATTTCTTTCCAATATCATTAACATCGACGACCTTTACGCAAAAGGGAGTTTCCTTAAAAAGTATATTCATTATAACCAGTCGGGAGCAATAATTTCCGAAAAAGATCTGGACAATGTGTTCGTCGTTTCCAGAAGCGCATTAATTGAAATTCTTGCCAAAGGAGTTCCGGAAGATAGAATATCTTACAATTCCACTGTTGCCCTGAATGGCTTTGAAGACGGTAAAGCCCAGATTACCCTAGACGGCAGCCAGAATCTGGATGCGGATATCGTCATTGCGTCAGACGGATCAAGAAGCCGTTTAAGAAGAACGATTTTCCAGGACGAAACCATGAAAGCCGTTCTCGAAAACGAGGTAGTAAACATCATTGAAAACGAGGCGTTGGCCAGTGAGATCGAAAGCAATTTCCTGAAGTTCCATCATGAAGACGGCGGGCTTACTTTTGGGGTTTTAAAGCTGTCTTCTTCGAAAATCCTTTGGTACTGTCAGTTTGATATTACCAAATATTTCATTAATGAAGATTACACCGCAGATTGCATCAGACAGTTTATGCTTGATCATTTCGGCGACTGGAATCCGCTGATCTCTTCCATCATTGAGGGTTCGGGCTACGAAAACGCCCATATCTGGCGCGTATATGAATTAGAAAAACTGAATCCTTTTTACCATCAAAACATCGTATTCATCGGTGATGCAGCCCATCCGCTGATTCCTTTTACCAGCCAGGGCGTAACTTCCGCCCTAAAAGATTCCTTTATCTTAACAAATCTTTTAACCGAAGGAAAATCTCTTCAGGAGACCTTCCAACAATACGAAGAGGAAAGAAGGCCTGAAATCGACATTCACATCGCCAACGGAAGGGCCTTGCTGGAACAGTTTCTTCTACCGCTTCACGAACAACCGAAAAATACATTACCCATTTCATACAAATAAAAATGTTTACAAATAAAGAGATCAATTTCGAAGCCCTGAAAAGAAAAGCCTATAATGGAAGATGGGCCACCCTTGAAGACGGCATTATTCCTTTAACGGCTGCAGATCCCGATTTCAGAATGTCGGAAGAAATAGAAAACGGAATTATTGAATACATTAAAGATGGATACCTAAGTTACGGCCCGTTCTCCGGCATCCCGGAATTCAAAAAGAGTGTTGCGGAACATTTTAACGTTGAAAAAAAAGGAAGCTTTACCCCAGACAATATCTTAGCTGTAAACAGTGCCGCTCAGGGAATGTTCCTGATTGCCAAATACGTTCTGAATCCCGGCGATGAAGCCATCATCTTCGATCCGGTGGATTTCCTCTTTAAAAAGACCGTGGAAGCCGTTGGTGGAAACATCAGACTGTGTGCGGTAAACTCCGTAACCGGCGACATCGATTTCGAGATGCTGGTTTCGCTGATCTCACCGAAAACAAAAATGATCAGCATCTGCAATCCGCATAATCCGGTGGGAAGAGTATATTCTAAAGAAATTCTAAAGAAGATTTCCGAAATTGCCGCTGCCCACGACCTTTGGGTAATGAGCGATGAGATCTGGAGCGATATTGTATATGATAAAAGGGAATTCAATACCTATTCTTCTGTTTCTGAGGAAGCCAGAAAGAAAAGCTTTACCGTATTCGGGTTTTCAAAGTCTTTTGGTATTGCTGGCCTGAGAATCGGTGCCGTTTTGTGCAATGACCAGGATTTGCTGGATGATTTTACGGAGAAGTCGCAATTCAATTCGACTATTGAAGGAGTCTCCACTCTATCGCAAATTGCGGCCAGTGTTGCAATTGACCGGGCGAAACCGTGGTTTACCGACTTCCTTACCCATTTGCAGCACAACAGGGATCTGGCGCACAGCATGCTGAGCAATTCAGGGATTTTAACGCCTAATCTTCCGGAAGCGACCTTCGTGATTTTCCCGAAAATTGAAAACGGGATGTCGAGTGACGAATTTGCCCAGCACGTCCTGAAAGAAGGAAAAGTAGCCATCGTTCCAGGTTCGGAAAGATGGTTCGGAAAAGGTGCGGAAGGACATATCCGGATCTGTTTCTCCACTTCTCAGGAAATCCTGACGGAAGGTTTGAATAGATTGATTAACAGTTTTTAAATTGAATCTAATAAATAATTCCGGGCAAAACATAGATTTTGTCCGGAATTATTATTTACTGATTGCATTATTCTTTTTAACAGTAAGCAAAGAATTTCATCTGATATTTAAGACCATCTGTTCTGTTATTAACCGGAGAAACTTCCAGCCTCCCTCTTCCAATGACCTATTTTTTCGAAACTTTATAAAGCTTTCCGCTGTCGGTAACGGCATATAAATTTCCGTCGCTCCCGTTCAGGACGTCACGGAATCTTTCATTTTCACCTTCCAGAAGACGTTCTTCGCCAACCACTTTATTGTCTTTCATCACAATCTGGTTGATGTGTTCCCCGCTCAGGCAGCCGATCATCAGGTTGCCTTTCCATTCTTCTATATTTCCGGTATAGAAAGTTACACCACTAGGAGAAATCACAGGATCCCAATAGTAAACAGGCTGCTCCGTTCCCGGTTTTTTTGTGGTTCCGTTGTTTATTTTCTCACCGGAGTATTCAATCCCGTAGGTCACATCGCCCCAGCCGTAATTTTTCCCCGGTTTGATCAGGTTGATCTCATCACCGCCTCTCGGTCCCATTTCCACATCCCACAGCATTCCGTTCGGATCAATGGCCATTCCCTGCGGATTCCGGATACCGTAAGCATAAATTTCAGGTTTAAATCCTACTTTTCCAATAAAAGGATTTCCCGGTGCCGGTTTCCCGTCTTTGGTTATTTTTAAAATTTTTCCTAAATAGTTGTCGGTTCTCTGGGCATAAACCCGGGTCTGCTTGTCTGATCTTTCGCCTGTGCTTACAAAAAGATTTCCATCTTTATCAAACGCCAGCCGGCTGCCGTAATGCTTGTCGCCGTCATAAGTCGGGGTAGCCCGGAAAATAACCTGCACTCCCGAAACATTTTTCAGATCAGCTGAAAGCATTCCTTTTCCTACAGCAGTGTGATTTCCTTTCTCATAAGGCTCAGAAAAGCTGAAGTAGATCATCCGGTTGTTGCTGAAATCAGGATCCAGGGCTACATCCAGCATTCCGCCCTGCCCTTTGGTATCTACTTTTGGAAAACCTTCGATTTTGGAAATCTGTTTTCCGTCGGCTGAAACAACGTTCATATAGCCTCTTTTATCCGTAATTAAAAACCGTCCGTCAGGCAGGTTAATGATTCCCCAGGGTTTTCCGAGATCTTTACTCAAAACTTCCACATTGTAAGGCGTTGAGGTTTTCACCGCTTTTATCCTAGTCTGTCCGGCAAAGGCGGGCTTATATTCCGGAGAGTTCGGCTCTTTCGTTTCTACGCTGCCATCTTTTCCCAGCTTTTGAGCATTAAGTTTGTTGTCTTTACACGAAGATAAAATCAGGAACAAACTGAAGGCGGAAATATAAAATTTATTGAAATTCATATCATTAGATTTGGTGGTTGCCGGAATGGATGGAAAAATAATGCCATAAAAATTTGATTATCTGAATTTTTATTCTACATTTGTAGAACATTATAACAATACGTAGAATATGAAAGAAATAAAACTTACCGATTCCGAAAAAGACCTCATGGATATTCTTTGGGAAAAAGAAAAAGCATTCATGAAAGATATTCTGGAATCTTACCCTGAGCCGAAACCGGCGACCACCACCATTGCCACGCTGCTGAAAAGAATGCAGAACAAAGATTTTGTCGGCTATAAATTGTATGGAAATTCCCGCGAATACTTTCCGAAAATAGCGAAAGGGGAATATTTCAAAGAAGAAATGTCTTCCATGATTGACCGTTTTTTCAACAGTTCCGTTACCCAATTTGCTTCGTTTTTTACCTCGAATGCAAAGCTTTCCCAGAAACAGCTGAAAGAACTCCGTGAAATTATCGACCGTCAAATTGATGAAAAATGATAACCCTTTTTAAAATTATACTGTGCTCTACCCTGCTGATTGCGTTTTACTACAGTTTTTTGCAAAAGGAAAAAATGTATAGGTTCAACAGGATCTATCTGTTATTTTCGCTGTTGTTTTCTTATACAGTTCCTTTTATTTCGATCAGTACGGAATCACCGAAACCGTCAAACCGTTTACAGACCGCTTTTGAGAGCACCCAGCAGATTCTGGATCTTACGCCCGTGCAGAACGATTTCAATACGGTTGATTTTGTCTGGACCATCTATGGAATCATAACCTTTCTATTCTTAAGCATGATGATTGTTTCATTTCTGAAAATCAAGAATTTGAAAGGCCAAAAGATCATTTATCAGAATCAGGAAGTTTTGGTAACGGAGAAAAATATACCGCCTTTCAGTTTTTGGAATACGATCTACCTGGGGAGAAGTTATTTCACTGCTCAGCAAATAGACGACAGGATTTTTCTGCACGAAAAAAGCCACTTGGAACAAAAACACAGCATTGATCTTATGATTGTTGAAATCGTAAAAGCTTTCACCTGGTTCAATCCGGCAGTTTACTTTTATAAAAAAGCCATCCTGATGAATCACGAATTCCTGGCGGATGAATCGGTCTTAAAGAATCATTTTAACGTAAAAGACTATCAGAATTTAATACTGGATGAAATTATTTCCAGCCAAAACTATAACCTTACCCATACCTTCAATTTTAACAACACCAAAAAACGATTTATTATGATGAACACCAAGAAGTCCAAATGGGCACAAGTGAAAAAAGCCATCAGTATTCCTGCTTTACTGATTGCTTTCGGATTATTTGCTGAAAAAACCTATGCCCTTCCGATTGAAAAAATAATTCAGGAAACACAGAAAAAAATTTCAGGCAGTGATCTCAGTCCGGCAGTACAAATTCAGGAAGATAACAGTACAGAAGCCATAAAATACGATAGGCCTGAAGCACCTGAAATTCCTGAAGAATTAACCGGAAATACCCCTGAAGAAAAAAGGATTCAGGATACCATCCGGCCGAAGGAGGGTAAAAACACAAATCTAAATCAGGAAACGATATCCAACTCAACAACTGATCCAACACAGCTCCCGCAATTTCCGGGCGGACCGATTGAACTGAGAAACAAAGTTGCAAAATTATTCGACGCCTCCAAACTGGAAGCTGAACAACCGAAAAGCTTATCAAGAGCCGATATTATGTTTACCGTAACCGAAGCCGGAAATGTAGTGAATGTAAAAGTCACAGGAAATAATGAGTTTTTTAATAATGAAGCATTGATCTCATTTAAAAAAGCCAATGAAAATGTCATCTGGAAGCCTGCTGAAAAAGATGGAAGACCGGTGAATTACGCCATGCGACTGCCTTTGACCATGTCATTTGAATAAACAGACGAGCATCCCAAAACCGGGATGCTTTTTTATTTAACTGATGATAAATAAAATGAATCATCAAAATACAAATTAAGATCCATCGTATGGTTGAATGCCAAATAATTCTTTCGTATTTTTGTTAGGATAACATCACCAATTTTATGAATTTCAAACTTCAATCAGAATATAAACCTACCGGAGACCAGCCGCAAGCTATTGAAAAGCTTACCGAAGGCATACAGATCGGTGAAAAATACCAGACGCTGCTGGGGGTAACCGGATCCGGTAAAACCTTCACCGTGGCCAATGTCATACAGAATGTGCAGAAACCTACCTTGGTGCTGGCACACAATAAAACACTGGCCGCTCAGCTGTTTATGGAGTTCAAAGAATTCTTCCCGGAAAATGCCGTAGAATACTTTGTAAGTTACTACGATTACTACCAGCCGGAAGCCTATATTGCGACTTCCGGAACCTATATTGAGAAAGACCTAAGCATCAACGAAGAAGTGGAGAAGCTGAGGCTTTCGGCCACGGCGAGCCTCCTTTCAGGCCGTAGGGATGTCCTTATCGTTGCTTCGGTTTCCTGCATTTACGGTATCGGAAACCCAACGGAATTTCACAAATCCCTGATTTCGATTGCCATCGGTGAAAAGGTAACGCGGACTGCCCTGCTGCATGCTTTGGTGAATGCCTTGTATTCGAGGACACTTAATGAGTTTCAGCGGGGTACATTCCGTGTGAAAGGAGATGTGATCGATGTATTTCCGGCGTACGCGGATAATGCTATCAGGATCCAATTCTTCGGAGACGAGATCGAAAAGATCCAGAGCTTCGACCCGGTTTCAGGAAACGTAACGGGCAATTTTGAACAGATCCAGATTTATCCGGCCAATCTTTTCGTAACCTCAAAAGAAACCCTGAACGGAGCCATCCGGAATATCCAGGACGACTTGGTAAAGCAGGTGGATTTTTTCAGTTCGATTGAAAAACCGCTGGAAGCCAAAAGATTACAGGAAAGAACCGAGCTTGACCTCGAGATGATTAAAGAATTAGGTTATTGTTCCGGTATTGAGAACTACTCCAGGTATCTCGACGGCCGGCTTCCGGGAACGAGGCCTTTCTGCCTGCTGGATTATTTTCCGAAAGATTACCTGATGGTGATCGACGAGAGCCACGTGACGGTACCGCAGGTTCACGCGATGTATGGCGGCGACCGAAGCCGGAAAGAAGCCTTAGTGGAATACGGTTTCAGACTTCCGGCCGCCATGGACAACCGACCGTTGAAATTCGAGGAATTCGAGGCCATCCAGAATCAGGTGATTTATGTTTCAGCGACCCCGGCAGACTATGAACTGGAGAAAACGGGAGGTGCTTATATCGAACAGATCATCCGGCCAACCGGACTTTTAGATCCGATTATCGAAATCCGGCCAACCATCAACCAGATTGATGATCTGATGGAAGAAATCCAAAAAAGAGCAGATCTTGACGAAAGGGTTCTGGTAACCACGCTGACAAAAAAGATGGCGGAAGAACTGACGAAATACTTTACCAAATTCGGGATCAGGACAAGATATATTCACTCGGATGTCGAAACCCTGGAACGGATCCAGATTATGCAGGACCTTCGGGTAGGGCTTTTCGATGTTCTGATCGGGGTAAACCTATTGAGAGAAGGTCTGGATTTACCGGAAGTTTCCCTGGTTGCTATCCTGGACGCCGATAAGGAAGGGATGCTGAGAAGCCGCCGGTCGATGATCCAAACAGTGGGACGTGCTGCCCGTAACCTTAATGGAAGAGCCATTATGTACGCCGATAAGATTACCAAGTCGATGCAGGCCACCCTTGATGAAACAGAATACCGGCGCGCCAAACAGGAAGAGTACAACAAAGAACACGGAATGGTTCCGGTAGCATTAAATAAAAAGATTTCGGAAAGCCTGGTCGGAAGAAGCAAGGATTTCCCGGATGAAAAATACACCCAAAAGGAAATTCTTCAGAAGGTCGCTGAAGCCAAAGCCAGTTACACTTCTGAAGACATGGAAAAAGTCATTTCCCAGAAACAGAAAGAAATGGAAATGGCTGCCAAAAACCTAGATTTCATTAAAGCGGCTAAATTGAGGGATGAAATTGCAGCACTGAAAGAATAGATAAAAAGAGACTGGTTTTCAGTCTCTTTTTTGTTTACTATTTGGATTATTTGATTTTATTGTTATTGTAAAATCAAAAGCAAATAAAAATAACCCGACATTCTTTAAAATGTTGGGTTATTTAAATATTTTTAAATTTAAATTAAACTTATCGCTGATTCCTTACTGCTGAGCGGATAGGAATCAACAATTCGGTTAAGCCGTTTAACTTGATTTCATAAACCGTTGCCAGCTGCATCCCCAGCTTGCCTTTGGGCATTCCGGTCCGCTGAAACCATTCTAAGTAACTTATCGGCAGATCGGCAAGAACAGTTCCCTGATATTTTCCGAAGGGCATTTTTACGATACAGATTTCTTTCAATATTTCCGGGTTAATTCCGTCCTGCATATTCTGTTTTTATACTATTAAATCAATTTTGGTTTCCAACTCTTTATTTTTATCCGGCAGCTCCAGTTCAGGCGTATCGTCGTCGGAAAATTCATTCCGGTACACCTGGATCAGAAGCAAGGTAAGTGAAACCATGATCGGCCCGAAAACCAGCCCCATGAAGCCGAATAAATTCATTCCCATAATGATTCCGAAAACCGTATTCAAAGGGTGGATATCTTCCAGTTTTTTTAATAAGGTAAAACGCAATACATTATCCGTTAAACCAACTACGACCATACAGTAAGCGGCCAATCCGAGTCCGGTTCCCATATCGCCTTCCGCAATCATAAAAATGCAGACCGGGCCGTATACAATAGCGGCACCGACTACCGGAATCATAGAAGTTGCTGCAGTAAGCGCAAATAATAGTACCGGGCTTGGAGCATCAAATATGAAATACCCTACCAACGCGACAATACCCTGACCGAGAGCCACTACAGGAATTCCGATAGCATTGGCCAGAATCAGTTTTCTCATTTTTTCGCCAATCAATGATACATTGGATCTTTTAAGAGGCGCTGCTGATGAAAGAATTCTTTCAAAAAAACGGGGTTTTTCCAGCATGAAATAAAGAATGAAATACATGGAAGCTACAATGGTAAGCGTATTTACCGTCCCGCTGAGTGCTTTTGTTGAATACTGTCCAACACTGCTCTTCAGCTTATTCATATTTTCTTTGCTTAAAATATCAAATTTGAATTTTGAATAGATGTAGGTATGGATTTTTTCAAGAAAAACATTGAACTTTTCCATATAGGCCTGGGCATTCCCAAGCTTCTCGATAAGAAGATCCCCGATAAAATAAATAGGAAGAATAAGAACGATCAGACTGGCACCCATCAGCGTTAAAGAAGCAGCCCATGGCTTCCATTTTTTCTCTTCCTGTAAATAAAAATTATACTTCCGACATAAGACATAGATGGTAATAGCTCCTAAAACGGAAGGGATAAAAAGGGCGAGGTTGAAGCAGATTAAGCCTGCCAAAACTAAAATTATGGCAAGCAAAAAAACCTGCTTGATTTTGATACTGCTGATTTGCTGATCTTTATTCATCATTTATTTAAAATTACTTGTCTCGGTTTTCCTAAATGAGCGCAATAGAGGGAATACATTACGGCAAAGATGAAAGGTGCCGTTACAATAATTCCGATGAAGCAGAGTACGATTCCTGCCATTGACAGCAGAAAACCTACAAATGTTGCGCCAAGGAAAACCCCGTAATTTTCTTTAGCAATATTGAATGACTTTCCTAAAGCTTCCGTAGCAGAAGCGTTTTCAAATAATAATATCGGATATCCAAGCATCAGAAGCGGATATACAAAAATAATCGGCAGTACACAAAGAGAAAGCGCAATCGAAGAAATAATCCCCGACAGTAAGGCATAGATTAAAATATTTACAAAATTCTGACGGTACCCGATAAATAAGTCGGAGAACTCAATAGCATTTTTTGTGTTGTATTTATTGATTATATAAATCAGTCCTACATACAAAGGGGAAAGCACCAGCCCTAAAACCCCTGATAAAGTAAGATACAAAGGAAATCCCGGCGCACTGAATACGGAAAACCTGGAATAACTTCCTGAATCGCGCATTTCTTCAAGCATGGCCGCGGAATTCATTCCGGTCAGCCTCTGAATAACGGCTCCCAGAATACTGTAGATAATCATGGCGACCACAGCATACAGAAATACGCCTTTGTACATTTCAAATGCATGAGAGATAATCGCTCCTGTGCTTCTCTCCGGAACAGAACCTTGTTGGTCAAATTCATTAAATTCTGACATGGTGTTTAAATTTTTAATGTTGATTTTACCAAATTTAACTTTTTTTAGCTTTAAAAACATTAAAAACCCATGAAATTTATGCTTGCTCCGAAAATATGGTTTTGTATAAGGAATAAATTACGGCATTCCAGAAAGGAAAAGTAAACAGTCCGCCGATAAAGAACAAAGCAAAACCGATATATTTGAAAATTACCGCTACCATGACACAAACCAGGATTTCCAGAAAATACACTTTCATGGCTTTAAAGCTGAGGGAAAGCGATTCGAAAATTGTTTTGTTCATAAAAAACATCATCGGTGCCACAAATAGGGTAATGCAAACCCAGGCTACCGCAAGGATGATCGTGGGAAAGGTAAACCGATAAATAAAATACCAGAAGATATAATAGGAAACATACCTGAAAAAATTCAGTCCGTTATACCCGGCAAATAAATCGCTGAGTTCCGGCTTCTCGCCGGTATCCATTTTTCTGTAAATCTGGAAAAATCCCAGATTGAGCGGATACAGAAAAATCGTAGTGCCCATGATCCACAGAGAAAAATTCTGGTAATTATCTGTAGCTACCAGCTTGTTGAGCTGTTCCACATACGCTTTCATCCCGTCCTGCATATATTTTCCCACCTCGTTAAATTCTCCTATAATCCCATATTTCATATCGCACATAAAAAGTACGGTAAGAAAGATCCCAAAGTACATGATGGAGAACATCAGCTGAAAAACCAGCGCTTTGTTCCAGTAGAAAAATGCCTGCTTCAATATAAAATCCAATCCCGGTTTCTGCGGATATTTGCTGTTCATTAAAAATATTTTGTGCAAAAGTAAACATCAATAATTACTTTTGCGGAATGTTTTCAGTGAATCATCAAAAATTTTTGGAAATGGATCAACTTTCGCTCCGGAAAGTCCCTTATTTTTTCATCATCGATTTTCTTGGGGAAAAGGTTGAAATCTTCAGAGAGCACGAGATCAAAAAAGCAGGTTTACGGATTGATTTTCAGAATTTTTCAACGCCCGAAATGCCAGATCCGTTACAAAAAAAAATGGAATGGAAATCATATCCCGAAACACTGGAACATTTTAAGGCAGGTTTTGATAAAGTTCAGAAAAATATTCGCCTCGGAAATTCGTATCTTGTCAATTATACCCGGAAAACAAAGATCGAAACCAATTTAACCCTTGAAGAAATATTTTTTCATTCATCGGCTAAATATAAAGTCCTTTATAAAGATTTTTTCGTATTTTTTTCTCCTGAAACTTTTGTGAAGATCATCAACGGAAAAATTCTTACTTATCCCATGAAAGGCACTATTGATGCTTCTTTGGACAATGCCGCCGAAATCCTTAAAAATGACAGAAAGGAAAAGGCAGAACATTATACAGTGGTTGATTTACTCCGGAACGATCTCAGCATGGTGGCAGACGATGTAAAGGTTGAGAAATTTCAATATATCGATTTCATTAAAACCAAACAAAAAGATCTGTATGCCATGAGTTCCGAAATTTCAGGGGATATAAAACCTGAATTTGAAGGGAAACTGGGAAGCCTAATGAAAAAGCTGCTTCCTGCAGGTTCTATTTTAGGCGCCCCGAAACCGAAAACGCTGGAGATCATTCTTGAAGCGGAAGGTTATGAGAGAGGTTATTACACAGGAGTCTGCGGCTGGTTCGACGGAGAAAATACGGATAGTTGCGTGATGATCCGTTATATAGAAAAAGAAGGCGACGAGCTCTATTTTAAAAGCGGCGGCGGAATTACCCACATGAGCAGGTTAGAAGACGAGTATCAGGAAATGAAAAATAAAATCTATGTCCCAATTCATTGAAAGCATTAAAGTAGAAGACCAGGAAATTTTCTTATTGGAATTTCACCAGAAGCGTGTAGACAACACTTTCGCCCATTTCGGGAAAGAAGGCTCCGTAGACCTGGCAAAGATTTACAAGCATCTGGAACATGATGAAGACGGACTCTTTAAATTGAGAATCGTTTATGATCTGGATAAGAAAATCCGAACCCAGATGATTCCTTACGCTATTCCGGAACTCAATGATTTCCAGCTGGTGGAAAACAACAGCTTCGACTACTCTTTCAAATCTGAAGACCGGAAGGAACTGGAAAGGATGAAGATGAAAGCGAAAGCGGAAGAAATCATTATTGTGAAAAACAACCACATTACAGACACTTCATACAGCAATCTCCTGTTCAAAAAAGGTAAAGAATGGTTTACACCTTCCACTTATCTTCTGAACGGCGTGCAAAGGCAGAACCTTTTAAAGCACAAAAAAATCAAAGAAACTGAAATTACCCTACAAAATCTGAAAGAATTTTCTCATTTTCAAATGATTAATGCGTTGAATGATTTTGATGAAAACTTTATTTATCCGATCGACCGTATCGTCAATCTGCCGGGAAATGAAGACTATCTTGAGCTTTAATTTTCTTTTAAAAAATTAAAATACGCTTTCTGTATATCCGCATTATGCATCGCCATGGTATTTACTTCCAATATTTTAGGCTGCGTATCCGGCTTGAAGAAATTTTCCAGCACGCGGTCTAAGGTTACTTCCTCATCCACTTTGGTATACGAAAACCCAAAGTGCTTCGCCAGGTGCTCTGCATTTTTATGGTGCTTTGTGGCAATAAATTCATCCAGTGTATTCGGGTTAGCATTTCCCGGTCCCGGAATAATTTTAAAAATATTACCTTCCCCGTTGTTAAAGATGATAATTCTTACAAACGGCGGAATGTACTGGTTCCACAGCCCGTTGATGTCATAGAAAAAACTTAAATCCCCCGTGATCAGTAAAGTCGGATTGGCATTTTTAATTGCAAACCCCATGGCGGTTGAAGTAGAACCGTCGATTCCGCTGGTTCCCCGGTTGCAGTATATTCTCCTCTTCCCATAATCGAATAACTGTGCATACCGGATCGCTGAGCTGTTGCTGAAATGGATGTTGTAGTTTTCAGGTACCGTCTGTGTGGTTTTATAAAAGAAGTAGAAATCGGAAAAATCTACCGTGCTTAAAAACTTTTCGTGTTTGGCATCTTTTTTATCTCTTAGTACATCCCAAAGATTATAATAAGGCCTCGGCTCAAGATTAATGAAATTCAGTAGCTTTGAAAAGAAAACTTCCGGCTTCACTTCTATTTTTTCCGTTAAAGCAAAATACGTATCCGGCTGCCACACCGGATCAAGGTGCCAGTGCTGTTTCGGCTTTGCTTTTCTTAAAAACTGTTTTACTTTTTTGGAAACCACATTCTGCCCTACCGTAATCAACAGATCGGGCGCATACATCTTAAAATCCTCTTCCGTAAAATTAAAGACATACCGGTCGATATGCCTGAAGAATTTTTCGTGGTATAAATTGGAATTGGCTTCGCTCAGCACCACCACCGTATGGTTCTTCACCAATTGGGTAAGCTGGTTCTCCAGTTCAGGACTGTGGTCTTTGGTTCCTACCAGGATCATGATTCTCTGGGACGTATTCCAGTCGGCAATAAGATTGGATGGAACTTCATATTCTTTCTGCCTAATGGTTCTTTCCACGGTCGGAAACGTTGGAAGCTCGGAAATTAATTCGTATAGAGGTTCTTCCAGCGGAATGTTGATGTGTACCGGCCCCTGCTTTTCAATGCAGAGTTCAAGCGCGGTCTTGATAATACCGAAATTATGGTCCTCTGCATTTTCCTTTCCGTCTTCCATCAGCTGGAAATCGCCGTAGGAATGCTGGTTAAAAATATTGTTCTGCCGGATGGTTTGCCCATCGAAAATATCCACATAATCCATCGGTCGGTCTGCAGTAAGTATCAACAAAGGAATGTTGGAATAAAAAGCTTCCGTAACGGCAGGATAGTAATTTGCTGCCGCAGAACCGCTGGTACAGGTAATTGCCACCGGTTTTTTCTCGCTCATCGCCATTCCCACTCCTACAAAAGCCGCACTTCTTTCATCTACAATACTGTAACAGTTGAAACTGTCGATCTCTGAAAAATGAATCGCCAAAGGTGCATTTCTGGATCCGGGAGAAACAATGATATCTGAAATTCCATATTGCTGAAGAAGGTGCGCGAGTATCTGAATACTTCTTTTGGAAGAATATTTTTTCATAATACAAATTTAATTGATAAATGCTTAACACAAAAAAGAAATTAATTTAAAAATCTGTAATTTAGCCATTCGTAAATTTCTAAAAATGGATAAAATACCTAGTGTAGACCTGCGTGATTTCCTTTCGGGTGACCCGGAACGCAAACAGAAATTTGTAAATGAAATCGGAAAAGCTTATGAAGAAATTGGTTTTGTAGCCTTAAAAGGCCATTTTCTTGATGATCAGTTGGTAGAGGAATTGTATGGAGAGGTAAAAAACTTTTTTGAACTGCCTACGGAAACGAAACAGAAGTATGAGATTCCGGGAATCGGCGGACAGCGAGGCTATGTCGGCTTCGGTAAAGAAACGGCAAAAGGCTTTAAAAAGGGAGACCTGAAAGAGTTCTGGCATTTCGGACAATATGTGTCTGAAGATTCCAAATACAAAGATGAGTATCCCGACAATGTAATCGTTGAAGAACTTCCCAAGTTCAATGAAGTAGGAAAAGAGGCGTATCAGATGCTGGAAAAAACAGGACAGTATGTTTTGAGAGCATTGGCACTGTATCTTGGTCTTGATGAATTTTATTTTGATGACAAGATTGCTGAAGGAAACTCTATTTTAAGACCGATCCATTATCCGCCAATCACAGAGGAACCGGATGATGCGGTAAGAGCGGCAGCTCACGGAGACATCAATTTAATTACCTTACTAATGGGTTCACAGGGAAAAGGCCTTCAGGTTCAGAACCACAAAGGCGAATGGATCGACGCGATCGCAGAACCGGACGAACTGATGATTAATGTAGGTGATATGCTATCCAGACATACCAACAATAAGCTGAAGTCTACCATCCACCGGGTGGTGAACCCGCCAAGGGAATTGTGGGGAACTTCAAGATATTCCATTCCATTCTTTATGCACCCGGTAAGCTCCATGTCTTTGAATGCATTGGAAAACTGTGTGGATGAAGAGCATCCTAAATTATATGAAGATACAACCGCAGGCGAATTTCTTCATGAAAGACTTATCGAATTAGGATTAATTAAAAAATAATAAAGAAACCGGGTCTTGAACCCGGTTTTATTTTGATATCGTTTCACGTGAAACTTTTCTATTATAGTTTTTCTAAAACTATCCTGTGATACAATAAAATTCAGGACATGGTGTATTCTGCACTACCGTTCCCCACGGGCAGATACAGATGTAAGTATCTCCGCCTCCGCCCGGATTTCCAGGACCACCCGGGCCCGGTGAATAAGGAACACAGGTCCCGCCGGAACAGATTTCGTTGGCTCCGCAGCCTCCCGTTCCCGGTCCGTCCCCTTCAAAACAGGACGCCGGAGGTGATCCTGCAGAAATGCTCTTCTTGTCTTCTCTTGAAAGTTTTCTGAAATTTTTCATAGCTTTTGATTTTGATATTTTCCTACTCTTTCAGCTTTTCGGATTTCGCTTTATCTTTTAAAATTAAAAATTTTTAAACTAACAATCAAACATTTAGCCTTATTTATTCACATTAAAATGAATTTTACATTAATTCAGAAAACAAAATATACCACAGTTCATTGATATATTATTTTTTTGATTAACTTTACTTTAGTATCAAATTTTTAACTCAAACCATATGAAAAATTTAAAAAAACTAGACAAAAGCCAATTAAAAAACATTAAAGGAGCAGGAGGGATTAAGCCAATCGGCGAGCCGGAATTTTGCGTATACGCTTGTGGAAATACGGTAATCTGTACTGCTTGCAGCGATGATTTCAAATGTCCGGATGATTCGATCTAAGACAGAGATCCTTCTCGGAAATAATAAAACCCGTTCCTTTTTGGAGCGGTTTTCTATTTTTAATGAATTTTTGCTATTTGAAGTTAGGCTTATAATTAAGCTCTATAGGATTATTATTTTCCTTCAGCACTTTTTGCATTTTTTGCGACATTTCACGAGAATTCCAAGGCAACTTATTGCCTTTTTCATCTGCATGTACTATTTTCATTCCGCTGCTTTCAAGCTCAGCAAGTGGTTGACTGTAAAAATTTTCTTGCAAAAGTTTAAATTGGGTAAAGCTCAAAACTTTACCTTTCTTAGAAGGAAAAAACATACTGTTTTTTTTATCCGTATAATATACAAGGCTGAATTTAAAATCATTACTTGAATCAGTAATCTGTATAATTAGTCCAGGTAATCCATGAAATATATAAGGCCCGTCCTGAATGGCAATGCTTTTTGCAAACCAGGCTTCCCACGTTCTTCCACCATAATTTACGGTTGCTTTCTGGCATTTCAAACCTGCAATAGTTGCTGAATCACTTAATAATTTCCAATCAAGTTTTTCATCAATTAAAACATCATAAGTATTTAAAACAAAAGGAATGGTTACCGTTTTATATATTTCTTCTTTGGACTTTCCTTTATGACTATATAATTGATTAAAGTCGAGAGGAGTTCCTAAACCTTTTCCCGTTTTTTCTCTCAAAGAATCATAATATCTGTCATTTTCTGATCTGAAAACTGACTTCTCACCAGAAATATCAAGAAAGTAATTCTCTCTTTTGAAGAGTTTTTTATTTGAATTTGTTGTTACTTCATAAACAAATGACAAATTTTGCGAAAACAACATAGTTTTCGCAAAAAATAAAAGTAAAATAAAAAGTTTTTTCAATACAAATTATTAAAATTTCTATTTACAAACATTTCCGGCAATAACTTGTTATTTGACCATTATAAATAATTAAAATTAATCAAACAACCTCAGCTGCTGATCCTTTGCCCCCGTAAAGCTTTGGATTGAAAGCTTCGGAAAATCTTTTCCGTCAAAGAACTTTTTCCTGCCGATCCTGAACGTATTGTGGATCATTTCAGCAATATTGCCCTCCCCTTTCTGCCGGTCGAAATACTTTTTCTCACCCAGTTTTCCGCCACGCATCGACCGGATCAGGTTTAAAACTTTCTGGGCACGATCCGGAAAAGCATGTTCAATCCAATTGATGAAAACGGACTCCACAGAATCATTCAATCTTACCAACGTATATCCAAAGCTCTGTGCTCCTGCATCCGAAATGGCTTTCAGAACAGCCAAAGGTTCGTCACTGTTCAGACCGGGAATAATCGGTGCTACCATCACATTCACCGGAATTTTGTTTTCAGCCAGAATTTCGACGGCCTTCAATTTGTTTTTAGCCGAACTGGTTCTGGGCTCCATTTTTCTCCGTAGCTCCTCATTGATCGTCGGGATGCTTAATGAGACGGAAACAAGATTCCGCTCGGCCATAGGCTTCAGAATATCCATATCCCTCAGCACCAGGGCATTTTTGGTAAGGACATGCACAGGATGCCGGTAATCCAGGCAGACCTGAAGAAGATTCCGGGTAATCTCAAACTGCCGTTCTGCCGGCTGGTAGCAGTCGGTATTCCCGGAAAGTAAGATCGGAGCCGGCTGATAGCCTCTTTTCCGGAAAAATTTTTCCAGCAGCTGCGGTGCATTTTTCTTTACCATGATTTTCCTTTCAAAATCAATCCCGGCACTGTAGCCCCAGTACTCATGAGTTGGTCTTGCAAAGCAGTATGAACAGCCGTGCTCGCAGCCCTGGTATGGATTCATGGAATATTCCATCGGCAGATCCTCGCTTTTCACCTGGTTAACGATGGTTTTCGGGAAAACTTCGGTAAAGGTGGTTTTTACCGATTCAAAATCCTCTTCGTCCGGCTCATACGTATACCGGTCGAAACGGTTAATCACGTTCCGCTGTGCCCCCTGCCCTTTTATGATATTTCCGTTCTGCATTTTAAATGTAAAATTAAAAGGTAAATTCCGGAAAATGAAGGTTTTATTGTTAAAAATTGTAACAAAAAAAATCCAACACTGCAATAGTGCCGGATCTACATAATAGGGATATATTTTGTAACTACTTCAATGCATAAAATTCGATGCCGTGATAATCATCATCATGATTCTTTCCTTCAAAATGACGATAGTAATCTGAATAGGCATCGCTGTATTTTTTATCTTTTCTGTGTAATATTTTTTTTATTCCGATGATACTTAATACTGCCAAAAGACCCACTCCTCCTGCCAGTAAAACTCCGACTTCTTTTTTCATATCTTGTCTGATTTATGTATGGGTAGCTATTGCAAAAAGTATACCCAATATTCTGTCTATATTATAAATTTTGTTAACACATCCTGCTACTCATATATATGCTCAATCCGGCAGGAATACCATGTTTTGCAGAGTAATGGTTTAATTATTGCAGGTTTAATGAAAAAAATTATTATGGACAGTACAGGAAATATTGATAAGATGACCACATTAAGCCAAGTAATGGCCAAACTGGCGCAGAAAGGTGTTCACCGCGAATTCAGAATGAATGAAAACTGCGAAATGAAATTTGAGAATTCCGAAAAGATTTACCAGCCGCATGAGCTTACCATCGTAAAGACCTACCGTTTTGAAGGTCCGAGCGCACCGGACGACAACGCAGTTTTGTATGTAGTAAAAGATGAAGCGGGAAACATGGGAATGATCATCGACTCTTATGGTGCCGAAAGCAATTATCCCGGCGAAGATT
This sequence comes from uncultured Chryseobacterium sp., assembly GCA_913778085.1. Taxonomy (GTDB): domain Bacteria; phylum Bacteroidota; class Bacteroidia; order Flavobacteriales; family Weeksellaceae; genus Chryseobacterium. The sequence goes on from CAJYXJ010000040.1 coordinate 28,705, forward strand.
TCGACAAGTTCTTAAGGGCTGTACCGATCCTGGAAAACCACGAATTTGATTTCGAATAAACAAAATCGATTTATATAAAAGAAATCCGGAATTATTCAGTTCCGGATTTTTGTTTTTTCTTAAAGATGCCTTTCAGAAATCCCTTTTTCTCATCTTGTTGAGCAGTCTGCTGTACGGCAGTTTCTTTTTTCTGCTCCTGATTATTTTTAGATTCTGCCTCCTTTCCGGATGGCTTTGTATCTTTTCCTTTCTTAGAGGTATCGATGTTAATACCGATCAGGGTTTTCTTCAGACCCTGCTCGATTCCTTTCCAGAAAAGGTTAAAGAAAGATTTGGTCGGGTCTCTTTCTACATCTTCAACTTCTACATCTTCCGGAAGCTTTCCGGAATCCGATTTCACCAGCAGATTGGCAATAGCCGTTAAAAATCCCTTTTTCTCCCGGTTTTCCTTATCCAGAATAGCTACCTTAAGATCTTTATGTTTAAGGTTAAAACTTCCGTTCAATCCTTTCGGATTTCCCCTGAAGTTGAAAAGCATTTCCTGAATGGTTCCTGTAGCCGTCACATGAAGATAAGGACGGATAAACGGATTAATGCCCCTTGCCGGAAGATTGGTTGTACGCCCCAAAATATTAAATACATCCCTCTGATCCGCCACATCGAAATTCCAATTGACGGCAAGCGGGGCAAGGTTCATAAAAGAACAATTGATCTTAATATCAACCCGGGTCGGCTTGCCCTTCATTTTAGCAGAATTCAGGTTTTTTACATTCATATTAAAATTGCTGAACGTTAGTTTTCCCGGCCCTGCGCTTTCCGGCGTATCTTCTTCATAGACCAAAACAGAGTTTTTCAGATTCAGATTATTAACGACCATTGGTATTTTAATGGATCGCAGCATCCTGGAATATAGTGGCTTTTCTTTCGGGTCATCAGCCGGGATCTTACTCCTGAAAATATTGGCATCCGCCGATTGAATCGTAACATTGGAAGCATTGATCGATTTATGATCTGAAAAAAGGTCCCAGGTTCCGTTGGCGGTAATCTGCGCCGCTTCAATATCGTATAAATCGCTCTCCACCGGTATCATTTTGATAAACTGCGCTCTCGAAACGAGAGGCTTCATGGCAAATTTTGAAATATTGATGTTATTCTGGTCCGCTTTTAAAGCTCCCGCGGTCATACGGTAAAACCGGGTTTTATATAAAAAATTATCAGAAGTTACCGTATAGCTTTTAATTGCCACTCCCATTCCGGAACCTCCCTCTTTGGAATTCAGCTGAATATTATTAATACTTGCATTCAGGTGGTTTAAAGTTAACGGCTGATTGTTTTTATCATAGGTAATATCTGAATTCCTAAGCGTTACTTTCCTGATATTGATCGGAAACTGTATCCCTTTAATATTTCCTTGTTTATCTGTTTTGTTATTTGTTTCTCCTGCTTTGATATCTCCTTTTACCTGATCGACCAACACTTCTTTAATATCAAGATTCATCTTTTTATCGGCAACATCCCACTGATTGATGGCAAATCCTATGTAATTTGCCGTAAGGTCCATGGCTGTTTTTCCACCGGCTGAACCGTTCGGAACTACGGATATCGTTCTAAACTCTCCTTTTTGGGGAGTCAGTGTAAAACTTTTTACATTAAAATCCTGGTGGTTGGAATATAGAATATCCTGTGCCGAAAACTGAAAATCTTTGTATCCCACTGGGATCAGCTCCTCCCGGGTTTCTTTGTCAAACCGGAGCTGGTTGATATTCAGGTTGGCCTTATGAGCATAAAGGAGTTTGCTTCCGTCAGGCTTCATCACCTGTACCTTCATGTTATTTAATTTTACCCCCTGCAGATTCAGTTCAAAATTAAATGGTTTTTTCGCTTTGATGGGAACTGCACTCGTTGTGTATATAAAAAGAACCGGATTATAAAAATTGGCATTGGCCAAAGAAATTTTATTCTTTTCCAGCAAAATATCCTTGAATTGTATTTTCTCAATATTGAGTTGAAAAAGCTGCGTTTTTTTAGGATAATATTTTTTAAACTGCTCAAAAGTTACAAGGGGAGTCAGCTGAAGCTTATTAATCGACATTTGTCCGTTCTTTGTTTCAATCCTGTCGATCTGTAAAGCGTACACATTATCCGGACGGAAGAAAAAATCCGTTCCTTTTATGCTGTACTTATCGAAAACGATGGGAAGCTTGTCCTGCACATCTTCTTCTGTCATCTGGAGATTTTCCACATACAGGCTGAGGTCTTTCACAGAAAAGAATTTCTGTTTCGTATACCTGAAAATACTGATATTCCCTTCATTGATCCTGATGTTCTCAAACAGAAAAGGGTCTCTCTTTTTCCCCGTTCTGGTATCGACAGGCCGGGCCAGCACCACATTCAGACTGGGTTTGGAGAGCAATAAATCCGATGAGCTGATCTGATTGTTGAACAGCGCATCATAAATTCCGAAACGGCTTACTTTCAGGGTATCTACTGTCCCCTGCAAACCGATCACATTGATGTTCTGCGGATTTTTATTATTAACGGTGATTCCCGTTGACAGAATGTTTCCCGACAACAAATCGACCTCCATGCTTTTGTAAGAGATCTTATAATCCGTATTGTTTTTGATGTATTTGGGAAGCTGGGTTTTAAGCCAGATATTCAGCCCGAAGTTTGCCAGTAAAATGATCAGCAACAGAACTCCGAAAATGATCACAAGCTTTTTAACCCATCTTTTCATGATTATCTATTTTTAGTACGTGGTATTTTCTTTATATTCTTTTTCCGTAATTTCCTTCTGTATTTCTCCCTGCAAATTGATCCGGAAAAACCTTCCTCCTTTTCTCGAATAAATACCGATATCTTTTCCAATGCGATAACCGAAAGAGCGATGTGGCTTTATGTCATCAAAAATAAAATGACAGAGTTCTTTGTTGTCAATATCAAGAATTCCCGCCTTTCCTCCTTTTGTCACAAAAATAACATCCCCTCTCTGCTCCATCCGGTCATAAACAGGAGGAATGACGGTCTTGAACGTTTCATATTCCATAAGCCCATATTTGCCATTCTTCCTTATAAAATGCCTTTTTTCCGGACCATACTCTACCCAGTTTGATATTTCATCATATTCCACAGGCAGAAGGATTTTTTTATCAACATTGATAATGCCAAATTTTTTGTTCCTGGAAACAATAAGCTTGTTGTGATCGTAATACACCGGCATGATCGAATCGTATCCATTCAAAACGACTTTATTATTAATATCAATCAGCATTCCATCTGCAATAAATAAATTTTTTTTTCGTTGGTCTTCATCATCAAATTTATCATAAACAGGGTACAGCATCTTATATATAACCGGAATTTTCACCTTGCCCGTATTACTGATCACCCCACTCAGGTCACCGTTTCCCGCCCATAAAAATGAGGACCCTTCTATTTTCCGTAAATTGTCATATTCAAATGGGATTAAAACATTTCCCTCCCGGTCAACCATCCCTGCTTTTTCTTTTAAATCTTTAAAGATCAGTGCCGGAGTTTCATTCGAGAAATCATTGTAAACCCCTGCATGCGACTGCCCGATTTTTTTTAAGTCACTGTTAAAAATAGAATAAATGTTACCCTTTTTTGCATTATAATATTCTGAAGACTCATGGTTCGTATCAAAATATTCGATCAAATCGTAAATTAAAGGAACCTTAAAGGTTCCGTCCGTTTTTATAATGCCGTATTTGCCGTTTCTCTTGACCACCGCATTTTTAAACGTATCGAATACACTGGCCGAATCAAATTTGTTGTCCGGAAAAGCTGCTTCAGCCTTTAAGTTGATAAATTCGTATTTCCCGTTGACAATTCCCAGCGCGGCCCCGTTTTCAAAAAAAGTGGATGCATCCCTGTCGAAGATATTTTTTGAAAAATCAGATATGTAGGCTGTCTTCATTTCATCATATTTAAATTCGGAAAGTTGTTTGCCTGCATTGTCGAACACCGCCCATTTCCCGTTTTTCTTTACGATCACATTTTGGTCTTTCATTTCCTGTTTGCCATCCTCATAAACAATAGGAATGACTTCTTCGCCCTGTTTGTTTATAAAGCCGGACTTCCCGTTCCTGGTCACTTCGCACAACCCGCTTCCCCTGAAATAATCCGCAGTATCATACTGTATAGGAATCATTAAATTGCCTTTATTATCGATGAATCCCCACTTTTTGTTTTTTCTTACGGCAGCAAGTCCTTCCGAAAAAACCCGTACTTCGTCGTAATCCCCTTCCAGCTTAAGATTATCTTTAGTTATAAAGAATTTCTTCTGATTGTTTTCGGCATAGGCCAGTCCGTTTTCAAAAGGATTCAAAAAATCATATTCGAAAGGAATGACCACGATGCTGTCCTTAGTGATGTATCCCCATTTATTAGGATTCCTCAGATGCATCCTCAGCCAACCCGTTTCAGCATCAACATCTTTATGAGAAACATTATTTGCGGAAAAATCCGGTGTATTCTGATTCTGACACTGAAAATGGCATGAAACGAATAGAATCCAGAGAATAAGGGTAACAGAATGCTTCATTCTAAGAAATCATAAGTTCAATCACATACCCTTCATGCCCTCTTACATTGATAAACTGCCCCCCGTCGAACGCCAGGTACTGTCCTTTGATCCCGGTTAACTTTCCTGTAAACTCCGGTTTCTTATCCAGGGTAAAGGAAGTTACTTTTTCCGGTTTATCATAAGGATAGTCGAAGGTCCAGAGGTTTTCGCCTTCGCTGTAAAACTTCTGAAAATCTTCAGGAAAGTATTCTTTAATCTTCTGCTGAAAATCTGCCAGGTCTATTTCTCCTTCAAAATCATCCTGGAGCATTTTTTTCCAGCTGGTTTTATCCGGCACATGCTGCTTGAGGGCAACTTCGATCATTCCTGCTTCATAGCGGTTTTCCGTTCTGGCAATCGGCAGGGCAAAAGTGGCCCCCTGGTCAATCCACCGGGTCGGGATCTGTGTATTTCTTGTTACCCCGACTTTTACTTCTCCCGTATACGCCAGATAAACCGTATGAGGCTGTAACTGAATTTGTTTTTCTATATCCAAATCCCGTTCCGCAATTCCGAGATGGGCCGTAGAAAGTTCCGGACGGATGATGGTATCGCTGGCATAAGGGCTCTCAAAGAAGCAGTTTTTACAGAAACCCATCCGGTAGATGGTTTTATCTTCCTGGCAGTGCACGCACTGATAGCCGGTATGTCTGATGGTAAGTTCTTTCCCGAAAAGCTCGTTCATGTGGATCAGATCTCCTGACAGATTGAGATAATATTGGATCGGCTCATCATGGAAGCTCGTCATCTTTAAAATTTGCCCTTGAAACTGCATATTAATTTTATATTACTTTTTTAAGTAAATTTAATGATTATATTTTTCCCGAAGTAAATTTATATTTTTGTAGCACGAAAAACATACGGATGAATTATCTTGTCACCGGCGGAAGCGGTTTTATTGGTTCCCACTTAACTGAACAATTATTAAAAAAAGGACATTCTGTCATAAATATTGACAATTTTGATGATTTCTATAGTTATCAGATAAAAATTCAAAATACTTTAGATGCTATCGGTGGTTTTTCGGATTTTGACTATTCGGATAAGGAAAAAGACATCAAAAGGTTAATTTCTATTTCCAAATCAAAGTATTACAGCGTTTATCATCATGATATCCGCGATAAAGCCGGACTGCAGGAAATTTTTAAAAATCACCCAATCGATGCCGTCATTCATCTTGCTGCACTTGCCGGCGTACGTCCTTCCATCGAAAGGCCTCTGGAATACGAAGAAGTGAATATAAAAGGAACTATGAATCTTTGGGAATTATGCCGGGATTTCAACATTACAAAATTCATCTGTGCATCTTCTTCCAGTGTGTACGGCAACAATGATAAAGTGCCTTTTGCCGAAACCGACAATGTAGACCACCCGATTTCACCCTACGCCGCAACAAAAAGATGCGGCGAGATCTTAGGGCATGTTTATCATGATCTGTATAAGATTGATATGATCCAGCTGAGGTTTTTCACGGTATACGGCCCGCGGCAAAGACCGGATCTGGCCATCCATAAATTTACAAAACTGATTTCCGAAAACCAGGAAATCCCCTTCTACGGCGACGGAACCACCGCCAGAGACTATACTTATATCGACGATATTATCGATGGGATCTTAAAATCCATCCACTATCTGGAAAATAATTCGGGCGTGTATGAGATCATCAATCTTGGGGAAAGTGAAGTCATTACCCTGAATGAAATGCTGGCTACAATAGAAAATACCCTCAAGAAATCTGCCATCCGGAAAAATCTGCCAATGCAGCCCGGAGATGTCCTGAAAACCAATGCCGATATTACCAAAGCACGGACATTAATCGGCTATAAACCTGACACAAACTTCCAAAATGGCATAAAAAAATTTGTGGAATGGTTTTTGAGAAAATGACCTCGAGCAGGCCACGGGAGGCTTATAAATACTTTCTGCAGCCTACGGTGAACAAAAATTAATAAAAAGAATTGAAAATCAGGTATAAAAAAGCATATCATATAAGCTATTTTTATACTTTTGCAAAAAATTAGAAAATTATGTACTGGACATTAGAATTAGCTTCATACTTAAGTGACGCACCTTGGCCAATGACTAAAGCAGAGCTTATCGACTATGCCATCAGAACCGGTGCTCCTATGGAAGTAGTGGAAAATCTTCAGGCGATTGAAGATGAAGGGGAAATTTATGATGCGATTGATGAAATCTGGAGCGATTACCCTACGGACGAAGATTATCTTTGGAACGAAGACGAATATTAAGTAAAAGCAATAAGCTTTAGGCCATGCTTAGAGCTTTTTTGCCCTTTTTATATATCATTTTTACACATTAAGTGTTATTTCAACGCTTAAAGGATATTCTTTTAAGCATAAAGCAAAAAATTTATGAGTTTTTTAAACAAAGTTCTAAAAGGGTTTTTGGGAGACAAAAAAGCGCAGGACCTAAAAGAAGTAAAAAAAGTTGTAACAAAAATCAAAGCTGTTGAACCGGCCATCCAGCAATTGTCTGATGACGGTTTAAGAGAGAAAACTGCTGAGTTTAAAGAAAATATCAAATCTGCAACCGGCAAAATCACAGCTCAGATAGAACAGATCCAGGAACAGATCAAGAATTCGAAAAATGTGGACGAAAAAGAAGCCCTTTTCTCGAAGATCGAAGCCCTGAAAAAAGAATCATACGAAATTGAAGAAAAAGTCTTGGGCCAGATCCTTCCTGAAGTTTTTGCTTTGGTAAAGGAAACCGCAAGAAGATGGGCACAGAACGGAGAAATCCGCGTAACGGCTTCCGACTGGGACAGACAGCTGGCTGCTGCCGGAAAAGATTTTGTGGAAATTCAGGGCGATCAGGCCGTATGGAAAAACTCATGGGATGCTGCCGGAACACCGGTCAACTGGGACATGGTCCATTACGATGTACAGTTTATCGGAGGGGTTATCCTGCACAGCGGAAAAATTGCCGAGATGGCAACCGGTGAAGGGAAAACCCTGGTAGGGACGCTTCCTATTTTCTTAAATGCCCTTCCGGGAAGAGGTGTTCACGTAGTGACAGTGAACGACTACCTTGCCAAAAGGGACTCTGCGTGGATGGGACCGTTGTACCAGTTCCACGGAATGTCGATCGACTGTATCGACAACCACCAGCCGAACTCAGATGGCAGAAGAAAAGCCTACAATTCAGATATTACTTACGGAACGAATAACGAATTCGGGTTCGATTATCTGAGAGACAATATGGTCACTTCCCCATCCGAGCTGGTACAGAGAGAACTGAACTTTGCTATCGTCGATGAGGTAGATTCCGTATTGGTGGACGATGCGAGAACGCCGCTGATCATTTCCGGGCCGGTTCCTCAGGGAGACCGTCAGGAGTTCGACGTGCTGAAACCTTCAATCGACAGGATTGTTGAGGTTCAGAAAAAAACCGTTTCCGCCATCTTCAACGAAGCGAAAAAACTTATCGCGGCAGGAAACACCAAAGAAGGAGGATTCAAATTGCTGCAGGCCTACAGAGGCCTTCCTAAAAACAGACAACTCATTAAATTTTTATCGGAAAGCGGAAACCGCGCATTGCTTCAGAAAGTGGAAGCCCAATACATGCAGGACAACAACCGCGATATGCCGATTGTAGATAAAGACCTTTACTTCGTGATCGAAGAAAAGAACAACCAGGTAGACCTTACCGATAAAGGGGTTGAGTATATGTCCCAGGGAAATTCAGATCCGAATTTCTTTGTCCTTCCGGACATCGGAACTGAAATTGCCGAACTGGAAGCTAAAAATTTATCCAAAGAAGAAGAATTTGAAGCAAAAGAAAGACTGTTCTCGGAGTTCGGTGAAAAATCAGAGCGGGTTCACACCATGAGCCAATTGCTAAAAGCGTATACTTTGTTTGAAAAAGATGATGAATACGTGGTCATCGACGGTGAGGTAAAAATCGTTGATGAGCAGACCGGACGTATAATGGAAGGAAGACGTTACTCAGACGGTCTTCACCAGGCGATCGAAGCTAAAGAGAACGTAAAGATCGAGGCGGCTACCCAGACGTTTGCTACCGTTACCCTTCAGAACTATTTCCGGATGTACAATAAGCTTGCGGGAATGACGGGTACTGCAGAGACGGAAGCGGGTGAGCTTTGGGAAATTTACAAGCTGGATGTGGTGGTAATTCCTACCAACCGCCCGATCCTGAGACATGACAAGCAAGACTTGGTTTTCAAGACCAACAGAGAAAAATACAACGCCGTTATCGAAGAGATCGAAAAATTAACGGCAGCGAAAAGACCGGTACTTGTAGGAACAACGTCGGTAGAAATTTCACAGTTGCTTTCAAAAGCTTTACAGCTGAGAAAAATTCCGCACCAGGTTCTTAACGCGAAACTTCACAAAAAGGAAGCGGAAATCGTAGCCGGTGCAGGACAGCCGGGCGTGGTAACCATCGCCACCAACATGGCAGGCCGTGGTACCGACATCAAGCTTTCCAAAGAAGTGAAAGAAGCCGGGGGTCTGGCCATCATCGGTACGGAAAGACACGACTCCAGAAGGGTAGACCGACAGCTGAGAGGTAGAGCGGGACGTCAGGGAGACCCGGGAAGTTCCCAGTTCTATGTATCCCTTGAAGATAACCTGATGCGTTTGTTTGGTTCTGAAAGAATAGCCAAGATGATGGACAGAATGGGCCATAAGGAGGGTGAAGTCATTCAGCACTCCATGATCAGCAAGTCGATTGAAAGAGCACAGAAAAAAGTAGAGGAAAATAACTTCGGAACGAGAAAAAGGCTTCTTGAATACGATGACGTGATGAACAAACAGCGTGACGTAATTTATAAGAGAAGAAAGAACGCTTTGTTCGGTGATCACCTGAAATACGATATCACGAATATGATTTTCGATGTTGCCAATTCCATCGTAGCAAAAGGAAAAGCCAACGGAAATTATAAGGATTTTGAATTTGAAGTAATTAAGCATTTCACGATGGGTTCACCGGTTTCAGAAAGCGATTTCGGAAACAAAACGGTTCAGGACCTTACCAATATCCTCTTCAAGGCCGCTCAGGAAGATTATCAGATGAAACTGAACCTGCTGAAAGAGAAATCATTCCCGATCATCGAGAATGTATACCAGAACCAGGGATCGATGTTCAGAATGATCCAGGTTCCTTTCACCGACGGTCATAAGACGATGACCATCGTTACCGATCTTAAGGAAGCTTACGAAACGCAGTGCGACAGTCTGATCAATGATTTTGAGAAGAACATCACGTTATCCATCATCGATGAAAACTGGAAACTTCACCTTCGTGAGATGGACGACTTGAGAAGATCTTCACAGGGTGCCGTGTACGAACAGAAAGATCCGTTGGTGATTTACAAACAGGAATCTTTCCACTTATTCAGCGAAATGATCGATAAATTAAACAAAGAAATTATCTCATTCTTATACAAAGGAGAAATTCCTGCATAAGAAATAATAATTTTAATACATAAAAAGCCGCTTCAGGATAATCCTGAAGCGGCTTTTTATTGGCAGCATATTAAATCTATGACAAATATCAATTCATTAATTTATTTAGAATAATTAAAAACAATATATTTGCAGAAAATTTGAGTTTCATGAAAAATGTACTGATCTGCGCTTCGCTGTTAAGTTCTATGCTGACTTTTGCCCAGAAAAACGATACGATTAAGTCGAACAATATCGATGAGGTTATTGTAACAGGATATATTACCAAAAATAGTGAGTCGGCAAACAAGATGCCTTTAAAAGATATTGAAAACCCACAGGTATACAATACGGTTAACAAAAATGTTATTAAAGAACAGGTTGCGACAAATATCAATGATGCTTTAAAAAACGTTACGGGTATTGCAAGATTATGGGAATCTACCGGTAGAGGAAATGATGGAGGAGAATACTACACCATGCGCGGTTTTTCTCTGCAACCTACTTTAGTAAACGGTATGCCTGCATTCAATAACGGAACCATAGATCCGGCAGGAATCGAAACAATAGAGGCTATAAAAGGACCTTCAGGTACATTATACGGAGGAAGTGTTATATCGTATGGAGGGTTATTAAATGTTGTTACAAAAAAACCTTATAACTATTTCGGTGGAGAAGTAGGATATGTTTTGGGAGGCTACGGTTTAAACAGAATTACTGCTGACGTAAACACTCCTGTCGGAAAAAACCTTTATGCAAGGATTAATGCGGCATATCAGAAACAAAACTCTTTCCAAGATGCTGGTTCTTACGAATCGATCTATGTTGCTCCATCTGTAAAATATGTTGTAAATAACAAACTGACATTTACCGTAAATACTGAAATTAAGAAATCTGATGCTGCAAATGCACCAATGATTTTCTTAAGCCGGTACAGCCCCTTATCCTTTCATTCAATCGATTTATTTGAGCAGAACTATAAAAAATCATATACCAGCAACGATCTGAGTATTAAAAATACAACCTTCAACATCCAGGCACAGGCTACCTACAAAATCTCTGATACTTGGACTTCACAGACCATCGTATCAAGAGGAAATACAAAGACAGACGGATACAACCAATACCTTTGGGATTCAGCTAACGGTAATGAGTTTACAAGATTCATTTCTAAATTAGGCGGTGAAACCAATACGACGGGAATTCAGCAGAATTTTGTCGGAAACTTCAATATCGGGAAAGTTAAGAACAAACTCTTATTCGGACTAGACTATTTCCAGAGACAGTTTCTGCTTGGAGGAACAGGCTGGACCGGATTCGGAACGATCTCACTGGTGAATCAGATTGATACAAAAGCAGGCGAATTAAACCAGGCTGCCGTAAATACCGCTTTAGCTTCTACACAGAATGCCATAGGATCAATGGAAACAAAAATATACAGTGCTTATATTTCGGATGTAGTATATATCCTTCCGAATTTATCGGCCATGTTAAGTGCAAGAGTTGATCATTTCACAGGAAACCCGACAGCATACGCGGTTGAAGAATCAAAAGCCACGACGACGTTTTCTCCAAAATTAGGATTGGTTTATCAGCCGATTCAGGATAAACTGTCGATTTTCGCAAACTATATGAACGGCTTTCAAAATGTAGAACCGGTTCAGAACATTGCTGTGGATGGAAGTAAATATTTTGCTTATTTCGATCCCGAACATGCCAATCAGTGGGAAGTCGGAACCAAAGCCAGCCTTGTGAAGGATAAATTATCAATTACTGCAAGTTATTACAACATTCAGGTGAAAGATAAAGTAATGCCGGATCCTGCAAATGCCCAGAACAGTATTCAGGGAGGAGAAGTGGAAAGTAAAGGTTTTGAAATAAGTGTTGTAGGAAGCCCGGTTAACGGATTAAATATCATCGCCGGATTCAGCCACAACGACAGTGAAGTTACTGTAGGAGATCCAACTTATGTAGGATATCGTCCTGAAGAAGCCGGACCTAAGAACCTTTTCAATTTCTGGGCGAATTACAAAGTGCAGGAAGGTGTTTTAAGAAATGTAGGTATCGGTTTCGGAGCTAATTCTGCCAGTGAGCTTTATACTTTGAACAGAGCTTCAATCGGAACATTTGCTATTCCGAGTTATGCTATCTTCAATGCTGCTCTTTCTTACAATGAAGATAAATACAATGTAATTCTAAAGCTTGATAATATTGCCAATAAAAAATATTTCTCCGGTTGGTCAACAGTAACACCGCAAAGATTGAGAACAGTATCGTTAAGTTTAAATTACAAATTTTAAATAATTAAAAGTTAACCCCTTTAAAGGTTAACTTTTTTCTCATGAGAAAGAAGCATCATCATAAAAAGAAACCTTCTTTTGCCAAAAAATGGTCTGCCAGACTACATCTGTGGTTTGGCTTGTCCGTCGGGTTGATCGTTTTTATTGTTTCATTATCGGGAACCCTGTATGTCTTCAAGGATGAGATACAGCATCAGCTACGGAAAGAAGCCATGTTTGTAAATGCTGAAACGATTACGCAAAAGCCGCTTTCGATTGAAGCTTTAAGGGAAAAGGTGACTTTGGAAGTCAATGAGAAATATCCCGTAAGTTCGGTCGAGATTCCTTTAGCTAAAAACAGAGCTTACGAATTCTTGTACTATGAGAAGGACAAAAAAGCATGGAACTATTTTTATGAAGTAAAGATCAACAAACTGGTTTATGTAAATCCATACACCGGTGAAATACTAGGGATCTACAATGAGAAATATGACCTCTTCCCCATCCTGAAATCGATTCACTGGAGCCTGCTTTTAAAAGCCGACTGGGGAAAATATGTGGTAGGAATACCGGTGGTTCTTTTTATCATCATGCTGATCACAGGGATTATCTTATGGTGGCCGAAAAATAAAAATGCCCGGAAAAGCAGATTTTGGTTCGATTGGAAAAATGTGAAAACCTGGAAACGCAGAAACTACGATCTTCACAATGTTTTAGGATTCTACGCCTCATTCCTTGCGCTGCTGATGAGCATATCCGGAATTTACTTTGCTTATCCGTGGGTAAAAAATGTTTTCAATGTTACCCTGTCCGGCTCGATGGAGCTTCCGAAGGAAAAGGACATCCCATCTCGTGATTCGCTGCTCGGTAAAAACAAGGCCGTTTTCGATCTAACTGTCGAAAAAACCAGAAAAATATACGCAAGTTCTTCCAGTTTCAGAATTCCGCTGAATGGCAAAAACAAAAAAGGAAAAACATTAAAAAATATTCCGGTAACGGTTTACGGTGAAGACGGAAAGTTTGCCGTGAGAAACCAGCTGGCTTTCGACAAATACTCCGGGAAATTGTTGCTCAACAAACCGCATCAGGAATTAAACACCGCAGAAAAATATGCCCACGCCAACTATGATATTCATACCGGTTCCTATTTCGGGATCATCGGGAAAATCATCTGGTTTATAGCGGGGCTGATCTGCACCTCTCTGCCGGTCACCGGATTTCTGGTATGGCTGGGAAAAAGGAAGAAAAAAGGAATTAAAAAAGCATCATGAAGAAAATCATTTTATCGGCTGCTGCTTTGGCTGCCATCACCGTTGCAGGACAGCAGAAAGACTCTTTACAGGTGAAAAACGTGGATGAAGTTGTCCTTACCGCTTCTCGGAAGAAAGAAAGCATTAAGGAAGTCCCGAGCTCCGTAACGATCGTGAGCCAAAAGCAGATCCAGTCTCAGCTTACCGTCAATTCCGACATTACCAATATTTTACAATATACCGTTCCCAGTTTGGCTACCAGCTCGGGAATGACAACCAACAGCGGCCAGACCCTAAGAGGACGGCAGGTCTTGGTTTTAATAGACGGCATTCCGCAGTCTACGCCGTTGCGGAACGGCTCAAGAGATATCCGTTCCATCGATCCGTCCGTGATCGAGAGAATTGAAGTCATTAAAGGAGCCACCTCCATTTATGGGAACGGATCCGACGGAGGGATTATCAATTACATCACCAAAAAATCAAACAGTGAAAAAACGATTTCCGGGCAGTCGCAGGTCGGGATTACCGGGCAGCTGTACGGAGGAACACTGGGTGTACGTGCCAGTCAGTTTTTAGCCGGAAAAATTACCTCTAAATTTGATTATGCCGTCTCTCTGGCGTATGAAAGGACAGGTTATATGAAAGATGCCGACGGCGTCAGCCTCAGCCCGACCTCCAGTCCGGCAAAAATGGACAATTACAACGGAATGCTGAAACTGGGGTATAACCTGAATGATAACCAGAGAATTGAAGCTTCCTACATCGGCTATGCTTCAAAATCCGACCTTGACCTCGGCCTGAAGACCGGTAAATACGGCATTACTCCGACCATTGGCGAAGGCTCCTCGAAAAACCAGGAGACTACCCCGCAGGGAACGCCGAGAAACCACAATCTCAAAATCAGCTATGATAACCGGAATCTTTGGAAAGGTACGGCTTTGAACATCAACCTGTACCTGCAGGATTTCCGGACGGTCTACGGATACAGCGACACCTTCCTGAACGGCGGCCAGTCCAATGTGATTTCAAAGAAGAAAGGCGCCCGATTCAATTTCGACACAGAACTTTGGAATACTAAAAATTCTCAGGGAGAAGTGATTTACGGAGCCGACATCTTAAATGACAAGACCGTACAGAAGCTGGAAGACGGCCGGTACTGGACCCCGGACATGGACATGACCAACATCGCCCCGTTTATGCTCGTAAAAATCGATCTCTTTAAAAAGCTGATCCTGAAAGGCGGACTCCGGTACGAGAACATCAAAGTAAAAGTAGGCGATTTCAATACCCTCTCCACCATTAAAAACGACGGGACCTTCACCAAAAGCATTTTCGTAAAAGGCGGCGACCTGGAATACAATGCCCTGGTGGGAAATATCGGGTTCCGCTATAACTTTAATCCACAGATCAATCTCTTCGGAAGCTTCTCACAATCCTACTCCATCAATGAGCTGGGAAGAATCCTAAGAACGTCTACCGCTGACACCATCAATCAGCTGGAGACCAAACCGATTATCGTCAACAATTATGAATTGGGGGCAACCGGCCAGATCACCAACTGGCTGAATTACGAAATCACCTCTTATGTCAGCACATCCAAACTGGGAGCGACTTTTGTTCAGAGCCCTGACCGTTCCCTGATGATCCAGCGTGCTCCGGAAGTGGTGTATGGCGTGGAAGGATTCCTTCAGTTCAGCCCGGCGCAATGGATCAACTTTGGGGGAAGCTACAGCTGGATGGAAGGCATCACGTCCCCGAAAGACGACGGCGATTATTCTACCAAGATCAATAACAGCAGGATTTCTGCTCCGAAAGTCCTGGCGTATGTTCAGGTAAGACCGGTACGGGGTTTATCGGTAGGACTGGATATGCTTCATGCTTTTGAGCAGAACCGGTTCCAGCCGAATGCCAAAACGGGATTATACACGTATGGCGAAGGACGGGTTCCGGAATACACGGTTTTCAACTTTAAATCAAGCTACGAAATCAATAAGAGCTGGAGGGTTTCCGGAGGAATCGAGAACCTTTTCAACAGGTCTTACCAGCCGGCCATTGCCTGGTGGGCGGCACGGGACAGCGATTTCGTGAATGCCTTGGGAACAAGGGGAACCCTGTTGGTAGAATATAGATTTTAAATTTGATAAGCCGGAAGGAGGAAGATGGATGCTGGAAGTTTCGGTTAACAGATATATAAATGGGTTAATGATCAAATGGCATGATTGTTAACCCATTCATAATGTCCAGATCTGTTGCATATCCGTTATATCCTGAGCAAAGACTTTATCTCTGATAAAATCTTTGCGCCTTAAACAGAACCTATAGAAAATTTTTACGTCTTCGCGCTTATCCAACACACAAACATTTTCAGTAAAATTTCCTTAATTATAAATATTCTAAATAAAAATTAAAATATTATCTTTGCCGGACTTAAGGAAGATATGAGAAAAAAGCATCATCATAAAAAAAAGCCGAGCGCATTTAAGAAATGGACCGGAAAACTGCATCTGTGGCTGGGCCTCGGTGTAGGGTTTCTGATTTTTATTATCTCCATTACCGGTGCCTTATATGTTTTTAAAGATGAAATTGAGAATACCACCCGGAAAGACGTCATTTATCACAACGAACGAAATATAGAGCAAAAGCAGGTTCTTCCGATCAGGACTTTGGAAAAGGCTGTTGTGGAACAGGTAAAGGAAAAATATCCCGTTCATTGGGTGAATATCCCGATCGACAAAAAAATGTCTTACCTGTTTTACTGGTACGAGCACAACCCGGAAGGCTGGAATTATTTCGACGAATTCCCTATTTATAAAGTTGCTTACGTCAATCCGTACACCGGAGAGATTCTGAGGACTTATGATGAGAAAAACGGGTTCTTCCAGATCGTCAAGATGATCCACTGGAGCTACCTGCTGAAACAATCGTGGGGAACGTACCTGGTCGGGATTCCGGTAATCATTTTTGTCATTATGCTCATTTCAGGGATTGTTCTCTGGTGGCCTAAAAACAAAGCCGCCCGAAAACAGCGCTTCTCTTTCAAATGGCAGAATGTAAAAAGCTGGAAAAGAAAGAACTACGATTTACACAATGTCCTTGGCTTTTATGCTTCCATCTTTGCCTTAATCTTTTCTGTTACCGGATTATTCTATGCTTTTTTCTTCGTACAGGCTTCCATCTATTTCATATTTTCAGGCGGGAAAACAGCGTATCCCGATTTCTCTTCCATCAAGACGAAAGCACCGATCGAATTAAGGACCGAAGGAACCCTGGATAAGATCAGCAATACCGTTAAGGCAAAATACCCGGATTCCTATGGATTCTCCCTCGATCTCGGTCACGAACATATGGATGATCACGAGCACCCAAACTTTGAAGTCTATGTAAAACACCTGTCGTATTCCTATCACAAAAGCAGCAGCCTGATCTTTGACGAAAACTCCGGCGAACTGCTTCATACCCACGATATGAAAGACAAAAATTTCGGCGAAAAAGCGGTTGGCGCCAATTACGACATCCACGTCGGATCCATTCTTGGGCTTCCTACGAAGATCATCGCCTTTATCGTTAGCCTCATATGTGCCTCATTACCAGTTACCGGCTTTCTGATCTGGTGGGGAAGAAGAAAAAAGAAATCCGTAAAAACAGCCTGAAATTTTTTTTCAATAATTATCTAGTTAATAATCCATTAATACAATCTTTTTTATAATTTTAACCTTTTAGAATTTTAGAATAGAATGTCATTAGTAGATTTGTCAAAACACGTTGCGCTCGGAATTGATATCGGCGGGACGAACACAAAATTTGGAGTCGTAAACCACCGGGGGGAAGTCCTGGAAAAAGGAAACATCCGGACCGATGCCTATCCTACCGTAGAAGAGTACATCGACGCCTTGTACGAGGCGGTCGCTCCCCTGATCGAAAAACACGGAAATGAAAAGAATTTCGACGGGATCGGAGTCGGCGCTCCAAATGCCAACTACTATACGGGAACCATTGAACAGGCTCCCAACCTTCCCTGGAAAGGAACTATTCCTTTTGCAGAGCTCATGAAAGCGAAGTTCGGACTTCCGTGCACTATTACCAATGATGCCAATGCGGCGGCCATCGGCGAAATGCTTTTCGGGGCAGCCCGCGGCATGAAGGATTTTATCATGATCACTTTAGGTACCGGTGTAGGAAGCGGAATCGTAGCCGGCGGAAAGCTCATCTACGGACATGACGGCTTTGCCGGAGAATTGGGGCATACCATCGTGAAACCCGGCGGAAGGAAACACTGGAGCACCGGCTCCGAAGGATGCCTGGAAGCTTATGCTTCTGCAACGGGGATTGCCATTACGGCCAAAAAAATGAGGGCTGAATTCCCGGAATCCATCCTCAACCAATATCCTGAAGAGTCCATCAACTCCAAAACCGTTCACGAATGTGCCTTAAAAGGTGATCCGATCTCCATTGAAGTATTCCGGTATACCGGACAGAAACTCGGGGAGGCCCTGGCCAACTTCGTGATGTTCTCGTCTCCTGAAGCCATCCTTCTGTTTGGCGGGGTAATCAAGGCCGGCGATTTTATCCTGAAGCCGACCAAACTTCACATGGAAAGAAACCTGCTGCCTATTTTCAGGAATAAAGTAAAACTGGTTTTCAGCGAACTGGACGAAGCGGATGCTGCCATCTTAGGAGCAAGCGCGCTGGTTTGGGAAAAATAATTGAAATAACCTCTTATACTTCAGAGAATATAATAATTTGATTCGATCACTATTTATTTTTAATGTAAAGAAATCTCTTAAAATTTAGATTAGAGAAAACGGTTAATAGTATTTGGTATATCTTTTCCAATATATTGTAAACTTTCTCTAAACTATTTTTATAAATATTATATACTTCAGATTAGTTAATAAGACCTAGAAATAGGAATAGCTAATTAATAGACTTCTTAAAATTTATCACTCTCAATGGATATTTAATTGTTCTTGCTAATTAACTCTTTTAAAATTATAATACAAATGAAAAAAACATTATTTTTATTAATCTTTACTTTTAGTCATCTTCTGTTTTCTCAAAATAATACATTTATATATGATATGAAGTACAAACCATGTCAAGAAAAAGATTCATTACAAATGCAAAATATGATCTTAGATGTTTCTGATTCAAAATCCATATTTAGATCTTCTGAAGATAAAGACAGCGATTCTATTTTATACAGTACGAAAAAAATAACTGATTATCCTGTGGGTTTTGACAATCAATTTTATATTATAAAGGATTTAGCTAAAAAAAAAATCACAAAACTGATACAAAATAATACTGATACTTATACTATAAACATAGAAGAAATAATGGAATGGGAAATTGATCCTGAAGTTGTAAAAATAGGTGATTATTCTTGTCAAAAAGCTATAGTAAATTATGGTGGAAGACAATGGACAGCATTTTTTACTTCACAAATTCCCATTTTAGATGGTCCATATATATTTCATGGACTTCCAGGCTTAATTGTGAAACTATACGATACAAATAAAAATTATGACTTTTCACTTATTCAGGTAAAAAACGGGAATTCTGATTTATATGATGTTAGAAGTAAAAAAAATTTAAATATAAACTGGGTCAAATTTGAAAAATTATCTAAACAGTATTATTTTGACCCATATGCAGAAATGAAATCTAATTCTGCGTCAGGTAGAAAAGTAGTTTTTCGTGATGAAAATGGAAAAGTAATTGATCCTGATTTTAAAGGATGGACCAGAACTAGACAAAATGAAATCAAATCTTGCAATAACCCCATTGAAATTAATCATAAAATAAATTATTAGTGAAAATATTCCGGATAAAGTTTATAAATAGTAAATTAAATTTAAAAATACTTTATTGCATTATTATTACGAAGTCTAAATTGATATTGCTATATGATTAAAAAATAAATTAAATATTTAAAATTATTTTTTAAATTATTTGTCATAAAAGGCTTGATAAATTGTGATTTAAATAAATATTTTGGATTTTTTTATTTTATTTAATAATTATTTATATCTTAGTAATCTAATTATAAAATAAAAATTATCATGAAAAAGAAACTAGTATCTTTACAATCGAGATCGTTACAAAAAAACACATTAGTAACTGTTAAAGGGGGTAACAATAGTCTTTCAGATTCAACTCTTGATGCTGAAACATTGAACATGACAAATAAAGGGGGGAAAGTGAAAACAGACAGTGTTAGTGAAGATTGTTAAATAATTTTTCTTACAGAATTATAGAGGCTGACCATTGGACAGCCTCTTTTTTAATTATTATTATTAACATAAATGAGTTACGAAATATTAATAATTTCTCAGTATCATTTTGAAGATACAACTGATGAAATTTGCAATTGGCTATATCACTTAGAAGCCAATTTTATTAGATTAAATATTGAAGAATTATATAATCCTAAATTATATTCTGTTTTTTCAAATTTAGAAGACAGTACTTTACATATCTTTGATAAGAGGAGACAAGAATCAATTGACTTATCAAAAATAAAAGTTGGTTGGTGCAGAAGATTTACATTCAAATCATATTTTTTGGATTTAAAAAAAGATAATTCAAGTGCAAACTCTGAAACTCTATCTAAATTTATTTCTTCTGAAATAAATATTTTTCTAAAATCTATATTTGATTTTTATCCGCAAATACAATGGTTTGATTATTATAAAAATATTTTGGCAATAGATAAACTTGATGTTTTAAAAAAAGCTAGGAAAAATGGTCTTCTAATACCCGAAACATATATTTCTAACGAGAGCGCTCCTGTCAAAAATCTATTAAAAGAAAAATCATTAATCACAAAACCCATTGGCGAAGTTTCGTATTTTGATGATGATAAAAACAAAGGCACATATATGTCACACACTCAGGAAGTAAAATACATTAATGGGGAATTTACACCCTCGCTCTTTCAGGTGAAAATTGACAAAAAAATAGAGATAAGAACTTTTGTCCTAGGAGATGATTTTTATTCTATGGCAATATTTTCGTCTAATAATAAAAAAACTGCTGTTGATTTTAGAAAGTACGATTTTCGTAAACCAAATAGAAGAATTCCATATCAGCTACCAAAAAATATTGAAGATAATCTAAAAAAATTAATGAATGAATTATCTCTAAAAACAGGATCAGTAGATTTAATTCTGGATCAAAATGATAATTATTATTTTTTGGAAGTTAATCCTATCGGTCAATTTGGAATGGTATCATATCCTTGTAATTATAATTTAGAAAAAAAAGTGGCTCATTTTCTTATAGAAGAATTAGAAAAATTAAAAATATAATGGATTCATTTAAAAAATTAACAAAAAAAAATCTAGTACCGTTTATTCTAAAAGAGCCTGAAAAAATCTTTATGAAAAACTCTGAATTAAGCCCAAATGATGCGCATAGACACGTAAAAGGTAGTTTATTCAATAATTCAGGAGTTACAGTTAATTACGGTTTTTATAAAAACATTACAAAATTTTGAAAAAATATTATAAATTATTCCCTTCCCTAATTCCGGTAAAAGGTTATCTTAGATCGCTTCTACTTGATCCAAGTAGAGATAACTTCTATTTTATTCCTAATGACTTACATGAAATAATTTCCAAAGATTTTATTGATGTTGATAAACTTTACGAAGAACATCCTGATGACATTGCAATTATTGATGAATATATTCAGTTTTTAACTAAAAATGAATTGCTTTTTGAAGTTTCTTTAGATGATGAACCTTTTTTTCCAAAACTGAATAAAAATTGGGAAACACCTTTCCAGATAACCAATATGGTTATAGATATTGGAAACTACGAAATACAAAAAGATAAATTTTCTTTTGAAATAGGAAAACTTGGAGTGAATACTTTAGAGATAAGAGTTTTTGATTTAAAATATTTAGAATATACAGATCATTTTATTTCTTTTTTAAGTAAGGAAAACAGGGTTAATCGCCTAAAAAATATTCAGATTAATATTTCAGTCAACAATCAATCTTTATCAAGATTACAAAGAAAAATAATACTTATGTTAGCAACAAAGCCTATTATAAGTGGTATTACAATATTTAGTCTCAATACGTTACTACAATTGGAAAATGAAAAAATTCATATTATCGAGAAAAACGTATTAAATGAAAAAGATTGTGGAGTCATCGATAATAATATAAGTTTTTTAACAAGAAATTTAATTTTTGAATCAATGTCTTACAATTCATGCCTAAATTGTAAGCTTTCCATTGATTCCGATGGAAATATTAAAAATTGCCCTTCTATGTCTAGATCATTTGGTAAAATAAATGATAAAAACCTAGATGAAATTACTCAAGCCCCCGATTTTAAAAAATATTGGAATATTTCGAAAGATTCAATTGAAGTATGCAAAGATTGTGAATTCAGATATATCTGTACAGATTGTAGAGCCTATACAGAAAGAACTCATGTAGATAAAAATAATTTTGATTTGTCTAAACCCCTTAAATGTAGTTATGATCCTTATACGGGTAATTTAAATCCATGGACAAAAGATGAATCTAAAAAAAATAGTATTGAATTCTACAATCTAAATAATCTTTAATTATGAGAAGTTAAAAAGTTTGCCTTATTTTTGATAGGTTTTTTTCTCCATTCTATTCCTTGAGGAGAAAAATATTTTAACGACAATAATCAAACGACAATGGACAACAATAATTTAGAACAAATCACTTTCGGGGGCGGATGTTTCTGGTGTGTGGAAAGTTGCTTCAATATGCTGAAAGGCGTACATTCAGCCGTTTCAGGCTATTCCGGAGGGCATAAAGAAAATCCTACCTATGAAGAGGTATGTACAGGAACAACAGGTCATGCGGAAGTAGTGCAGATTACTTACGATCCTGCCGTTATTTCGTATGAACAGCTGATGGACGTATTCTTCTTCCTTCACGATCCTACCCAGCTCAACAGGCAGGGCAATGACGTCGGGACGCAGTACCGCTCCGTTATTTATTACAAAGATGACTCGGAAAAGGAAAAGGCCGAAGAAGCCATTGAAAAATCAAAGCAGTCCGGAAGATGGGCAGGAACCTACGTTACCGAACTGGCCCCATTCGATAAATTCTGGCCGGCAGAACAGTACCATCAGGGGTATTACAACGAAAATCCGACCCAGCCTTATTGCAGCGCGGTAGTCGGACCGAAAATCCAGAAATTCAAGAAGCATTTCGGTGAACTGGGGATGCTGAATGCAGACTAATTTAAACAAAACACCTAAATAAAAGGCGAAGAGAAAACTATCTCTTCGCCTTTTTTTGTGCAAAATGTTAAAAAATAAATTCTAATTGTCGGCAAATTCTTCCGTCGCATTCGCACCACCGTAAGTTTCAACAATATGGACGGTAGCTACTTTTAATGTTTTTCCATTTTCCGGATGCTCCCCGTAATTGGTAAAAAATTCTACATGGCTGTTGCTTTTATCATACCAGACCTTTCCTACTGCATTTTCAATCGTCAGCGTGTCCGGTCTAGTTATTTTTTTCTGATAGACAAATTTGTTCGGTTCCATCGGCACTACCTCAATCTGAGGATTGATATAACTGCTGTCGCTGGCTATATAGCGGTCTTTATCCCAATACATATAGGGTTTCTCGATAGCAGGCGTTCCCCAAAGTGATGCAATTCCTAAAGCTTGTTTTTTGCCACTGGAAAATACAACTCCCCCAGAAACTAAAAGTATCACAAAAGCCATTTCTACAATACCCATCCCATTTTTCTTTAGAAAATCAGGCATAGTAAAAATTGGCTTGTTAATTATTGTAATAATAATTTTAGAAATTGCCTGCTGAATTGTATGTTCAATAGTTTTCCATTCAGCACAATATTCATTAAAGTTATTATATCCTAAATATCTGCTTAAATCATCTAAAACTACATGTTTTGTAGGATAATCACTTTCTTCTTTAACAATTGCTTTATAATAATTTTCAATTGTTTTATAACTTAAAGTAATTCTGTGTTCATCCCGCAAGACAACTTCCAGATTTTTTAAAATCGCACTAAAAGAGGTATCAGTAGTTGCATTAGAGGCTTTTTCATATACTTCTTCTAATAGTCGTTTTTTCTCGGGTAAAAATTTTGACATACGCATGATTATTATTCGTTCGAAAATTATAAAGAATTCAATCAATAGCATTACGGTTTTCCGTACATCTCACTGAAAAACTTTCCAAAAACTTTCCAAAAACTTTCTAACCCTTGCCCTTCCTTTCGCCGTTACTTTGCCATAGAAATCAGTGAGAAACAAACAATTAAAACAAAAGACAAAACCAAAGTTACAAAACTGATTTCAAAAATCGCCAGATAAAACGGAAGAAAAGATCCGGGTTGGGAAGCAGATGTTTCTCTTCCGTTTTTGAAGGTTCACTTCCCAAAAAAATTTAAGAAGCGCTTCGAAATTTTTAATCGTGTACAGCCTGGGATAAACCCGGGAGGAAGAAAAATATTTCAAAATCTCAAATTTTTTTAAAAATGTTAGACTTAATATTGATGCTAATCGCTTTAGCATTCGGGAATAATAATGCCAATACGCAATCTTGCAACAACGATAATAATGGGACAACAACCGTCCAACTTACTAATCCGGGAACGGGCACTGACCCGGGCACCGGAACTGATCCGGGAACAGGAGGTTCAGGTGGAGATACGGGAGGAGATACAATACCATTTCCACCAAAAAAATAACAATAATAATGGAAGGGAAAATTAATTTTCCCTTCTTTTATTTTTTAGCTAAGTTTATAAAATTTCTTTTATAATTTTATGAAAAACTAATTATTGTGAAATATAAAACATTTATACTTTTAATATTAGCATTTATAATGCTGTTCTCATGCAATAAAAAACAGTTTACAAATACTATTAATCCAGATTATGACAAAGCTTTCAAATTTGATAGCATGAGAGTTTCTGACAGTGCTTATATTTATTATGGTAAGGCATTAGAGGTCTTTAAAAAAAATAAAAATAATTTCGGACAGGCAAAATGTCTTTTAAATATGTCAAAGATTTTAACCACAAAAGGGAATTATTTTAAAGCTCAGAGTTTTTCTCTTCAGGCAAACTTGCTGTTTAATAAAAAAGATAAAAATGAATATTACCATATTTCCGACAATTATAATAATTTAGGAATGATAAGTAATAATTTAAGACAGTATAAAAAAGCCAGAGATTATTACAATGATGGTATTAAGTATGCAGAATCTGAAACTGATAAAATAATATTATCAGCAAACATAGCTAATATATTTAAAGAAGAAAAGAAATATTCACAGGCAATAAATAGCTATGAAAGCATTCTTCTAAAAGCGCAGAGAATCGACACATTATTGTTTGCAAGAATCCTTTCAAATTTATCATATACTAAATGGCTAAATAATAAATACTATAATCCTGAACCATTAATATTAAATGCCATTAGCTTACAAAATAAAATTGATGATAAGTTAGGTTTAAATGCAAGTTTTGCAAAATTATCCGACTATTTTAAAAATAATAATTTGCAAAAATCTTTATTTTATGCTAACCTAATGCAAAATGTTGCTAAAGAGGTAAATAGTGTTGATGACCGTTTAGAGGCCCTCCAAAAAATATCATCTTTAGATCAAAAAAATTATTCAAAAAATTTTGATGAATATATTTTATTAAGAGACAGTATACAAACAGCCAGAAATATTGATAATGATAAGTTTGCAACTATTGTTTATGGAGTAGAAGAAACAAAACTGGATAGTGCTAAAAAAGAACTAAAAATTACAAGACAATACTATTTTTTAGGTCTTTTAGGATTAGCAATTATTATCATAATAATCTGGTATACGAAACGACAAAAACAATTAAAACAGGAAAAAGAACTCGAAGTCAAAAATACCCAGCTTAAAATGTCGAAGCGGGTTCATGACGTGGTGGCCAACGGAATTTACCAGGTGATGACAAAAATTGAGAACCAGGAAGATTTTGACCGCAACAGAGCACTCGACGAGCTGGAATTCGTTTATGAAAAATCCAGGGACCTTTCGTATGAAAAGGCGGGTGAGGAAAAAGAGTTCAGCCAGAAAATTTCGGAGCTGATTGCCGGATTTAATAATGCCACGGTGAAAACTTTTACGGCAGGGAACGATCCTTCGGTCTGGGAAAAAGTATCTCCGGCGGTAAAAGAAGAAGTCTACCAGATGATCCGCGAGCTGATGGTGAATATGAAAAAGCACAGTCAGGCCAGCCATGTCGCCGTTAAATTTGAAAAGGAAAACCAAAAGATTGAAATTCAGTATAAAGACAATGGCGTAGGAATCTCCGGGGATCTTATTTATAAAAATGGCTTACGGAATACGGCTTCCCGTATAGAAGCCATCGGCGGGACGATTACTTTTGACACAAAAATTGAAAAAGGGCTGAAAGTGAACCTTTCCTTCCCTTCTTCGTAACCGTTTTGTTATGTTTAAAAAAGCTCTAATCGTTGAAGACCAGGAAGTCGCCAACCTGGGCATTCTACGGAATCTGGAGGAACTATTGATTCCCCATTGTGAATTGGCAACCCATTGTGATGAAGCCCTGCAAAGGCTGAAAACCGCAGCTGCAGAAAATAAGCCGTACGACCTGCTGATCGCCGACCTCTCTTTTCAAAAGGATCATGTACGCCAGCACCTGAAAAACGGACAGGAGCTGATCCGGGAAGCGAGAAAAATCCAGCCCGAACTTAAAGTCGTGGTGTTCTCCGTAGAAAAACGGGCCAGGATCATCGACGATCTTTATAAAACCTACTGCATCAACGGGTTTGTAAGCAAAGCCCGGAATGACGGGAAAGAGCTCCGAAACACCATCCGGAAAGTTTTTAAAGGAGAAACCGTGATGTCGCAGGAAATTCTGAATGCCATCCGGAATATCCCCTCCGCGCTGGATGCTTATGACCTCAAACTGCTGGAGCTTCTAGCCAGAGGTTCCAAGCAGAACGAAATTCAGACTTACCTGAAAGAACACACGATGCAGCCCTACAGCATCCGCTCGATCGAAAAGAGACTGAATGAACTTCGCGACAGTTTCGGTGCAAAAAATAACATCGAAATGATTGTCATCTGCAAAGATATCGGCCTGATCTGATTTTAAAAGCCGGAATTGCCTGTTTTTCGCCGTTTTTACGTGAACCCGTAATGCAGGAATGATAAATGCATTTACTTTTGAGGTCTTAACCTATTTTTTAACTAAACCGTATAACCATGTTCAAAAAAATTTTAATTGCCGAAGATCACGAAAGCATCAATATTTCCGTCCAGAAAACCCTGGAAGATCTGAACGTTCCGAAAGTAGACTACGTATACTACTGCGATGATGCGATTGGGAAAATCCGGAAAGCCCTGCGGGAAGAACAGCCCTACGATCTGTTGATCACCGATCTTTATTATGAAGAGGACCATCATACCCAAAATCTCAAAGACGGCAAAGATCTCATCCGGAGAGCAAAAGAACTGCAGCCCGATCTGAAAGTAATCGTCTTCTCCGCTGAACGCAAAACCGGCGTCATCGAAAATCTCTTTTCCGATTATCATATCAACGGCTATGTGGGGAAAGCCAGAAACGATTCCAAAGATTTAAAAAAATCCATCGCTTCCGTATATATCGGTGAAAATTATCTTTCCTTCGACCTGAAGCAGGAGATGAAAAAATTCAACAATTACGAATTTTCCACCTACGACATTGTGATCGTTTCCCTGCTCTCCAAAGGCGTCCTGCAAAAAAACATTCCGGCCCACCTGGAGGAGAAAAGCATCCGTCCTTCCAGCCTCAGCAGCGTCGAGAAAAGACTCAACAGCCTGAAAGAAGACCTCAGCGTCAACAGCAACGAGCAGCTGGTCGCCTTCTGCAAGGACCTCGGGATTATCTGAAACCATCCATTTTACTTACAGCCTTTCAAGTTTTTTGAAAGGGTTTTTTATTTTTTGCCGGTTTTACGGAAACCCGTAAAAATTACTCATTAAAGGGTGATACTTTTGGAAGGTAAAACAAAATAAATAATAGTATGAACGTAAAACACACTCCAACAGACATTGTCCATAAAGGAAAAGAAGGTGGAACAACCGGATGCGGAACAGACACCAAAGTACATCCCACCCATTGGACCAACACTAACGCTTCCATTACCTGCGACAAAAACGGATGTAAAAATTAAATTTAAAATCAAATTACCATGAAAAAATTCCTATTTACGGGCCTGCTAAGTGTCGGGCTTTTATTACCGGCAAGTATTTCTGCCACCACCCATGATACCGGTTCAAAAACTGAGCTCTCATCTAAAAAACCCAGGAAAGGCAGAAAAAGTTCACGCAGCAAAAATACGAAAAGTTACAGTTCTGCAAGAGTATCAAGAGCTTATTCCCCAAGCAGCAACAGCTGTAATTACAATGGGCACCAACTTTATACAGGCGAAAGAGGTGGCTGTTATTATTACTCCGGGAACAGCAAAAAATATGTAGACCGAGCCTACTGTTCAGGATGCAACTAGAAAAATGAATTAAACCGATAACCATGAAAAAACTAATATCTTTCATCATAATAACTTTCAGTGCATTTATCTTAAATTCATGTTTTAAGGCCAACGACAACGTAGGCCATGACGGTAGATGCACCGGATCTGCCTACTGTTCTGCCTGTACCAACTGCTCAAGGTGCGGGCATTGCGGCAGCGGCGGAACCTGCGGGGTCTGTGGCGGCGGATCTTCCGAAAGCAGTTCGTCTTACGGAAGCTCTTCCAGAAAAAGCAGGCATAAAAAACGCACAATGTCAAAAGTTCATAGGACAACGGAATCCAAAACCCGCCATGTTCCCATTGATGAAGTGAATATAAATACAGGAGCTGGCAAAAGATACCTTGCAGGCGTAGATGCCGCTGTAACCATTTATGAAAAACCGGCATTTAAATCCAACGTGGTTGCCACTGTAACAGGAAATACAAAGCTTATTGAACTATCGAAGAAAGGCGAATGGTATAAAGTACAGGTGAAATCAAGTGGTAAAAAAGGGTATGTTTACTATAAGAATATAAGATAAAAACACTTCCATAACCATAAAAAAAGCGAAGAACAACTCTTCGCTTTTTTTATTTTCTCAACATCTCCGTATGCGGAATATCGTCTTCCAGGTATTTTTTCCCGGTATCTTCAAAACCGAAGCCGCTGTAGAACCGCAGCAGATAGTCCTGTGCGGAAATCCTGATCCCCGAAGTACGGAAACGGTTCTCGATGGTTTGCACAGCATAGGCAATCATCTGCTTACCCAGGTTTTTGCCTCTTGCTTTTTCGGTGGTTAAAACCCTCCCGATTGAGGTTTCTTTATATTTTATCCCTTTGTCAAAAATCCGGCAGTAGGCCAGCACTTCCCCATCCTCTTCTGCCCAAAGGTGAAGAGCTTTCTGATCGTAATTATCCAGGTCCGGATATGGACAATTCTGCTCTACAACGAAAACATCAACCCTTGCTTTGATAACGGCATACAGCTCAGGAACGGTAAACTCCTCAAACGTTTTTATTTTCCAGATTATCTTACTCATCGAAGCTTACATTGTTGTTAGCAAGGAACTCGTTGGTCTTTTGGATAAAATGCAGGATTTCGTCACAGCCTTCCTTCTTTTCGGCCGAGGTGACATAGATTTCCGGCAGGTCTTCCCAAGTCTTATGCAGTTCTGCTTTATAATGTTCCACGTTCTGGATGGCAGCATTCGGTTTCAGCTTGTCCACTTTTGTGAAAACGATGGAGAAAGGAACTCCGCTTTCCCCACACCACTGGATGAATTCCAGATCGATGGCCTGAGGCTTGTGGCGGGAATCTACCAATACGAAAAGATTAACCAGGTTTCTTCTGTTCAGGATGTAATTGGTGATCAGCTTTTCAAAATCCTTCCGGATCGACTTGGAAACCTTCGCATAGCCGTATCCCGGCAAATCGGTAAGGTACCAGTTTTCATTAACCAGAAAATGGTTGATAAGCTGTGTTTTCCCCGGCGTTCCCGAAGTTTTCGCAAGATCCTTATGGTTCATCATGGCATTGATCAACGAAGATTTTCCTACATTCGACCTCCCGATAAAGGCATATTCCGGCATATTGGGTTCCGGACATTCCTGCCATTTTCCGCTGCTTTTTACAAACGTTGCTGTCTTAATAACCATTGCTTTGCATATTTTAATTCGTCAAATATCGGAATAAATTAAACGACATAAAAACTTAAGCCCTGATCCATGTAATTTTAAGAAGTTTTTCCTTTAGCGGATAAGGCAAACCCCATAGGTTTTGAAAACCTATGGGGTTTTATTTAAGTCTTTAAAAAAAGAACAGGAAGTAAAAATACCTCCTGTTTTACTTTAAACTTTATCTTTCAGCCAGCTGTACAGAATTTCGTTGAATTCATCCGGCTTTTCCATCATGGCTGCATGCCCGCATTTATCGATCCAGAAGAGTTCCGAATTCGGAATAAACTTATGCATGTCTTCAGCCACTTCGGGTGGTGTTACATTATCATTCCTTCCCCAGATCAGGCACGTCGGCGTTTTGATCTTAGGCAGATCGTTCAGCATATTGTGTTTGATCGCGCTTCTGGCCAGCATAACGGTCTTTATCCCTTTCATTCGGTCATTTACCACTGCAAAAACTTCATCCACAAGATCCTCGGTTGCCACGGAAGGATCGTAAAAAACTTCCTCCGTTTTTTTTCTGATATAGGAACGGTCGTTCTTTCTCGGGAAACTATCCCCGAAAGTTCTTTCATAAAGCCCTGAACTTCCCGTAAGTACAAGATTTTTTACCAGATCCGGTCTCGCAAGCGTAAGAATCAGCCCGATATGCCCTCCCATCGAATTTCCGACAATGGTAGCAGGTCCTTTCACATGAGTTTCCAGGAACTTGGCGATATACTTTGCCAAAGTCGTAAGATTGGTATTAAGTACCGGCAATTCGTAGATCGGCAACTGGGGCACATATACTTTGAACCCCCTGTCCGAAAAAAAATCTACCATCTTATCGAAATTGCTCAACCCACCCATTAAACCGTGCAGCAGCACCAATGGATGTCCCTCTCCCGCCTCTATAAAGGTATATTTCTTTTCTTTTTTTGTACTAAATATCATAAAATGCCTTAATAAAGCCTTGCAAAAATACAAATTAAACCTCAAAAATATTTTGAATACTCTAATTTAAAATAAAAATAATATACCAAACTCCTTTTTCCTCACTTTTTTGTGAAACTCTTTTGTATGGGCCAAATAACACCTACCACAACCATCATCATATCAGAATATTAAACCCCCGAAATTAAATCTTTAATAAAACTTATTAACATTAAGGCAAAAAGTGGTAAAAAGTGGGAGGATTTAGAAATTATTATATAAATTTGTCCCAAATGAAAAGTTTCATTGGGACATATGAGTGTAAAATTGACGACAAAGGCCGCTTAAAAGTTCCTTCATCTTTAATTAAACAGATGGAAAACTTCGACGACAAGGCGTTTGTAGTCAAAAGATCCGTGTTCCAACCTTGCCTGGAAGTGTATCCCATGAATGCGTGGGACAAGATGATGGGCAAGATTAACAAACTGAATCGTTTTATAAAAAAGAATGCTGATTTCATCAGAATGTTTACGGCAGGAGTAAAAACGGTAGAGCTGGATAATGCAGGCAGGCTACAGATCTCAAAAGACCTTACGGTTTTCGCCAGTCTTCAGAAAGACATCGTGATCACCGGCGCAGGAGAACTTTTCGAGATCTGGGACAAAGAGGCCTATGAAAAAGCAATATCCATAGACGAAGCAGATTTCGCCAGCCTTGCCGAAGATGTAATGGGCGCTTTAGATGAAGAATAACCGCTGAAAGGCGATAAAAAAACACACCTTAAGAATGTATCATAACCCCGTTTTGTTGAAGCAAAGTGTTGATGATTTGGTGACGAATCCGGACGGAATCTATGTAGACTGTACTTTTGGTGGCGGAGGCCACTCAAGAGAAATATTGAGCCGGCTTTCGGAAAAAGGCAGACTGTTCAGTTTTGATCAGGATCTTGATGCGCTGAAAAATACCATCGACGATCCAAGGTTCACCCTGATCAATCAGAATTTCCGTTTTCTGGAAAATTCGCTGCTGATCTACGGCATTTCCCAGGTTGACGGTATCCTGGCAGACCTTGGCGTTTCTTCGCACCAGTTTGATGAAGCCGAAAGAGGATTCTCCACGAGAAGCAATGCGCCTCTCGATATGCGGATGAATGTAATGCAGGGCCTTGATGCCAAAAGAGTGATCAACGATTATGACGAAGAGCAGCTGGCTGATATTTTTTATTATTACGGCGAACTGAGAGAGGCCCGCAAGCTGGCAAGGGATATCGTCCATCACCGCAAAACAAAAAGCATCAATACGACGGAAGACCTGAAAAAACTCTTCAGTTACCTTCCGCCCCATAAGGTGAATAAGTTTTACGCCCAGCTTTTCCAGGCGATCAGGATTGAAGTAAACCAGGAGCTGGAGGTATTGAAAGAAATGCTGATGCAGGCTTATAAAATATTAAAGCCGGAAGGAAGACTGGTTGTGATTTCCTATCATTCCCTCGAAGACCGGCTGGTGAAAAGATTTCTAAAGAACGGAATGTTTGAGGGAGAACCCGAAAGAGATATTTACGGGAATTATAAAAAAGCATTCGAGCTGGTAAAGAGCAAAGCCATCATTCCCGATGACCGGGAAATCGAGGAAAACTCAAGAGCCCGAAGTGCTAAAATGAGAACAGGAATTAAAGTGTAAAAGTGAATGGTGAATGTGAATTTAAATTGACCATTCACAAGCAAAGCGGATTCACTGCAAAGCAAATTGACAATAAATTGGCAAAAAGAGCAACAACAAATCGTCCTCAGAAAAAACTTACTTTTATAGACATTATAAAAGGTAATTTCCTGAACCGTGACGAGATCAAAATACACTACCGGTATTTTTTGCTGCTGTTTGTCCTCATGATGGCAATGATTTATACCAACCATCTCGTCAACAAAAAAATTAAAATCGTAAACGCTCTTAAAGAAGAAACGGAAGAATATAAATCACGGAACGCTTACGCCCAAAGTAAGCTGATTAAAGTAAAAATGGAATCGGAACTGGGGAAGGAAGTAGCACGGGATTCTCTGATGACCCTGGAAAACCATCCTCATAAATTGCTCATAAAACTGGACAGTACGGATGCAAAAGCAAAATGAATACGATAACAAGCGTAAGAAAACATTACGTTGGGGCTACCTCTTTGCAGTGGTGGCTTTGTGCGTATTTACCATGTTCCTTGCGCGGATTGTTATCCTTCAGAACACGAATGTACAGGAGATCAAAGACGATTACATCAATAAAAACTACCGTGAAGCTACCCTGAAAGCTGCAAGAGGAAACCTATTTGCCTCAGATGGCTCCATCCTGGCAACTACCGTGATGCGCTACGACATCTATCTGGATTTTAAAACCATGAGGGATACCATCTACACCAACAACATCGGCGCCCTTACGGATTCTTTAAGTAAAATGTTCGGAAAGCCGAGAGGTGAGTTCAGAAAGAAATTCGATGAGCAGCGGAAAAAGAAAAACCAGTATTTTACTTTGGCAAAAGGCCTGGATTTCGACCAGTACGACAGGATCCGGAAGTTCCCGATTTTCAGAAAAGGGAAAAACAAAGGCGGATTTATCGTAGACAGAAATTACAAGCGCGAACTGGCCACTTCCGAAATCGGAGCAGGAACTATCGGAATGGATGACGGTGTTCACACAGCCGGTCTTGAAGGCGCTTTCTCAAAATATTTAAGAGGTACCGATGGCAAAAGGCTGGAGCAAAGAATCAATTCCTCCCAATGGAAACCGATCGACTTCTGGAAAGTACAGGAACCTATTGACGGTGAGGATGTTTACACCACTTTGGACCTGAGAATCCAGGATATTGCCCATTCGGCACTGCAGAAACAGCTCATAAATTTTGAGGCAAAACACGGTACCGTAATCGTGATGGAAGTCGCAACCGGGAAAGTGCGTGCAATGGTCAATTTAAGAAGGAATGACGACGGCGAGTATGTAGATTCCTACAACTATGCCCTTAAAGACAATATCGAGCCGGGATCCACTTTCAAAACCATCTCGCTTCTGGCAGCAATGGATGACGGCTTTATCGACGAAAACACCACAGTAGATGTAGGAAATGGAGTCTGGGTATATGCCAAGCAGAGAATTTCGGATGGCCACGGCCACGGAATTTATGACATCAGTGATGTGCTCGCCAAATCCAGCAACGTAGGTTCCGCCAAGCTGATCACAAAATATTACGCCGAAAAGCCGCAGATTTTCCTGGACCATCTGAAACGCTGGAAACTTTTCGACAAGATGGACATCGAACTGCCGGGCATCACCAAACCAAGGTTTGTAACCCCGGAAAGCAAAAGATGGAATCCTGCCGCCTTGGCATCGCTTGCCTATGGATACGCTTCCAACATCAATCTGTTGCAGCTGGCCACTTTCTATAACGGGGTCGCCAATAACGGTAAAATGCTGAAACCGCTTTTCATCGATAAAATTATGAAAGACGGAAAAGTATCCTATACGGCCAAACCTGAAGTGATGGTCAGCAAAATGGCTTCTGAAAAAGCCATCAGAATGATGACCAACGCCCTTACCAAAGCGGTGGAAAAAGGAACGGCAAAAAGTATTTTCACACCCAATTTAAAAATGGCAGGAAAAACGGGGACCGCCCGTTTTGAATACTGGCTGCCCGGCCCAATGAAGTACCGTGCGTCATTCGCAGGCTTCTACCCTGCCGACAATCCGAAATACACCTGCTACGTGATGATCAGTGAACCGAATACAGCAAAAGGTTTTTACGGAGCTACAGTTGCCGCACCGGTATTTAAAGAAATTGCAGGAAAAACTTTCCTGAAGACCCCGCAGAATGTTGAAAAAGAAATGCTGGTCGACAAAAAGGTAAACCTTAATAAAATGGTTGAACCGAATGTAAAAGTCGCTGTTACCAATAAACAGATGCCTAATGTGGTAGGATTAATCGGTAAAAACGTAATCCCCCAGCTGGAAAACCTGGGATACCGGATCGATTACAAAGGCGTTGGCAGGATTACGGAACAGTTTCCGACGGAAGGAACGACTATCAGTAAAAACCAGAGGATTTACTTATCCCTGCAGAACTAAAATTGAGTCCCGGAAGGACAATTGGAAACAGAATAGGATAAAAAAGAATATTAAAAGATAAAGCATAGATACATGCAGCTAAATGAATTATTAAAAAGAATCCCGGTACTGGAAATCCTTGGCACTGACAGCCCGGAAGTTTCCGGATTGGTTTTCGACAGCAGAAAAGTAACGGAAAACTCTTTATATATCGCGATGAGAGGAACCGTTGTGGACGGACATTCATTTATTGCCGCATCAGTGGAAAAAGGGGCAA
Source organism: uncultured Chryseobacterium sp. (assembly GCA_913778085.1). Taxonomy (GTDB): domain Bacteria; phylum Bacteroidota; class Bacteroidia; order Flavobacteriales; family Weeksellaceae; genus Chryseobacterium. Next base: position 63,727 of record CAJYXJ010000040.1, read on the forward strand.
CAGCCATTGTCTGTGAAGAATTCCCGGAGCATACGGATGAAAGTGTAACGTATGTGAAAGTAAAGGATTCTTCCAAAGCTTTAGGACAGCTGGCTTCCAATTTTTACGGGAACCCTTCCGAAAAACTAAAACTGATCGGAGTAACGGGAACCAACGGCAAAACCTCCGTTTCCACTTTGCTATTTGACGTTTTCAAAAATTTAGGTTACGATTCCGCTTTATTATCTACAGTTGAAATCAGAATTGCCGATCAGGTGATTCCTGCAACCCATACGACGCCGGATGTCATTACCATCAATAAAATCCTTGCTCAGGCGGTAGAAGAAGGCTGTGAATTTGCCTTCATGGAAGTAAGCTCCCACGGCATCGCCCAAAACAGGATCGAAGGGCTCCATTTTTCAATAGCCGGTTTCACGAATCTTACCCACGACCATCTGGATTACCATAAAACATTCGACGGATATTTAAAAACGAAAAAAAGATTTTTTGATGAACTGGACACCACAGCAGTGGCCATAACCAACGTCGACGATAAAAACGGGAACGTCATGCTTCAGAACACAAAGGCTGTTAAAAAGTCTTACGCGATGAAAACCATGGCCGATTATCACGGGAAACTCCTGGAAGTGGACTTCAACGGAATGCTGCTGAATTTCAACGGAAAAGAATTCTGGACAACCCTGACCGGAAAATTCAATGTTTATAATCTGTTACTGGTATTCGGGATTGCCTCGGAACTTGGCTTTGAGCAGGAAGAAATCCTTCAGGCGATCAGTCAGCTGAAGAGGGTTTCCGGAAGGTTTGAAACCTTCAAATCGGACGGCGGGATTTTCTTCATCGTCGATTACGCCCACACTCCGGATGCCCTGGAAAATATTCTGGACAGCATCAACGATATCCGGACTAAAAACGAAAGATTAATTACCGTATTCGGTTGCGGCGGCGACAGGGATCATGCAAAAAGACCTGAAATGGGAAATATTGCCACGAAAAAATCCACATTGGCCATCATTACGTCGGACAACCCGAGAACAGAGGATCCGGCAGCGATTATTAAAGAAATTGAAGCAGGCGTGGAACCTCAGAACTTCAGCAAATACACATCGATCCCGGATCGGAAAGAAGCCATTAAAATGGCCATCAAATTTGCTGAGCCGAAAGACATTGTTCTCGTAGCAGGAAAAGGACATGAAAACTATCAGGAAATCAATGGCATAAAGCACCATTTTGATGATAAGGAAACAATTAAGAAATTATCACAATTAATGGGAAAATAAATGAAAGCAAAGAATAAAATAAGTCCTGAAAAATATATTGTTACAAAATCGAGGTCTCTTGAAATAGACCGGTGTTATCTTGTCGGAGATGTTGAGATAGGAAAACTGCAGGTTATTATTTCCAGAAAGCATAAGACGGGAAATATTACGGCAGGATTCTATCTTGTTGATCTCTGGTGCATGGGAATAAAAGATTCATTCTTCGATTTCAATCTTACCGAATCCGATTTTGGCTTGCTTCTGGAAAGCTTGTATGACCGTGCCGATCTTACTGAAGTAGATTACGTACAGGCACACAACATTATTTATGCTGCCTACGAATATGCCCTGAATCTGGGAATAAAGCAAAGCCCCGTTTTTGAAAAAACGACAAAATATTTATTGGAAGAAGATAACGACGATATTCCGCTGATTGAAATAGAATGTGGAAGAGACGACAGGCCATTTTACCAGCAAGGCGGTGAATCGGCTGCTGAAGCCAGTAAAGTTATCAGAACGCTGGAGAAAAGTGTAGGAAAAGGCGGCTTCGATTATCAGTTGATAGCTGAGAATTCTTTTGAAAAAGAAGACTTTCTCGACAGATTAAAATTGATCGAGACAGAAGACATTCTTAAAGGACTAGAGTCGATGATGGATATCCAGAAAAAATATGAAGCCTGTACATTGGAAGAACTGCAACAAGAATATCTTACCTTTTCTTCCGAAGAAAGACTCAATCCTGAACAGGCTGCTTTTAATAATGCTTTTTTGGTTAGGGATGCCCTGGAAAAATTTTACAGCAATGGGGAGAACTATCCTGAAAGCTGGAATCAGATTCTCGGCCTTACAGTAGATAGCGAATACATTACCTCTTCTTTATTGGGCGATTATACGGCAGCGATTTCGGAAAAAGATGAGCAATACTTTTCCGAATGCATCGATGTGATTATAGAAATTTCCGGTAGCGACACTACTTCAGTAAAAGAATCAGAAAATGCACTGCAGTATGTTGAGGAAAACTACCCGGATCTGGCATTTACCCAATATGTAAAGGCTAAAATAAACGGAAATACGGATTGGGAGCCGTTCATCCAAAACTATCCGGAGTATTCTATCTTTAAACTGGAAAACCATTTTGAAAAAGGGGACTCTGTAGATCAAATAGATCTGAAATCCATTTTTAGGAACATGCGGAATATTTCTAGCTATGAAGCTTTTGTACTGCTAAAAATTCTTTTACAGGAAATTGATAAAAATCAAATTCTGGAAGAATTGATTTCATTTGGAAACCTGATCATAAAAATGGATCTTTTCGATTCGGAAGCCTCTAAGCTCATGTGGGAATCCGAGGCAAAAAAAATACAGGTCATCGAAAAATATGTAATGGAAAAAATTGTACCCCGCAATAAATAAGCTGGTATCAAACGTAAAACAGAGAAAGAAATGTTATATTATCTATACGAATATCTAACCCACCACGGCATCCACGTTCCAGGACTGGGACTGCTGAGATACATCTCGTTCCGTGCCGGAATGGCGGTTCTGTTTTCCCTGACCATCGCTCTGGTGTTTGGTAAAAGAATCATCAACTACCTGCGGGCGAAGCAGATGGGCGAACTGGTTCGTGATCTCGGGCTGGACGGACAAAAACAGAAGGAAGGAACGCCAACCATGGGAGGACTGATTATCATTCTCGCCACCCTGATACCCGTGCTGCTTTTCACAAGAATTACCAATGTCTACATTGTTCTTCTGATTGTTTCGGTCATCTGGATGGGTGCGATCGGCTTCCTGGACGATTATCTAAAGAAAATCAAAAAAAATAAAGACGGGCTCAGCGGTAAATTCAAGATTGTCGGGCAGGTCGGCTTGGGACTCATTGTGGGCGTAACCATGTATTTCCATCCTGACATTACGGTAAAAAGAAAATACTCCGATGCCAAGGTTGTGAACAGGAACAATGTGGAACAGAACTTTATGCCTACCGAAAAAATCGCGGTATCCACCGTTCCTTTTGCCAAAAATAACGAATTCGATTACAGCGGGATGCTCTTCTGGATGAATGACAAAGACGCTCACGAATGGGCCTGGATTGTCTTTATCCCGATCGTTATCTTTATTGTAACGGCTGTTTCAAACGGAGCCAATATTACCGACGGGATCGACGGGCTTGCAGCCGGAACCAGCACGGTGATCCTTCTGACCCTCGGTTTGTTTGCCTACCTGTCCGGAAACATTATTTTTGCAGATTACCTGAACATTATGTTCCTTCCCAACATGGGGGAAACCACCATTTTCGTAGTTGCCATGGTGGGTGCCGTCATCGGATTTTTCTGGTACAATACCTATCCGGCCCAGGTTTTTATGGGCGATACGGGAAGTCTGATGATCGGAGGCGTTATTGCCGTACTGGCGATTATTTTAAGAAAAGAACTGATGATCCCTGTGCTGTGCGGAATTTTTCTCATTGAGAATATTTCCGTAATGCTTCAGGTCGTCGTTTTTAAATACAGAAAAAGAAAATTCGGGCTGGAATATGCCCAGAACAACAGGCTGTTCAGGATGTCTCCTCTGCATCACCATTATCAGAAAGGCGGCTTTCATGAGAGCAAAATAGTAAACAGAATGATCATTATCGGTGTCATGCTGGCGATTGTCTGCCTGATTACGCTGAAAATGAGATAAAAACTAATTTAAAAACTGGATTATTTACTACTAAATTATTCAGCCATTAAATCAAAATGATATGAAAATAGTTGTTTTAGGAGGAGGAGAAAGTGGTTGCGGAGCGGCCTATCTGGCAAAAAAGAAGGGCATGGAAGTCTTTCTTTCGGATAAAGGCGCCATTAAAGACCATTACCGACAGTTCCTAACGGATAACGAAATTGAATTTGAAGAAGGAAGCCATGATGAAGAAAGAATTCTCGATGCCGACTGGATCGTGAAGAGTCCCGGCATCCCTAAAAAAGCTGACATGATCCAGAAGATCCAGGAGAAAGGCATCAGGCTTTCCTCTGAAATCGAATTTGCTTCGGAATTTACCGATGCCAAGATCATTGCCATCACCGGAAGCAACGGAAAAACAACAACCACATCCCTGATCTACTACATTCTGAAAAATGACGGATTGAATGTAGGCCTGGGCGGAAATATCGGGTACAGCTTTGCCAGACAGGTAGCTGATGAAAACCATGAATATTACGTACTGGAAGTGAGCTCCTTCCAGTTGGATGATATTCAGAATTTCAGGCCGTACATCTCTTTGCTGCTGAATTTGTCACAGGATCACCTGGATCAGTACAATTATAACTATGAGGAATATGCGCTGGCTAAATTCAGGATTGCTGAAAACCAGGAGAATGACAACTTTTTCATCTATAACAAAGATGATGAAATGAGCAAAAATATTCTCGAAAAATTAGAGATAAAAGCCAAAATGATTCCTTTTTCTACCAAAGAACATCTGGCTGAAGGAGGTTTCATCGATGAAGACAGGATAGAGGTAAAGCTGAAGGACGATTTCTCTATGAAGATTGATGAACTATCGCTTCTAGGAAACCACAATGTAGCAAACAGCTTAGCGGCATCTATTGCCGGTAAGATCCTGGAGATCAATAACGACAGCATCAGGAATTCGCTGATGACTTTCCAGGCGGTAGAACACAGGCTGGAGTTGGTAACTGAAGTTGATGGCGTAAAATACATCAATGACAGCAAGGCTACCAATGTGAATGCCACTTATTATGCCTTGGAAAGTATGAAAACCCCGACTGTATGGATTGTAGGAGGCGTGGACAAAGGAAACGACTATACTGAAATAGAAGAATTAGTCAGAAGGAAAGTAAAGGCTATTGTCTGCCTGGGAATTGATAATGATAAGATCATCAATTTCTTCAAAGACAAAAAAGAATTTATTTATGACACCTCAAGCATGGAAAAAGCAGTGGAAATTTCAAAATCTCTTGCCCAAAAAGGCGATACGGTTTTATTATCTCCATGCTGTGCCAGCTTTGATTTATTTAAAAGCTACGAAGACAGGGGCCGTCAGTTTAAAAATGAGGTATTAAAAGAAATCCGCTAAACAACCATAGCGAACATTAAGTATGAACGGACAGGACACAGAAAGCAGATTTGAATTTCTAAAGGGTGATAAAGTGCTTTGGATGGTCATTCTTGTGATCTCCATCTTCTCTATCTTCCCTGTATATTCCGCAAGTTCAAATCTCGAATATATTGTAAATAACGGGACCACCACCGGTCACGTCATCAAGCATATGTTCTTTGTAGTCCTGGGATTGGGAATCATGAGGGTGGTTGGAATGATCAAGTACGAATACATCGGGAAGCTCAGCAGTATTCTGCTCGGCTTAATGGTTGTTTTACTTATTGTTACCATGTTCACGGGACAAACCATCGACGGGGCCAGTGCCTCACGCTGGCTGAAAATACCCGGTACACCGATTTCCTTCCAGCCTTCCTCATTCGCTTTTCTGATGCTGATTATTTACCTGTGCCGGTATTTAACCAAAAAAATCACCCGTGAACGGCTTCCCATAGAAAATATCATGTACATTTTCGGGCCGATCCTGCTTGTTTTTGTCCTGGTAGCGAAAGATAACGGATCCACTGCCTTGATGATCCTGATGGTTTCTGTAATCGTACTGGTTATCGGACAACTGCACTGGAAATACATTGCCGGATTTATCTCTGCATCGTTCATTGCCATCGTATTATTTTTAGTCGTTGCTCTGAATACCAACCTCATCGGAGGAAACCGGGTGCACACCTGGATGAGCCGGATTGAAACTTTTACCTCAAGCAAAGCCAAGACGGCCGATGTAGATGACGAAAGCGTAAAAGCCAAAAACTATCAGGTCATGCAGGCCAAAGCTGCCATCGTTCACGGAGGAATTACCGGAATGGGGCCTGGAAAAAGTGCTTTAAAACAAATGCTTCCCCAATCTGCATCCGATTTTATCTTCGCGGTGATTGTAGAAGAATATGGCGTTATAGGAGCGGTATTTTTAGTCAGCCTGTACTTAATTATGATCATCCGGATTGTGATGATCGCCAGCAAAATGCCCGCCTTTTTCGGGTCGCTGCTGGTACTCAGCCTCGGGGTGATGATTTTTGTACAGCTTTCGGTAAATATTGCCGTTGCCGTCAACCTGATCCCGGTAACCGGGCAGCCGCTGCCGCTGATCAGCTACGGAGGAACCTCGATGTTGGTGACGTACCTACAGCTGGGAATTATTTTAAATATCAGCTCCAGAATACAGATCTACGATGAAGAAGGAATGGGTAAGAAACAGAGCATTGCAGAAATAAATGATATTGCATAAGGAATTCCAAACAACGATTAAGAGGATAAGATAAAAACTTATCAAATAAAATAAATAAATTTTGATCAAATAAAATGAACAGCCATCCAGCCAATAGCCAGCAGCCAAAAGCCATCCGTGTTCTATTATCGGGAGGAGGAACGGGGGGACATATCTTTCCGGCCATTGCTATTGCCGATGAGATCAGGAAAAGATATCCGGATGCCGTCTTCCTTTTCATTGGGGCCAACGGCAAAATGGAAATGGAAAAAGTTCCGCAGGCGGGGTACAACATCGAAGGAATCGACATCGCCGGGATCAACCGTGGCAATATGCTGTCGAATTTAGGTTTGCCTTTCAAAATTTTAAAAAGCCTGTCGCGATCAAAGAAGATCATTAAAAATTTTAACCCGGATTTTGCTATCGGTACCGGAGGTTTTGCCAGCGGACCGGCTCTGTATGAAGCCAGCAAACTGGGCATCCCGATTTTTATCCAGGAACAAAATGCCCACGCCGGTGTCACGAACAAAATTTTAAGCAAAAAAGCAAAAGCCGTATTTACCGCCTATCCGAAAGTGGAAGGCTTCCCGGCTGACAAAATAAAATTCCTCGGTAACCCAATCCGTGAAAATATTGTTTCGGGAATGCAGGATACTATTCTTGCTAAAGAGAAAATGGGACTTGCCAAAGATAAACTGACTATTTTATCGGTCGGAGGATCTCTGGGTTCGAGAACTTTAAACAACGGTTGGAAAGACAATCTGGAAGACCTAAAAGAAAGAGACTACCAGCTGATCTGGCAGACCGGGAAACTGGACTACAGCGAACTGTCTTCCAGCCTCCGGCTCCCAACTTCCATCCAACTGAAAGAATTCATCAAAGACATGGAAACCGCCTATTCCGCAGCGGATGTAATCGTTTCCCGTGCGGGTGCCATCGCTATTTCCGAACTGGCCGTAGCACAGAAGCCGGTTTTGCTGGTTCCTTTCCCGTTTGCAGCGGAAGATCATCAGACCAAAAATGCGATGACCCTGGTGGAAAAAAATGCCGCCCGGATGGTGAAAGATACCGAAATGAAAGACCAGTTCTGGAATACGCTCACAGAGATCTGTGATGATGAAAAATTAAGGAGAGAAATGTCCGGCAATCTTAGCTATTTTGCTAAACCACATGCCGCAAAAGAGATTGTAGACGAGATTTTTAAAGTGATTTAAGTATATAGATGTCAAACGAATTATCAGTATATAGAAAATTCATTTACAAAGATGATGCTTTAGAATTGGCAAAAATTCTGGAAGAGAATCATTTTGTATATGAGCTTACGGATAACTCTTCAAAATTAGATTCAAGTTTCGGAGGAGATATCAATACGAAGCAATATGAATTAAAAATCAGGAAAGATGATTTTATTGAGGCTGAAAAAATTGAAGAGATGCTTGTAAAAAAAGATCTTGAAAATGTAGCAGAAACCTATCATCTTTTTGATTATTCTGATGAAGAACTCATCGAAATTGTAACAAAAAAAGATGAATGGAATAAGTTTGACTATTTGCTTGCTCAAAAAATATTAAAAGAAAGAGGAAAAGAAATAAACCCGGAACTCTTAAATGCTATCAATAAACAGAGACTTGACAGTCTTTCAATACAGGAAGAAAGTCCTGTTTGGCTAATAATCATTGGATATGTATCCGCCTTCTTTGCGGGGTTCCTGGGCATATTTATTGGTGGTTATTTAATGTATTATAAAAAAGCTTTGCCAAACGGAGACAGAATTTATGGATTCAACAGAAATGACAGGAGTCATGGCCAAAATATCCTTATCATCTCTGCAATAGCATTTTTTGTGTGGATCGGATTCAGGCTTTTTAATTAACAGATATAAAATGAACAATTTAAATACATATCAGAATTTTTACTTCGTTGGAATCGGGGGTATCGGGATGAGTGCGCTGGCACGGTATTTCCATGCTTCGGGCAAAAAAGTTTTGGGCTACGATAAAACCAATACCAAACTCACGCAGGCCCTCATGAGCGAAGGAATCGATATCGTTTTTGAAGATGTTATTAACGAAAAAATTACCGCGCTTCAAAAAGAGGAAACCCTGGTAATCTATACCCCGGCCATCAAGATGCTGGGAATCTTGGATTATTTTAATGACCGTCAGTTTGAAGTATTGAAGCGGGCAAAAGTGTTGGGCCTGATTACGGAGAACACCGAATGTATCGCCGTTGCCGGAACCCATGGAAAAACAACGACGTCTACCCTGGTTTCCCACCTGTGTAAAGAAGCCGATCTGCCATTTTCATGTTTCCTTGGAGGAATTTCCGAGAATTTTAAATCGAATTTCCTGTACAATGGCTCTCAATATGCTGTGGTGGAGGCCGACGAGTACGACCGAAGTTTCCTGAACCTTTCACCGGATTGGGCCGTGATCACTTCTACCGATGCCGATCACTTGGATATTTACGGCGATAAAAATACCATTGAAGAAGGTTTCAGACAGTTTGCCGCCCTGGTTCCAAACGATAAACAGCTGTTTGTGCGTAAAGGAATCGAAATCGGAAGACCGTCCCTAACTTATGCAGTCAACGAAGAAGCCGACTATTACTCAGATAACCTGAGAATGGAGGGCGACCAGATTTATTTTGACTTTCATACATCTGATGAAACCGTCAAAGATTTCATCTGGGAAATCCCTGGCATCCACAATGTTGAAAATGCGACCGTGGCCCTGGCCATCCTTCATAACTTAGGCGTAGATTTCGAAACCTTGAAGAAAGCAATCGCCAATTTCATGGGGATTAAAAGAAGATATACCAAGCACCGCTATCCGAACGGTAAAATATACATCGACGATTATGCGCACCACCCTACGGAAATTAATGCCGTACTGGGATCGATCCGTACATTTTACCCCGACCGGAGACTGCTGGTTGTTTTTCAGCCGCATCTCTTCAGCCGGACACGTGATTTTGCCGACGGATTTGCCGAAAGCCTCAGCCGCGCAGATGAACTGATTTTACTGGATATCTATCCCGCGAGAGAACTTCAGGAAAATTTTAAAGAAATTACTTCCGATTGGTTGTTAAAAAAAGTAACTTTAAATAAAAAGGAAATTTCAACATTAAGTGAAGCTTTCCAAAAGATAAAAGAAAAAGATTTCGACATCCTTCTCACTGTAGGCGCAGGAAACATCGACACCCTGTATGATCCGATCTGTGAGTGGATGAATGGAACACAGAGTGCACAGAGATAAATAAGAATTGTATCACAAAGCCGCTTCGCTTATAAAAGAAGAGTACCGGTAACGAAATTATAAAACACATAAATGAATGAAAATGAAATTGCAAAAATTATTGTTGATGCAGGTTTAAAAGTTCATAGAAGTCTTGGACAAGGATTATATGAAACAGTTTATGAGCAATGTCTTGAATATGAATTATTAAGCAGAGGATTATTTGTTGAAAGGCAGAAATTCCTTTCAATACAATATGAAAATCTAAAAGTATTGAATGCATTTAAAATTGACCTGCTAGTTGAAATAAAGTGGTAATAGAAATTAAAGCACAAGAGAGTCTTGACAATTATCATAATGCCCAACTTTTAAATTATTTAAAACTGGGAAATTATAAATTAGCTTTATTATTAAATTTTAATTCTAAACTTTTTAAGAACGGAATTAACAGAATAATAAATGGATACATAAAATAGCCGTTAGCTTCTATAAGCAAAGCGGCTTTGTGAAACTAAAAAAGAAAAAGCTTAGTGAACTTCGTGCTCAAAAAAAGAAAATGAAAAATAAATACAGAATATTAAAAATTGCCGTCACTGTAATCCTTCTTGGGTGCCTGTTGAGTTTTTCGTTAAAGAAATTCAGTGGCCAGAAGATTACGGACAATAAGATTTCTGTAAAAATGAATGAAAAAACCCCGGTGTACTTCATTGATGAAAAAGATATCCGGGAAATTGTAAAAAAGGAAAATCCTTCCGGAAAAGTGGGTGATCTGGATATCCCGGCATTAGAAAAGAAAATCAACAATCTTCCGGCGGTAGACAGTGCCAATGTCTATTTGAACCTTAACGGAAAGCTGAACCTGGACATCAAGCAGAGGGTTCCGGTATTCCGGCTGAATAAAGAAGGAAGAGATTTTTATGTGGATGAAAAAGGAGTGGAATTCCCGATCTCGAAAACCTATTCGCATCCATGCATGCTGGTGACCGGAAATGTACAGAAAGAGGAATATGAAAAACTCGCCGAGCTGGTTGAGAAAATCGATAAGGATGATTTCAGCAGAAAATATTTCATCGGGATCTCCAAAGACCGCAGCGGAGATTATAATCTTCTGACCAGCGAAAGCAATTATAAGGTAGAAATCGGCGATCTGGAAAATATTGATTTTAAAGTAAAAGGCTTTAAAACCTTTGTCGAAAAATACTTGGTATATCAGGATCCGGAAAAGTACAGCATGGTTTCCGTGAAATACCAGAATCAGATCGTAACGACGCTGAATCCTTATTTTAAAGAAAACGACAGCGTCCTGCAGGCCGGAAACAAAGAACTGGCAAAAGCACCCGTAGCTGCCGTAAAAAAAACGGATGCTCAACCCAAATTAACAGAGAATAAAATCAGCTCTACTCAGGCAAAGCCTAAGGAAAGCATAAAGAAGAAAACGGTAACCAAGCCACAAAAAACTAAAAAGCCAGAACAAAAACCTACGGCTGTGAAGCCGAAGAAAAAAGCAACCGTTAAAATAGAATAAAAAATCAAATCGATATAAAATGGAAAATCAAGAGTATTCAGTAGGTCTGGACATCGGGACAACGAAAATTGTCGCGATTGTCGGAAGGAGGAATGCACACGGGAAAATAGAAGTTCTAGGTGTAGGAAAGGCGAAAAGTCTTGGGGTTCACAAAGGGATTGTGAATAATATTTCGCAGACCATTAATTCAATTAAGGCTGCAGTGTCAGAGGCACAGTCCAGTGCAGGCGTTCCGATCCGTAAAGTAACGGTGGGAATTGCAGGAAAACACATCCGTTCTCTGCAGCACTCGGATTATATTATGCGTGAGCACCCCGACAAGTTTATTACAGATGATGACATTGAAGCGTTAAAAGACCAGGTCAAGAAGCTGGTCATGCTTCCCGGTGAAGAAATTATCCATGTTCTTCCCCAGGAATATAAAGTGGATTCCGAAGGCGAAATTCAGGAGCCTGTCGGGATGCATGGCAAACGTCTTGAAGCCAACTTCCATGTGGTAGTCGGGCAGATGGGCAGCATCCGCAATATTGCCAGATGTGTCCGTGAAGCAGGACTGGAAATGGAAGCCCTTACCTTAGAACCGCTGGCATCTTCAGAAGCGGTTCTTACCAAAGAAGAAAAAGAGGCCGGTGTGGCCATTGTAGATATCGGTGGCGGAACTACGGATATTGCGATCTTTAAAGACAATATCATCCGTCATACCTGTGTAATCCCTTATGGCGGCGGCATTATTACGGAAGACATCAAAGAAGGATGCTCTATTATTGAAAAACATGCCGAGCAGCTGAAAGTAAAATTCGGTTCCGCGGTTCCGGAACTGGAGAAAGACAGTACCTATGTTACCATTCCGGGGCTTCACGGAAGACCGGACAAAGAAATTTCTTTAAAGACCCTCGCACAGATTATTAATGCACGGGTAGAAGAGATCCTTGAGATGGTAAATACTGAATTAAAAGCCTACGGCGCCTTTGAACAGAAGAAAAAGCTGATTGCCGGAATCGTGCTGACGGGTGGCGGATCCAACCTGAAACACCTCAGACAGCTTGCCAATTATACCACCGGTTTCGACAGCCGTATAGGTTTTGCCAATGAGTATGTGGCGAATGATAAAAATCAGTATCTTAAAGGCCCGGAATTTGCTACTTCGATCGGGTTATTAATGGAAAGCTTAAAGATCCGCGACAAAAAGCAGAATGCCGAAATGCAGCAGCCTGTGGAAGAGGAAGTTCAGCCACAGCCGAAAGCAGATACGGTAGCCATTCCGGCAGAAGCGGTGCAGCAGGTACAGCAGCCGGAATCTGTTCAGCCGGTGGAAACCGTAAGCGAGCAGCAGCAGAAAAGAGCAGCAAAACTGACTTTCGGGCAGTCGCTGATGGAAAAAGTGAAAAAATTTTTTGAGGAAGTAGAGTAAATTATAAATGAGAAGTGATAAGATGTGAATGATGCCTCAATTATCATGAATCTATTATTAATTATTAAAAAGAAAAGTTATGGAAAATATAGGTACACAGGGATTTTCATTTGATTTGCCAAAGGGAAATTCGTCGATCATCAAGGTAATCGGTGTAGGAGGCGGCGGAAACAATGCACTCAAGCACATGTACGAGAAGGGGATTCACGGGGTAGATTTCGTGATATGCAATACGGATGCACAGACTTTAGATAATAACCCGGTAGCCAACAAGGTACAGTTGGGAACTACCATTACCGAAGGCCTTGGTGCCGGTGCAGACCCAGAAGTGGGAGAAAAATCTGCAATCGAAAGCATCGAAGACATTAAAGCAGCTATGGGCCAGAACACCAAGATGGTGTTCATCACAGCCGGAATGGGCGGCGGAACCGGAACCGGTGCTGCTCCTGTAATTGCTAAAGTGGCAAAAGACATGGGCATCCTGACGGTAGGAATCGTTACCGTTCCTTTCAGCTTTGAAGGCAAAAGAAGGCTGGAGCAGGCTGAAAACGGCCTTGATAAATTAAGAAATAATGTTGACTCACTGATTGTCATCAACAACGATAAATTAAGACAGCAATTCGGGAACCTTGGCTTTAAACAGGGATTCTCGAAAGCCGATGAGGTTTTAACCAATGCCGCGAAAGGGATGGCAGAGGTAATTACCGGTTATTTTGATGTAAACATCGACTTTAGAGATGCCAAATCCGTATTGCAGAATTCCGGAACGGCATTGATGTCTACCGGGATTGCGTCCGGTGAAAATAAAGCCGAAGAAGCGGTGAGAAAGGCATTGGATTCTCCGTTGCTGAACGATAATAAGATTACCGGGGCCAAAAATGTGCTTTTGCTGATCAGAAGCGGCGCAGAAGAAGTGACCATGGACGAAATCGGGGTGATTATGGATCATATCCAGAAAGAAGCAGGACACACGGCCGATATTATTTTCGGGGTGGGTGCTGACGAAGAGCTGGGAGATTCCGTAAGCGTACTTGTAATTGCCACAGGTTTTTCAAATGACAACAAGAAGTTTGCAGGCCCTACTGAAAAGATCAAGATCAGCCTGAACGACAGCCTGGAGTCTCCGAAAGAATCGCCTTTTAAAACAAGAGATGAGAGAGCTTCTTCTTCCGATAACAACTATGATTTCGGAGGAAAAAACCTTTTCAGACTGGACGACGAAGACAACGATATGCCGCAGTTCGGAAGCACAGCTACTGAAAAAAAAATGACTATTGGCAGCGAAGAGACTAGGACCGAAATAAAATTCTTTGATAAAGAGGAAGATACGCATAATCCGGCCCAGCAGTGGAGAAAAGACGAAGAACAGGAATCTTTCAGCCTGTTTTCAGTAGATGAGGAATCTGAGGATCCGAATGACCTGGAAATCGAATCCTTTACTTTCGATTTTGACAGCAAAAAGGATGAGCCGCAGCAAAACAACTCCTTCAGCAACTCTTATACGGAGGACAAGCCTGTGGAATTCAGCTTTTTTGTAAACGAGCCGAAGAATGAGCCGAAATCTGATTATGGCCAGCCAAAAGCGGAATTTAATACTTCAAATGAAGTCAATCAGCTGACGGAAGAACCGCTTCAGAAGGTGGAACATTTCTTCCAGCACCTGAAAGAAGAACCGGTAGTTGAAAATAAAACGGAAACACCGACTCCTAAACCGGCTGAAGAAGAGTTTACCTTTGTGAATAAAACCGTTGACCAAGAGAGAGTCATGGAAAGAAGAAACAAGCTGAAAGAATTCAATTCCCGCTACCAGAGTTTTGACAGCTCCAGCGAATTTGAGTCCGTTCCGGCTTTTAAGAGAAAGAACATTTCGATTGAAGGAAATAATGCTTCAGACCAGAATATTAATACCTATTTGTCTGACAACAACGGAAACATGCAGATCAGAGAAAACCGGTTCTTGAATAAAGACGTAGACTAAAAAAATATAACAATGTAGAAATGTACCAATGTAACAGTACCCATTATCCTTTAATGAACTGTTATATTGATACATTGTTAAATTAAAAACATGAGTTTAGAAAATACCATAAACGAAGCTATAAAAACAGCCATGAGAGCTAAGGACAAAGTGGCCCTGGATTCTCTCCGTGCTGTAAAATCCCAGATACAATTGCTGAAAACGGAAACCTTAGGTGCGGAAGTTTCGGCAGAGCAGGAAATCGCCATTCTTCAGAGAATGGTTAAACAACGTAAGGACTCTTACGAGCAGTTTTCCGCACAAGGAAGGAACGATCTTGCCGAAGTGGAAGAAGCCCAGATGAAGATCATCGAGCAGTTCCTGCCGAAACAGCTTTCCGCAGAAGAACTGGAAGCTGAAATGAAAAATATTATAGTTGAAACCGGCGCTGAATCTTTGAAAGATTTAGGAAAGGTGATGGGAGCAGCATCAAAATCTTTAGCCGGAAAATCGGATGGCAAAAGCATTTCCGAGATGGCAAAAAAGCTGCTCTCCTAATTTGATTGATAAATGATGACTGATTCATCATTGCAATCCTATTTATTTATTGTTGGATATTCAACCTTTGCATATCGATTTGATTAAAGAAGCCCGGAATTTTTAAGTTCCGGGCTTCATTTTTGTGTTCAGATTTCATTTAATGATCCACTTATCATTTCACAATTAATCATACAAATGAAATGGAGGGAAATGGTAAACATTTTTTCATGGTCCATTGTTTTCAGAATCATTTCAAATTTACTAATATTTTCAATTCATTAACGAATTAAATTCATTAAAAATAAAAAATCATTAAACAATTAATACCCAATGGATTTTATTTAATAAAAACACCGATAGTTTTTATGTATTGATGAAAAGCAGAGAATTCCTTAAATTTGTATCTTACAAAAAACAAAAATATGTATCCACAAGATTTAGTAATGCCGATGAAGGCTGAACTTACAGATAAAGGCTTTGAGGATCTGACCACACCGGCTCAGGTAGAAGAAGCATTAAAACAATCAGGAACTACCCTTTTGGTGATCAATTCCGTATGCGGATGTGCAGCGGGAGCGGCAAGACCGGGTGTTGTATATTCTTTGACAGGAGATAAGAAACCAGACCATTTAACAACTGTTTTCGCAGGTTTCGATACGGAAGCTGTAGTGGAAGCGAGAAAGCATTTGGCGCCGTTTCCTCCAAGCTCTCCCTGTGTAGCGCTTTTCAAAGACGGTGAACTGGTTCACATGCTGGAAAGACACCACATTGAAGGAAATCCTGCGGGTGCTATCGCTGCCAACCTTCAGGCTGCTTATGACGAGTACTGCTAAGAACAAAACTTTAAATATCGAGACCGCTGCAAAATTTGCAGCGGTCTTTTTGTTCGGGATAATAAGGAATATATTTTCGCACTGATAATGATTTATCTTTAACCGATTTGATGGATCGTACTTAAAACGCGTGATAAAACACCGTAAAATTTGCATTTTTACTTCAGAAAAAATTCCCAGAAAATCCAAATATTATTATATTTGTTGGAATGGCAACGAAAGCACTTTTCAATACTGTGGTCAATTGGTTTATCCGCCAGCGGATCGATCAGATACAGAATTTCATGGATCATCCTATTGAAACACAGAAGGGTATTTTATTTTCCCAGCTGTTTCATGCCGAAGATACGGAATACGGAAAAAAGTACGGTTTTAATTCCATTTCGAGTTATCAGGACTTTAAAAACAAAGTTCCGATTGTTACCTACGAAGAAATGGAGCCGTATATTGAAAAAGCACGACAGGGACAGAAGGACGTCAGCTGGCCCGGCTACATCAAGCATTTCGCCAAATCTTCCGGTACGACGAACGCCAAAAGCAAATTTATCCCGATTTCAGCGGAAAGCCTTGAATATTGCCATATGAAGGCAGGAAAGGATATGGTTTCGATTTATGCCAACAATCATCCCGAAAACCAGCTTTTTAACTATAAAAATCTACGGTTGGGCGGAAGCTCAGAACTGTATGCCGACTTTAACACCAAGTTCGGTGACCTGTCGGCCATCCTGATCGACAATCTTCCGTTCTGGGTAGAAGTTACCACCACACCAAGCAAGAAGGTTTCCCTGATGGGAGAATGGGAAAGTAAGCTCAGAGCCATTACTTCCGAAGTGAAAAATGAAGATGTAGGAAGCATCCTGGGGGTGCCCAGCTGGATGATGGTGCTTTTGCAGCGGGTATTAAAGGAAACGGAATACAACAATATTTCTGAACTGTGGCCGAACCTGGAGGTTTTCTTCCACGGCGGCATCAGCTTTAAGCCGTACCGCGAGCAGTACAAACAGATCATCGGGAAAAACATCAATTATTACGAGATTTATAATGCCTCCGAAGGTTTCTTCGGGATCCAGGACCGGTCTAACAGCGACGAGATGCTCCTGATGCTGGACTATGGCATTTTCTACGAATTCATCCCGATGGATCAGTTCCACTCCTCTAATCCGAAAGTCATCAGCATTGAGGATGCTGAAGTAGGAAAAAACTATGCGATGGTTATTACCACCAACGGCGGCTTATGGAGGTACCTGATTGGCGATACCGTTATGTTTACTTCCACCAACCCATTCAGAATTAAAATTACGGGCCGGACGAAGCATTACATCAATGCCTTCGGAGAAGAGCTGATGATCACCAACGTGGAATCTGCCCTTACCAAAGCCTGTGAGGAAACCAATGCGGCTGTTTCCGACTTCACGGGCGCCCCTGTTTTTATGAGGGAAAATGAAAGCGGTGCTCACGAATGGATTTTTGAATTTTGTAAAAAACCGGATGACCTCGATCGTTTTACGGATATTTTCGATAGTCATCTGAAATCCATCAATTCGGATTATGAAGCAAAGCGCTATAACAACATTACACTGAAAAGACCGATCGTGCATATTGCCAAGCCTAATCTTTTCTACTGCTGGCTCGAATCCAAAGGAAAACTCGGCGGGCAGAATAAAGTCCCTAGACTGAGCAACGACAGAGAATACATCGATCCTTTGCTGGAAATGAACCGATAAAACAAAACCGCAGATATCCTGCGGTTTTTCCTTCTGTTATTTTTTTAAGTCTTCTTTCAGCTTTCTGGCGCCTTCTTCTACTTTTGAAGCCCCTTTGGCTGCGGCATCTTTCACATCCTGGCCTGCTTTATGAAGATCCTCTTTCGCTTTATCTGCAGTAGCATCAATTTTATTTTTTGCTTCTTCTGCAGCATTGTCGATTTTCTTTCCGGTTTCATCAATTTTTGCCTGGGCGTTTTTTTTTGCCTGGTTAATCTTAGCGGTGTCAACCCCTACCCCTGTTTCGGTAGTCGTGGTAGTAGTTACGGTTCCGTCAGCGTTTTCCACCTTTTCCGTCTTTGTAGATTTTGCACATGATACGGCTACTGCGGCGATCATAAGTCCTGATAAAATGCTTTTTTTCATATGTATTGAAATTTTTAAAATGTATTCTGTGTATTATTCTGTTTTTGCTTCACCGGTAGGGGTTTCAGCAGTTTTCGCCTTGTTCTTTTCCTCTGCTTTTTTTTCTTCTTCCGCTTTTTTCTTATTATCTTTTTCCAATTCTTCCTTCAATTTTTTTTCCTGTTCCTGAAGCTTTAAAGCTTCTTTTACGGAATCCCGGTATTTCTGTGAAGACATCCTGATCTGCCTTACCACATCGATTGAAGTGGCTCCATTGGAAAAAGAATCGATAGCCGTCGTATCATAATCTGCTTTTGGGCTGTCGGCAGGATACAGATCGGCCGGTTCTTTTTTGGAACAGGACAGCAACAAGGTGGAAAAAACAAAAGCGGCAAAAAGTAAATGTTTCATGGAACTAATTTAACAGAAATTCCGCAATTACGGGATAATGATCAGACAATTGTACGGAATTGTCCACTTTATAGCTTAAAGGGATAATGGATTTTGAGCTGAAAATATAATCAATCCTTAATGGTACTTTATAATCGTGGAAACTGGAGGAATTGCCGTTTCCCGCCGCTAAAAAAGCATCCTGAAGGTCTTTCCCCAGATTATAATATTCATAGGAATTCGGGACGGAATTGAAGTCGCCCGCCAGGATTACGGGATATGGAGAAAGGTCTACTGCTTTCCTGATCTTTTTGATCTGATCCTCATGTGCTTTGAAAGTCGGCGTCATATGCGACAGAAGCGTATTTATTTTATTGCCTTCTTTTCCGATGCCTTCAAACTTAAGCATGGATTTGTGTAAACGGAAAGGCTCCAGATAAACATTGATGATTCTGATCATTTTTCCGTTGATGTCTACATCAGCATAAAAAGAGTTTCCTCTGGATTTATCGGTAATCAGCTCTTCCTGTCTTACGATTTTGTGCCTGGTTTTCAGAATGACGGAAGGATATTTTACCATATCCTGTTTTAAGGCGCGATTGGTATCTTTTTCCTGCACCAGAATAATGTCTGCATTCTGATCCGTAATGTACTTCTTTACTTTCTCCCATCCCGATTCACCATATTTAACATTGAAGGTAATTACCTTAATGTCTCTTACCGACTTTGTATTTTCCGTCTTCGGAGTAAAATTGATCCATCTCCTGATCGGGTTATAAAACAGAAATATTCCCAATACAAAGGCAATGGCAAATTTCTTCCTTTTAACAATCCAAAACAACGTGAAAATGATATACAGGGAGATTAGGTAAGGAAATCCTAAAGACAGAAGATTAAGAATACTTAAAAGATTAGGGGGTACCCATGCATTCCCTAAGGTACACAGCAGCAAAACAGCGATGGTGATATGAACAAATAACAATATCTGGCTCAGCTTCATGAAAACAGTATAATGGTACCTTGGCAATTTCTGCAAAAATCTTACCATGACCAAAATTTTAACGGTTTTTATGATCAGTTGTCGAGTTTAAAGGTTGCAACAACAGGGAAATGATCGGAGACCCTAACTGAACGCTCTACTTTATAACTGAGTGCTTTAATTGATTTTGAAGTAAAAATATAATCTATTCTGATCGGGAATTTATAGTCGTGAAAACTTGTGCCACTTCCACGTCCTGCCGCTAAAAAAGCATCCTGCAGCCCTTCCGAAAGATGATAATATTCGTATGAATTGGGAACCGAATTAAAATCGCCTGTCAGGATAACCGGATAAGGCGAATTTTCTACCATCTTATGAATAATATCAACCTGCTCCTGATGCATTCTAAAAGTAGGAATCAGCCTTTTGACGATATTTTTTATTTTTCTTTCATCTTCTTCATTATTCCCGTTTAGTCTGACCATTTTTTTTACAAATCCGAAAGACTGCAGATGGACACTCATCAGCCGGTATCTTTTTCCTTTGATTTCCACATCAACCTGTAAGGCCGGATCATCGATTTGTTTATTGTTGATTTTAATAAACTGTTTATCAACAATTTTATATTTTGAAAGAATAGTGATATTGCCGAAACTTGCGGTTTCATATCCTAAATATTCATATCCAATCCCATCATCTTCCTGAAGCAGAATAATATCTGCACCCGAATTTTTTAAATATTCTTTTACCTCATTTCTTTCACTACCTCCTGTTCTCGTATTGAAAGACATTACTTTGAGATCGGGTACTTCACTTTTTACTGAAGAATAATTTACCCAACGCAATACCGGATTAAAGAATAGCAATCCCAGTAAAAAGAAGACAAAAGCTCTTTTTTTCCAGCTGATGATCCAGAATAGGGTAAGGAATATATATCCGAAAATCAGTCCCGGAAATGCCAGGGAAAGTAAATTGAACCATGGAAAAACCTTTGGGGAAATATAAGCATTGAGGAGCATCCCTGTTAAAAGCAGAAAAATTCCTATGTGAAGCAGAAGGAGAATAAGCCGAACGATTTTCATTCTAGATATTATTGAGGACCGAACCTATTTAAATGATTTCTCCAGATCTTAGCCAAAAAGAATCCTACCAAAGCGCCACCAACGTGTGCAAAGTGAGCAGTCCCGCTATCATTACCACTATAGCCGAGATAAATAGAAATAACAACGCTAAAGATTAAAAAATGTTTCGCTTTTACCGGAAATGGAATGAATAAAATCTGCATTCTTGCATTTGGAAAAATCGTAGCAAAAGCTGCTACCACTCCGAAAATAGCTCCTGAAGCTCCTAACAACGGACTGGAAATTATTTTAACAATTTTTCCTACCAGCATTTTCTGATTTTCAATGGATTGTGGAGACCCTTTCAGTTGCATGTTCGTCCCTGAAAAATAATCGTAAATATTAAATCCTAAATCTTCTAATTGACGGGAAAAAATTTCGATCTGCACAAACTCCCATGCATTAAATAAAATATACGCGCCAATTCCACTCAAAAAATAAAGAATTAAAAATCTTTTTCCGCCTAAGATATTTTCAAGAAAAGAAAAATTATACAGGACAAACATATTAAAAAATATATGCATTACACCTGCACCACCAGAAACCGGCGAATGCATGAACATAGACGTAATAATCTGCCAGGATTTAAAAAAAGGAGAAAAAGGATAATATGCGGACAACATATAATATAATTCCGGTTTATTCAGAATATAAAGGAAAAAATTGGTTATTATATATACCACGATATTGATAATGATAATATTTTTCGTAAGAGGCGGCAAACTATTAAACATATCTTCTAAAATTTATTCTTAAAATCATTAAACGGAACCTCGAAGAAACATCTTTTCCCGTCCGGTAAAAATTCCGGGAAGCCGAGGGCTGTAAAATCCCGGATCAGCTGTTCCGCATCCTTTTTGTATATGAAATCGAACCTGGATTTAGACTGCATCTTGCTCCACTGGTTCTGATAATGCTGTATGAATTCTTCTTCTGATTTATAGTCGAGGATTTCGAATAGGTTTTCCAGGAATTTCATGACCTGGGTTTCCTTCAGTCCTTCGGGTACGGCATCAATTCTCAGCACGCTTTCGTGTGCCACGCTCATCTCAAAGCCCAGCTCAGGAAGGTATTTTTTTATCGAGTTGTATTTGGCTTTCTCGATTTCATTCATATGGTATTCCAGTGAAAAGAGCAGAGAATGGCTGTTTGTAGCGCCCCTTTTTGACGGTTTTGTATTTTCAGACACCCACAGCCTGTGCATTCTTCCCAGATCCAGCATCAAAGTTTTATCACCTTTGTTAAAGAGCCAGTATCCGTTCGGCAGCCTCATCAGGTCTTCATCAAAATCTTCATCCTCAAACAGGTTGATCTTCGAAGGTTCCGCTGTAGAAATATTCTGCTGATACATTTCCGTAAGATTGTGGATTTCGGTGTGGGTGATCTCCCGTTCTTCAAGGAAGGGATTATAATCGCGGTCCACGATAATTTCCGGCATTTTTAATACACCTCCCCCGCCGTTGCTTTTGCTTGGAAAGGTTTTCTGCATCATGCTGTCCAGCTCGGGGTCCCTTTCAAAATCAAGGCTTGGGGACACGTTATAAATTCCCAGCGATCTTTTGATGGTGGAACGGAGCAGGGCAAAGATCAGATGCTCGTCCTCAAACTTAACTTCCGTTTTCTGCGGGTGGATATTTACATCAATTTTCTCGGGGTCAAGTTCCAGGAAAAGGAAAAAAGTAGGCGAATAACCCGGCAGCAGCAATCCTTCAAAAGCTTCCTGCACTGCTTTGTTGAAATAGGCACTTTTAAAATATCTTCCGTTTACGAAAAGGAACTGCTCGCCCCTCGTTTTTTTAGCCCCTTCTGGCTTTGCTACAAACCCATGAAGCTTACACCAGATAATGTCTTCCTTGATCGGGACCAGCTGCGGCTGAAGCTTTCGTCCGAAAATATCAACAATCCGCTGCATCTGGCTTCCTTTACGCAGCCTGAACACGGCATCATCATCATGGAAAAGGGAAAACTCCAGATTTTCATGTGCCAGGGCTACTCTTTGGAATTCATCGATCACATGTCTGAACTCAACGTTATTGTTTTTCAGGAATTTTCTTCTCGCCGGTACATTGTAGAATAAATTCTTTACGAGGAAATTAGATCCGTCCGCTGTCTGTACAGGATCCTGAAACTGAAATACGCCGCCTTCAATATAGATATTCGTCCCGATGGTCGCTTCTGCCTGCTTTGTTCTCAATTCCACCTGCGATACTGCTGCGATGGAAGCCAGTGCTTCCCCACGGAATCCTTTGGTAGCAATTTTAAAAATATCCTCCGTTCCCCTGATTTTTGAAGTGGCATGTCTTTCAAAAGCCATTCTCGCATCGGTTTCAGACATTCCCTTACCGTTATCGACGACCTGGATCAGATTTTTTCCGGCATCGCGTATAATCAACTCAATTTTGGTGGCTTCTGCATCGATTGCATTCTCCAACAATTCTTTTACGATGGATGCGGGTCGCTGCACGACTTCTCCTGCCGCAATTTGGTTGGCTACATGATCCGGTAAAAGCTGAATAATATCTGACATAAAAAACGTAAATCAACTTACAAAAATAGTCATTCAAATTAAGAATTAAAACTATAAATGCCTGAATTAAAATTTAATTATCAACATTTCAACAAAGTGCAGCATGATCCGTTTGCATCAAAACAACCTTGATTACAGCACTTTTCTAAAACACAATCCCCCAATCGCACAGGGGCAATCAGAGGATTGATTCACAGCTAGTTTACACAAAATTAATACTGATATTTATATCTCTTAATTAACATTTTCTTCTAATACCTGCAGTTCCGGTTATGAAAAGGGAAAATCTTATCAACAACTTTCCGCTTTTCCGCTACATTCTGACGGATTACTCATCAAAAACAAGCTTCCTCTTTTTCTGCCCTTCAGACACTTTGATTTCCGGAATACCGTGAATTTTATGATATAGGGAAGCAATCAGATTCGGCTTTTTATAAATCTTGCTGTACCTGTATTTGGTATTAAAGTGCCGTACATGGATTTTATAAGCATCGTAACCGATAACCACCAGTAAACATGCACTGATCACATAAAACACCCTGAATTCAAGGTAATAATAAGTCAATCCTGAGAAAACCGCTCCCAGCACATAAGAAAGCATAATGCTCATCAGCAGTTTGGCCCTTGCGACCAATTCCCCGTTTTTTCTGAATTCTCTTTTTGTAAACATCGAGAATAAAATCCCAAGATCGGTCGTGGTACCGGTAAGGTGGGTGGTTTTTACCGAGAAGTTGGAAATACTTGCCGTGAGACCATTCTGCAGGCCTGTAGCAAACAGCATCAATGCGACCAGCAATTCGGTTTCCTCCAAGGTTTTCCGGTAATACAGCTGTCCGTAGATTCCTACAAACAAAAGACAGGCAATTTCCAGAACCAGCGGCATGGCGTGGGCGAAATACTTGCTCTTTTTATTGAAGGTGATCACAATAAAATTCGAGACAAACCCTCCGAAAAAGAACAGGAAAATCCACATTCCCACGACCGCTACCTGCGACCAGTTTCCTTTGCTGATTTCTGCAGCAAAAATAGCATAGTGACCGGTGACGTTGGAGGTAAACGAGAGGAATATCAGAAGGGAGGCAATGTTTATAGTACCCGCCGTAAAGGCAGTCAGCGTCCCCAATCTGATGTTGTCTCCCAACGTCCTGCTGTTACTATAATTCCTTAGCATTTTCTAAATTTTAAAAAGTTGGTATTAAGCTTCCACAAAAATTTCGGCCAGTCTTCCTTTCTCCGGAAGGCGGCCGCGGACTTCAAGAGAAATTTCGCAGGATATAAGATCTCTGCATTTTTTGATATATGGAATAAGATCGAATTTACCTTTCCCTTTGCTCCTGATCGATGGGGAATAATACGCTTCCTCAATACGTTCAGCTTTCACGTAATTGTTGAACGTCCGCTGAAAACTGCCGGTGAAGATATCACAGACAATTTTGTTGATCAAATGAGGATATTTATTTTTGATAATCCCATAAGCATCGCAGAATTCCTTTGGCCTCAGCTTATTGAAAATCGTACTTTTCGTATTGAACAGAAGATCACGGATGGAATCACCCGTATCGTATCCTGAAACCAAAAGAATATTATATTGATCCCGGTCTTCCGACGCATCTTTTTCCCTCATGACTTTCTTTAAAATATTTAAAGATTCAAGAGAATAATCGGTGGCTATTAAAATCGTCTTGGTCATATTTTTAAGATTTAGGTTCGTTTATCTTTTTCGATAATACAAATCTAGAACGACCAAATTAGAACACCTTTGGAACAGAATTAAAATGTGATTAAAGAGATTAAAATGCGATTAGAAAGATGATGTTGGGAATTGATCAGGGCCGAAAGACAGAAGCCGGAGGTTGGGCGTTTTTCTACTCTTTTTTAAATTAACTCAGAGATTTTCATTCATTTCTCTTACTCTTAATTTCCTGAATTAAATACCCTTTATTTATGTTTATTTAACCTACCCTGTAAAACCTTTTCTTAAATTAAATGAATAAAACGATGCTCAATAAATTGATTTTTTTAGGCCAGAATAACTTGTATAACAGTAAAAAATAAATCCAAAATTAACCGGCTTTCAATATCAAATAAATCGCCACTATCCTTCTGACAGGAAGTACTGATTTACTTCTACTTTTGATACTTTATAAAGCAAAACCGTTTAAATACTTTCCCTGACCTCCGAATGAGCATTATAAAAATTCGGGAAACGCAATTGCACGGTGGTTCCCTGATTTTCGTAGGAACTTACAATCAGTTCACCCTGATGCATTCTGACAATATTTCTGGCCAGCGGAAGCCCGATCCCGTATCCTTCATAATTCCCGGTATTGGAAGCACGGAAAAAAGGATCGTAAATCTTATTCATTTCCTCTTCAGGAATTCCGATCCCGTTGTCTTTTACGATAATGTAAACATCCGTATCGGTAGCGCCGAGCGAAACCTTCACTTGCTGGAAGTTGGAATATTTGCAGCCGTTCTGGATGATATTTGTTACGGCAAGATGAAGCAGCTGCTCATTACCCTGGACTTTCAGTTTCTTGGGATTATCGGGCAGCATACTGATGTCCAGGAAAATATTGTTCCGGGAATCAATCCTTCTCAGTGTTTCGATGACATCCCACAGCAGCTGATCGATGCGTACCTGATCCATTTTCTGAATCTTTCCGTCAAATCCGGTTTGGGCAATCATCAGGAGTGCCTTAATTTTTTTATCCAGTTTTTCCGCTTCATTCAGGATAATCCCGAGCGTTTCCTTATATTCTTCGTTGGTACGGGAAATAGAAAGCGCCACATCCGCTTCCCCCATAATCGACGTTAACGGTGTCCGCAACTCATGGGAAACGTTTCCGATCAGATGATTCTGGGTTTCAAAAGAGGTTTCGATACGGTTCAGCATGCCGTTAAAGGTATCGACAAGCTCATTCAGCTCTTTATTATCCGGCTGGGATTCAAGCCGAAGGTGAAGGTTTTCTGAGCTGATCTCCTTTACTTTTCCCGTAATTTTTAAGATGGGCCTGAATAAAGTCTTAGAAAGGTAAAAAGAGAAAATCATACTGAAGAACAGCGAAAGAACGATGCAGGTGATGAGCGTTCGTTTCAGGAAACCGAGATAATAAACCACATAATGATTCTTAGCCGAGGCAATGGCAATATAATTTTTATTATCATGCCGGAAGGTCTGCCCGATATAGTAAAACTCTTTATCATTATAATTGGCTTCTCCCTTTTTTACAATATTTTTAAAAAAATAGGCCGGAATATGGATCTTGCTGGAAATTTTCTGAAAATTGGAATCTGCCGGAATGGCAAAAACATAATCCCGCTCCATCGGAAGCTCTTCGTCATTCAGTCCGTTCAGGATATAATTTTCCGGAAGATCAAGATCATCCTTTCCTTTTTCGATCTGGATAATGGTGGTGGTACGGATTTTCAGCAGCTCATAAAACCGCTGGTGCGAGAAATTGACAATCGAAAAATATACCAACCCACTGAACAACAAAATGATGGCAGTAAAAACCAGCATCAGAAGCACCATCGTTTTGGTCTGATTTGTAATTACCCTGTTGATCATCATTAAGGTTTTTTCAGGACATATCCCATCCCTATTACGGTATGGATCAGTTTACTATCTTCCTTATGATCCAGCTTTTTCCTCAGGTAGTTTACGTAGACATCCACTACGTTGGTTCCCAGTTCATAATTCACTCCCCATACCGAATCTAAAATTTCTGCCCGGGAAATAACTTTCTCAGGGTTGTTTAAAAAATACAAAAGCAGTTTGTATTCGGTTGAAGTAAGCAGAATCTCATCACCTCCCCGCGTAACTTTTTTGGTATAATCATTAAGGATAAGGTCAGAAAACTGGAAAACATATTCACTGTCCGCTTCAGATTCCGCAATTTCCGGAGAGCTTCCATTGCCGCTTCTTCTTAAAAGAGATTTGATCCTTGCCACCAGTTCAATAAATTTGAAAGGCTTCACCAGATAGTCATCCCCTCCGCTTTCGAGACCGAGAACGATATTTTCCGAAGTTCCCAATGCCGTCAGGAATAAAATCGGAACATGCCGGTTGGTCTTCCTGATCTCCTTACAGGCATCCAGCCCGTTCATTTCCGGCAGCATAATATCCAGAATCACCAGATCGAAATCATTCGACTGCACCAGCTGTACGCCGGTCCGGCCATCAAATGCCACGGAAACTTCGTAGCCGTTTTCCTGCAATCCTTTTTTGATAAAGGACACGACACTGGTTTCGTCTTCGATAAGGATAATTTTTTTCATGTGAAACTTGGACTTTCACAAAAATAGGGAAAAGATAGGAAATGAAATTTTGGATATTCAATAAAATAAAAGACTGTCTCAAAATTGAGACAGTCTCTTCGCACTAATTTAATTTTTCATGATTTTCTTAACCTTTATTATGTTCCTATTCGTTATTATTTTCATCAGATACTCACCTTTAATTAAGTCATTCGTATTAATTGTTTTCTGCAATAAGTTTCCTTGTTTGATAAGTTTACCCGAAATATCATATAACTCATAAGATTTGAGATCTTCTCCTTTAACCGTTATGAAGCTGTTAAAAGGATTTGGATATACATCTATGGTAATATCTGCTTTTATATCTGGATTTTTTCCGGAATTATTTTCTGCTGTGCGATTTGTCGCTGTTGTGATTCCTGTATTAGAGGCTACGCCTAACAGTTGTCCGAATTTCGATTCCTCTTTCACACATCTCACATTCATCGCATTCATCGGATGATTGATAAATGAATCATTCATTGATACAAGCTTGGACGAGGTTGGACTGTTTGTCAGAAAAGCCATGTTATAGGCAGTTCCATAAGAGTTAGCAGATCTTAATGTTGCTGTCCACACTCCTGAAATACCTAGTTTCATAGCCGCAGAAATGGCATCATTATTACTAAAGCCTCTTAATCCTGTTACGGGATAGTTTCCTATTTTATATTTCAGGTTCGGGTTACTTGTATTATCAGAAATACCAAACTGATATCCATAGACCGTGCTTGCATTTTTAACAGTTTTACCCAGATAATAAGGAACACCTCCATTATAAATATCTGTTGGATTTTTAATTTCAAAATCCACTTCCTGTACAATTCCCATACTATGAATTCTAAACGGATCTATCGACGCATTCTTTTTGTAAAAGCCATTATACCATGGAGAGTTTCCTTTATTGTCATCTAAATGATTCGGATCATTCGGATCATTATCTACGACTCCATTGGATGTATCCGGAACTCTCCACCCTGCAGGACAAGGATCAAACACGGATTTAGAAGTAGCATGCCCCCATCTGTCCATCATTTGATTAGGTGTAGAATATAGCCAGTCTTGCCCATAAAAAGCATCGAGACCTGACCGGTTTGTGTATTTTGTACCCGGAATCATAAAAGCCAAAGGATTTTCTGCAGCATATTTCAGATTATTCATCATTTTCTCTGCCTTATTAATTCCTACATTACCATAATCTGTATCTCTTCGCCTGATGTATGTATTTTCATAGGCATTTCCTGTAAGTTCAGAAAATGATGAGGGATACAGATTTCCATTCGCATCAGGTCCGGATGAAGTCCAGATGCTGTAATTTCCTGTAGTTGCCATTCCATTAGAGACCATTACACCAGGAGTAACAAAGCTAGGTATAGGGTCTTTCCTACCCCATTGATACTGCATTCCGGCAGAGCTATTAATCATTGTTAATTCTGCCGGTGTTACAGACTCTGGATTAACAACATTTGGAAAAGCATCTGCTGCACCAAGATTTCTATCCATGAAGATATTTTTCATTGGCTGAGCTCCGGAATTTGTAAAATTCACATAATTAGCATTAGAAGGCAATAATACATCTTCTGTCTGATAAGCAACTTCATCTACATTGGTATTGGTTACCCAGATATGCCAACTCCAGTAAGCGGGAGCAGAAACACTTCCGTTGTGTAATGAAACTACTGCATTTCCCGATTGATCCGGAGCTACTTTTACCGAGATGTAAGCATCCTTTATATTTTCCTTGCTAGTCGGAGTGTTAATTACTTTGATATTAGAGACTAACGATCTGTTATCTGCCCAATAAACATTTACTTTAAGACTACTGAAATCACGCATTCCATGATCTGAAAGGTATTGATTATAAACGGAGAACGCTTTACTAATCGGGATTTTTATTTCCCTTTCTGTAGCTGCTCTGGTAACTAAATATGTATTCGGATCTTTAAGTCCCTCTTTATAATTTACATCCGCTGGGTTGGTAAAGAAACTGGTAGGGAAATCGTATCCTTTCGCATATTTATCTTCTACACAACGGCACGCCATAGCTCCTGACAAGCCTGTAGATTCGTATGCATGGGTATAATATTTACCAATCATATTAGGATACAATGTAGCATCAGGTTTTGATGTAAATTGTCCGGCATCTCCATAAGCATAAAAAAAGTATGAATAAGGAGTGGATGAAGCAGCAACTGTGGCAGACTGAACAATAATTTCATGGGGATCCTGATGGTAAAAATCACCGGTAGAGCCCACTACATATTTGCCATTACCCGGATAAACCCCCATATTTCTTGGAAAACTTCCTGAATAGGTATTTGTAAAATCCATACCTAAATTGGAATAAATTTTTACTCCGTTTAAAGCCTGATTAATTGTGGTTGGCTTAGTATTAACAAAAGATGCTAAATCATTGGCCGGGCTGCCGGAATCTCTTCCCCACGGAGAAAAAGTATTGCTAACTGTTGTTGCAAATGTATTGTTTATATAAGATGGTACTCTCCAGTTATTCGGACAAGGATCATAAGAAGTTTTTGGTTTGTAGGTATTGACAGTACTTCCCGCTGTATTGGTAGCAAGCTGAGAATTATCTCCCCAAAGATCAGATTTCTTTCTTGTGGCATTATCAGCTCCTATGTTTTGAACAAACCATGCATGTCCGGCTACTACATTTGTAAAAATAAGGTCTAAAGGATTATTTACAGAATATTTAATGTTGCTATTAAGGTCACTATAAGGCCTCTGCATAGTTGTTATCTTTTCAGTTGTGCCATTTCCCGTATAATCATACAAATGTTTCTTTGTACCTATAGTTCCACTGACCTCATATTTTGAGCTATCCTTATATTCAAAGGCCGGAAAAGGATCTTTTCTTCCCCATTGATACATTAAACCACCGGATTTATCCCAGTCGTATCCTGTAAAATCTCTATTAGTAGCACCAAGATTCCTATCCATCCATCTTGGAGTAAACTTCTTTACAACTCCATTTTCTAAATAACTTGCTGTTTCTACACCGGCTCTGACATTTCCATAGGTAACACCATTTGATGGATCGTCTGTAACCCAAACATGCCAGCTCCAAACAATTTTATTATTAATTTTAAATGCTACAACAGCATTTCCTTCACCTTTTGCTTTATTTATCTCTACCTTAATTTTTGCATCCTCACCGGATCCTTCCATTGAGAGGCTATAATTTGAAGATCGGATAAGACCGGCAACATCTTCCCAGTAAACCTCTGCTGTTGGTGTACCATTAAGGATTGTGGCATCATTCAGCAATCCATTCTGATCTTTCCACATTGCGTAGGCTTTCTTCACAGGAATATAAAATCCGTCATTATTAAGATTAGGATCAAAAATATAACTGTTGGGAGCCAATCTCCAATCTCTTACAGCTGTAACATCTATTTTCCCGTTTAATGTTATTTGTCCACATCCTCCATTTGTAGCGACAGAATAATTAAATGTACCTACAGCCGTTGGTGTTCCGCTGATTGTAAAAGTATTGTTATTTATAATTCCTGTAACTCCTGAAGGCAAACCGCTTATAACTACATTTGCAGCATTACTAAATGTATAAATAATTGGCAGAATTTGTGTATTTACATCTGCTGTCTGTGTATTAGATCCAGATGATAATACCAAGGAAGCCTGCGGACTTGTTACTACATCTATCTTTGCCCTTGAGCTCTCACAGCCATTTACCGCCTGACTTACATAATAGGAAACTGTGCCTGGAGTAGCCGTTGACGGCGTAGGAGCTGAACTACTTCCTGCTCCTCCCGCAGCTGTCGTATACCATAACAGTGCTGTTCCTGTTGCAGAAAGCGGAGCAGCTGCTGCATTCTGACAGTAAGCAACAGGGGTATTGATTCCAGGTGGATTGGGAGTTGCATTTACGATAACATCTATTTTTGCCCTGTCTCCTTCACAGCCATTAATAGTCTGGCTCACATAATAGGATGTATTACCTATACTGGCGGTCGAAGGTATAGGAGCTGCATTACTTCCTGTTCCTCCTGCTGCTGTCGTATACCATAACAAACCTGTTCCAGCTGCAGAGAGCGGGGAGGCTACTGTATTTTGGCAATAAGTGACAGGAGAATTTACAACCGGGGCAGGACTTGTGCAGGACTGCGGTGTATAGCTCACTAAACCCTGAACATTTAAGGCATTCGTTACATTTCCATTATTAGTATATAATTTCACTTTTATAATGTATGTTCCGGCAGAAATTTGTTTATTCAAAACTTCGGGGTTCCTGGAGTTTAGCCAGCCTTTAGCTCCATCACTCATCCATGTTGTCTGTGTTATTAATTCTTCCGTATTAGGAGATACATCGGTCCTAACCAGATAAGCCCAGTTTCTTACAAAACTTAATGACCGGAAATTAAGTGTCGCGTTAGTCGATCCGCTTGGTATTGTAAAACTTTTGCTATGATAATAGTAATAACCATCTCCGACATAAGCCCATCCGTCTTTATCCGTAATCCATCTGCTTTGTAAAGCATTGTTTGTTATGGTAAGCGCAGGAAAAGACCATCCGGAATACGTATGCCTGGTTTTTGTGCCGACTTGTACGGTTTCTCCCGGACGCAGTACAGACCAGTCCGGATCGGCTACTGATGCCCCGTCTGTTATATCCGGTGGCGGAGCGTTCATTAAAGTACCATCATCATTTTTTCCGGTACTTAGATCAATTGTTATTGTTTGGGATAGGAAAAACCTATAGGATAACAGCAACAACAATAAAAATAATTTAAATTTCATTTTTCATGTATTAATTTTTACTACTCTGTTGAAGGATTTTCGTTTACTCCTTTTATTTAAAAATTATCAGACCTGCTTTTTATTTTTCCAATAAATAAATCCCTGTAAATTCGGAGAATATTCTTTTTTTTGACAGTATATATTTCATCTTTCAAACCTATTGAAACTTTACTCAAAATAAAATCAAAGGTTCACCATATTTATAAATCTGCAATTCAAATTCATAAATAAAAATATATTTTATCAATAGGTACTTACATAATCAATACGTATTAAACCACCTTATTTTTTTCATCCGGGCTACATATGTGTACATCCAATTTTTACTAAATTTGAAAACAAAAACACTTATGAATCAGAAAAAAATACTTCTAATATTTTTCTTCATTTCATTGAAAATATACTCTCAGAGTACATCTGATCTAAGACTTTCGCTTGAGATTGACAGCCTGATCAAAAAAGATCAATGGAATCTTGTGCATTATAAACTAAGTAATGAAAACATAAAATTTAAGAGGCTTTCAAATTATAATATAAAATATGATTTATTAATTAGAATCGATTCCGCAACTGTTTTATATGAAAATGGGAAATTTTCAGATGCTGAAAAATCTGTTCTGCATTTTCTGGATTTAATTCAAAAAAACAAAAAAAAGATAACCTGTTCTTATTATGAAACATTAAAACACTTGGCTATAATAAGGCTATTTTATATTGAAAAAAGAAAAGGGAATACAGCAAAAGCCCTAAGGTATATACATGAGTTATCCAAAGGCATGAATCCGATCTACAAAAAGAAACAACTGATATTTTTTGCAACGGCTTATGTCGATATAAGGAACTATACGAAAGGAATTGAACTGCTTGATATGCATCTGAATGATATTCGATATGACACAGAAAACAAACTTTATCCAGTGTTCTTAAAAGCAAAAGAAACGGCTACAACATACAATACGAAAAGCGATGCTTTTATAAATTGGTATCAAGACACAGGAGAAAAAAGATTTCTGGATTCTTCACGGCACAACTATGAAAAAGCTTATTCGCTGATGAAAAACGCGCCCTATTTTTCCGCATATTCAAAAGCTTTATATAAATACCGAAAAGCACAAACAGCATTGCTGAAAAAACAATACAATCTTTCCTTGTATTTATTTAATGAATGTGAAAAAGATTCAGTATTAATGCAGAAAAATTTTTCGAGAGAGGCCGTCTGGCTGGGTAAAGCGGAAATCTTTACAAATCTTAAAAAAAACGATCTGGCATCCTGGTATCTAGGAAAACTTTCCGCTAATATTAATCATAGCAAGTGTTCATATGTAAATAAACTAAAGACATATCATTTGCTAAGTGTGAACTTTGAACATTTGGGCGATATTCAAAATGCTTATAAATATGCAAAACTGAGCTTAGTCGAATTACAAAAAGAAAATATCCAAAAAAATAAAGATTTTTTTTTCCTGGGAATTTTTGAAAAGAACGAAATTGAGAATGTTTCTAAAGAAATTCTTTCAAAAAGGAATAAAAATATTCTCTTTACTTTCTTATATAGTTTAATAATCTTTATTTTCCTTTATATAATGTATACTCGTTATGGTAAGAAAAATAATAAACGGAATGCTGATACTATAACAAATAAGAAAAATACAGCAATATCCGCAATAGAAGAAGAATTAGCTGGCCGTATTCTTATAAGACTTGAGCAGCTTGAATTAAAAAAAGAGTTTTTATCTAACGATTTTAAACTTGCAAACCTAGCCAAACAACTGAATACCAATACCGCATATCTGTCTCAAATAATAAATCACTACAAAAGCAAGACCTTTTCTGAATACGTAAATAATCTTCGTATGAACTATATTCTAAAAGAATTGGAAATCAATCCTGTAATCCGCAAATATAATATTGAGGTAATATCCAGAGAAATAGGATATAAAAGTTGCACAACCTTCATTAAAGTATTTAAACAAAGAACCAAAATGATCCCTTCAGACTATATTAAAAGGTTGTAAAAAACTTTTAGACTTTACTGTCATGGCAAAGGTCAATGATCACATAGCTTTAATGCAGCATATTCAAAACATAATGAAAATATGCTTTTTTCTCCAGTACATTAAAAAACCTCCGTACCAATTAGTACAGAGGTTTTCTACAAATGCTGTGCGGATGAAGGGACTCGAACCCCCATGCCTTGCGGCACCAGATCCTGATTCTGGCGTGGCTACCAATTACACCACATCCGCATTGAAGCGATGCTTCGCTGATGATGCAAATATAGGATTTTTTTAGGAAAAATGTAAGCGCATCTTTAAATTTATAAACCCAATACAATAAGTCGCTGATCATGAATAAAAAAGAATTTTGCAGTCTGTTAAAGCTTACGATAAAGCATGTCAAAAATTTAGTTTGCTTAGGAAAGATGCGTTATTCAGAACATGAAGATTATACTAAAAAGGAAGTTGGGCGAACTTATTATTAATACACCCCATCAGCGAATGACAACCATAAATTAACAGATTGAATGTAAAAGCAATGACAATGCTGGAATATAAAAACAAAAAACCTCCGTAACGAAATCATTACGGAGGTTTTTTTGTACCCCGGGCGGGACTTGAACCCGCACGCCAAAAGAGGCACAGGATTTTAAGTCCTGCGTGTCTACCAGTTCCACCACCAGGGCAGGCGTGGAGCGAAAAACGGGATTCGAACCCGCGACCCCAACCTTGGCAAGGTTGTGCTCTACCAGCTGAGCTATTTTCGCAAACTGTGCGGATGAAGGGACTCGAACCCCCACGCCTCACGGCACCAGATCCTAAGTCTGGCGTGGCTACCAATTACACCACATCCGCAGTTTTTATTAAGTCGTATTTTAAAGAACTTGTTTCGTTTTCAGTGGTGCAAAGATAGGACAAATTCTTTTATCTCCAAATTTTTCCATGAAAAAAATTAAAATTTTTACATTTTTTTTTCGGCATACCCTTTATTACGATGGATTTTATTACTTTTACACCGTTAATTAATATGATATGGAATTACAAGGAACGGTAAAGAAAATATTTGATCCACAGACTTTTGCAAGTGGCTTTCAGAAGAGAGAAATGGTTATTTTAACGCAGGAGCAGTATCCGCAGCCGATAAACATAGAATTTTTGTCCGACAAGATTAGTTTACTAGATAATCTAAAAGAAGGAGAAAACGTAAAGGTAGGAATCAACATCAGAGGAAGAGAATGGGTTTCTCCTCAGGGTGAAACCAAATACTTCAACTCGATCACAGGATGGAGAGTGGAGAAAGTTTTTGATAACGGTTCAGAACCTACCCAGGCTGCACCTTCTCAATCTGCTTCCCCGGTTTCTAACGAGAATCCGTTCGCAGGAGATGATGATGACGATCTTCCTTTCTAATTAAAAGATTACCTAAAATATAAATCCTGCTTCTACGGCGGGATTTTTTTTCCCAATATGTTCCGATTAGAAGAAAACGAAATTTCATTCCCTGACCCTGAGATCTATGACGGGCATGAAGGCGTAGTAGCACTCGGCGGAGACCTCTCGATCGAGCGGGTGTGGTTTGCTTATCAGCTGGGCATATTTCCCTGGTATAATCCCGGGGAAGAGATTCTCTGGTGGTGTCCCGATCCCCGCTTCGTACTGTTTCCTGATGAGCTGAAAGTTTCCAAATCCATGCGGAAAATACTGAAACGGAATGTTTTTACATTTTCGGAAAATCAGCAGTTCAGGGAAGTCATTCAAAACTGCCGGGAAATCGGCCGGCGCGGCCAGGACGGAACCTGGCTTTCGGACGAGCTGATGCAGACGTTTATCCAGCTTCATGAATACGGCCTGGCGAAAAGCGTTGAAGTATGGCAGGAAGGGAAACTCGTGGGCGGATTATACGGGCTTCAGATAGGGAACGTATTTTGTGGGGAAAGTATGTTTGCCAAAGTGAGCAATGCTTCAAAAGCAGGATTTATCCATTTCGTGGAAACCCACAGAAACAGCCTTGAGATCATCGACTGCCAGTCGCACACGGAACATCTGGAAAGCTTTGGAGCACGAATGATCCCCAAAAAAGAATTTTTAAAAATTTTATACGAAAACA
This sequence comes from uncultured Chryseobacterium sp., assembly GCA_913778085.1. Taxonomy (GTDB): domain Bacteria; phylum Bacteroidota; class Bacteroidia; order Flavobacteriales; family Weeksellaceae; genus Chryseobacterium. The sequence continues at coordinate 100,107 of CAJYXJ010000040.1, forward strand.
ATGAACGCAGATAAAGAGAAATGGATTCTTTTGGTCGTACTCAGCCTGATCTGGGGCTCTTCTTTTATTTTAATTAAAAAGTCATTAGCCCATTTCAGTCCTTACCAAGTAGGTGCCCTGCGTGTTCTTATCGCCGGACTTATCCTGATGCCGGTTGCCATTTCCAAATATAAACTTTTTCCGAAAAAACATCTGAAATGGCTTATTCTGGCAGCTTTTACCGGGAATTTCATTCCGATGTTCCTGTTTCCTATTGCAGAAACAAAAGTGAGCAGCAGCATTGCGGGAATCATCAATTCAATGATGCCCATCTTTGTAATTATCGTCGGCGCAATAGTCTGGAAGTTTGAAACAACAAAACGGCAGATGACCGGGACCTTTATCAGCTTTTCAGGAGTTTGCCTCCTGGCTTTCGGCGGAAGCGGCGATGAAGGAGAATTTAAATTGATTCCTATCCTCCTGCTGTTGACGGCTACTTTATGCTATGCCGTCAGCACCACAACGGTAAAATCTAAACTAATGGAAGTTTCTTCTACCGTACTCTCTGCATTCGTATTTTCTTTCGTGTTGTTTCTGCCATCACTGATCGCGTTGATTGGTACCGGTTTTTTTTCTACGTTAAGCCTGGATGAGAACCATCTTACCGGATTGATGTTCGTCAGCCTGTTATCGGTATTCGGAACCGGTCTCGCCATGATGATGAACTATCGTTTACTAAAAGTTTCTTCGCCACTATTTGCTTCCACGGTTACCCTGCTGATGCCGATCGTAGCCATCATCTGGGGTGTTCTGGACGGCGAAAAGCTTTCAGTGATCCAGTTTTTTGGGGCAGGCATTATCATTGCCGGGCTGATTTTTTTAAGGGCAAAACCGAACACCATACAAAAATAAAATCCTGCAACTTTGCAGGATTTATATTTAGGTTTAATCGTTCTAAAAGATTAGTAAAAAAACACTCTGACTAAATTTCCGCTTTTATGAATTCCTTTTCTTCACTTTAGCCTTCACCTTTTTCACTTCGTCTTTGATGAAAGGATATTTTTTCTGCATATCCGTCACCAGCGAAGGATCAAGTTCCAATGCTTTCTGAAGTGATGCAATGCCTTTTTCCTGATCTTTAAGATTGAGGTAGCAATTGCTCAGCTGATAGAATAATTCTGCCCTGTTGTGCGCTTTTACAGCACTCTGCAGAAGAGTCACGGCTTCTTCATACTCTCCAAGCAGCATCAGTACCTCCGAATAGGCGTACCAGTTATAAAATCTTGTCGGTTCCACATCCACCAATTTCTTCAGGCAGGAAAGGCTTTCTTCAAACTTTCCGGAATCGATGAACAAGAAGGCCAATCTTTTCTGGTAATCCAGATTGTTTTCATTCAGATGGGTCGCTTCTTTTGCAAAATGCAGGGCTTCCGTCATTCCGCCCATTTCTTCGTAGATGTACGACTGCTCCATCATGGCCAGATAAAACTGGGGATCTTCCCTCAGGGATTTCTGAAAAGCATTCAAAGCGACAATAGGCTGTTTTAATGCTTTATAGCAAAGTCCGATTTTATAAAAAGTAAATGCTTTGGTATATTCCAGCTCAAGCATTTCCTCATAAACTTCAATTGCCTTTTTGTACTGCCCTAATGCTTCGTAACAGGCTGCTTTGTTGGCATAAACTCCAACCGAATTTGAATTGATAGCCAGCAGATAATCATAGCCTCTGATGGCTTCTTCATAATTTTTCCTGTTGAAATAAAACTGTCCGTATTCGAACCACGCTATTTCAGAATAGGCGAATTCATCCAGGTATTCGTTCAGAAAGGCAATCGCCTCATCACTCTTATTCAGGTCCGCAAAGCACACCATGCAGTTTTCCAGGGAATATTCATCCGTAGGATCTTCTTTCAGTGCTTTCTTATAATGTTTAAGAGCGTTAAAAGGATCTCCTAAATTTACATATTCATCCGCAATAAAGTTGTGAAGGAAATTTTCTTCTTCCCTCAGTTCTAATGCTTTTTTACAAATTTCAATGGATCTTTTAGGGTTTCCCAGATTCGAATAATACTTCGCATAGCACACCAAAAAATCGGTGTTTTCCATAGAAGAGCCTTTCAGCTCGTCGATCAGTTCTTTCGAAGTAGTATAATCTTCCCATTCCAGCAGGATCTCAAGCTTTTTGATCTTGATATCCAAGGAATTGGGATGAAGCTTTAAGCCATAATTAACCGCTACATCGGCATAATTAAAATCTCCCAGCTCCAGATAATAAACAATAATGTCTTCCAGTTCTTCTGTATCGAAGTAGAACTCATCATGGTTATCCATCATTTCTTCGAACTTCTTCACAAGTTCATTTCCAAAATACTCTTCCAATACTTGTATTCTCAGTCAATCAATGTCTGAATATGCTTACAAACCTCGATAAACTTTTTTAAATTAATTATTACTTCTGAAATTTAAGATTCAAAAGGTATGCAAAGTTGCGAAATTTTTTCGACATTCCTCTTCGTAAATTTCTATTTTAAAGATAGTAAAAAGAACATTATCCGCAAACCGTTGTGGATAAAAAGAAGGGAATTATCAATAATTTAACGTTTCTATAAAAATAGATTATTACAAGATTTAACGACCGGCTGAATTTCTTTTTACAAGTTATGACAATAAAAAGAAAGGTGCTTTTATTCCGTTCTTTTTATTTATTAAATCAGGCTTCTGATTTTTGCAATGATATCATCTCCTAACTGATCTGCCTCTTCCTGGGATTTGGCCTCCGTATAAATCCTGATGATCGGTTCCGTATTGGATTTTCTGAGGTGTACCCAGTTGTTTTCAAAATCTATTTTTACGCCATCTATGGTAGATACGTCTTCATTCTGATATTCTTTTTCCATTCGGAATAAAATATCGTCTACGTTGATTTCAGGAGTAAGCTCAATCTTCTTTTTCCCCATAAAATAGCTTGGGTAGCCCGCCCTCAGTTCGGAAACCGTTTTATTTTCTTTTGCGAGGTGCGTTAAAAACAAGGCCACCCCTACCAATGAATCCCTTCCATAATGAAGATCCGGGTAAATGATGCCCCCGTTCCCTTCACCTCCGATTACGGCATTTTTTTCTTTCATGAGAGTAACCACATTTACTTCTCCTACTGCACTTGCAAAGTATTCCGAATGATGTCCCAGAGCGACATCCCGTAAAGCACGGCTTGAGGAAAGATTGGAAACTGACACGCCGTTTTGATGTTTCAGCAAATAATCCGCTACGGCAACAAGAGTATATTCTTCCCCGAACATTTCGCCTTTTTCATCAATCAAAGCAAGCCTGTCCACATCCGGATCCACAACGATTCCGAAATCAGCACCTTCTTTTTTTACCAGCTCGCAGATGTCGCCCAGATGTTCTTTCAGCGGTTCAGGATTGTGCGGAAAATGGCCCGTCGGCTCGCAGTATAATTTTACGGTTTCACAGCCCAGCTGATCCAGCAACATCGGAATGGCAATGCCTCCCGTAGAATTTACGGCATCCAAAACCACTTTGAATTTTTTTGCTTTAATGGCTTCCGCATCAACCATTGGGAGATGTAAAATCTGCTGAATATGGATATCGAAAGCATCATCTCTCGTTTCATACTTTCCGAGGTCATCCACTTCCGCATAGTTGAAATCTTCACTTTCTGCCAGAGCCAATACTTCTGCTCCGTTTTCACCGCTGATGAATTCCCCTTTGTCGTTTAATAATTTCAGGGCATTCCACTGTTTCGGGTTGTGGGAAGCAGTAAGGATGATGCCGCCGTCCGCCTTCAGTTCGGGAACCATAATTTCAACCGTAGGTGTCGTGGAAAGTCCCAGATCCACCACGTGGATCCCAAGCCCCTGCAGCGTTGCGGAAACTAATGAAGAAACCATCTGTCCTGAGATTCTCGCATCCCTGCCGATAACCAGGGTCAGGTCTTTTTTATTTTTATTGTTCTGGAGCCAGGTTCCGAATGCCGAAGCAAATTTCACCACATCCAATGGGGTAAGGTTATCGTTTACTTTTCCGCCAATGGTTCCGCGGATCCCTGAAATACTTTTTATTAATGACATGATGTTTATTTTATTATTCTACTTCTAATATTATGGGCAATCTTAATTTCTGTTTATTGGAAATCCCTCTTATTTTAGGAACTCTGAATTTACCCGGATATCTTTTCACTGTTTTTATAAGCCTTTCTTTCACTTTATCATCAATAATGTTTTCCGTAGTAACATCAAATATATTACCCGATTCATCTATTGTAATGATCAGTTCCGTAGCATCCGAATAAGATTTTCGCTGAATTTTTCCGGGGAAATCAAAATGATTTGCGACAAAGCTTCTTAAATCGTTATCTCCTTTTTCAGGATAAGGAATTTCCTGAATTACGGTATAAGGATATTTTTTTCCTGCCTGCTGGCTGATGCCTTCGGTAAAGATGCCGTCATTGTATTTATCTTCATAGGTGATATCCAGCAACTTCATATACCCCTTCCACAATCCGTCTTCTTTTCCATTTTTAAGATTTCCTTCGGAAAAAGAGCCATCATCGCCTTTTAGAGAAATGAATCCATTCCCGTTTTCTACAGACTGTTTTCCGTCTTCAAACCAAAAACTGAGGTATTCAGGATCACCGTTCGGTGTTGTATAGTTTCCTTCATATTTCATCTGTCCGGTAGGATACCATTTTCTAAATTCACCCGAAAGCTTATTATCGGTATAATTTTCGAGAGAAGATAATTTACCGTTTTCATAATAATATTTAAATTCTCCCTGCTTGTGAAGATAATGATTATCGGAATAAGATCCTTCCATCTGTAAAGTTCCGTTTCTATAGTAGTCTTTTACCATATAGAGTCCGTTACTTGTTCCCTCAGGAAGAATTCTGTAGTATTCATAAGATCCGGAACATTTTATTTCTTTCCAGTCCATATCATAGCATTTTTTCCGTTGCCCATATAGAAACGGCATTGTGAAAGAAAAAATATACAGAATCACTTTTTTCATAAAAGTATTTTTCTGCAAAACTAATGTTTTCAGTTTACCTGCGAAAATTACATTTATTCAAGCGAAAGATGATATTGTTTAATTGAATTTTAATACCGTTAAGAACACCCGCAATCCTTATCGCAGCCGTTTCTTTTGGAGCTGAATTTTTTCGGCGCGAAATTCTTCCTGAGAATCCTGAATAAGGAATAGCAGGCGAATGCAACGATAAGCAGAACAATGATGTATTGTAAGATGAGTGAGGTATCCATTATTTTAAGATCTGATAAGCTATCATCGACACAAAGTAGGCCAAACCGGTCATCATCGCTACCTGCAGGCCGGTCCATTTCCAGCTTTTGGTTTCTCTGTAGACTACTGCCAGTGTGGAAATACACTGCATTGCAAATGCATAAAATAAAAGGACGGAAACACCTGTAGCAAAACTGAAGACCTTTTCACCGTTCGGTTTTACGTCACGTCTCATTTTATCGATTACTTTTACTTCGGGAGCATCATCTTCCAGGCTATATAAGGTAGACATGGTTCCTACGAAAACTTCCCTTGCCACGAAACTCGTCAGAATCCCGACTCCCATTTTCCAATCGTAGCCCAAAGGTGCAATTACAGGCTCGATGCCTTTACCCATTTTGGCGAGATACGAATGATCAAGTTCCACATTGGTGGCCACAAACTGATCCGGACGCTGTTTCGGCCCGAAATAGCTCAGGAACCAGATGATGATGCTGACAATGAAAATAATTTTTCCTGCCCCGGTAATAAATTCCCATACCTTACCAATCACCATTTTGAAGTCGTAGGCAAAAAGCGGTTTTTTATAAGTCGGCAGGTCCATCACCAGATACGTTTTGCCTTTATTTTTAATAAACCTTTTAAGGACGGCAGCAGAAAATAAGGCTACTAAAAAGCCCAGGAGGTACATTCCCATCAGTACCAACGCTTTGTATTTTATGCCTAAAAAAGAACCGTTCGAAATAATTAGCCCGATAATGATGCTGTATACCGGAAGCCTTGCCGAACACGTCATAAAAGGCGTCACAAGGATCGTAAGCAATCTTTCTTTCAGGTTTTCAATATTCCGGGTGGAAATGACTGCCGGAATGGCACAGGCCGTTCCTGAAACCAGCGGCACAATACTTTTTCCGTTCAATCCGAATGGCCGCAGCAGCCGGTCCATCAGAAAGACTACCCTGGCCATATAGCCCGAGTCTTCCAGAAGATACAGGAAATACAACAAGATCCCGATTTGAGGAGCAAAGACCACAATCCCGCCGATTCCCGGAACAATCCCATTGGAAATCAAAGAATTGATCGGCCCTTCCGGTAAATGCTCGGAAGTAAAGGCTGCCAGCCATGAAAAAAAGCTGTCGATCCAGTTCATCGGATATTCGGCCAGGAAAAAAACACTCTGGAAAATCACTAACAGGATCATTAGGAAAACAACATAACCCCAGAATTTATGAACCAGGACTTTATCCAGTTTTTCCGTTAATAATTCTTTGAATTGAGGTTTTTTAGAAATAACATCGGCTAAAATCTTATCAACGTTCTGATATCTTCTTACCGTTTCCTGAACCTGCAGTCTTTTCGGCACCATGCTTTTAGAATCCGGCTCTTCGATCAAGCCGACAATGGATTCTATTTTGCCAAGGTCCGCTCCCATCGATAGGCTCATCCAGGCTTTATACTCATTATTAAAACCTTTATGGGAAGCTATTTTCCGAATAAAATCTTTATGCTCGCTTGGTGTTTCAAAAGAAATCCGGTCTGCTTTTACAAACTCGTTATGGAGTACTGCTTCTTTGATATCATCAATTCCAACCTGCTCTTTGGCATTGGTCTGAATGATCTTTATACCCAAAGCTTCGGAAAATTTCTGAATGTCAAGCGTAATCCCTCTTCTTTCTGCCTGATCGATCTGGTTGACTACCAAAATCATCGGGATCCCCAGATCCTGAATCTGTTGAAACAGCAGCAGCCCTCTTTTAAGGCTTAATGCTTCAAGAATATAAATAACGCCGGCGTAGTTGTTCTGCTCATCGATCAGGAATTTAGAAAAGATCGCTTCGTCTTCGGAACTCGGATAAATGCTGTAGGAGCCCGGCAGGTCGATAATTTCGACCATTTCGTTTTTATAGGTGTAAGTTCCCGAGTGGCTTGCCACAGTAACCCCGGCATAGTTTCCGGTCTTCTGTTTTTTGTTGCTTAATGCATTGAAAACCGTCGACTTCCCGACATTCGGGTTTCCGACCAAAAGTACCTGTTTTTTCTGACTGTCCTGCATCAATTCAATTCTTCAACAATAATATAATTGCCTTCTTCTTCACGAAGGGCAATACGGCTTTTCTCGTCACCGAATTCCACATACATCGGTCCGCTGAAAGGCGCCTGGTACAAGATCCGGAAAGAGGTTTCGGGAAGGAGCCCCATTTCGATGATTTTGTTGGGCATTTTCAGGCTGTCGTTGTCGTACCCCAATATCTTTCCCAACTTGTTTTTGGGAAACCCACTCAACTTATGTAAACCTCTATCTTTCAAAGCCAGGATTTTTGTGTCTGCAAATATACGCTATTTAAATTTAATCTAAATAACGTTATGCTATGAAAAAAATCAACCCAAATGTTTTGCATTTGGGTTGACTTAATATAATTATTTTTAGTTTTAAAATCCAGCTTCCGCTAAATTCATGCATTTCCCATAGTCAGGAATATAAGGAATTAGTATCTGTGACAGTACACTTTCATAAATAAAACACATCGTAGAAGGAGAAATCAAAATTAAAGCTTTATTCTTATTAACAATAATTTTGTTTTCTACTTTTTCTTCTTTAAAATTCTTTTTTGCAACTAAAATTTTTTCTTCATTTTTAGATTGATCTGTTTTTACTTTTGGCTCTTCTGTTTTTGCGAAGGCAAATGCCGATGTCATTAACAATGACGCAATAATAATTTTTCTCATTAGAATTTCGTTTAAATTTTTGTAAAACGAAACTATAAAAGGTAAAACAAAAATCCAAATATTATTGCTTATTTATTAAAATCTCATATAAATTTGTATTTTTTCCTAAATAAATAAGAATGAAATAAACTTAATATTCGTATTTAATGTAAAATATTCACTTAAAAAAGTCAACCCGAATACAAAATTGTATTTGGGTTGACTTAAATATAATTTAGTTAATATGACTGTTTATTTTTTATTTTTATCTACTACTTCGACCTTTTCAATAGGATTGTCATTTGCATTAAAAAAGTCTTTATATGTTTTTTCCTGTTTTTTTATCATATCTCCTAATGTTCCATCCATTCCAGGAATTGTTTTAGACATTAATTCTGGGGTGAGATTTGGTCTAATTGAAGCAAATGGATCTTTTTTAAAATCATTGAACATTTTCTCAAATTTTTCTTTTGAAAATTCCGATACTTTTAAATTAAGCCCATATACTTTCTCAGCATAAGATAATTCCTCCCAATTCGATACCTTTTTATTTCCTTGAAGAACCCAAGAATAATTTTTTCCTTCATCTTCAATCTTTACAATTAATCCCGGAAGTCCTGAAAATTTATACGGTCCATCTTGAAAAGGAAGTTCTGTTGTAAACCATGCCGTCCATTTTCTTCCCCCGAATTCAGTTGTTGCTTTCTGGGCATTGTAAGCACCGATTTTTTCTTTTTCGGTAGAAATTTTCCAATTGAATTTTACATTTTCACTATAAGCTATATTAATTGGAGAATTTCCATTCAGTACTCTATCTACATATTGAACTTTTATATCAGGATAAAATTTCACAACTTTTTCCGAAAACTTTGGCATTCTCATAGATTTTGACATGTCTTTGAATACTCCTGATTTTTGCATTGCCTCAATCTGAACTTTCATGATAGAATCCTGAGCAATCATTGTATAATCTCTGTAAACAGATCTGTCTTTTATGATATCAAGAACTGTCATTACTTTATCCAATTTTACAGAATCTTTTTTCGGCTTAAACGTCAGTTCATAGAAAAACCGGTTGGCCGTTTCTTTTGAATCATTGTTCTGGGCACTTGCAAATGCAAAAATTGCCATCAGGAATATTGAAAATAGCTTTTTCATTTTAATAAGACTGTTTCTACCATTAGTCAACGTTTTGCCGTTTTTGTTACAGATTTTTTTATTTTATTTTTATCTGTACTTTATTAATTTAATTTACAGAAGGACTAAGCTATTCCTGATAACTTCATTTTGGCGTGACCAATAAAAAAGGCTGCCCTTTTGGGACAGCCTCTTCTTAAGTATATTAAAATCTGTTTATTTAAAATTGAATTTTACTGTAAACATTACCTGGCTTGGGCGCAGTAAATATCTTGTAAATGTTGTATTGATTGTATTAATATCGAATGTTTCAAATACTTTCTTATTCGCGATATTCATCCATTTCAGTTCAAAATCGATTTTTTTCTTAGACCAGGTAAACTGATAGGATACATCATAGAATCCGTTATGATACTTTTGATTTTGCGCATTGGTATTGACCTGGTCCCAGTTGAATCCGATGGTATGGTTTTCAATCGGATAGAAGAATAAGGCCAAATTGTGGTTGAATCCTGTAGTAGTGGCATTGGAGTTCACATTTCCTTCACTTGTCTGTTTTGTTTTCCTAAAGCTGGCATTGTAATCTATGCTCATCCAGCTGAAATAGGTATTGTTGAATTTCACACCGAAAGACTGACCGTTGTTTTTATTGGTAAAAGATCGATCATTAAGAAAAGCATCTGATGTAGAAGTCGTATTGTTATAACTTAAGGAAGCATTCGTCTTGAATTTAGGGAAGTATTTTCCAACCTCTGCAACGTACGTATTCGTCAGCACATGGTTTTCCTGTTCAATATAGCTCATTAAAGTATATCCTGAAACAATGGTAGGATTGGAGATCAGGTTTCTTCTTGCATCAGAAAATCTGTAGTTGACATTAAAAAACAGATTGTTGAGCGGGTTTCTGTATTCAAGCCGCGTTCCCGCTGATTTATTGTTATTCTGAGGAATCGGATTTTTTGGGTCCATGGCATTGATTCCGGCCGGACTGGTCATAATCAATCCCGAATATGCGGTATTAATTTCACCGAAATTATTGTTGATATTGGCATTTGCCGACGCTTTCCAGAAAGACGCAAAGTTATACTGAGCAAAGATACTTGGCTCGAATGTCACTTTATTTAACTCTCTTGAAACCAGCCTTACCGGATCATCTGCCTTGATATTGTTGGAATTTACCGGGAAATTAGCATATAACATCCAGGAATCACTTTTATAATTTACACCCACGCTTCCGTAAGGAGTTGCCGTTGTATATTTAAGATCATTATAATAACTCTGCCCGTAACCAAAATAGGTTCCTTCTTCCAGCTTTGTCAATGCAGAATTAAGATCCGTCGTTTTAAAGTTAAATCCCACTTCCGGTGTAAAGGTCCAGCCTTTTTTAGAGAATCCGATATTAGCTGAATGATTGGCTTCAAAGGTTTTAAGCCTTAAATTCTGTCTTACGGTTTCTGCATAGGGACCTACATTGAATCCCGGGATATCCAGATAAGATGCAGGAGTAACATCCAGGGTCTGACGGTCGGTCTGATAGCTGATGTAAGACAGAACATTTACCATTTTTTCTTTCCACGGAATAATGGTGCTCAGTGAGTTCTGGAAAGAGGTCGTAGGCGACTCGAGCGCTTCTTCGCCATGTCTCTGTATTCCTTTATCCGTATCCGTTCTGTCTGCGATCCCTCTGTCTGCATTCCAGTATTGTGAAAAGCTGGTGGTGTTTTTGAAAAATCCTTTTTTCGCGTTTTTAGTAAAGATCAATTCTCCTTTTGCCTTATCGGTATAAAAATTATTTAAAATATTTACCGTATTGGACGTTCCGTTAAAATAATTCTGTTCACTGTAAGATTCTCTTTCCACCGCATTATTTGTGTAGTTTGCATTGGCCTTCAGTTCCCATTCTTTTTTCTTATCAATATTGGTCAGGTAATTGGCAGATACATAATGTACATTATTCATCAGATATCTTTTTACCGGAAGATTCGGGGTGCTTGCATTTTCCACATTCAGCCAGTCGTTCTGGCTGGCATTGATCCTTCTCCCTTCAAACCTGTTCCCGAATGATAAAATATTCCCTTCGTTTTCTACCTGCTCCCCAACATTGTTTGCTTTATAGTTTACGACCCACTGGCTTTTCTGTCCGAAAAACATGGGAGTAAGCTTAATGTTCCACAACAGTGGGCTGGCTCCTGCGCCGACTTCTCCTCTTCCGGTCATAGTCACGGAGTTTTTAAGCTTGATGTTGATGGCCGCCTGATCAGACGGTACTTTGTCCTGTAAAATCTTTACCGGCTGGTGGTTTTCCAAAACTTCCACTTTCTGTACCGCATCTTTCGGAAGCGAGTTGTTGATGGTTCCGTAGCCGCCTTCCATTAAGTCTTTTCCGTTGACGTAAAATTTATTGATGGCATTCCCCTGGTAAAGAATGGTTCCGTCCGTATTTACTTCAATTCCCGGCATTTTCTTCAAAACATCCGCCAGGGTCCTGTCGCTTTTACTGTCGAATGCTTTCAGGTCGTAAGAAATGGTATCGCCTCTGGCAGTAACCATTTTGGTTTTAAGTTTTACTTCTTTGATCTCCGTAGCTTCCGAATCCATCTTGAAGTTCAGAGTCTGATCGCTGTTGCTGATCTGGCGGGTCACCGATTTTTGATTAAAGGCCTTCACCTTTAGATCAACGTTGGATTCTGCAGAAGTGAAGGTTACTTTATATTCCCCCTTCGAATTGGTAATTCCGTAAGCAAGGATGGCATCCTTTCCCGGCTCTTCCACCGTCACACTTGCACTTGGAATCCCAACCCCGTCTTCATCCGTAATTTTCCCCGAAACCGTTTTCTGTGCGAAAGCGATTACAGAGAAAAAAATCATCAGAAATAAAGAAATTTTCGATTTCATAATTTATTATTTGCTTTATTAGTTAATAGTTCCTGACTTTTGTTACACCCTTATAAAGATTGTATGAAAAGGGAAAAGTTAAAGCTCGTTTTTATAACTACAAACATAGTTATAATTATTTAAATCTTACTTTTTATTTTTTTAATCATTTTTCGGCAACAGATGAAAAAAATTCTATGTTTTGGATATTATTCTTTAAAATTCCGGTAGAAAAAGAATTTTCAGGGTTATTGCTATTTATTCTTTGCCTAATTGTATACATTTGTAAAAAGAATATTACCATGGGAGTAGGAACCAACCTTAAAAGACTCAGAAGCAAAACAAAATTTTCCCAGCAGGAAATTGCCGATATGTTGGGATTGGATAGGAATACCTATACCAACTGGGAAAATGAAACCACAGACATCAAATCACAATACATTCCTAAACTGGCAGAAATCTTTCAGGTAAGTATTTTAGATCTTTTTGAAGCCGGAAAAAAAGATACTGGTTATAACAAGTTTGAAAATTTTGCTATGAAAGATAATTCCTCTATTGCTCAAACCGATTTCCAACAAGGTATTATCATCAACATTACCGATTCTGAAGCGGCCAAAATTATCAGTTCCCAACTGGAAGAATTGATTAGAAGCCTGAAAAAATAAGATAATAAATGACTTTTTATATCAATCCATTTTAATTTTAAGAACCTAAATTATTCAAAAGGCTTCAATTCTAAAGGATTGTTATTCATCTGTCTGAGCTTTTCAAGTTTTTTCTCAAATTCTTTTGTCTGTTGCACTGGCATTCCCGGAAAGCTTGCTATGGAAAATTCTGAGTTTTCACGAGCTTTAAGGTAGTTTGATTTACTTAGTTTTTTATAGTTGTTAAGATTAAGCTTTAAAACAATATTCTCTTTTTTCAGATCTTCAATTACAAATTTGTACTGTCCGGTACTGTCTGAAACTTCAAAAACCAATCCAGGCAAACCTCCGAATTTTACAGGACCAAATGGAAAAGGATATTCTTTAGCAAAATAGGCTGACCAGTTCCTTCCAAATTTTCTCGCCGTAGCCAGCTGACAGTTAACCCCGTTAATTAACTTTTTCCGATCTTGTATCTTCCAGTCGAATTTTGTGTTTTCATCATAAGCAATAAGCGTCTGAACATATTGGCCACTTACACTATAAGTATTATTGATGTATAAAAACCTTTCAGGAAAATAACTTCCTATCCCAAAATCACCTGTATTTTCAAACTGGTAATTTGTATCTGAAGCAAAATATGAGGAATTATGACCGAAAATAAAAGTAAAGTCTTCGTTCTTTATGTTATTATCTCCCAGCTGCATCGTCCCCCTGTAATGGGCGGTGAATTCCCCATAAATGGTTTGTGAAAAAGCATAATTTATCAGGTTCAGAGCAAATAAGATTGTTATTAATTTTTTCATAATATGTATATTAATTATAAATGTAAGATAGGAAGACTCCTACCTTACATTATTAAATTAAGGACTAAGGATTCAAATCAATTAAAACTATATTTGATTTTGGCACATAGACTCCACATTGATAATAATTATTGTATTGCATGTAGGTTTTTATCTGCTCTGCTGAATAATTATCCGGAAAATTAGCACTCTGAGTGGTTCCACAAGTCGTATTCCAAGTAACATGAAATATTGCAAACGACAACATTGATAGGCATGTACAGCCTAAAATTAAAATTTTCTTTTTCATAGAAATTGCTTTTTTTAATTGTTAATAATAATTTTTCCCGGACTGGCCCTCTTTGTCTAGAATAAGATAACCGATCCGAATGATGCATCATTATGACTTTTTAAGAAATACATGCTCCGGCAGGACACCAGAGTATGTTTCGCGAATTTCCCATTTGTGTCATACCACAAACCTATGAAGATCATATGAAATATTTTGCATAAGAAAATCAGCAAATTACGCTGTCTTTTTTAGGTATAAATCACACAATATTAGAGTTATAAAAGTTAAAATTTCTCTTTACAAAATATATTTTGACTGGATTTTTTAGTCGATTATTCTTTCCACTGAAAAAAAATTTGTAGAGAAGGAATTTAAACGATAAATTGTTAAGGCTTATTATTTGAATTGATTTGTAGCAAAAGTCTTTCCTGAAAATCACAAAGCAAGTTGAAAAACAGTACAGGATGCACCTGATAGATTAATTCATTATTTTTTTATTTAGTCTAAATAGGTAAAAATAATTTGCATGATAGATTAAAAAAAGCTTAAACACCTTAACATATCTATTTAATTTAATAATTTTGTAACATTAAATTTTAAGAAATGGGAATCAATTTAAAGCCGATTGATATTGTAGATGATATTACGCAGGATGAGTTCATTGAAAAATATTTAAAGCCACGAAAGCCTGTTGTCATCAAGAACATGGCGAAAAAATGGCCCGCGTATCAGAAATGGACTATGGAGTATATGAAGGAAGTTGTAGGTGATGTAGAAGTCCCGTTATACGACAGTTCAAAGGCTGACCCTGCCGCTCCCATTAATGCGTCCGCTGCAAAAATGAAATTTGGGGATTATATAGACCTGATTCAGCGGGAGCCGACGGATCTCAGGATTTTCCTGTTCGACCCTATAAAATTTGCGCCGAAACTGCTGGAAGATTATATTTCTCCCAAAGAATTAATGGGTGGATTCTTGGATAAATACCCGAATATGTTTTTCGGAGGACAGGGATCGGTAACCTTCCTTCATTTCGATATCGATATGGCGCACATCTTCCATACCCATTTCAATGGAAGAAAACACGTTCTTCTTTTCGACTATAAGTGGAGGGAAAGGCTTTATCAGATTCCCTACGCAACTTACGCTTTGGAAGACTACGATATTGAAAATCCCGATTTTACCAAATTCCCTGCGCTGGACGGCGTAGAAGGTATTGAATGCTTCCTTGAGCACGGCGATACTTTATTTATGCCTACTGGATGGTGGCACTGGATGAAATACCTGGACGGCAGCTTCTCCATATCGCTGAGAGCCTGGGACAAATCGTGGGCGGTAAAAGCACACTCGCTGTGGAATCTGACGGTTCAGCGCAAGTTCGATGATCTTATGAAAAAGAATTTCAGGAAAAAATATATGGACTGGAAAGAAAAGGTAGCCATCAAAAGAGCTGAGATGGCTCTGAAAAAAGGATTACCCAGAATATAATCATAAAAAAGACGTTTCAAGGGAAACGTCTTTTTATTTACTCATTTAACGTGAATTCCGCCGTATTTAATTATTTTCAGATGATCATTAAAACAAAAGATTGGAATTCAGCTGATTATTTGGGTTTTACATATAAAAACGAGTTCTATTTCGAATTCACGTATTTATCTTATAATTTTCTCTTCACCGGCTTTAGCCCGGTTAAAAGCTTCCTCTGCTTCTTCATACAGTACCTTCATCGAGATTTCGAAGCCATTGGTCATGAAATAGGTGACATGGCCTTCGACATTAAAACTTAAAAACACAATATGACCGGCATTGATCATCAGTGGCTGTCCCAAAACTTTTGCTCCTTCCAGTGAATTCGGCTTCCTGATACTTATAACGTAAGACGCTTTAATGGAGATCAAGCCACCCGGTATTGTTTTCATAATATAAGCCATCCTGTAATTTTCCGTAAAGTTATTCAAATTAAAGCATATGAAAAAATCCCCAGTACAGACCGAGGATAATCAAAAGTATTAATATTTATAGTGATTGGTGTTTCTCTGAATCAATAATCAAAAATATTCCCGGATTGCTCCGGGAAATATTTCAGATCCCTTTTGTGTTTATTTTTTAATAGTTGCAGTACAGCATTCAACTACTATGCCATGACCGGCTGGTCCCGGAATTTTTTTGTAAATAAATGATTTTTCAGCATATCTATCTGTTCATGTACCACAATTGCAGAATATTAATAAAAACGGTACACTTTTAGATTGGGTGATGCTAACACACACTAAAAATATTACTTATGAAAACATCTGCACAATCTGAAAACATCAATTCGCACTTCAACAGAGAAATAGAACGCCAAAAAGCCATTAAGGCACTGGAAAAGGCAAAGAGCATCAAGAGAAAAGTGGTTTTCCTTCCACAGGGTGCTACCGGAAACCTTAATTATAGGGATACCTTTTAATACTAATCCGATCATCATATAAAATAAGCTACCTTTTGAGTAGCTTATTTTTTTATCATTATTTAATCAAAAAGAAGGTCCGGTTTTTGAAGCCTGATGAAATTTCGTCTGATAATTTTCAATCTTAAAAAGTTTTAATTCCAATGTAATTAAATTCAGTCTCTATTCACAAAGGATTTTAATCCGGTGATATCGGTAAGAAAAAATGAAGCAACCACAAGTATTTTGTTCCTGCCGTTGCTTCATTTACAGCCATTGATCAGGGAGATCTCCGGTGTCAAAACCTGTAGAAATAAGCATCATTGCACATTAATAATAAATTTTTCGGTTTTCTATTTTCAGCTGATGGTTGTTATGCATCTTTTTTATCGCTCTGATTACGGTTTCCACCCGAAGACCTGTTAAGTTTGCCAGCTGCTGCCTGGTAAGCGGTACCTGGAAAGAATATTTGCTTCCTGTATTCCCTTTAAGACCATCCATTACTGTTTTAATTTTATAGCAGGGATCAGGGGAAGAGATATTGAAAAGCATGATATATTTATTGTACAGCCTGTCCGCCAGACAATGCAACATTTTGGTACAGGCTTCTGGGTTTTTTGCCAGAAGATTCAGGAAATCCCTTTTGGGCAGCTTCAGAATCCTGCACCGCGTTTTTGCTGTGGCATTGGCAGGATAATATTTATCATTAAAAAGAAAAGATTCTCCAAGGCTCTGGCCGTCAGACAGAATATTCTGAGTAAATTCCTTGCCGTCTTCATGATAATTATTCAGTTCCACAATGCCGCGGATGATCTGAAAATAAAATTTGGGCAGATTCCCTTCATGAAAAACAGTTTCGTTCATTTCATAAGTTTCATAACTTGCGCCATATGCTAATAAGACATCTTCATCAATTATCATATAATGAATTTAAATGTTAAATAAATGAATATTTTAGCCTAATTATTTTTAATACACGTACAAATAACAAACCATATAAACATATAATTATGACAAAAAATACCACATTTTAGGGAATTAATCATAAATAAATGAAAATGAAGAATTGATTATGACATACATCATAAAATTCAGACATAATCCTTTATACCTTTGAGATACATCCTTATTCAATTTTTGCACTTATTCTCACTTTAGCCCCTCCTTTCCGCGAGGGGCTTTTATTTCGTGAATATTGTGACCCCGTCATAAAACTTTATAATTATTCATTATTAAGTTTGAGGCAGTCAAATCATTTCATATCATGAAAAAAACCATACTAACAGCATTCCTGCTGTATACTTTAGCGGCATGTACAAAATCTGAAACCCAGTATACGGAGCAGCAAAACAAAAGAGAAACGGTAAACAACAAAGAATCCGACACCATCCGGACCCTGAACGAAGTTTCCGACACGGCTGCTACAGAACAGCACCCTAATAAGCTAAAGACCGATAACGATTAAATTGCCGTTTTATTTATGACCCCACAAGGCAGATTAATTATTATTGGCGGCAATGCGGCAGCTACTCACGAAACAGATCAGGAAATTCCGAAAACATCGTTCCCGGCTTTTGAAATTTTCGGCTTGCTGCATGATCAGAAAAACGATCGTATCGAAATCATAACGGCATCTTCCGATATGGATGAGCAGACTTCCGCAAAGTATTCGGCGGCATTGCAGCCGCAGGGATATACCAACTTCGGTTTTATCCACCTTAAAAACAACCGGGAAGATTATCACCCCCGCATCCTGGCGGCAAAGATTGTTTTCTTTATTGACGACACCCTGAACCACTGTGAAACCTTAAAAAATTCATCGCTTACAAAACTGATCTATAAAAAATACCTGCTTGAGGAGGAATTTACAATTGTGGGCATCAATACGGGAGGTATGTTTATTTCCGGTCAGTTCCTGAACGAAAAGGAGATCCATCCGGGTTTAGGGTTCATTAATAATTGTATCATCTATACCAAATTCAGGCACGGAAGGCGGTTTAAAAACCTGGTAAAAGCCGTTATTTCTCATCGTGAGTGCCTCGGAATCGGACTGAATGAAGGGATGGCCCTGGTAATCGAAAAAGGATACAAGGCACAATGCATCAGAAACAGCTTTATGATTGTTGTAAATGCCAAAAACGTAAGAAGAAAAAAACCGAGAAAGGGATTCTCCGTCTATGCAAAAAACCTGAAAGGGCATATCCTGACCGCCGGTTCTGCACTTAACCTGATTAGCGGGGATCTGATTAAGGAAATGCCATCCGATTACAATTTAAATTTCACCACAGAAATACCAGACAATAATTAAAAATAGAAACTATGATACCGAAAGGACGGCTGCTGATTATCGGCGGTAAAGAAAACAAAGGCGAAGACCACTCCGAAATGGAGAAAGAAAACAATAATTTCTCTCCCAAGGAAATCCTGAAGTTGCTGGCAGAATCCAAAGACGACCCCATCGAGGTGATTACCACAGCAAGCTCCGAGCCGGAAGACATGAGGAAAACCTACACGAAAGTATTTAATGAAATCGGCTACACGAATTTTGATTTCCTTGATATCTGTGACGACCAGGTACACTCGGATTTTCATCTCAAACGGGTGGAAGCTGCCAAAACGGTATTTTTCACCGGAGGCGACCAGAGCAAAATATGCGGAAGTCTGAACCAGTCTGTCCTTACCGATCTCCTGAAAAGAAAATATCAGGAAGAAGACGGCTTTATGATCGCGGGAACCAGTGCGGGTGCCATGTGTATGCCTAAAATAGTTATTCTGGAAGCGGTAAACGGTGAGGCCATGCTAGAACATGATATCGAACTGGATACAGGCCTTGGATTTATAGAAAGCTGCATTATCGATACGCACTTTATTCACCGGGCAAGGTTTGGGAGGCTTGCGCATGCCGTAATTCTTCATCAGGAATGCTGGGGAATTGGTTTAGGGGAAGATACGGCCTTATTGATCGAAGAAGGCTGTAAGGCAACCTGCCGCGGGTCCGGAATGGCCTGGATTATCAATGCCCGGAATATCGGGCAGACCAATACCCGTACCGTAAAAAAAGGAGCTCCAATTTATGCCGAAAACCTGAAAATCCATATCCTGACCGACAACTGTAAGATCGATTTCAATTATGATACGTTTGAAGGTACAGGCTCCGGTAAACAATAACGAAAAAGGAAACCCAAAATCAGGTTTCCTTTTATTATGATGATTGCGTTCTTTCTATAATGCCTTGCTGTTAAGGTTGGTATCAGCCACTTTCGTTAAAAGCTCATCGCACCTTTTTTCTTCTTCCAATGTACTTAGAAGGAGCTTCAGGCAATCGTCTTCTTTCAATACTTTTGCAAAAGCAGCTAATGTTCCGTAGGTGGCGATTTCATAATGCTCTACTTTTTGTGCAGCGGCAATAATTCCGGCATCCCTTACCGTTCCCGGCTCCGTTTCTTCCATGATGCTTTTGCCTTCATCCAATAGTCCCTGCATGGCATCACATTTCTTGGCCTGCGCTTTTTTACCTAAGGCTTTGAAACATGCTTCAAGCCTGTCGATCTGTTCTTCCGTTTCAGTAATATGATTGTCGATTGCTTTTTTAAGCTTTTCGTCAGTTGCATTCTTCATCATTGTAGGTAATGCCTTTAATAAGGCTTTCTCTGCCCAGTATATATCTTTAAGAGAATCTTCAAAGAGGTCTTTCAGTTCTTTTGCTGCATCTTTCTTTGCCGGAGTTTTTGTAGCAGAAGTTTTAGCTGTTGCTTTAGCCGGTGACTTGGATGTCGCTTTGGTAGCCGTGGATTTCTTGGCAGGTGCTTTCTTAGTGGCTGTTTTGGTTTCCATAATATAAATATTTTAGTGTTTGGTTTTGGTAAATCTGCAACTATAAGACCATTTTTACCTGAACTGCCGAACTGTGGTATCTAAAACTAAACATACACCTTCCTGTTGATGATTTTCAGATAATTCTCTTTTTCCAGCTGTTTTACGGCCCTTACCACCGTTTCTACCCTCAGGGCGGTAATGGAAGCGATCTGCTGCCGGGTAAGCGGCACCTCATAGGAAAACTTGCTCTGGTCTTCCCTGAAACTTTTATGGTAATCAAGCATTCCTTTGATCCTTGTCACCGGACGCAATGAGGAATTGTTTTCCAGCATAATGTATTTGTAATACAGCCTTTCAGATAAAAACTTATTGATGTCCCTTGAAATCTGCGGATTCTCGTCAAGCAGTTTAATAAAGTCGCTTTTCGGAAGCTTAAGAATGGTGCATTCTTCAAACGTTATCGCATTTACAGGATACGTCTGATCGATGAATAAAAGAAGCTCGCAGACACTGAGCCCTGGTTCCAGAATAGCCAGAATAAGCTCTTTGCCTTCCTCATTGTAATGGTTCAGCTTTATTCTCCCTTTAACCACCTGATAATAGTATTTGGGAGTTTCACCTTCCCGGAAAATAATATGAGAACGCTGAAGCGTTTCCTGCTCGGCTCCGTAAGCTTGTAAAAGTTCTTCTGATATCAGCATATATAAGGGTTTTAAAGATTGGATCCGCGACATTGAAGCCGGAATTTTCAAATAAAATTAGAGGTAAAAAAACGGCAGTGTTATGATTGAAATCATAAAGCAAATTCCTTGCCCTTACGTCCGTAATTTGTCGTATTGCGTAAATTAACTTTATTGTCAGAATATGAGACGGCTCATAAAATCATCTGCTTTTTTAACCGTATTTTTAAATCAACCAATCAAAATATGCTATGACTATACGAAAGAATTTAAATCTGACTTTAAAAATCTGGCGGCAGAAAAAACAGGAAAACAAAAGGGCAGTTTGAAATCTATAAAGTTTCGGATATTTCTACCGATGTTTCTTTCCTGGAAATGCTGGATATTCTCAACGAACAACTGATTAGCGAAGACAGGGAGCCGGTGGCCTTCGACCACGACTGCCGGGAAGGCATCTGCGGGATGTGTTCCTTATATATCAATGGCAGAGCCCACGGCCCGGATACGGGAATTACCACCTGCCAGCTTCACATGCGGATGTTCAGCGATGGGGAAACCATTGTGATCGAACCGTGGCGAAGCGTAGCCTTTCCGGTTATCAAAGACCTGATTACCGACCGGAGTACCTTCGACCGGATTATGGCCGCCGGCGGATTTATTTCGATAAACACGTCAGGCAATACACTGGACGCTAATGCCATCCCGGTGCCTAAAGAAGATGCCGATAAAGCCATGGATGCCTCTTCCTGCATCAGCTGCGGTGCCTGTGTAGCCTGTTGCCCGAACGGGGCAGCCATGCTTTTCGTAGGCGCCAAAGTCTCTCATTTTGCCCTGCTTCCGCAAGGAAAGGTAGAAGCCAAAAGAAGGGTGCTGAATATGGTACAGGCGATGGATGAAGAAGGCTTCGGCAACTGTTCGGTGATCGGCGCCTGCGAAGTGGAATGCCCGAAAAAAATTTCCCTCGACAACATTACGCGGATGAACAGGGAATATATGGCTGCCTGGCTCGATACGAAGTAAAGGATTGCCACAAACGATTCAATATTCGGAAGAAAAGCCTGATGCCACATCAACCTCGGCGAAAAGTTCATAGCCATCTCTCCGGAGGATTTTGGTAAGAGTGCGGCTGTTCCGCTGATAGCAATTAAGTAAAAAGTGATCACCTCTCCCGAACACAAGGAAGAGGTAATCTAAAATATCAACTACGAACTATTATTTTGGATCTGATGTTGAAAAAATCATCCGTTTCGGTTATATCTAACCCATCCTATAGATCTGATTAAATTTTTTAACCGCTTTCTGACCTGCGTATATAAAATATTACCAGTCTTTATTTTTTATCTTTTAAAGAATGAATTTTATTTGTGAAAAGAAGAAAAGCAAATTTATCCTGTTTATCATCTATTTTTTATGACACCCATCATACCGGTAGAATTTTACCCTATTTTAAAGCGGTTTATTTGTTGCTGTTTCCTATCGATCCATTTTTTTAATAAAACTCCTCAAAACCGAGGAGTTAAAGAAAAGTAAAATGGTCTGAAAAAATTTATAGGTCGTTTAAAAATCCAGCAGTCCTGCGGCGAGGCTTTTCCAGTGTATCTTACTAAATCCGAAAATTCCGCCGATGCCAATGAAGAAATTTCTTATTCTGTCTGAAAAACCGGTATTAAAGTTCGGCCTTTCATTTCTGCCGTAAACCCCAACTTTTAATGTGTTGCCTTCTTTTGAGATCAGGAAGTTGGACGTGGCGGCAGCACTGTAAAAATGGGCAATGTTCCCTTGGAATTTGTTCGGTTCTTTGCAGGGCCTGCACATCATCAGGTATGATTTAACATTGCCGGCGTCTCGGTGTGACAGATTAACGATTTCCACCCAGTCGTAGCCTTTTCCATCACTGTTTGCGGGGCCGGGGATTTCTATTCTTATCAAATCGCCTTTTTTTGGCACCCGGTCTGCCGGTTTCCCCGAAGAATCGAAATGTCTGAAATCAGCTGATGCACCTCCTGCATACTCTTTCCATCGATTGATGGAAAAAAAACGCTGTTTGAGAATATCGAATTTCAAATCGATATCTGATTCGGTACACGTCCTGGTACTTTCACTGTCATGGAATCCGCCTTTCTTCTGAATGGAGACTCCCGGAATCTGCTTCGGCTTCATAATCTTTTCGTTGTGATGCTTACAAATTTAGAATCCGTTATCGGAAATTATTATGAGCAGGATCACAATAAGCGGTATAAATCTGCCTTCTTGATTGTAATCATAATTTTTCCCGGTATTAATCACGAATTTCGGGTTACGGATTCACAAAAAACTTTCCGTCAGCCTAATCTATCATGGAAGGAATGAAACATTTATGAGTATGAAAAAGATTTTTTCTGACAGGCTTGCCCATCAGAGCGTGCTTTTCGGTAAATGCCGGAGCTTTTACCGGCAGGACTATTCCGGTCGAGATCGGAGCCTATCCTTTATGTTTAGATAAAGATCCGGGCGCCGACTATTATCCCTGTTATTTTTATGTTTTGTTATTAAAAAATTTCGAGCATAGAGATTTCAATTTATTCAGATGAAACGATTCATCGGATTATGATGAAGATAAAGCTTATCAACAGGTTAAAACGATGGCCGTTTTGCCCGCAGGAACTTATTGAGAATCGGATGAACATTAATAACCACATACCCCGGAGAATGTTTTATAAAAAGCATTTCCCGGATTTTTACGTATCAACCAAAAATATTAATTATGAACCTCCAGAAAGATTTATTAGAATGTATCGGAAACTATCTGCAGGCATCCGAGGAAACCGTTGCTACCGCAGAAAGCGTTACTGCGGGGTTTTTACAGTTTTCTTTTTCACAGGTCAAGGATGCTTCACAAATTTTTAAAGGCGGAATCACCGTCTATACCCTGGAAGAAAAAGTGAAGTTTTTGCAGGTCGACGAAAAGGAAGCAGAAGCCTGTGACTGTGTTTCGCAGAATATTTCAGATACCATGGCCCTGAATGTGGCAAAATCATTCGGTACCGACTGGGGATTGGCTATTACTGGCTATGCCACCCCGGTTGAGGAATCGGATTTTAAACTCTTTGCCTATTTCTCGTTCGCTTATCAGGGAGAAGTTGTCCTCTCCCGGAAAATGGATCTGAACTCCAGAAAAGACTCCATCAGCGCCCAGCTGTGCTACAGCGAATTTATGCTGGAATGCTTTAAGGTGGAAATAGAAAACCAGCAGATCCGGAAAGAAGAAGAGGAATTTTAAACTAAATCAGGTTATCAGGCCGGGAAAGAGCCCGCATACCGGAAGTTTTTCAGCAACGTTTATCAGCGGGACTGATTAAATCAATTTCTTATTTTGAATCCTCACCTTTATTAATCTATTAATAAATTAAATATCAGACAATTATATTAAAAAAATACTAACAAACCATTATCAACACCACAAAATATTATCTATGGAAAACCTACAGCTAAAGGACAAAAATGTGTTCATTACCGGAGCTGCCACGGGCATAGGAAAGGCTACGGCTTTACTTTTTGCCAGGGAAGGCGCTCATATTTCCTTTATTCATTACCATGACCAGGAAGATGCAGAAGCCACAAAAAATGAAATTACGGCTTTAGGCAGAAAAGCTTTGTGCTTTGACGGAGATATCAACGATACGGAATTCTGTGAAGCAGCAGTAGCAAAAACCGTTTCGGAATTCGGGGGAATCGATATTCTGATCAACAATGCCGGAACCCAGTTTCCAACGGAAAGTATTACGGATCTTGAGGAAGAGAACGTAAGGAAAACCTTTAACTCCAATATCATCGGAATGATCCTGCTGACGAAAGCCGTATTTCCTTATCTGAAACAGGGCAGTTCAGTCATTAATACAACATCAGCAGTTGCTTATCTCGGGCATGAGGAGCTGGTGGATTATTCGGCAACGAAAGGCGCTATCGTTTCCTTTACACGATCACTTGCTTTACAGGCGAAATCCAAAGGAATCCGCGTGAACGCCATAGCGCCCGGGCCTGTAGCTACGTCGCTTACGGAAAAAACATTCGGGGAGGAAGAGGATGATTACAGCAAACCGCCCCTGGAGCGCAACGCTTCCCCGGAAGAAATTGCTTCATGTTTTTTATTTTTAGCAAGCGATGCCGCTGCGCAGATGACCGGGCAGGTGCTGCATCCGAACGGAGGATTAATTGTAAACGGATAGCATGATGAACGGAGTTATGATACAATATTTCCACTGGTACCATCCCGGAGATCTGTGGAATGAATTTGCTGACCGGGCAGCCCTTTTAAAGCAACTCGGCTTCACGGCTGCATGGCTTCCTCCTGCAACCAAAGGCGA
This sequence comes from uncultured Chryseobacterium sp., assembly GCA_913778085.1. Taxonomy (GTDB): domain Bacteria; phylum Bacteroidota; class Bacteroidia; order Flavobacteriales; family Weeksellaceae; genus Chryseobacterium. The sequence continues at coordinate 125,047 of CAJYXJ010000040.1, forward strand.
CCTGGGTCTGGAAGGACGCGGATATGATCTTTATGATCCCTACGATCTGGGTGAGTTTGACCAGAAAGGCGGAATCCCCACCCGATACGGCACCAAAGAAGAATACCTTAACGCCATTGAAAAAGCCCATGAAGCCGGCATTTCAGTGTATGCCGATATCGTACTCAACCACAGGATGGGTGGTGATGAGGATGAGCTGATTACCGTTCATCAGGTGGATGAAGAAGACCGGAATAAAGTAATTTCGGAGCCGATGGAAGTTGCTGCACGCACCCGCTTCACCTTTCCGGAAAGAAGAGGCAGATATTCGGATTTTATCTGGGACCACCGCTGTTTCAGCGGGATCGACATTGCATGGAAAAACGGGAAGAAAATCACCGGGATCTTTAAAATCCACAACGAATACGGTACGGAATGGACGGATGACGTTAGCCATCAGCTGGGAAACTACGACTACCTGATGGGTGCCGATGTAGAATACCGCAATCCCCACGTTATCCAGGAAATGAAAAACTGGATCCGCTGGTATTTTGAAACCACCAAAGTTGACGGATTCCGGCTCGATGCGCTGAAACATCTTTCTTCCGATTTTTTGAAAGAATGGATCGCCTACATCAAAACAGAAGTGCATCCCGACTGCTATATCTTAGGGGAATACTGGAAGGATGATGCAGAAAAAATAGAAACCTTTTCCGATAAGATGGATGAGCTGATCTCCTGTTTTGACGCTCCGCTGCATTATAATTTTTTCAGGGCATCGGAAGAAGGAAGCGAGTATGACCTAAGTAAGATTTTAACAGGGAGCCTTCTGGAAAAAAAGCCTCTATTTTCGGTTTCTTTCGTGGAAAACCATGATACCCAGCAACTTCAGGCGCTGGAATCAACGGTAAAAGACTGGTTCAAACCGTTGGCGTATGCCATCATCCTGCTTTCGGAAGAGGCCTATCCGTGTATTTTTTATCCCGATCTTTTCGGAACGGAATACACTGATACCCAAGACGGTGAAGAAGTGAAGATCATCATGCCTAAAGTTGAAATTCTTCCCGCTTTACTGAAAGCAAGGCATCAGTTTGCCTATGGGGAGCAGATCCGCTATTTCGATCATCCCGACTGCATCGCTTGGGTAAGAAAAGGCAATGAAGAGCATCCGGGATGCGTCACGATTATTTCAAACAGCGAAGAAAGAAGTAAGGAAATTGAAATGGGAAAAGCATATGCTCACACTACATTTACAGATTTCCTTGGCTTCAGAAAGGATGAGGTCACTGCGGATGAAAACGGAAAAGCGGTTCTTAAGGTCAATGCACGATCAGTAAGTATCTGGGTTGCGATCTGAAGCCTGATCATGGATGAATGTTGAGAAGCAGCTCTTCCATATTGCGGGTAATTTCGTTGCATGAAAAGCATGCTTTGTCTCCGTCCTGAAAAAACCACCGGCACTGTTTTCGGATCGGACAAAAAGCTATTTCTGTATCTTCCGGAATATCCGGAATACGGATTTTTTCGGACAGGGAACATTTCAGATCCTGATCATTCCATTGGGCACAGCCTTTTTCAATACATTTCCCGGTAAAACGAAACCGCTGTTCGAGATGATCATTTGTTGCGATAAACTCTTCCGTGACGGTAAGCGGCGTGATAAACCGCACCTTGCCATCCTTATTGACAACCCCGAAAAGCTGCGCCCCCGCTTTTCCGATATAGCTGGGGCACATCTTTTTGGTGCTGTTACAATCAGCCTCCATAATTTTTAATTTGAGTATGGATGTCTATAAGCTGTTTGTTGAAATCGATTCCCGGTTTGAAAATGATGATTCCCCACGGGAACCAATCCCTTACTTTTAAAGGCCTTACCAGTTCCTTAAAGTTGCGATGGGCTTCGAATGCCTGGGTATTGTCTACTTTGGAAAGTTCGGCAAGAACCACATTCTGGATTCCGCGGTCGATGTTTTTCAGCTGTTCGTCGGTAAGGTCCACGCCTTCCAGCGAAACGAAAAATTGCTTTTTAGTTGCCATAATTTTGGGATTTTTATTGTTTTTAACTAAAGCAAATTTCTTCTGATTAATTATAAAACCCATCAGTAAAAACAACATTTCCCTACCGTAAAAAAACGGAAATTATACCCTGATTATCAACCAATAACCTACAAAAATCATTGTTATAATATTCTGTATACCGGATACTGCCTGAATGTTTTTTCTTCGAAGTAAGGTGAGTTCCGGTAGATCCAGTCCAGCTGTGCGGTGCCGTCTTCCGTAAACTTGGGGTCCGATGCTTTTTTGGCTTCGAATTTCTGTTTTAAAGTTTTATCTTTTTTCAGGAGTTATGCTGCCGTATCCTCAAAAATATAAGCCGAATAGTATTCTTTCTGGGCTAAAATACCATCAAAGAAGTTCCAGTTGAAAAATGAATCCACGGCTTCCGGCTCCAGGGTTTCGATGAGGTATTTTACGCCTTCCTGACCGGTAGAAACCAGATAGTCGCCTGCTGAAAACAGGATCTTCTTATTCGATCGGTCAACGGTCGTTTCAGAATGCGGATAATGTCCTTCGTAAGGATTTTTAGCCGTTTTGAAATCATTGATTCTATAAGATTCTACAGTTATGCTGCTGTCTTTTTTGATCGGTGTCATCAGGATCCCGTTTCTTCTGAGCTCTTCAATCACCCTATATTGCGATTGGGGAATAACGTAATATTTCGGAATGGTAACAAATCCTGTCGGAATGGCTGTCATAAAGAGCTTGATGTTTTTCGTAAAGGGTTTGTTCCGGTCATAATACAGCCTCGGCTTTCCGGAGATTTCGCTGGGTTTATAGCTTCCTTCGTAACCTTTGAAATCCATCGTCGTATATTTCGTGGAATCTATTTTCCAACGGATCCCATAGGGTTTTCCGGCCTGGTACTGCTTCAGGTTTTCCGTTCTCAGCTGCTTTATTTTCCGATATTCTTGATCCAGGTTCTGCAAGTTTACCAGCATATATTGGTAGGTGGCATCCACCCTTTTGTCATAAGGTTTCAGCATGTGGGTTTCCGGCATCGTCGACATCGCATTAAATAAAGAAGCATATCCGGTGGAATATCTCGGCGAATCTTCAAAAGCAGCAAACCCGATGTCCGGGACATCCCCGTGGATATTGACGTACGGTGTGCTTTCATAGCCTATCTTCTTTAAATCTTCCAGGTTTTTAGCCTGATAAGTCGTATAAAAATAATTTCCGAGCACATTGCCCAGCCGTTCCTTGAACGTTGAAATGTAGGTAAACGTATATTGGTAATCGGCACCGTTGCTGACGTGGTTATCGATGAAGACATCCGGCTTCAGCCACTGATAGATTTCCTGGAAACTCCTGGCATTTTTCGTATCGGCTTTGATGAAATCCCTGTTCAGATCAAAATTCTGTGCATTACCCCTGAAACCGTAAGCCTCAGGCCCGTTCTGGTTGGCTCTGGAGAAAGAGCCGCGGTTGAGCATTCCGCTGACGTTATAGGCGGCGATAGCAGCTACGATAAAGTTTTGAGGCTTATTGATTTTCCCGGTGGCCAGATCCCGCATCAGCATCATGGTGGCATCGATTCCGTCCGGCTCGCCGGGATGAATCCCGTTATTGACGAAGAGCACCGCTTTGTCTTTTCTGAGCTCTTCTATTTTCTTTTCCGGAAACGGGTTGTAAAACACGACATAAATCGGTTTCCCATTATCGTCCTCCCCTTTCTTCAGGTATTGGATGGTGCTGAAATTTTTTGCCAGATTTTGGTACCAGGCATTCATTTCTTCATAAGTCACCGTCTGGTTGCCGTTGCCTTTCTCAAAAGGAGTTTTAAAATTGTTCTGAGAAAATAAAAAAGAGGAAGCCAAAAGGAATAGAAGTACGTTCAGTTTCATTGATGCATGTTTGAGGCTTCAAAAGTACTTAAAGTTTTGGAAATGGGTTTGGGCTGGAAGAGGGAAGCTTGATGCCGGAAGTTTGGATGTGCTATTTACCACCCCGTCTCCGGCTAAAGCCGGAGCCACCCCTCCGGCGGAGGGGAATTGCGATTAAGTTCTGAAATTCAGTTCTTAAAGTTATAAAAATCAGGTCTCATCTCAATCGTTATGTGAAAGAATGCTATTTTACAGGTTTGATCTGATCTTTATTCCTTCCTTTTTCATTCGGATATAAAGACGGAAGTGGATCGCTCTGCCAGAATGCTTTGGTATCAACATCCATAATGGTGAGAGATCCGGTAAAGGCCGCTCCGGTGTCCAGGTTCCAGATATTTGCCTTGTTCACTGGCTCTTTGCTGCCTAGATGCAGAGTCGGCGTATGGCCGATAAATATTTCGTTGTACAAAAGCAGCCTTTTAGGATAAAGTTCAGAGCTTTTCGACAACTTTTTGTCCATCGCTACAGCTGTTTCCCAAAGCGTCCGGTCCCAACGGTAATTGCTGGAATAGACTTCTTTATCAGGCCCATGCATGGAAGAATAGCCGGCATGGATAAACAGCCGGTTTTCCGCATCCACATGATAATTTTTCATCCGCTGGAAAAATTCCAGGTGCATTTCCAGTTCATCCAAAGTATAATCTTTATAGCTTTCTACCGTACTTTTTCCACCGTTGGACAGCCAGACGTCTTCACTTTTCCCGAAAGAGAGCCAGTCTTCGCACCAGGCATCGTGGTTGCCTTTGATGAAGATACATTCCTGCTTCTCAGACAATTCGATTAAAAACCGGATCACCCGGGAAGACTCGCTCCAGCCGTCAACATAATCGCCCAGGAAAATTAGGGTGTCATTTTCTGTCACCCCCGCTTTATCCAAAACTTGTTCCAAGGCTTTAAAACCTCCGTGAATATCGCCAATGGCTAATGTTCTTTTCATTTATTATCTCCAAACATTAAATTTGTACCTGATAAAATTCCGAGAGCAAAATCTTTTGATTTTTTGGACACCGTCTTCTCCGGAAAATTTTTTAATAAAGAAATCTTTTAAATCATCAAAAGAGGTCAGCCTCTTCAGTAATTTAAATTTTATAGTGTTGATTTTATTGATTTCCAAATAATATTCATAATCAAAATCTCCGGTAATTTCTTTAATTATGCTTCCATATTCACAACCGTAAATTATAATTTTACTATCAATTGAAACCGTAATTACAATATTCAGATTCTCTGTCTTTAAGCAGTATAATTCGAATACCAACTTATTTTTCATTATCTCAAAATATATTTTGCGTCTACAAAATCCGTCAGCCAGACGTTGTTTTCGGAAAGATAGAACGGGATTCCGGCTTCATGCATTTTTCCTGTTTCTATGGTTAAAATCACAGGTTTTCCATGGCGCATTCCGACTTTGGTAGCGGTATCTTTATCCTTGCTTAAATGAACGTGCTGGCGGCTTTTTTTCTCAATCCCGTTTTCCAAGATGGACGGAATGTTTGCTTCGGCGGTTCCGTGGTAAAGGAATTCAGGCGGCTGCTGCGGATGTAAAGCCAGATCAATATCGATCGAGTGGCCCTGATTGGCCCTGATCCTTGTTTTATCTTTATTGAAAATAAACCGTTTCTTGTCGTTGGTTTTCACCATTTCAATTAATTCTTCCAGTGTAAAGCTTCTTTCGTGCTTTGCGCATTTCTCCATCAGCTCATCCACTGCCGCCCAGCCGTTTTCATCCAGGGTCAGGTTGATTGCTTCAGGTTTGTGTCTCAGAACCAGGCTTAGAAATTTGCTGATTCTTTTTTTATGTTGTTCGTTCATCGCGTATTTGTTAATTTGTCCATTATTTTTCTTACATTAAAATAATCCTGTTTTAACATTTCAAAAGTTTCCTTTTCATCATCATTTAGTCTTGCAAGAACAGCTTTCTGCTGGTAATAAAATTCATAAAAATTACCCTTATCATGATCTGATTTACGTTCCAGATCAAGGTATTTTTCAATTTCTTCATTACTGAAGTTGTATGAAAGCATCATAATTTTAATATCTGAAATCCACAAAGAATCGGCATTGGTCTCGGTCTTTAACTGCTCCCGGATTTCATTTATCTTTTCTTTGTTCTCTCTGGTAGTTATACAATGATTCAGTTTTCTCCACAGCAAGTCATATATGATTCCTTCTCCAAATTCTCCATGGTTAAAAAAAATATGAGACTTATAGTTTTCCAGATCCTTGTAAAACTCCTGATTATCATTTCCATAAAAAAATATATTACGCAAATACATTCCAAGCCCAAAATGAAAATCAGAATCTCCTTTCAAGAAATCAAGCCTTGCTGCACAGGATATATTTTTTACATGATTGAGATTTCCTAGGCTTAAATCTTTTTCGATCAAATAATCTACAGCTTCTTCGACCGTATTTACTTTTTTTGTTTCATCCTTTATTCTTTCCGCAGAGATGGCTTCTTCTGCAAGTGTTTTTTCAATCTGTTGCCGTACTTCTTCATCGGTAAAGTTCTTTGGTTCCTGATACTCTTCCGCATCTGTTTTAAGAAAATCAGGCGGAATGATTTCTCTAGAATGGGTCTCAAGAAAAATTTCCATTCTACGCTTGAAAAAATACATTTCCTCGTCGATAATTGTTTTTACTTCGGCGCAATCTTCATTTCGAAAATCCTTTCCGAAAACATCTTCCAATTTAATTTTATCAGACAACGAAGAATTAATTGTCTCGGTAATGGCCTGTGAAAATCTTCCAAATTCAGTTAGGTTTTCTGCTGAATCAGAATCTCTGTATTCAGTAAAACGGTCCGTATCGCATTCTACTTTTGCCGTAATAAAAATACCGTTTGAATCATCTTTTACTTTTTCCGCATATTGAATTATTTGTTCCCTTGTAAGAGTAAATGGTATTTTATTGAAAGGCAGTTCGGTAAAACTGTTTTCAGCAAGAAATTGGAGATCTTTCAAGATAAGCAAAATATAAAACGTTCCCGTCTTTTTCATTTTAATCTATCGTTTAACTTTTCACAAAGCTTCTCAATATCCTCTTTTCTTGCCAACACCTCAACCCACTCTTCAGGAATATTTTCAAAGCCATAATAAATTCCGGCAAGCCCGCCGGTGATGGCTCCGGTGGTATCGGTATCTTCTCCCAGATTCACTGCTTTTAAAACCGCTTCGGAATAGCTTTCTGAATTCAGGAAACACCATAAGGATGCTTCGAGGCTGTGAAGGACATAGCCTGAAGAACTTATTTCTTCCTCTTGTAAAGTGTATAACGGATCCAGTTCATAGTCACCTACTTTTAATTCCAGAATACGATGGAACTTGTCCATTTCGTCCTGCGAGCAGATCGGATGAAAATTTAAAAATTTCCGAACTGTATTCTGCATTGTGCGATAAGCTTCCCATTTGTCTTTTCCTTTCAAAAGTTCCAAAATCAGTTCCAGATAAATAAAACAAGCCAACACAGATCGGATATGCCCATGTGTAATACTGGAAACGTCTTTTACCTTATCAAAACGTTTTTCAATCGGAAGATCTTTGATATAGAAGGCCAATGGCAAAATTCTCATCAAAGAACCATTCCCGTTATCGAATTCCGAATTTCCACCGCATAAAGTGGGAAAGGTCCCCTTGCCTATTCTATGAATAGCTTGTGAGGTGGCGATTCCGATGTCGAAAACCCTTCCGTGAGGTGTCCAGATCTCCGCATTGTACCATTGCAGAAACTTTAGCGCCATATTCTCCAAGTCGTATCCGTTACAAAGGCTGTCAGCAAGACATAAGGTTAACGAACCGTCATCACTCCATGTTCCGGCGGGCTGGTGGTGGGTCCCCATAGACCTCATTGTAGTAACCGGAGAACGTTTCAACTGTTTCCGGCTCCTGAACTCTACCGGCACGCCCAGCGCATCACCCACACAGACACCGAAGATTCCGGCTTTCACAAGATTTTCCATCATGCAAGGTTTACCAGTTTATCAAACAACAGTTTCATCCCCTGGGTTGCCGTTTCTTTCATGACTACTGCCCGCTGTCCGTAGCCGAAATTTGTTTCGTTGGGATTGATCACGATCAGAAGACAGTCGTCCTTGATATCGTGAAGTAGTCCGGCTGCCGGGTAGACCTGCAGGGAGGTTCCGATCACCAAGAAAATATCGGCATCTTTTGCCATTTTGGTAGCTTCTTTCATCAACGGTACATCTTCTCCAAACCAAACGATGAACGGCCTCAGCTGGGATCCGTCTTCTGCCTTGTCGCCGATGTTGATGTCATGTTTATGCTCATAGATCAGGCTCTTATTTTTGCTTGAGCAGGATTTAAAGAGTTCGCCGTGAAGATGCAGGATGTTGGTGGATCCGGCTCTTTCATGCAGGTCATCGATGTTTTGGGTGATGATCTGAACGTCGAAATATTTTTCCAGTTCCGCCAGTAAATGGTGGGCCTCGTTCGGTTCCACTTCATGGAGCTGGCGGCGTCTCTGGTTATAAAATTCCAGGACCAGGGCACGGTCTCTGCGCCATCCTTCCGGACTGGCTACATCGGTAATGCTGTGGTTTTCCCAGAGCCCGTCTCCGTCTCTGAAGGTTTTTATTCCGCTTTCGGCGCTGATTCCGGCGCCGGTTAATATGGTTAGTTTTTTCATTGGTTCGGTTTTATTTTTGTTTTAAACGCAAAGAACACTAAGATTTTTTAACAACTAACTGCTTTTAAGTTCGCAAAGCCGTTTCACTTAGCTAAGATCACAAAGAGTTTTAGCAGTTTAGGGTCTGTTTGAATTTTAGCTCAGAAAATTTTCTATCATTTCTCTTAATTCTATGAATCAAAATAAACTTTGTTTATTCATAACTTTTACCGCTGTGGAAACTTTTAGATCAATTTTAATGAATAAGACATTACTTAATAAATTGATTTTTAAGGCTGAATATCTTAATTACTTAATAGTAAATAAATCAGCCCCAAATTTAAACAAGCTCTTACATTTTATTATTGTTCTCCAGTAATTCTTTATAAATCGCTTTATTTTCATCATCGAAGCAGACGAAAATGACTTTTTCAATGATGTCTGATTTGAAGTGCTTTACCGTTTCCACGGCAATTTTTCCTGCCGCTTCTTTTGGAAAACGGTAGACGCCGGTGCTGATGTTGGGGAAAGCGATGGTCTTTATATCCAGGCTTTCGGCCAGTTTGAGTGAATTTTGATAGCAGTTCTCCAATAGTGGGAAGCATTTTCCTTCGTCTCCGTTCCAGACCGGCCCGACGGTATGAATAACGTATTGAGCCGGAAGATTCCCTGCTGTGGTTACTACCGCTTCGCCGGTGTTGCACTTCCCCTGCCTGTTCCTGATCTCGATACATTCGTCCAGGATCTGCTTTCCGCCGGCCCGGTGAATGGCCCCGTCTACCCCGCCGCCGCCCAGCAACGAGGAATTGGCAGCATTCACGATAGCGTCGGCCTGTATTTTGGTGATGTCGCCTTTAATGAGTTCAATGTTCATAAAATCTGCTTTTTTTCCAGTTTTCAATGGTGGTGGTCCATTCCGGGATGGTGTTTTCATTACAACATAAAATGCTTACGCCTCCGGCCATGGCGCAGGTCGTGTCCCGGTCGCCCAATGCCGAAACTGTATTCCAAAGACATTCTTCAAAATTCCTTCTGTACCGTAAAAGCATCCAGATGACCAGCGGCACTGTATCCTGGGCCGTCATCCTGATTCCGTTTCCTAATGTTTTCACCAACAGTTCCATCCTGGGATTTCCGTCTAAATATAAGCATTTGTTCAGTTTGCTTTTCAGGTCGGAATTACCTAGTTCGTTCTGAATGTTTCGGATGAAATCCTGCTGATCCAATTTTTCCATGCCCAATTTTTCCCGGACCGCAAAGGCGGCAGCCAGGGAAATGGCTTTTGTTCCTTCCACGGCTTCCCGGTTGGCGTGGGTTACTTCGCACGACCGTTCCGCATTTTCTTTGAGCGTTTTTAGATCATCATAAAAATAAGCTCCGATTACAGCAGCCCTCATGGCTCCGCCGTTTCCCATGGAACCCTGCCCTTCGAATTTGGCATAGGAAACTTCTTTCCAGTAATCACCGCTCTTTATGTCTCTGAAATACCGGTGCATGGAAGGGCCGTAACCGCGGTTGATGTCCAGATGATAGTTTTTTGTAAACTCTTCCGCTAAAAAATCCTGGTCGATTTCCTCGAATTTCTTTAATGACCTGAAAATAACAATTGCCATGATCGTATCATCGGTAAAATCCAGATTACCTTCAGGAATGATCTTTTGCTGAATATGGCTTTTCACAAAACTTTCCTCACCAAAAAAACTTTCACCGAAAGCATCGCCGATGGATATTCCCGTCAGCGATTTCGAAGCAAGCAAGTGTTTATCTTCCATTATTTTAGTCTTAATTTATTATTCAGAACCTCATCATCAAACAGCAACCGTTTTTCTTCAGGCAACATCAGCTGATCCAAATCACCATTCAAAACAAACTGATGCTGTTCTTTTACGAATTCCGAAATATTTTCAATTAAAATGAGATCTTCCCTGGCAAACGATCGGATCAGGTCATTTCTCAAACCGACCTGGATCGCTCTTCTTTCCATCTTTGCCCCAAAAGGATCATGATCCGGATCCCACTGCAGCCTGGCAGAAGATTCTTTTACCTCATCCTGCCATTCTTCCCTGGAAATTCCCAACCGGTCATTGTAGGAAGAATAGACGGCATTTTCCAGGTACTTTCTGAAAGCATCCATCTTCAGGTGAATAGCAAGTACATATTCCTGCTCTTCTTTCGTTCCCCAGCCGTTCCGGTACATCATCCAGAGGAAGTTCGGCTTGATCCAGGTCATCCTTTCCAGACTGAAAGGCCCTCCGAAATACTGGTTTCTTACGGCAAATTCTCCGATTTCCTTCCGGTAAGACTGGTAGACAATAATCTTTTCGTCATCATATTGCGCCATGAGGTGATGCCCTTCCTGCGGCCAGTCCTGTATCTGTTCTTTATAGTTTTTTAATTTGAGTTTCATGATATTTCTTCGAACGGCCTGATCATTTCCTCTTTCTTCGAGAGAATGGCAAAGACCACTCTTTTAAATTTGTTTTTATATTTTGCCTGAAGGTGCTTTTTAAAAAGCTCCGCTATTTCTTTTGGATCGTTTTTAAAAACGCCGCATCCCCAGGCGCCTAAAATCAGGGTTTCATTTCCCTGGTGTAACGCCAGCGCCAGCATCTTATCCGTCCTGGTATCCATGGCTCCAAAGATTTCACCGGCTCTATCCGGCTCCTGATGCTTGACGACACCCGCGTTCACTGCCGGAGAGGTAATAAAATTACATAAAACCGGCTTTGGCAGCAATTCCCCTTTGTCTTTACGGAAAACCGGGACCTTCGGGCTGTAAATCATCATGTCGGTATAAATGCAGGATTCCATTTCCCTGTGGATTTTATAATAATCCCACGCCTGGAGCAGGCTTTCATGCAATCCTGAAGTTCTCGCCAGGCTTTCTTCCTGTGCTTCGGCTCCGTTGATGAAGCCGCCGCCGGGGTTTTTGGCAGAAGCAAAATTCAGACACATGATTTTTTCCTGATCTTCCTCTTCCGCCAGCTGTAAAATGGCTTTTAAGGAACTGCATCTCCAGACTTCAAACCGGGTTTCAAAATGTTTTTCAGGAACTTCTTTTTCCGTAAGTTCCGCAAGCGCTTCGGACGAAAACAGAACGGTTTCTTTGACAGAAGCTTCCAGTTCATTTTCGATGCTTATTTTTTCATTGTTTTCGTTGATATAATATTTCCTGGCTAAGATTTCCAAGGTATCTTTTGCCATTCCTTTATTGGTCATGGTAAGTTTTTTAATGTTGAATAATAAATTTTCAATGGCTGAATACGCCGTTCCTTTGAAGTCTTTCCCGATAAAAACCTGAGTGACTTCAATTTTTCCGGTGATGGCCTGATTGAACGCTTCCAGTTCTTCTGCGGGAACCCAAAGTTCGTTATGGTTTTTCGTCCCTACATTTTGAGCAGGGTATTTGTTAACCGTTTCTTCCAGCACTTCAAATTTGGTAACGAATCCCAAATAATTTCCGGCTTCATCGCGCGTATTCCATTTTTCTGCAATTTCGGAAGCATAGTCTTCATTTAAGACGGGATAGAAAATCGGCTGCCATTCCAGTCTGGGAGGAAATGCCCGGTAACCGTTTTCAATGATCAAAAGCATTTCTTTTTCTCCGACCGGTCTGTATAAGGTTTGTGTTTTCATGGTTATTTATTATTTGGCTAAAGCCGTTTGATTTCTTTCCTTTAAAAATGGGCTAAAGCCCATTCCTATTGATAAAATGATTACAATCTATTCAAGATCATAAACATATACTTCTATACCATTTTCAAGCAATGCACTTTGAATAATCGGTTCGATTTCTTCCCATTTTCCTCCTGCGAGACCACAGCCGATCCTTGGCATATGGATGCTTGCCTTTAATGGTAAAGCTTCACCAGCAAGTTTTTTCAGGCAGCTTTCAACCGCTTCATACCGGATCGGAGGTATTCCTTCTGATGTGGTGACCGTTTTATGCTGACCGATCATGTTGCATACCCAAAGATCTTCCTCCACCTGAACCATTTGGATTTCACCCAGATTAAAATGAGTTCCGCTTTTATACCAGTTCCGGTAATCATTCTCAGGCTTCTTCCATCTTTTGGAAATGGCTAAAACAAAACCTTTTCCCCAGCCTCCAATATCGTTGCAGATATGGGCGATGATTTGAGTTCCTGCGGTTGACGGATCCGTAGCGTCACCTTTTATATATCTGATTTTCTTCATGATGTTATAATTTAATTCTTCCTAGGCTCACGCATTTTTCAATGTTTTTAAGCGTTCCGCTTTTTCTTGTTTCGTCGGAGTTAAAATCAACAGCCAAAAAATGAGTGCAATTTGAAATCCCATATTCATCTCTCTCGCCATCGGAGACAAATTTACCTATCATCTTCCATCTGGCAGCCTGGTTTCTGAAAGTATTAACAGAATACCTGGGCCGATCTTTCATATGAATAATAGTAACGTTTTCAGTTTTATCCTTCAGGTATTCCATCATCATGGTATCGGCTCCGGCAAAATCACCAATGATAAATTCGCATTCGGAAAACGTTGTCCCTTTCAGCGGTTCAATATAAAACAGGTGAAAGTTTTCCCATGAAAGATTTCCGTTTCCAAATACAAATATTTTTTTCATTGCTGGTTCACTTTATTCATTAATCTTTCTAAAATCCTTTGAATACGGAGAAAAGGATCCCCACATTTCATCAAATTTGACGTTCAGTTTTCCGGGTTCAAAAGGTTTGTCCAGCTGATCGAGGCAGGTCACCACCAGGTTTTTACGATGGGCAAAGCCGTACCCTTCATCCACTTTCAGTGCGTACGCCAGCAGTTGGTAATCCAGATCCCCGGTACGTAAGGCTCCCTGATAGTCATTGAACGTACAGGTTTCCTCTTCATTGTTCCGTAAAGGAAGCTCTTTTTCATTACTCATCCAGCCGTTTCCATGACGGGTACCGTAGTTTCTTGTAACATAGAACATTTCGATATGATCGATTCCCAGTTGACTGCATACTTCGTGGGCATTTTTTGAAGTAGTGTGGGCATAGGTCACATTCGGAAATACGCCGTGGTCCATATCCAGCAGGATTCCCTGGCTGCCTTCAAAAATAAGATGGTCAAAACTTTTCAGATAGCCATAGCCTTCAATGTTCCAGTCCATTTCATCGACAGCGTGAAGAAAATCATCAAGAGCCTGCTGTATTTCTTCACCTTCAGAAAAGCCGTAATAAAGGGCGATGCCTTTCAGCTTTTCGATCAGCATCGGTCTCGGTGCGATCAGGTCGGCCGCAAACAGCCGGTAAGGGCTTTCATGCCTTTTCATTGTGGCACCGATTCCTTTTCCGCAGGTTCCATGTGCGGTATTCCTTATATCTCTCCTGTTGTGAAGGACATCAAAAGGCGTTGTTACTTTCGCCAAAGGATGAATATGAAGTTCGGTATTCCCGTTTTTGGCTTTCAGTTCCTTCCATTCATTATACATAAAAACCGGATGGATGGTGCAGTGCTCCGTAAAATAGGACGGCAGCCCACGCAAAGCCCCGCTGCAAAAGCTGGAATGGACATGCTTGCGGTCACCGATCATCACCGTGTGAGCCGCCTGCTGCCCTCCCGAAAACCGGATGACCACTGCCTCCGGATTGCGGGCTGCTAGGAAATCGGTAGTAATGCCTTTGCCTTCATCACCGAATCCCAGTCCTATAACGATTTCTGCTGTTTTCATCTTAAAAACCTTTGAATCATTCCACTCCATCGTTTCTGTTGTTCCTCTTCTGTATGCGCTCCGGCCAGACGGGTTTTGCAGACAATCTCCTTGATCACGTACGGCACGTCCCGGTAATCGGTGATCGATACGCAATTTCTTCCCAGCAGGTCTTTCCATCCTCGGTCAGCCCGCATTGCCTGGTCTGAGTGCAGGACATTGATGTGGTAGACTTCATATTTCTTTCTTGCTTCAGCCAGGAGTTCCTTATGGGTAAACGTCTGCTGGCCCACTCCCATAATCTCCCGGACTGCAGAAGCAGGAAGTGTTTTCAGGCAGGGTTCATCACCTACCGTAAACAGCAATCCTTTCTGTCCTCTTTTTTCAAAAGCATCGGTTCGGGTATGGAAAGCGGCAAAATACCAGGCCAGCAGGTAACTTTCTCCGCCGTTTCCACCGCCTCCGGATTCGATGTAGGTCCTTGTAAGCCACATATCCAGCTCCTCATCACCGGATTCAAACTGCCCGACCTGCAACGGATAACTGTCGCATTCATGATCCCCGATTCCCATAAACAGGAGTGCGGCATCCGGAACTCCGCCCTGGATAATTCCGCCCATCAGTTTGGGGAGGCCTTCCTGAATCAGGTTATACGGAATATGGCCCATGCTTCCGGTAACATCCAGTCCTAAAATAATCGGAAATGATTCCGGGTGTACGGATGAATCCCGGGCTTCCCTGAAGAAGATGCCATTCGGATTCATTGATTCGTGTGCCCTTCTTTCCGCGTTCTGAGTGAAAATTTCACCTGCACTTTTTGATGCATATCCCATCTTTCTTGCTCTGTCGAAACGAGCGTCCATGTCGTATCTTGTACTTCCCATAACGTAAATTTTAGTTAAAGACTGTTTTTATATTTATCCGTTGCATGCCGGGCTTTATTTTAATGCAATACGGAAATTAATTCTATCCGTTTATTGTTCTCTTGTATACATGATGTCCGTCCTCAGCACATATTTCAGTCCGCTGATCAGTGTTTTTCCTTCGTGTCTTAACGGATGATGAAAAACCAGCGCGGAACCTTTTTTCGGAGCTACGGTGAACAATCCTTCAAATTCGGTTTCCCCGCCTTCAAAATCGTCGTTCAGATAGATCAGGAAGGTGTAAAAGCTCTTTTCATGTTCATTCCTGATGTAACTTCCGTCGCGGTGCATCTTAAACCGTTGTCCTGGTGAATATTTATAGATCCTGAACATCTCATTGAAACCTGTGACCTTGTAATTTTCATGGATCTGGGGAAGAAATCCGACGACTTTCTGAAACAGGTTTTCAGCCAGTTTATTATCGAAAACCATCAGCCGGTCATTGTTCCTGATGCCTTTGCTCATGACCTGCCGGCCCTGCATATTGATCTTTGCTTCTTCAAAGACCTGATCTTTTGTAAGTTCAATATAATGGTCGCATTCTTCATTCGTCAGGAAATTTTCGATCAGAAAGATCTCCGGATGCAGTATTGTCTTTTTCATAATATCATGTGTTTGGTTCTGTGTTTTTACCTTTTTAGCTCGTCCCTTACTTCCATCAAAGCGAATCCCAAGAGATTTTCACCGTTCCACTCCGCTGGATTACTGGCTTTAGGATTGGTTTCCAGCATTCCGATACCCCAGATGGTATCGTACGGACTGGCTTCTACCAAAACTTTGTCTTCCGTGGATAGCAAGAATTCTTTAAGCTTTTCATCCTGCGAAAACTTCAGCAGGTTTCCCTGTTTGACGATCTCATATTTATGCTCATCCCATAGCTGCGGATCAAAATTGCTGACTTTTCTTCCCAGTTTTTTAACCTGATCCGGAGTTTCAGACTGTATAGTCTGTTCTAAAATTTCGTGATCGTTAAACAATCTTGCTTTCCCGGCCATCATGTAATGTTCGGCGGTCTTATATAGTATACCATCCTCCTGAAACTCAGCCGGAAACCATTGGCTGAAACAGGCTTTGGTCATTTCTTCTTCTTACCGTATGTCCCCAAAAGAACAGAAAGTCCAGTTTTTCTTGATGCTGAAATCTTTCAATGGTATTTTGTATGGTGCATTTCATGATTGCGTTATTTTTACACAAATTTAAAGGAATATGATTTTACCTGCCAAATTAATTTGTGTTAATTTTACGCTAAAATAATTAATTAGGTGATTTTCAAGGATAAAAATTTCTGATTTAAACACGAATGACACAAATATTTTACACAAATGACACGAATTATTTATGGTGTTCTTTCTGGTTGGTTAAGTTTAAATAAAATAGAAGCTTTAATCTGGATTGTATATCCTAAAAGCTCATGGTAGAATTAGAATTACTATTAAAAGATTACATTCTTATTTTTTCACGCTGTAATGTATAGCAGCAAACAAGAATTTATTGTGAAAATTCGTATAAGTATTTGTGCAATTTGTATTAAAAACTACTTCAGTTCAAAATAAAATCCCTGTTCTTCCAGTTCCTTGTATTTCTCCTGGTTGAAGGTAAACATTTTGCCGGGCCTGCCACTGCCTTCTTTCTTGAAGTTGTCGGTTTCATTCAGCAGGCCGTAGCTCATGATTTTTTTCCGGAAGTTACGGCGGTCGATTTCCTGTCCGACAATGGTTTTATAGAGGTTTTCCAGTTCTGAAAAGGCAAATTCCTCATTCAGCAGATTAAAACCGATGGGTTGATATTGGATTTTAGTTCTCAGTCTTTTTAATGCTGTATCAATAATGGCCTGATGATCGAAAGCCAGTTCCGGAAGACTGTTAATGCCGAACCATTGGGCATCATCCGCATCGGAATCGGCAGCCAGCTCGTGATAAGACGGGTTTACCAGCCCCAGATAAGTAACGGAAACCACCCGGTTCCGCGGGTCGCGGCCCACATTACCGAACGTATAGAGTTGTTCCAGGAAATCGGGCTTTATGCCGGCTTCCTCGCAGAGTTCGCGCTTTACGGCATCATCCAGGTTTTCATCATCCAGCACGAGTCCGCCCGGAAGCGCCCATCCGCCCTTGAAAGGCTCGATGTTCCGCTGGATCAGGAGCACCTGTAGGTCTTTTTTATCGAAATACCCGAAAACCACCGCATCTACGGCCACTTTTATATCCTGTAACTTCTTTGAACCTTCCATACGTTTAACTTTGCGTTATGAGTACACAAAGTTACGGTTTAGTTAACAGATAAAAAATAATCTGAATCATAAACAAAAAATCCGCAGATACTCTCTGCGGATTTCACTTTTATCTTTTGCCTTTTTAAAGGCTCTTTTATTTAGTCATTTAGTTTCAGTACAGCCATAAATGCCGACTGCGGTACTTCTACCCTTCCGATCTGCTTCATTTTCTTTTTTCCTTCTTTCTGCTTCTCCAAAAGCTTTCTCTTTCTGGAAATATCCCCACCATAACATTTTGCAGTAACGTCTTTTCTCAAGGCTTTGATGGTCTCTCTCGCAATTACTTTTGTCCCCAAAGCGGCCTGAACCGCGATGTCGAACTGCTGTCTCGGGATCAGCTCACGGAGCTTCTCACACATCTTTTTACCGATGTAATAAGCGTTGGAATCGTGAATCAATGAGGATAAGGCATCCACCATATCCCCGTTGATCAGGATATCCATTTTTACAAGCTTGGAAGCCCTGAATCCGATCGGATGGTAATCGAAGGAAGCATATCCTTTGGAAATGGATTTCAACCGGTCATAGAAGTCGAAAACCACCTCAGCCAACGGCATATTGAATACCAACTCTACCCTTTCAGAAGTCAGGTAACTTTGGTTAACGATTTCCCCTCTCTTTTCGATACATAAGGTCATTACCGGACCTACGAAATCAGATTTGGTAATGATGGAAGCTTTGATGTAAGGTTCTTCCACCCGGTCCATGATCGACGGATCCATCATTTCAGACGGGTTATTGATCAGGATCGGTACTTCCGGTTCTTTTTTAGAATATCCGAAATACGATACGTTCGGTACCGTGGTAATTACGTTCATGTTGAACTCACGGTCCAGACGTTCCTGAACGATTTCCATGTGAAGCATTCCCAGGAATCCGCAACGGAACCCGAAACCAAGTGCAGCTGAACTTTCCGGCTCAAAAACCAGGGAAGCATCATTCAGCCTTAATTTTTCAAGGGAAAATCTCAATTCTTCAAAATCCTCGGAATCGATCGGGTAAATCCCGGCAAATACCATCGGCTTAACTTCCTCAAACCCTTCAATCGGTCCGGCAGCCGGCTTATCGAATGAAGTGATGGTATCCCCTACTTTTACTTCACGGGCATCCTTGATTCCGGAAACCAGGTAACCTACGTCCCCGCACTCAACGGTTTTCTTAGGAACCTGCTTCAGTTTTAACGTTCCTACCTCATCAGCCCCGTATTCTTTTCCGGTTGCGAAAAATTTAATCTTTTCGTTTTTTGTAATGCTTCCGTTTACTACTTTGAAATACGCTTCAATTCCTCTGAAGGGGTTGTATACCGAGTCAAAGATCAAAGCCTGAAGCGGTGCATCCGGATCACCCACCGGTGCCGGAATTCTTTTAACGATCTGTTCCAGAAGGTCATGTACCCCTTCTCCGGTTTTTCCGGAAACCCTTAATACATCCTCATAATCACAACCGATTAGGTTCATGATCTCATCCGTTACCTCTTCAGGATTTGCTGAAGGAAGGTCGATTTTGTTCAGGATCGGAATAATTGTCAGGTCATTTTCCAAAGCCAGATACAGGTTACTGATGGTCTGTGCCTGAATGCTCTGGGCTGCGTCTACAATAAGAAGCGCTCCTTCACAGGCCGCAATGGAACGGGAAACTTCATAAGAAAAGTCCACGTGTCCCGGGGTGTCGATTAAGTTTAAGATATATTTTTCGCCGTTGAGCTCATAATCCATCTGGATGGCGTGGGATTTAATGGTAATCCCGCGTTCTTTCTCCAGATCCATGTCATCCAGCGTCTGGGACTGTAATTCTCTCTGGGAAACCGTATTGGTATATTCCAGAAGACGGTCTGCCAGAGTACTTTTACCGTGGTCGATATGAGCGATTATGCAAAAATTTCGTATGTTTTTCATTTAAGAACTATGTAATTTGCAAAGATAATAAAATGCAGGATAATTTGTGATTCTTAATTTTATAAGCGAAAATTTAATCTTTGAAAACATATTCCCCTGTTAACGGATCTAAATAAATCTGAGTTTTAACCTTGCTCACAAATCCAATATTCTTTTTTCCGCTATCCGCCGCGGCGCCGATTAATGCACCGACCATCCCGCCCGTCATACCGCCAATCATCGCTCCATTCATACTCTGCTGAAATAAATCTGCCGGAATTGCTTCAAAATACGAGCCTTTTTCATTCTTGAAAACTTCTTTGTAACCGATCGGGATGGCTTTCAAAATTTTATTATCCTCAACTATACAGTAAATATCACTGATTTTTATATTGTAGGTCCCGTCATTTACTCCTTTAATATCGCCATCCTTATCTCTTCGATACGTTGCCGGCGTAGGTTTTTGCTGAACAAATGATTTGAAACTTAAATAAACTCCCGGTGTTAAACTTTCGGTTTTATAAACAGGGTATGTATTCTTTATGATGTTTTCATAATCTGCAAGCGACCCTTCATTGATGGGAATACCAACCGCAACGCTGTTGTAAGAAGTCAAAATTAATTGTTTAAAAAGCTGCGATATTTTATCGTTAATGGTATGCGCAACATTTACCCCTTCAACCGGGCTCGCTGAAATGATCCCATCCGTTCTGTTGATGAAAAAATACTTATCATTTCTTTTAAAAAATGTTGCAATACTTATTTTCGCTTTGGCAATTTCGGGAGATTTATCATCATTGAAAAAATACAGATCATTGATTAATAAAACAATATCATTCTTTCCTAAATCTTTATTGGATTTTGTAAATGCAGTTTCTATGGCATCTTTTGCGGTTTTTGGAAATGCAAACTGATAAGTGTCTCCTTTTAAGATAACGGTTCCCATCTCTTTTAAAGTTCTGCTATCAATAACTGTCAGCGATTTTGTCATTCCGCTTTTGTCTTTTATTTTGCCGATCTCGATTGTTTCGGTTATTTGAGAAAAAGTAATTATCGACAAGGAAAGAAATACAAACTGCAATGCTTTTTTCATGGTTCTAAATTTTAGCAAAACTAATAATATCTTTAAAATTAAATGACTTTCACGAAAAAAACTATCAAGCCCGCAGACATACTGAAGAAAATCTTATCTTTTCACATCATAAATCTACAGAAGCTCAAACTTATTTTAATTATGAAAAAAGTTCTTTTATTGCTTTTTATTATTCATTTTGCCTCATTTCACACTCAATGGATTGAAAATGCACCGGAACATCCCGAAGAATTCGTCAATCCGCTCATCGGGTCGCTGTCAAAGCCTTCACTTTCCAATGGGAACACCTATCCTGCAGTTGCCGTCCCTCACGGAATGAACCTGTGGACACCACAGACCGGAAAAAACGGAAACGGCTGGCAATATACCTATGACGCCGACAAGATCCGTGGCATCAAGCAGACGCATCAGCCTTCGCCCTGGATGAACGATTACGGAATGTTTTCGATTATGCCCGTAACCGGAAAAATGCGTTTCAATGAAGAGGAAAGAGCAAGCTGGTTTTCCCACAAGTCTGAGGTTTCAAAGCCTTATTATTACAGTGTTTACCTGGCTGATCATAATGTGACGGCGGAAATTACGCCTACGGAAAGGGCTGCACAGTTAAGGTTAACTTACCCTGATTCTGAAAATTCATGGATTGTTGTGGATGCCTTTGACAGAGGATCGAGCATCAAAATCATTCCTTCCGAAAAGAAGATCGTTGGGTATTCCACAAGATATTCAAGGGGAAAACTTGTCGGTTTCAAAAATTACTTTGTGATCTATGCCGATAAGCCATTTGTAAAATATTCAGCCTGGAAAGATAAGGATTTTGTAAAAGATGTGCTTGAAATTACAGGCGACCACTGCGGTGCCGTCATCGGTTTTGCCACGAAGAAGGGTGAAAAGGTAAATCTTAAAATAGCTTCTTCATTCATCAGCCCCGAACAGGCGGAACTGAATTTGCAGAGGGAACTGGATCAGGATTCGTTCGATGACACCTTCAGAAAAGCCAAGCAGGCCTGGAATGAAAAACTCAGAAAAGTAGAAGTTGCGGGAGGAACCATCGATCAGATGCGTACTTTCTACTCTTGCCTGTACAGAATGCTCTGCTTTCCTCATAAAATGTATGAAATCAACAAAGAAGGAGAAATCGTGCATTACAGTCCGTATTCAGGAAAAACGGAAACAGGCTACCGGTTTGCAGGGACCGGTTTCTGGGATACTTTCAGAGCCCTCTACCCTTTCCTGAACCTGGTCTATCCAAGTATAAACGTTGAAATGCAGAAAGGATTAATTAACGACTACAAAGAAGGCGGCTGGCTTCCTGAATGGTCGAGTCCCTCCTATTCGGATATCATGATCGGCAACAATTCCGCTTCCGTGGTAGCCGATGCTTACCTGAAAGGCTTACGCGGTTATGACATTGAAACCCTTTACCAGGCTTTGCTTCATGGGGCTAATAACGAAGGTCCGCAGGCAACGGGAAGATTAGGCATTCAGTATTACAAAGAACTCGGCTATGTTCCCTATGATGTAAAAA
This sequence comes from uncultured Chryseobacterium sp., assembly GCA_913778085.1. GTDB lineage: Bacteria > Bacteroidota > Bacteroidia > Flavobacteriales > Weeksellaceae > Chryseobacterium. The sequence goes on from CAJYXJ010000040.1 coordinate 146,951, forward strand.
TCAATGAAAATGCAGCGCGGACGCTGGAATATGCTTACGATGATTTCGCCATTGCCCAACTGGGAAAAGCTTTGGGGAAACCGGAATCCGAATGGAAAGAATATTACCGCCGTTCCCAGAATTTCCAAAAAGTAATGGATCCCCAAACCAAACTGGCGCGCGGAAGAAACCGTGACGGAAGCTTCCAGGCTCCTTTTAATCCTTTTAAGTGGGGCGATGCCTTTACGGAAGGAAATTCCTGGCATTACACCTGGTCGGTATTCCAGGATATTGAAAGCCTGGCCAAACTGATGGGCGGAAGGAAAGAATTTTCAAAAAAAATGGACCAGGTCTTCGAATTGCCTCCCGTTTTTGATAATTCGTATTACGGATCGACCATTCATGAGATCCAGGAAATGGTGAATGCGGATATGGGACAGTATGCCCACGGAAATCAGCCGGCACAGCATATTATTTATCTCTATAATTATTCAGGTGAGCCGTGGAAAACGCAATATTGGGTACGGGAAACGATGAACCGCCTTTATCAGCCTACTCCGGATGGCTATTGCGGCGATGAGGACAACGGACAAACCTCAGCCTGGTATGTTTTCTCAGCACTGGGCTTTTATCCGGTAACGCCGGCTACGGACCAATATGTTTTAGGTGCTCCCCTGTTTAAGAAAGCAATCATCCATTTGGAAAACGGAAAAATGATTGAAATTAATGCAAAGAATAATAATGAGAACAACCGGTTTGTGCAATCGCTAAGATTCAACGAAAAGAAATATTCCAGAAACTGGCTCAGCCACCAGGAACTGATGAAGGGAGCAAAGCTGGATTTCGAAATGGTTTCTCAGCCGAATAAAGACCGGGGAACGGATGAAAAGGATTTTCCGTATTCCTATTCTACGAATCAGAAATAAAAGGAAAAAGAGAGACATCGGTCTCTCTTTTATTATTATTTACTCTTCAGAAAAATCATATTCGCCGGTTAAAGGATCAATGTAAACCGGGAATTTATCTTCTCGTCTCATTCTGCTCTGCCTCATGCTTTTTTCAAACAATCCCACAAGACCTACGGCAAGTCCGCCGTACATTCCGCCATTAGAAGCTCCTCCGACGCTTATGAACAATGAAGAGTTCTGTGCCGGAACCAGATATCCCCAGTTGCTGATCAAATAAAAGCCCCTGTCATTTTTATTCAGTTCCTGAAAGCCGGAATAGGTTTTTTTGTAAGGTTTTCCATTTTCTACATATGCATACATATCACCTGCCGAAATCCGGTCTTTCTTACCGTTCTCTTCCTTTACGGCTTTAGTAACAGAACCCTTTGCATTTTTTTCCAGAACATATTTCCCCGGCTCCGGAATCTGGTTCATAAAAGCTTCGTGGCTTAAGTAAACACCATCTTTTAGCTGATCATTTCTGTATGCTGCGGAATTATTCCTTACGTAGGCTTCATAATCAGTAAGTACATCCAGAGCTACTGCATTCTCTCTTGGATTTACGGTATAGGATTTCTTGAGAAACATGGCAAAAACCACCGGAATATTTTTCATCATCACATCCGAAATGTTTTTACTTTTGAAGGAGTATACCGTATCCTTTTTGTATAAGAATTTATACTGATCTCCTTCTTTCAGGAAAGTTTGGGCGGAAAATTCAATATCGCCCTCCGTTTCCTTGCCTTCCGTTTCTCCCAGATAGGTTTTCAAATGTTTCAGGACCAGGACCATCTCCTGCCTTCCGCCTTTATGATTGCTGTCGGCATACCACTTTCCCAGAAAATCCCCGACTGTGGAAGGAAAAGTAATTTCTCTCATCTCTTTGTTATCTCCGAAAGGAAGCTCACCAATTTTCTGATCTGCCCTCTGGTCGATAACCTCCAGCGATTTATAGATATTCCCTTTAGGATTGGAAAGATTGCCTCTCTCTTTAATCATTTCCCGATTCTGTGAAAAGAATATTACAAAAGCTAATACAGAAGTGAGCTGGATAATTTTGTTCATGTGTTTTGGATTTTCTTTAAAAATAAGAATTTAATTTTAATGAATCACCAGATCCTGTTTACCGCCTTTGAGATTACTTTTCCGGTACCAGGCCGGCAAGATCTTCTGCAATGCCGTTTTGAAAAGATACTTCTTTCATTACTTTGTCTTCTCCGAAAGGCAGGATCCCGATTGTTTTGTCTTTTCTGTTATCGATAACCTGTAAAGTATTCTATTCTTCTTCCCCATAATTCGGAATATTTCCTTTAAGTTTTATGAATTCTTTATCCTGCGCAAAAGAAAAACGACAAGAAAGAACGCTATGACCGATAAAAATTTTCGTGATTCTATAATTATTTTGTGAAAACATATCCTCCAGTTAAAGAATCAATATACACATCGGTTTCCAACGTAGACCTATACCCTATTCCAATCATAGCCCCATTGTTTGAACTGGATGCCGAATCGATAGCCGCACCGATTAAAGCCCCGACAAAACCACCTGCTATTCCCCCTACAAATGCACCTCCGGTTTTAACTTCCAGAAAAAGGTTCACCCGCGAAGAATGAATATAGAATCCTTTTTCATTTTTATGCATTTCATCGAAACCAACGGGTATTAATTTATAAGCTTTTCCTCCTTCCACATAACCGTACATTTCAGAACAGCATGGATAGAAAAATATTTTTCATGATTATAATTTGCCGCAAAAATAGAAAAATCGGTTTAACATTAAACGACCCTTACAATAAATTGCAAGGGTCGTCCAACATTAAAAAAATAAACTATTATGGGTTTTGCCTCTGCCTTGGAGCAATACTATTAGCGTTCCCCCGGGGTTTCCTTTCATTCACCTTATCCCGCATCATCCCCTCGGATTGGAACAGCTTCAAGACCTTCTGGCAAGGAATGATCTGCTGCATCTTATCAGCATACTTCTTTCTGTTATCAAGCAGCCTCTGCCCTACTTCAAAGCTTTGCTGCAATTTTGCTTTAGCTTCTTCATCCGATAAGGTTTCAGGATTGAAGTCGGAATTAAACTGGCTTTTGATCTGTTTCTGGCTTTCCAGATATTCATTATAAACATCCGTAAACTCTTCTTTATCACTCGGATCAATATCCAGGTTTTCCATCACCATGTTGTTCCTGAACTGGGTTAGAAGCTTTTTTCTTTCTGTAGGTGAAAGATTGTTTATTACTTCCTTTCTTTGCTTAGGGTCCATCTTCTTCCAGTCATAATCCGTCTGTTGGGCGTTTAAGCCAAAACCATAAATCATTAAAAGGGTAAACAATATCTTTTTCATCTTCTTTTTAATTATATAAATCCAGATAAACATCCTGCGTCGAATTGCTTGCCAATTCCGAAATTTCAGAATTTGAGAAGGAATCCAGATATTCATTCATCTGATTTTCATCTTGTTTTGAAACGGTTTTTCCGGTTTTATCCGACGCTTCACGATCTGTTTTTGCCTGAGGCTTATTCTGCGCTACAGATTTATTATTTTTTTGACTTTCATTATTTTGATGATCGTTTTCAACAGAAGTTAAATCTGATTTCAAAGTTTCATAGGCCATCTGGGATTCCGTTTCAGGCTGCTGGTTTTTCACCGTATAGGCAACTGCAGGACTTACATCATCCGCGGTGCTGCTGTTGTTCAGAACAAAAGTCGCTCCAAAAATCAAAGCCAGTGAAGCTGCTGCTGCATACGCCCAGTTGATCTTAAAAACCGGGGCTTTTTTACGGGGCAATACCTTATTTATTACGTGATCCTGAATATTTTCAAATATGTTTTCAGAAACTGTATAAATATTCTTACGTTCCAGTTTTTCCAGGTCAAAATCATGTACTCCGCCCAATACATTCGCCTGAATATTTTCAAACAAATTATCAGGTGCCGTATAAATATTTTTGCGTTCTAATTTTTCTATATCGAACTTTTTCATTTCAGTTTCTCAAAAATTATCTTCGTAATTGTCCTTTATATAATCTTCTATCTTCTGTTTGGCATAATGATAATTGGTTTTCAGCGTGCCTACCGACATATCCACGATTTTGGATATTTCTTCATAAGGCAGATCATCATAATACCGCATCATAAATACCAGTTTCTGCTTTTCCGGCAGGCTTTGTATGGCTTTCTGAAGCAGGATCTGTATTTCTTCGGCATCACCGCCGGCATTATCAGCCACCAGGTTCTGCATGTGGTATTCGGGATCTTCATCGGTTTTTTGCATTCTTTTAAGCTTATTCAGCTGCTGTAACGCTTCATTGGTTGCAATTCTATACAGCCAGGTATAGAGCTGGCTATCATTTTTAAACTGGTGAAAATTCTGATAAGCTTTAATAAATGTTTCCTGCAAAGTGTCCTGAGCAAGATCTCCGTCCACAATAATTCTTCTTATGTGCCAATACAGTCTGCTTTGATAAGCATCCATCAAAGCACGCACTCCTTTTTCCTGGGTACGTGGATTTTGCATCAACGAAATAATTTCCGTGTCTCTAATCTTCATAAGATGCTTTCATTGTTTGGATTACAAAAATAGCTGAAAGTTAAAATACTTATTCAATTTTTAGTCCAATATACTATTTTTTTACAAAAACAGCATCCGGAAATTTTAATGTACGGTATAGCAAGGTTTTGCATTTTCCCTTTTATAATCAATGTTCTATTAAATTCATCACTTTTAGCGGCGGCTTATTTCCGGAAAAATAAAATATTATCTTTGTTGTATGCAAACTGTAATTATCGGATCCGGAAATGTTGCTTATCATCTGGCCAAAGCACTGGTAGAGAATAATATTCCGCCGTCCCAGATCTTCGGCAGGAATGAAAAAGAATTGGAAGCAATTTCAAAAGAATTGAACATCCCTTACTCAACTAAAAATTTAGTCGATTCGGACATTTATCTGATCTGTGTCAGTGATCAGGCCGTAGAAGATGTCTCACGGCATCTCACGAAAAAGGATTGTCTGGTGGCCCATACTTCCGGTTCATTGCCTATTGATGTTTTGAAAGGGGAGTACAGAAAGGCCAGTTTTTATCCGCTGCAGACCTTTTCAAGATCAAAAGTGCTTGATTATTCAAAAATTCCTTTTTTTATCGAAGCGGAGAATGAAGAAGACCTGAATATTTTGTCTGACCTGGCCGCAAAAGTCTCTGAGAATGTCATGGAAAGTACCTACGAGAAGCGAAAATATATTCATCTGACGGCCGTTTTTGCCTGTAATTTTGTAAATCATCTGTTCTCCAGGGCTAAAGAGATTTCCGATTCACAGAAAATTCCATTCGACTGCTTTCTTCCACTGATCGATGAGACCGTTCAGAAGATTCATACAATAGAGCCCAAATCTGCGCAAACCGGTCCGGCCGTACGAAACGACAGAAGAATCCTTGAACTGCATGAGCAACTGTTGAAAGACGAAAGCCTGGAGATCTATAAAATCATGAATCTCTCCATCAAAAAGATGTATCAATTGCCATAATGTTTTAACTTTGAGAAAAACTAAAAAAATGAATACCAACATTATCCGTTCTCTCATCATTGGTGCAGCTATCGTACTTACGGCACTTATTTTAGGCTCAAGTTTTAAAAACAGGAATTTAAAGCAGGATACCATTTCCGTTACAGGCCTTGGCTCCAAAGATTTTATTTCGGACGAGATCAGCTGGAGCGGAAGTTTTGATGCCAGTGCTTTCGATGCCAAAGAAGCATATAACCTCATTTCGCAGGATAAAGAAAAAGTAAAGGCTTTTTTCTACAGCAAAGGTTTCAAAGCGGGAGAATTTACGTTTGGCGGTGTCAATTTCTCAAGATCTTTCCGTACGGTAACCACGAAAGAATCTGATGGTACAGAAAAATCCGAAGATATTTTTGATGGCTATAAAGCGACTCAAAGTGTGTTTTTCAGGGCAAAAAAAAATCCGGCCTTGATGAAAAAGATCGAAAGCGTGATCGATAAGACCTCAGAACTCATCAACAGCGGAGTACAATTCGATCCATCTTCACCTCAGTATACATATTCTGATCTTGCTTCACTGAAACATAATTTAATTGAGGCAGGCGCAAAAGACGCCAAACAGAGAGCTGAAAAAATTGTAAAAAGTGCAGACGGAGATTTAGGAAAGCTGAAGGATGCATCAATGGGTGTATTTCAGATTACCGCAAAAGGATCTACCGATGAAGACAGCTACGGAGGGAATTTTGATACTTCGAGTAAGGAAAAATCGGCCAGAATTACCGTGAGACTTACGTACAACCTCGACTAGACGATTATACTTTAAAATTAAATGAGCTATAAAGAAAAATTAAAAGATATTAAAGCCTTCGTTTTTGATGTGGACGGCGTATTTACAGATGGCAGTGTCTACCTGATGCCCGGCGGGAATATGAGCAGGGTAATGAATGTGCTGGATGGCTATGCAGTGGTAAAAGCATTAAAAAACAATTACCTGATTGGGGTCATCACCGGCGGTAACGATGAAATGGTAAAGCACCGGATCAATTATCTGGGCATTGAAGATTATTATCCGAAATCCCATAATAAGATGACCGATTTTGAAGATTTTAAATTAAAATACAATCTTACCAGCGAAGAGATCTTAACGATGGGAGACGATATTCCCGATCTTCACATGATGCGTGCTTCAGCCGTTGCAGCCTGTCCCGAAAATGCAGTCCCTGAGATCAAGGCGGTTTCCGATTATATTTCTCCCGTCAAAGGTGGAAGCGGAGCCGTACGTGACGTCATCGAGCAGGTGATGAAAGTACAGGGGAAATGGCATGATGACAATACGCAATCCATTTAATATTGTAAAAATGAAATTATTACTAGCATCGCAATCACCAAGACGAAAAGAATTATTATCCAGTCTGGGTTTTGAATTTGAAGTGGTAAAGATCGATTGCGAAGAAATTGTTCCGGAGCACATCAAAGTAGGAGAGTCTGCCGCTTACCTGTCCGAGTTGAAAGCATCAGCATTTCGGGAACTGGAAAAAGGAGAGGTGCTGCTTACTGCGGATACCATTGTAGCTGTTGATAATCAATTCCTTGGCAAACCTAAAGATGCGGAAGAAGCAAAACAGATGCTGAAGCTGCTTTCGGGAAGGACCCATCAGGTGTACACGGGAATTACCATTAAAACTTCTGAAAAAACAGTTACGGAAACGGACGTTGCCGAAGTTGAATTTGATGATATTACCGATGATGAAGCGGAATATTACATTCAGAATTACAGACCTTTCGACAAAGCAGGAAGCTATGGTGTCCAGGAATGGCTCGGCATGGCCAAAATTAAAAGGATGAACGGGAGCTTTTATACGATTATGGGACTTCCCACCCATTTGGTTTACAAAATTTTGAAAGAAATATAACGGTTTTCCCCATAAAATTTTATTATTTTTACAGAATCATCAAACTGCTGATAATAAAAAGCAGATTAGAGAGTTATATTGATAATGAAAAAGAATATTTTATTCCTTTTAGTGCTGTGTGTCGTTTTGTCCTGTGGGACTAAGGTAAAAAAACCTGAGCAGCGGTCTAAGTTCATGAAAGGATTTACCACATACTACAATACTTTATTTAATGCAAAAGATGCCTTAAATAACGAATTTGAAACAAGAGATAAGGCCCATAAGGACAATTTTTATGCGCCTTATATTCCCATTCTTACCTATGAAGACCAGCCTTTGGGAAGCGACCTCGGACAATCTGCAGCCTTTGCGGAAAATTCGATGAAGATGGGAGAACTGAACCGGCCTGCTCAGAACGCCGGCCCGCGTGGCGGAATGCCGGGAATGCCCTCCCAAATGCCAGGAAATCCGATGTCAGGAGGACCGGGAATGCCGTCCGGAGATCCCGGGCAGCCCGAACAGAAAGGAGCAACCACCCTGGAAATTGCAGAAGCAAAGGCTTTGAAGGCCATCAATAAATATTCGGTAATCAAGAACGGCGAAGAAAAAAACAAGCAGATCTTTGATGCTTATATGATCCTCGCCCAGGCAAGAATTTACAGGGGAAAATCATTGGAAGCCCTGGATGCGCTGAACTATGTGTTTACGCATATGAAAGATGACAAAAGACTTCCACTGGCAAGGATTTACCAGGGTTTGGCTTATGATCAGATCAAAAACTACCATAAAGCGCACGAGACTTTTGCCAAATTAAAAAGTGAAAAGATTTCCAAGCAGTATGAGAAATTACTGAGTATTTATTATTCCGAATCCCTGCTTGATGCCGGCAAAAGGGAAGAAGCCGTACGTGAGCTGGATAATGCTTATGAACTTAACGACAACCGAAAATTAAAAAGCAGAATTGCTTATCTGAGAGGGCAGGTACTGGAAAGCCTTAACCAAAACGAAAAGGCCAGAGAAAGCTTTATGGCCGCTTATAAATATGCCAACGATTTTGAATTCGAGGTAAAATCCCAGATCGAAATTGCCAAAACCTTCAATGGGAACGGGGATTACAGCGGCGCCCGGAAATACCTGGAAGACATCAGTAAAAAAGGGACCTACGGATCCCGTAAAAATGAATTTTATTATGCTTTGGGCCTTATGGCAAATAAAGCCGGAAAGAAAGATGAAGCCCAGGAATATTTCAGAAAATCTTTGAGAGAAAAAGTTTCTGACGGCCAGGTGCGCGGTCTTACGTACTATGAAATAGGGAAGGGCTACCTCGATAAAAACGATTACATCGGTGCCGGAGCGTATTATGATTCCGCTTTAGCCGTGATGACTTACGAGCCTTCAAAGATCCTCTTGGCAGACCAGTCGGTGTATATTAAAAAGATCTCGAAGAATTATTATTTAATCAAGAAAAATGACAGTATTCTGAATCTGGCAAAAATGACACCGGAACAAAAAAGCGATTTCTTCTCAAAATATATTGCCAAAATCAAGGCCAAAGAAGAAAAAGAGGAGCAGGAGAGAAGGCGTGCTGAGAGGAGCAAAGGCTTCGATACGGGCGATTACAACTCAACTTCGATATTTGCCAACAGCTCCACCTCTTTTGAGGATTTCGGGGTAGCTACGAAAGGATTTTATTTCAGCAACACCGGTACGGTTTCCAAAGGAACCCAGACTTTTAAACAGACCTGGGGAGACCGTGCCCTGATCGACAACTGGCGGTTCTCAAAAAAAATGGCTACGCTGGATGATATGAAAAACGATGCCCTCGGAACTGCGGCGGCACCAAATCCGAGACGTTTTGAACCGGCCTATTATATCGAACAGATCCCTACTGATATGGCACAGCTGGACCATCTGAAAAAGGACCGGGATACGGCTTCTCTAGGTCTTGGGGTGATGTATCAGAACTATTTTACCAACACGCCTCTGGCGACAAAAACGCTGTATAACCTGGTGGATGTAAATCCGGAAGAAAAAGTAATGCTGCAGGCTTTGTATGAGATTTTCGCTATGAATTATGAGAAAAATCCACAGGCTGCCGAGAGAGCAAAACAAATGTTGTTAAAGGATTATCCGTACACTTCCTATGCGGAGTTTGCAAGAAACCCGAAAAGCAATTCTTTTGTAAAGTCTTCCGGCGATGTGGAAAGCCAGTACAAACAGGCCTTTGCATTGTATGAATCTGAAAAATTTGGGGAAAGCAAGGATATTATCGATAAGACAATCCAGCAATACCCTAAAGATGCCCTGGTTCCTAAATTATATCTGCTGAACGCCTTTAATTCGGGAAAAGCCAGCGGAAAGGAAGTAATGATTCTTCAGCTTGAACAGATCGCCTTAAACTATGGCAAAACCCCGGAAGGCGAGAAGGCCAAAGAGATGCTGAATTACCTGAAAAGCGATCTGAGCTTCCAGGCAACGGATAATAAAGGCAATGCAATACCTCAAAATGTTGCTGATGCGAATAACAATGCTTCTGATCAGCAGCTGCAGTTTAATTCCAGAGGATCAAAAAGAACCCCGTCGCAGCCTGTGCAGAATCAGATGATGAATAATAACACTACGCCGATGCAGCCTGTAAATAATGGCAGCAGAAAACGGCCAAACAGCAATAACAACCAGCAGCTGCAGCCTGCGAACCAGGTGCCTGCAAAATCACAATAAAATAAAAAGCGAAGATTTTACTCTTCGCTTTTATTTTTTTTCTTGACGCCGTGGAAATCTTTGAGATAAAAAGGTTCGAAGTAGGCAACATCCTCGAAATCTTTCTGCATTATTTTTTCAAGGGTCTTTTTCACCAGATATCTGGCGGAAGGGTAGACCTCATCTTCAAAAGCAGCATCCGGCAATTGCAAAATTTCCTTTGCTTTTTTAGAACCGTCTCCTATAAATAGAACTTTTTTATCCTTGTATTCTGAAAAAGAAGTTTCATCCAGAATTTTAGCTTCGGTCTCTGAAATCTCTTTTCCATTTAAGCCGTCATATACTGCGGTATAAACCTCCATTCTCCTAGCGTCTATAAGAGGGATAATATAATCGTAGTTTTTGCCTAAGAAAGGCTCTATCATGCTCTCCATAGAATTAACGGCAATTAATGGTATTTTGAGCCCGTAGCAGAAGCCTTTGGCAGATGATGCGCCAATCCGTAAGCCAGTGTAAGAACCGGGACCTCTTCCCAATGAGACCGCTTCAATATCCTTCATGGAAATGCCTGCTCCTTCCAGAGCCCATTCCACGAAGATATGAAGGCTCTCCGACTGTTTATAGTTTTCGGAAATTTCCTCCGTTACGCACAGCATTTTATCATCATCGGAAATGGCTACCGAACAGTTCTTGGAAGAGGTTTCAAGATATAAGATTTTCATTTTTACAGGTCATGTTTAAACAGGTTCAGCAATTCAGCATTACTTTTCCTGCAAAGGTAAAGCAATATTTTGAGACTATTTTCTATAAATGGTTCTCGGTTCCGCCTGTGCGGACGGATAAATCGTCATATCCGAGATGCAGACGTGCCTTGGTGCGTTAATGCAATAGGCGATGGAATCTGCAATATCTTCGGCCTTCAACGGTTCGTATCCTGCATAAACGGTTGCTGCGCGTTCGCTGTCCCCTTTAAACCTTACTATAGAAAAGTCCGTTTCCACTGCTCCTGGCTGGATGTTTGTGACTTTAATTCCGAATTCCGTGAGTTCAATCCTCATTCCTTCGGAAATAACATCAACGGCTTTTTTGGTAGCACAGTAAACCACGCCGTTCGCATACGTCTGTCTTGCTGCCACTGAACTAATATTTACGATATGTCCGGAATTTCTTTCTTTCATTCCCAGGATAATGGTTTTTGACACATACAGCAGGCCTTTCACATTTCCGTCGATCATGGAGTCCCAATCGTCTGTTTTTCCGGCTGAAAGAGGATCCAAACCGTGTGCATTTCCTGCATTGTTAATTAAAACATCAATAGATTTCCAATTTTCCGGAAGAGAATTTACAGCTGATTCAACCTCTTCCAGATTTCTGACGTCAAACTTTAAACTAAATACTTCGGTAAATTCAGATAGTTCTAATTGTACTGATTCAAGAATTTCGGATCTTCTTCCGCAGATGATGATTCGGTTTCCCTGTTTTGCCAGAAGTCCGGCGGTGGCTTTTCCTATTCCGGAAGTGGCTCCGGTGATCAATATTGTCTTCATTTATTTATTCGATTGTCTTATTTTTTATTATTCTTTTCATTATAAAGCTGTAAACTGCAAATTCAAGCCAAGGAATAAGCATCAGAAGACCCCAGACGATCAGAATTCCTTCAGCTAAAGTTTTGAATTCCGATTTTAAAATCATAAGGAACAGATTTCTGATTTTTTCAATCATTGAATTTTCAATATCCTCCGGATCCAGCACCGCCAGCTGTTTCGTTATTTTATCAAAATCCTGATAAGAGAGATCACCGGTGGCTTTAACATTCGGTACGGAACTGAGAATGCCATACAGAACCAAGGTATTGATTTTCTCACCATAATGTTCCAAAATCCATGAAGTGATCCGATTCTTCGGCTGATCTATTATTGTATATTTTGTATCGTAAGCACTGATAATATCCGCCATCCTGATTTTTACGTTTTTATTGTTCCGGCTTACTTCCGAAACTACTGATCTTACGCCTTCAATAAATTCAGTTTTTGCTTTTTGATCCCTGAAAACGGCTCCTACACCGGAATAATAGATCTGGGAAGAAATAGAATGACTGTCTTTTTTCAGCCCTTGATATGCTCCCCAAAATACACCCAGCTGTAATGAAAAAATGATGTTAACGATAAATATTGCGGGAATATAAAGTTTTACCAGCCAGTTGTAATATTTCTGTGTCCGGGAAAATGCCTTGTACTTTTTCATGAGCAGTACAAAAAGCAGGCTGATAAGAAAGCCTGAAACTATGCAGATAGCACAGTACAAAATGATGGTAAGCGGATAATTTTTTATGATGTATACTAGGGCAGTATAAATGGTTTCCCAATCCGGATTTTCCATAATCAATTGGCATCAAATGCTTCAAAGGCATCGGTTATATGTTCGATAATAAGATTTTTTTTCTCGTCGGGAAGTACGGAAATAATATCGAAACGAACTTCCTGGTCTTTATTAGATGTTTCCATAAAATGGTTGGCTGCAGAAACCAACAGCTTTATTTTGGTTTTGGTCACTGCTTCCTGAGGCAGCATAAAGGCATCGGTAGAACGGGCTTTCACTTCAATAATAATAATCACGTTGTTCTTTTCGGCAATAATATCGATTTCTGCTTTCTGAAAACGGAAATTCCTCACCAGGATGATATACCCATTTTTCTGTAAATAGGTAACCGCCAGGTCTTCTGCTGTTTTGCCTAATTCGTTGTGATCTGCCATTATTTTCTGAATTGATAGGCCCACCATATTAATACAGCCTGTAAAGGAAGCCTTGCCACTGTAAGCCAGAAATATTTATGATGAACGTCATAATACTTTCTTGCCATTTCAATATTGGCAGGAAATACTGCAATGAAAAGAAAAATACTGAGATAAGCCCCTACTTTCTGCGTTTGGGGAAAAATAAGAAGAAGGCCGCAGAGTATTTCCACGATACCGCTTATATAAACCATTTGCAGATGAAAAGGAATGTAGGAAGGCATAATTTTAATGAAAATATTAGGTTTTACAAAATGTAAAATCCCTGTGGCGATCAGTAAAAAAGAAAGTATGAATTTTGAATATGCCATTTCTATTTTCAATAATTAACAGATACCGTTTTACCTATTTTTAAATTTATTTTTCCTCCTATGATCAAAGGCCTGTTGTCTCTGATATGCCCGTTCGGAAAACCGAAAATTACAGGAAAATCGTATTTTGAAATCCGGTCTAAAATCAATTGATAAGCAAATTCATCGAAGCTTTCCTCATACTGCTTATTTTCTTTTTCGTCGCCCATATTGGTCATTCCTCCAACAATCAGACCTGAGATTTTGTTAAAGATACCGGCCAGCTCCAGGCTCATAATCATCCGGTCAAGCGCATAGAAATTTTCACCGATATCTTCGATAAAAAGAATTTTATCTTTGAAATCAAAAGAATATTTGGTGCCCAACAGGGCATAAATCAGGGCTAAATTTCCTCCGACCAATTCTCCTTTGATCGAACCAGGTTTATTGTTTTGATGTGATTTTATAGTGTATTCCGGCAGGCTTCCGTTTAAAATATCAAAAATAAGATCATAGCTTTCTTCTGTTACGCCAAAGCTTGACGTTTTAACCGTCTGTCCATGGACGGATGCAAAACCTTTCTTCAGCAGATAACTCTGGATAACCGTATTATCAGAATATCCGATGTACCATTTGGGATTTCTAGCAAAACTCTTAAGATCTAAGCCATTGATGAGATGCTGACATCCGTATCCTCCTCTGGAAGCCCAGACAGCGGAAATTTCAGGATCATTCAGTGCCCAGTTCATATCTTGCAATCTTTCCTCTTCAGACCCGGCATAACTGTATCCATTGGAAAACTTTGCATACAGGTGTTCGCCTAACACAGGTTCATAACCTCTTTTCCGTATCATTTCAATCCCTTTTTCCAGCTGTGCCGGTTCTACGGAGCCTGCCGGGGAAATGATGGCTATTTTATCGCCTTTTTTGAGGGCTTTGGGAAAGATTATATCTGTCATCTGTTTTTTTGGTATTTAACTTCAGTTTTCTCAGCTTCTTCAAGGCGTTTATCGAACTGATTGAACTTTTTAAAGCTCTGTAAAAAGATGAAAAAACTGAAGATGATAAGAATTCCGCCAACAATCCTTCTGATCTTATTGGCTAAACGCTGCGTTAATTTATCGTGAAATTGCTTGGCCAGGAATATCTTAACCAGATCAATAAAGAGATAAGTACCAATAACGATTCCGATATATAAAATAAAATTGCCGGTATCCGGATACTGATTCCTTACAGAGATCACCGTTACCAGCCAGAAAAGAATGACACCAACGTTCAGAAGGTTAAAGAAAAAACCGTTCATGAAAGTCTTAAAATAATTCTGGTTCATGAATTTTTCCTCACCGGGAATGTGCATTTTGGTCTTCGTGACCATCATGACGATTCCGTAAACGAGAATCAGGATGGCGGTGATCCGGTAAAACCCGGGATGTTTATCAATAAGCGTTACAATGTCCGCACTTGCATAATAGGCTGCCAGAATGCAGAGCAGGTCTGCAGAAATGACCCCCAGGTCCAATGCCAAAGCATGTTTCGGGCCTCTGGAAAAGCTGGTTTCTATCAAAAGGAAAAAGATAGGTCCTATAAAAACAAGACTCAGCATGAATCCTAATACGATGGCAGACAATATAAGTTCAAACATTCAGTGGTGTTTTTCGATGAATAAAATTCATGTATTTATACAAATTTAAACTTTATGTTTTAAAAAGCAAACAGGAAAATGAATTTGGTTCGCCGGAAACGAAACTCATTTTATTTTAATGTAAACCCGCAGTAGAATTCGGATTAACAGACTGGAAGAGGGAAGCTGGATGCTGGAAGTTTCTCCTGTCAAAATAGATTCGGAAGTCTTTATGATCAAATTAAACCTTCTGTCATTCTATTAAATAGAATTCTATTTAAATCCTGATTCAATAGCAATTAAATTAATTAAACAACTGAATATAAACTAAATACAATCGAATTTACGTACTTTAAATTTATAATTCTTAAATTATAAATTTATAACATTTTATTTCATGAAATAAAAAAACCGCAATCGCTTGCGGTTTTCATCTTTTATCTGATGGATTTAGTCTACAATCTTAAAGTCCAGCTGTTTGGCGATCAGGTTGGCTTTTACGACTTTTATCTGGACATTGTCCCCCAGCTGATACCTTTTTCCGTGTCTGGATCCGTATACTGCGTGGGTTTTTGCATCGTAGGTATAGGAATCATCCATTAAATCCCTCAATTTGATCAGGCCTTCAGCTCCATTCTCCGGAATTTCCACCCAGAATCCGAACTCTGCAACACCGGAAATTACGCCATTGAAGGTTTCTCCGAGATGTTTTTCCATGAATTTCACCTGCATGTATTTGATGGAATCCCTTTCCGCGTCAGCAGCCAGCCTTTCCATAGAACTGCAGTGTTTCGCTTTGTCTTCAAGTTCCGCTTTGTTTGGGGATTTTCCGCCGTCCAGATAATGCTGCAGCAAACGGTGCGCAATCAAATCGGGATAACGCCGGATCGGGGAAGTGAAGTGGCTGTAATAATCGAAACCGAGACCATAGTGGCCAATCGGCTCCGTAGAATATACCGCTTTGCTCATACTTCGCATCGCCAGCGTTTCGATCATGTTTTCTTCACCCTTTCCTTTTACATCATGAAGGAGCTTATTTAAAGACTCCGCTACTTTTTTGGTATTGGCAAGATCCATTTTATATCCGAAAGTAGAAACAAAATCCCTCAAAGATTCCAGCTTGGCCGGATCCGGATCGTCGTGAACCCTGTAAATAAAGGTATTCTGGGTAATTTCGCCTCTTTTGTTCAGGGAAACGAATTCGGATACTTTTTTATTGGCCAGCAACATGAATTCTTCGATCAAGTGATTGGAATCTTTGCTGATCTTGAAATAAACGCCAATTGGCTCATTGTTTTCATCCAGGTTAAAGCGAACCTCGCTTCGGTCGAAAGTAATAGCTCCATCTTTTATTCTTTTCTGACGCATGATTTTTGCCAGTCCGTCAAGAACAAGGATTTCTTCCCTAAAATCGCCGTCTTTTCCCTCGATTCTTTCCTGGGCTTCCTCATAGGTAAACCTTCTGTCGGAATGGATCACCGTTCTTCCAAACCATTGCTTTTTGATTTCAGCTTTCTCATTCAGTTCAAAAACGGCAGAGAAGGTAAACTTATCTTCATGCGGACGTAGCGAACATACGTCGTTACTCAGTACTTCAGGCAGCATGGGTACTACACGGTCTACCAGGTATACTGACGTCGCTCTCTGGTAAGCTTCATCATCCAGCATGGTTCCCGGAACGACGTAATGGGAAACATCTGCAATGTGTACACCGACTTCCCAGTTTCCGTTCTCCAGTTTTCTGACAGACAGGGCATCATCGAAATCCTTGGCATCCTTCGGGTCGATGGTAAAAGTAGTAATACCCCGCATATCCCAGCGTTTGGCTACTTCTTCATCATTGATACTTCGGTCGATCTTATCGGCATCCCTTTCTACTTCTTCAGGGAATTCGTAAGGCAAACCATATTCAGCAAGGATCGAGTGGATCTCGGTTTCATGTTCTCCCGGAGCTCCCAGAACCTGTATGATTTCCCCCTCCGGATTTTTATCGCCCGGTCTCCATTCGGTCATTTTTACGATCACTTTATCACCATCCTGCGCCCCTCCGAATTTTCCTTTCGGGATAAAAATATCGGTATTGATGGTCTTTTTGTCGCATACTACAAATCCGAAATCTTTATGCGGAACCATCTGTAACGTTCCTACGAATTCCGTTCTCGTTCTTTCCAGAACTTCCAGTACGGAACCTTCCAGTTTCTTTCCTTTATAGGTATAGGTAACTATTAACACCTTATCGCCCTGCAATGCATCTTTTACGTTTTTAGAATGGATAAAGATATCGTCTTCCAATCCTTCTACATTTACGTAGGCATTTCCGGACTGGTTGAAATCGATGATTCCCGATAATGTCCCTTTAATATTAAGGTTAATGATGTATTTTCCTTTTTCGCTTTCCTTGATTCTCCCGTCTGCCTGCAGCTTGTGTAAGGACTGGATCACCAGTTCGCGCTGTCTCGGGTTCTTATGATCGATTCCGTCTGCAATCTGCTTATAATTGTAAACTTTCGTTGAATTTTCATTCATAAATCTCAGGATCAGCTTACCGATCTCTCTTAATTTATGATCGTTTTTCTGACTTATATATTTTTTCTTTTTTGCCATTTTTTAATTTTCTTTTTTTAATTCTATATTTTTCCATTCACCGTTGATGTACTGATACATTGTCTTATAAACAGCTGTATTTCCATACGGAAATGTTGAATATCCTGTTTTTACTGTGATTTTATTCTCAAAATCATTCTGAGAAATCTCTATGGAAAGACTGCTGTACTGATTAATTTTAACTGTGCTTTCTTTGTATTTAGGGTATAAAACAGCATCTTCTTCATCAGTATATTTATTGATCTTTATTTTTTTGTTTATCTTATTTAAAATAGATTTTTTTTCATATTCTACACCGGCACCTTCTCCTTCGCGTTTCGTAGCAAAAATTATATTTTTTGGAAGTCTGTCATACAATTGTAAAATTACTTCTTCATTCCAGAAGTCCTCTGTTGAAAATACAGGGATCTGATAATTATAATATGATGGACAATCATAATTATAATTTTTACTGGTCGTGCCGCACGTTAAAAATTCATATTTAGTGAAGATCACCACATCTTTATGGTTAAGCAATTTTAAATTGATATCATTAACAACCTTTTCGCGAAGTTTATTATAATCTGCCAACATAGATTCTTCTTTGAATCTTTTTAACCGTATTTGTCCTTCTTCATATGCTTTCTTACAATCCTGTGTCATGCATCCGTTTTTATATGGGTCTTCAGAAGCATAACCGAATCTTTCAGGGCAGGCATCATCTTTATCCAAAATTCCGTCACCATCATAATCCGACCAAGGGCAACCGGAATTTTCAGTGGGGCCTGCAATATCAGGACAGAGATCATCCTTGTCACACACCCCGTCTTTATCTATATCCGGCAAGGGACAACCGGAATGTTCCGAAAGTCCTGCATCTTCAGGACACCGGTCCAGATAAAATAGAATCGCATCCTTATCCTGATCGGAAATACAGATTTTCTTATTGAATTCCTTCCTGCATTTTTTAAAGGCATCTTTGTCCTGTATTTCCTGAGCCCGGAAAAAGGATAATACCAAAAGGAATACCGCAGATAAATAGAATTTCATCAAATTCAATACTTAAAAAATTAACATCAATTTTCCTTCCAAATCTGCTATAACGGAAGTTTTAGGTTTGTATAAATGTAATACAAATATGGAGAAGAATGGATAAAACCTTTAATGGAAATGTAACTTTTTATTTCAACAGGCTTAAATGGAAATAACAGGTGGTAAACCTGTCGGACATTGCAAATATACGAAATAAAAAATTAAATAAGGCTTGCAATATGATTTACAAGCCTTTATAAGTTTAGCAGAATGCAATTTTATCAACCCTGTTCTGATGTCTGCCGCCTTCGAAATCCGTGGAAAGGAATTTATCGGCAATCTCCATCGCCAGTTCCTTTGAAATAAACCGGGCCGGAATGGAAATCATATTTGCATCGTTATGCTGTCTCGCCAGTGATGCAATCTCCGGCATCCAGCACAGCGCACAGCGGATCTTCTGATGTTTGTTGGCTGTGATCTGCACCCCGTTTCCGCTTCCGCAGATTAAGATTCCTAATTCGTTTTCACCATTTTCCACAGAGGTTGCCGCAGGATGAACAAAGTCCGGATAATCCACACTGTCTGTGGAAAACGTGCCAAAATCCTGAATATCAAATCTTTCTGAAAGATAGTTCTTCACAATCTCTTTATATTCATAGCCTGCATGGTCTGCAGCGATTGCTATTTTCCTTTTCATAATTTTTGTATTAAGCCTTTTTTTAGATTTATTCACACAAATTTAAGTATAATGTGGATAAGTCTTAAATTTTTGGGAATTAATTGTGAAATGGCTTGTGAATAAGTGTTGAAAAATGGGGCAAAATAAATCTTTCGTAACATTGGAAAATTTTGTAATGAAGATTACTCAAAGAAATTCCAAGATATTTTTTCACAAAGTTTTCTGGAGTAATTCCTGTAGTTTTCCATAATGACCTTATTCATATTCGTTTTGGGCAATAATTATCAACAATTATGGATAACTTATATAGAATGCACATTTACAGACCATTAAAATGTATATAAATTGTGAATTACCCTCTGATTTAATATGAAAAAGTATTCTTACAGAATTTATCCCCGAAACTAACAATACTTAACAACAGTACCCATTTTATTTTTTTAAGAGAAAAGAAAATATGTTGATTGATGATTGTTGAGGCTGCGGGAAACTTTTTGAAAACTTTTCAAAGGCTGCATCGTCCTGAAAATTTTAAAATCTTACATTTGTGAAACGAAAATCGAAAGAAGCACAGAACCGACCTGGCCGGAAAATTTTTTTGGAAACCTTTTTCCTCAAGCCGGTTCTGCTTTGCCCGGAAAAATATAAAATGTACATATGAAAACAATCAATGATTTCAATTTCAACGGAAAGAAAGCGCTCGTAAGAGTGGATTTCAATGTTCCGCAGGACGACCTGCTGAAGGTTACCGATAATACAAGAATCACGGCGGTGAAGCCTACCGTAGATAAAATCCTGAATGACGGCGGTTCCGTGATCCTCATGGCTCATTTGGGAAGACCGAAAGGAGAGGCCAGGGACGAGTTTTCCCTTAAGCATATCGTTGACGAAGTTTCCAGTGTATTGGGAAAAGAGGTGAAGTTTGTAGAAGAATGTGTAGGGGAAAAGGCGGAAAAAGCAGCTGCTGACCTTCAGCCGGGTGAAATCCTTCTACTGGAAAACCTCCGTTTCCACAATGAAGAGGAGAAGGGAGATGAAGCCTTTGCAGAAAAGCTCTCCCAGCTGGCGGATGCCTACGTGAATGATGCTTTCGGTACGGCACACAGAGCACACGCTTCCACTGCTGTTATTGCTAAATTCTTTTCATCAACTAAATTCTTCGGTTTATTGATGGCTAATGAACTTCAGGCTATCGATAAAGTATTGAAGAGCGGTGAGAAGCCTGTTACAGCCATTCTGGGAGGATCTAAAGTTTCAACTAAAATTACCATTATAGAAAATACTCTTCCTGCAGTCGATAATCTGATCATTGGCGGAGGAATGGCCTTTACTTTTATAAAAGCATTGGGTGGAAAAATCGGAACTTCATTGGTAGAAGAAGATAAACTTCCTCTTGCATTGGAAATTTTAGGAAAAGCAAAAGAACATAATGTAAAAGTGTATCTTCCTTCAGATACCATCATCGCAGAAAGTTTTAGCAATGATGCCGACCGGAAAGAATCGGATATTTATGCTATTCCGGAAGGATGGATGGGGCTGGATGCCGGTCCGAAATCAAGAGACCAGTTCAACGATGTCTTGCTGAATTCAAGAACCATTCTTTGGAATGGCCCCATCGGTGTTTTTGAAATGTCAAACTTTGCAGCAGGAACAGTTGCTTTGGGAGACAGCATTGCAGAAGCTACAAAACTCGGAGCTTTCTCATTAGTGGGAGGAGGAGACAGTGTAGCTTTCGTAAAACAGTTCGGTTATGCCGATAAGGTAAGTTATGTTTCTACCGGTGGAGGAGCAATGCTGGAAAGTCTGGAAGGATTGGAACTTCCGGGAGTTGCTGCGATCAATAATTAAGAAATTTACTTTCTATAAAAAAAGTCCGTTGAAATTTTTCAGCGGACTTTTTATTTTTCAGCCTGACTTGTCAAGGCCTTATCCTGCAGTTAAAATATTTTTAAAATTAAATTTTAAATCCTGGCGACGACATTTTGGAAGATTCAGCTTTTTGTATCGTTTTAGCTGATCTGATTTTTTCCTCTTAATCTCTTAACAATTTGAAATTTCAGGCATCTGTTCATATTGCCGGAATTTCTTAAATTTTAATGACTTCGATGTTTCGTGAAAATTAACGGAAAATAATGATCATGTTAGATTTGACTTCTTTTCTCGGAGTTACTAACTTGTTACTAACAAATATCCAAGTTAAAACAGTGAAAACTTAAAAACGGTTGATTTTTTAAAAATTTTCTGACCGGTAAAAAGAGTAGGGGAGGGGTTAAAATGGGAAAGTCCGGATAGAATTCCGGACTTTTCAATTTTTTTTGTTCAAATTGATCAAAATCGACCTTCAGAAACAGCCCAAAAATCAATTTTCTATTTTTTTTCGATTATGTATATCAAACTTGAAAATTCATTGGAAAAAAGGGCGTTTATGTTGGAAATCGTTCCGTAGATTACTGCTTTTAGCCAGAAAAGAGGCGATTTTTTATATTTTTCGCTCAACATGGAGATGTAATAAGCGTCCAGAACCAACGGCTTGATTTTTCTCAGTTTCCAGTTGGGTTTTTTAGAAATCAGGTTCTCCATACCGTTTTTGGAAAAGTGATAGATGTGTCTCGGAACATCATAAGCCGCCCAATATTCTTTATAATGTTTAGCATCGTAGGAGGTAGGATTGGGAACGGCAATAATCAGCAGCCCTTTTTCTTTTAATTTCCTGTTAAAGATCTCAAGCATCTCATCCTGATTTTCGACATGCTCGAAAACATGCCACAGGGTAATCGCATCCAGGCTATGATCTTCAATTAAGTTGAGATCATTTAAAATTTTCGCTTTTAAAATTTTACTTTTGGCGGCTTTTCTCGCATCCGCATCAGGTTCAAATCCAAAGGTTTCAAAATCGGTTTCAATATATTTTACGAATTCCCCTGCACCGCAACCATAATCCAGTACTTTTGATCCTTTAGGAATACGGTCCAGGAGAATGTTTTTTTTATATTGTAAATTAAACGACTGCAGAAATTTATAAAGCTTTTCTTTTAAACTTCCTGAATCCTGATGATGGGAAATATAGTCTTCGCTTTCGTAGTACTTTGAAATGTTCGTTGGGATGGGGAAGGTTTTGAAAACTCCTTGGGTATCTGTTTCTTTTATTTCAAAAACTTCCTGGGAAAGAAAATGATCCTTTATTTTCATTTGATGGTTTTCTTTTATATTAAAAATTAAGATATTCAGAGCCTATTACAAGCTCATAAATACCTTAATTTTCGTCTTTAATTTTTAAATGTTTCACGTGAAACATTTTTATTTTAACGTCCTAAATAGACCAGTAAAACATTAATATCCGCAGGCGACACTCCGCTGATTCTTCCTGCTTGTGCTATCGTCTTCGGTCTTACATTTGACATTTTCTGCTTGGCTTCAGCTGAAAGGCTGGATATCTTTGAATAATCAAAATCCTCAGGAATTTTAATGTTTTCAAGACGGTTAAGCTTGGCCACATTCTCTTTCTCCTTTTCGATATATCCCCTATATTTAATATTAACCTCAGCCTGTTCTCTTACTTCTTCATCATATTTGGAGGAAACTTCATTAATAAAATCGATTTCATCCAGCTTTTCGAGTGTCATATTCGGTCTTGTAAGGATCTGTGCTGCGCGGTACGCCTGATCTACAGGGCTGCTTTCGATAGTTTCCAGGATCGGGTTGATAACTCCGGGCTTTAAAGAAGTTTCCCGCAGGAAGGCTTCAAGCTCTTCACTCTTAGTTACTTTTTCCTGTACCCTCTGCAAGCGGTCTTCTTTTGCTAATCCTAAATCAAATGCTTTTTGGGTTAATCTGATATCGGCATTGTCCTGCCTTAAAAGAAGCCTGTATTCCGCTCTTGAAGTAAACATTCGATAAGGTTCTTCCGTTCCTTTTGTAATCAGGTCATCAATCAGAACTCCGATATACGCTTCGTCCCGGTTAAGAATGAATTCGGCTTTTTCTTTAACTTTATTATGGGCATTGATTCCAGCAATCAGACCCTGCCCGGCAGCTTCTTCATAGCCTGTAGTCCCATTAATTTGGCCAGCAAAATACAAGTTGTCGATCAGCTTGGTCTCTAAGGTATGCTTGAGCTGGGTAGGAGGGAAGTAGTCGTATTCAATGGCATAGCCCGGACGGAAAACTTTTACGTTTTCAAACCCCGGAATATGTTTCATGGCTTTGATCTGTACGTCTTCCGGAAGGGAAGAGCTGAATCCGTTTACATAGATTTCTACGGTTTTCCATCCTTCCGGTTCTACAAACAGCTGGTGCCTGTTTCTTTCGGCAAAACGGTTGATTTTATCTTCGATACTTGGGCAATATCTTGGCCCTAAGCTCTGGATGGTTCCGTTGAACATTGGGCTTCTGTCAAAACCTTCTCGCAAAATATCATGAACTGTTTCGTTGGTATAAACGATATGGCAGCTTAGTTGTTTGGTTAATTTAGGTGTATCCAGATAGCTGAACTTTTGCGGATGATCATCGCCTTTCTGTTCTTCCATTTTAGAATAATCCAGGCTTCTTCCATCTACCCTTGGTGGAGTACCGGTCTTCATTCTGCCTGCTTCAAAACCCAGAGAAACCAATTGTTCGGTAATGCCGAAAGCACGGGGTTCGCCCATTCTTCCGCCGCCAAGCTGCTTATCGCCAACATGGATCAGTCCATTCAGGAAAGTACCGTTGGTAAGAACCACGGAATGTCCTTTGATTTCGATTCCTAAAGAAGTAACGACGCCCGTTACTTTATTATTTTCAACAATAAGCTGTTTCACCATATCCTGAAAGAAATCAAGATTCGGCGTATTTTCCAATGCCAAACGCCATTCTTCAGCGAAAAGCATCCTGTCGTTCTGTGTTCTCGGGGACCACATGGCAGGACCTTTGGAAAGGTTCAGCATTTTGAACTGTATGGCAGATTTATCTGCTACAATTCCTGAATATCCGCCCATGGCATCAATTTCCCGTACGATCTGCCCTTTGGCAATTCCACCCATAGCAGGGTTGCAGCTCATCTGACCGATGGTCTGCATATTCATGGTAATAAGCAGGGTCTTCGAACCTAAATTCGCAGCTGCTGCTGCAGCTTCACATCCTGCATGCCCGGCACCTACTACGATTACGTCATATATTTCTGAAATCATTTTATTGCTTGTTTTAAGCCTTATATTTTACTCTTTTCTACAAATGTTTCACGTGAAACATTATCTGTTTTTACCGGCTTAAACCGGCTGTATCTTGGTCCTATTTAGCCCCGATCGCAGCATTTGTCTGAGCTCGTTTTCTTTTTTTGAAAGAAAACAGCGAGTGCGGAGAGCGGGATTAAGCTCCTGGAAATAAACAGAGGCTTAAAGGTATTTTGCTAAATAATGATCTTCTTTTTCCCGCATCTGCTGTTCTTCTTCCTCGGTTTTATCTTTATATCCACAGAGGTGAAGAATCCCATGAGCCAGTACACGTCTCAGTTCTTCTTCATAATTTTTGGACAGGGTAGAGGCGTTATCGTAAATGCGCTGCAAAGATACAAAAATCTCTCCGCTTATGGTCCTGCCTTTTACATAGTCAAAGGTAATGATATCAGTATAGTAATCGTGCTGAAGATAATCCTGGTTTACTTTCAGCAGATAGTCGTCATCGCAGAAAATATAGTTGATTTCGCCCAGTTTTTTTTCTTCTGAAAGAATGATTTCTTCCAGCCATTCCATATAATCCGTATTTACAGATTCAGGTAAATTTTCGTAAAAGAATTGTATCATTGTAATTAAAACCAGTGTCCTAAAATAACACTGAATATGCCTTTTTGATTATTTTTAAGAGAGTGACTAAAGTTCACTTTGATTTGCCCGAAAGGAGATTTGTATCCTGCCGTAAGTCCTACGGAGCTGTAGTTTAATTTCACGGCATCTTCAAAGGATATATCATTGGAAAGATTCGCAAAAGAGAAATTTCCGCTTAAAAAGTAGTTTTTGTTGAATTTAAACTGAAGGTCATTTGAAATTAAAACCACATTATTACTATTTAACTGCGCAAAATAAAATCCAGAGAAGCTTCGGAAGTTTATAATATTCTGCTCAAAAATTCCTCCAAGTCTGTATTTATAGTATTCAGGCAAATTTTCACCCAAAGTAATTCCTCCGTAAAGATTCAGTCTGTAGGCGAATTGCTTCGACAAGGGAATATTGATTCTTATGTCTGCTTTGATCTGAACAAGCCTTCTGTCTACCTCGGATTTAAGAAGATCAATCACCTTGCCTTCTGCATTCATATAGATGCCTCGGGTAGGGAAGTCCCTGTCGTTCTGCGTATCGCTTTTCAGAAATACATAAGGATTCAGAAAGCGGTTGTATCTTTTATTGTCGCCATTAAATTCTGCTTCAAAATAATCATGGCTGATCCCGCCGCCAATAGCAAACTTATCTTTCCAGATCGATTGGAGGTAAGCCTCGTTTCTCAGCCATTCCCATTTATCATACTCGTTGTTGCTCGCGTCTTTCAGATTAAAGCTCATTCCGGAAGAATAAATTCCGAAGCCGGGAATATAGCCGTTATCGATAAAATAGTTTAAGTAATACCTGGGTTTATCTCCAACCACCACATCAAGCGAAAGATTGGAGTTGCGGAATAAAAGCCGCTTTGCAGAGTAATTGACGAGCAGCCCGGTTTTGAAAATTTCATCATAATGCAGCCCGAATTTAAGGAAATGCCGCGTGTCGTCTTCCGTAAGGTAAAGCTTAAGGTAATTGGCCTTACTGTCCGAAATAATATCGTAGTTAATGAACTTATAATTATTTGTCGCTACAAGCTTGTCTATTTTTTTATTGATGCTACCGTAAGTTTCCATGGAAGGAAGCCGGAGCCCCATTTTACCAAGGACATAGTTTTTTGCATAAATTCTGTTCCCTTCGATGGCCAGACTGTCAATCTTATATACATTGGAGTAAATGGGGCTCATTTGCTGTCTTATCCGTTCAAAAGGGCGCTTGGGTAGCTGATCCAGGATATCGGTGTATTTAAGGCCTTCTGCGTAGCCGCTGTCGAGGATTTTTTTCTTATCGTCATAGCTTGTGGCAGTCATCCCCTGAAGATCGGGTTTAATATTGATATCGGTATATTTATACTGGCGCTCCGTATCCTTTTTTATTCCGAAATCGATTACCTGATTCAGAATAGCAATTATGCTGTTCAGGTCTTCTCTTTTGGAAAGATCCTGGTTCAGATCTACGCCGATCACGATATCAATCCCTTTGTCTTTTAAAGGCTTTGACGGATAGTTGACCGTCATGGCTCCGTCAATATAAATGCTATCGTTGATTTTTACAGGATCCATAAGCGAAGGAAAAGCGGAACTTGCCATAATGGATTGTACGAGGTCGCCTTTTTCAAAAATTTCCATATTTCCGCTTTCCAGATTGGTAGCGATACACATAAAAGGAATCGGCAGTTTTGAAAAGTCGTGGATGCCGGATACATTTTTGAAAAGCTCTTTCAGCAGGTACACATTTTTCTGTCCTGAGCTGATGGAAGAAGGAAGGTTAATTTTCCCGTTTTTCAGCGGAATTGATAAAAGATATTTGTCTACCGATTTGTTAAAGAATGTCGTTTCCTGGCGTTTGGCCTTCGGATCCGTAATCAGGGAATAGAAGTCCGTATCCATAACGATCTTTTCAATCTCTTTTCCGGAATACCCGGAGGCGTAAAGTCCGCCGACGATCGCCCCCATACTGGTTCCGGCAATGTAATCTACCTTTACCCCTAAAGAATCCAGTACTTTGAGAACGCCTACATGAGAAAATCCTTTAGCTCCGCCGCCGGCAAGCGAAAGTCCGATCCTGGGATTTTTTGGAATCACCAGATCTTTTTTGATCTGAGATTGGATGTGAAGCATTTGAAATGCAAGTAAAATAATCAGGAGCTTTCTCATAATTTTGTGGCTTAATCTTTTACATAAATCCGTTTTACACGGGGTGAAATAGAAGTCAGAACTTCATAGGTTATAGTTTGGCAGTAGGCTGCGAATTCTTTTAAGGTAGGCTTAGCGTTGAATATGGTTACGGCGTCCCCTTCTTTTACATGGGAAATATGATCGACATTAATCATCATCATATCCATGCAGATGCTTCCGACAATAGGTGCGAGGGTCTTGTTAATTCCTACGTTTCCTACTTGGTTACCAATCAGTCTCGGGATTCCGTCTGCGTAACCCACAGGGATAGTAGCTATCTTTGTCTGATGGTCTGCTTTAAACCGGCGGCTATAACCCACTGATTCTCCGCTTTGCACGATGGATATCTGGGAAATGACGGTTTTAAAACTTACCACCGGCCGCAGCTGTTTCTGTATTTCACTTTTTGGTGATTCTCCCAGCATTCCGATACCGATTCTCACCATATCGAACTGGTAATCGGTGTAAGAGGTAATTCCTGAAGAGTTCAGGATGTGGCGGATGGGAGTATACCCAAGCTTTTCTATAATATACGCTGAATTTTTTTTAAATGTCTTTAATTGATTCTCGGTGAATTCCTTTTCATCTGGCATATCAGAAGACGAAAGATGGCTGAAAATACTCTGCACCTTTAGATTCATAGAGTTTAAAGTACTGCTCAGCTGATCCAGTTCATCTTCCTTAAAACCAAGACGGTGCATTCCGGTTTCCAGCTTGATATGGATAGGATATTTTTTATCGTAACCGGATTTCTGAACGGCTTTATAAAATAATTCCAGAACACGGAAACTGTAAATTTCCGGCTCAAGGTTGTATTCAATAATGGTTTCATAGCTGTGCTGTTCCGGATTCATCACCACAACCGGAACCGTGATCCCTTTTTTACGCAGTTCTACACCCTCATCTACAAAGGCAACCCCTAAATAATCAATATGATGATGCTGCAGAAACTCGGAGATCTCATAACTTCCCAACCCGTAGGCATTGGCTTTTACCATCGCCATGATCTTTGTGGAAGGTTTCAGCAGGGATTTATGATAATTGATGTTGTGAAGAATGGCGTTTAAATTAATTTCCAGAACGGTATCATGCTTTCTCAGCTCAAGAATATCTTTTAATTTCTCGATTTCAAATTTTCTTGCCCCCTTTAATAGAATAAGCTGATTATTGAGTTCATTAAGATGTTTACTGTCAATGAGTTCCTGGGTGTTGATGAAAGTGAACGTTTTAGATTTAAATAATTCACTATATTTTGATATTTCTTCTCCTATAAGGAATACCCAATCAAATTGCTGTTCGTTGACCAGCTCGGAAACTTCTTCGTAAAGTTCTTTTGAATTGGAATTCACTCCCAGGATGTCGGTCAGCACCAGAGATTTCTTCGGCTTCTTATATTCTTTGAGAAATTGCAACGCTGTTTTCAGGGAATCAAGATCAAGATTGAAAGAATCATTGATGACGATATTACCCCTCACGCCTTCGATGGCCTCAAGCCTCATTTCAACAGCCTTCAGCGCATTGATTTTTTCGACGATCTCCTGATTTCCGATATTCAGCTCCTTTAATACTGTAATAAGCGCTAAAACATTCGTTAATGTCGCTTCGTCTCTCTGATGCACGGGAAATGAAATTTCTTCACCGAAACAATGCACCACAACATCTTCATTTTTTTGAATATTGTTTTTATAGCGAATCTGGTTGTGTTCGCCAAAACCGTAAGCAATTAATTTTTTACCGGAATACTGTTCTTTGATTTTTTTCTCAACCAAAGTATGATCTCCATTGTAAATAATTACTTCAGAATTTCTGAAGAGCTTAATCTTTTCGTCAATCAGTTCTTCTTCGGAGCTGAAATTAGCCATATGGGCGGTCCCGATGTGGGTAAGCAGACCGATCTGCGGATGGAAAACGGATTCCAGTGTTTCCATTTCTTCCGGATGGGAAATCCCGACTTCAAAAATTCCCAATTTGTGAGAACTGTTGATCTGCAGGAGCGATAAGGGAAGCCCGATCTGCGAATTGAAGCTTTTCGGGCTTTTCACGGTAGGAAATTCATTCCACAGACATTGATACAGCCATTCTTTTAAAATGGTTTTTCCGTTGCTGCCGGTAATTCCGATTGATTTTAAATGAGAATTCTCAAAATGATACCGGGCTAATGTCTGAAGAAATATTACGGAATCCTCCACGATAATCCAGGTGACATTTTCAAACTGCGGATCATAATGTTCGGAAATAATGATGTCAATGCCGCGGTCGATGGCCGCTTCAATAAATTTTTCGCCGGAATTTTTAGACGTATTGATTGCAATAAAAGCCGTGTTTTTGGTAGAATAAATAATTCTGCTGTCGAAAGCAATATTCCGGATGATTAAATCTCCGTTCCCTACAATTTCTGCATGGGTGATTTCTGCGATCTGATTTACACTGTAGTTCATCAACTCCTTTTGGTGATTAAATTATAATTATCATCGGGATTTCGGAAATTGTTAATCATATGAAGAAGGTTGATCTGATCTGCAGCAATTTCATAAATAATATAATTGTGCTTTGTTACGAGTAATTTATGAAAGTCTGTATCTTCATATTTTTGATGGACTAAATTTCCGTTTTCAAGAAGGGAAATCTTTCTTTCTAATATTTCATAAAAATCTTCCACCACTTTAAAACCCCATTTTTTTATTAAAAAATCTTCAAGATTTTCTAAATCCGATTTGGCTCTATTGGTCCAGCAGATATTCATGCTTCTTTTTTGCAAGTCTTTCCTTCGCCTCATTCATTACCATCTTATGATCATGAATTCTGCCATTTTTAACATCTTCCAAACCTTCCTGAATGGCTTTAAGAATGTCTTCCTGTGAATGTTCTTCCGGCTCAATAATTTCCGCGATTCTCAGCAGTTCTTCCGGAAGGAATTTTTTCTCTTTCATTTTCCGGAAAAAAGTAGGTTCGGAAATCCCGCTCTTTTCAATAATGTATTTCATTTTGAACGGGGAGTTTTTCAGAATCTCATCAATGGAATTGCTGATTTTTATATAATTTTTGATTTCCAATATCATTTTCCGATAGTTTTTACTATTAAATTTTAAGCAAAAATACGGATAAAATTTGATATAGATTTAGTTTTTATCCAAAACTTCATCTACGAAAACCCTACGGCTTACCGCTTCGTAAGCTTCTGTCTCTCCGAGTTCTACCAGATCTTTGCCTTCGGAAATCCTCATCGAGTAATTGGCAAGGTTTCCGGTCCTTCTGCAGATGGCATGCACCTTCGTTACATATTCCGCAGTAGCCATCAGGTTGGGCATGGGTCCGAAAGGCCTTCCCAGGAAATCCATATCCA
This sequence comes from uncultured Chryseobacterium sp., assembly GCA_913778085.1. GTDB lineage: Bacteria > Bacteroidota > Bacteroidia > Flavobacteriales > Weeksellaceae > Chryseobacterium. The sequence continues at coordinate 177,277 of CAJYXJ010000040.1, forward strand.
GCCCGGCAATCACAACGCGGACTCCGCTGTTGGCAAGCTGATTGGCAATATACACAATGCTTTCATCGAAAAACTGGGCTTCATCTATTCCTACGACGTGGCAATTGGAGGCCAGCAGCAGGATTTCGCTGGGATTTTCCACCGACGTGCTGCGGATCTTGTTCTGGTTATGGGAAACTACATCTTCATCCGAATACCGCGTATCCAGTTTCGGTTTAAAAATTTCTACATTCTGCCCCGCCATTTCGGCTCTTCTCAGTCTCCGGATCAGCTCTTCGGTTTTTCCGGAAAACATTGAGCCACAAATTACTTCCATCCAACCGCTTTGTTTGGAATGATTAATTGTATTTTCTAAAAACATTTGTTAAATTAGCCGTATATTTTCAAGATCAAAAGTAAGCAATTTTAACAAGATTCTTCTATGCAGAACATCCAAGATTTAAAGGAAAAGATTTTTTTTGAATCCAGGAATATCATTGGTATTCTGGACAAAGTAAGCCATGTCGACGAGCTTTCGTCCAAGCTGGATCTTGTAGAGGAGCTGGCCGAAAGAATTTCTTTCCTGCGTCTGCTGGAAAAGAATATCGCGTATTTCGGAGGTGAAAATTTTTCGCCGGTTCCGGAAAATAATGAAAATTTTTACCGATCCGGTGAAAATGATGAAGTAACGGAAGAGGAAGCGATTTTCAACAATGAGCTGAATGAAATTAATGAAAAAGAACCCGGCAGTTACTCGGATCAGGTGACTGAAGAAGAGGCGATTTTCAATAATCAGCTAAATGAAATTGTAGAAGAAGAACTTCACGAAACTTTGGTTAATTTTGCAGAAGAAAATAAAGGAGCAGGTGTTCAGGAAGTACTGAATGACAACGTAGGTGTTTTTAACGATCAGCCGGATGAGAATAATAACGAACCGGATAGTTCTAAGATCAATGTAGAACCGGATAATTTTCCGGATGAAGAAAAAATTCCTGCTGAATCTGATCCTGATGATGAAAAGACAGAAGAAGAGGCCGTTTTCAACAACCAGTTGAATGAAATCGATGAATTTGAAAATGAGATTTCGGATAATGACGGGGAAATTTTAAATTCATTTGAGGAAGAAGAAAGGATTCTGAACAATTATGAATCTTCTTCGGAACTGGAAGAGCATCCTGCGGAAGAAACCAATGACCCCTTGTTTTCATCCCAGATGATGGGACAGGGAGAGATAGCCAGCGATACTTCCGGTGCGGAAAATATTGTAAATGATCTCAAAAACGAGTCGGCAGAAGAAGAGAAACAGGAAGAATCTGTTTTGGCAGAAATAAATGACAGAAGGAAAATTGTAGACATCCAAATTCCGGTTTCTGAAGAAAAAGAAGAGAAAAGATCTGATGAAAGCTTTGAAAGCCTCGAGGCATATCATGCTTACAATCATGATAAAAAGATAAAACTGGCCAATATAAGAGGCCTGAAAGCTGTGCAGTCACTTTTTGATGACGATCATCTTGAAAGGGAACTGCCGGCGGAAAAACCAGCTCCTGCAGAGAAAAAAGAAGAGACAGGAAGCATTTTAAAAACCAATATTCCGACTGATTTTATGGAAGCGGAAAAGAAGAAGCCTGAGTTTAAACTGGATTTGAATGACAGGATTGCCTTTTCCAAGACCTTATTCAGAGGAAGCCAGTCTGAGCTGAACGAAGTAGTAGCTCATCTCAACAGCTTTAAAACGCTGGAAGAAGCAAAAGAATACCTGAGTGATCTCTATTATTCCAGAAAATGGAACAAGGTGGATGAATATGCTCAAAGGCTTTGGATATTGGTGGAAAATAAATTTTTATAAACTTAATTTTGAGCGGAATCCTATATTTTGTTCCTACACCGGTCGGGAACCTCGAAGATATGACCTTCAGAGCGGTAAATATTCTGAAAGAGGTTGATTATATCTTATGCGAAGACACAAGAACTTCCGGAATTCTTTTAAAACATTTCGAGATTTCAAAACCTTTGAAGTCTTATCATTTGCACAACGAACATCAGGCTACCGAAAAAGTGATCACCGATCTTAAAAACGGTCAGAATATCGCCATCATCACCGATGCGGGGACCCCCGGAATTTCAGATCCCGGTTATCTGCTGGCCAAAGCGGGTTCGGATCACCATATCGAAATGATCTGTCTTCCGGGAGCTACAGCTTTTGTTCCGGCACTTGTGGTTTCGGGATTACCCAACAATGAATTTCTGTTTGCCGGATTTCTTCCCCAGAAAAAAGGCCGCCAAACCAAGCTGAAGCAGCTGGCTGAGGAAAAAAAGACCATTGTTTTATACGAAAGTCCGCACAAGATCAATACCACTTTGGAGCAGATCAGGGAATTCTTCGGTGAGGAAACCAAAGTAAGCCTGAGTCGCGAAATCTCCAAAAAATTTGAAGAAACCAAACGCGGAACAATTCTTGAACTCATTGAATTTTCAAAAAGCAAGACCTTAAAAGGCGAAATCGTTCTCATTGTAAATAATTCCATTTAATTGAAAAATTTAATTTTCGTACTGCTTTCGTCGGTCTGCCTTGGCCAGACGGATCAGTATAAGCAGATTCTTTTAACCAAAAAAATCGGTAAAGAGGTCCGTTCCTATTCAAAAGGTTACGGCACGTTTACCGATGCGCGAACCGGAAAGAGCGGCATTGTGGATTCTCTGGGCAATATTACTTTTGATTATGCTTTTAAAAGCGAGATTTCACCTTTATGGAAAGACCGTTTTGTACTGAAAGCAAAGGCAGGAAAAGCCAATGGGAAAACGGCGGTTATTGATGCTAAAGGAAAGGAAGTCATTCCGATGGATTTGTTTAAATTCAGGACCTGGGAGAATAAGGATCGTTTGATCTATACGAACCGCGGAAAAGATTGTGTATATGATTTTAACGGAAATCTGATCATTCCGGTTTCGGAGAGGATTGTATTCGGAAGCGAAAACAGGTTTTTTGTAAAAAATGACGGGATATGGATGATTTATGATTTCAACGGTAAAAAAATATCAGACCGGGAATTCGCGGAAGATCTGCGCTTTTACAAAGGCCGGACCTATCTTATGAAAGGAGAGAAATCCGGTGAGGTAATCGATAATAACGGAACAACGCTCAGCACGATTTCCAGCCATAATGTAGATAATATCAATGCTTATCCTTATCTTATTACTCTGGACTCTGCAAAAGAACGATACGGAATTATTGATGAAAAAGAGAACATCATCGCTGATGAAATGTACGAACAGGCGTTCGTGGGGAGAGAATATATTTACCTTACGAAAGATGATAAAGTAAGCATTTTTTCAAAGAAGGAAGGGAAGCTGTATGATCTTGATTATCATTATGTAAACCCACTTTTTAATGGATTGTTTAAAACTTCTCAGGACCAGAAAAACCCTAAGGCTGCCGTTGTGCGCCTGAATGGGGAAGTAGTATTTCCAAAAGAATATGACAGGGTGGAAGGACTTACGATTTCCGGGGATAAATACCTGTATCTCAGAAAAGATGACGAAGAAGAAATCCTGAATAAAGATTTGAAAAATATCCTGAACAGCGATGAGTACGGCATTGAAAAAATATTTCCGAATACACTCATTCTCAACAGAAGCGATAATTATTATATATTCACTCCTAAAACCGGGATTTACAAAGAATTAAAAGGTCTTAAAGAAATCCGCGAGTCGGAGCTTTATCCTGCACTTGTAGGAAAAAATGCACTTAACCTTTACGGGATGATGGATGAAAACGGAAATGAAATCATTCCCTTTATTTATGACGACATTACTACTTTCCTGGGATCGAATGAATTTATCGTAAAAAAAGATAATAAATTCGGGCTTACCAATCATAAAAATGAACCGCTGACGGAAGTAAAATATGATAAATTTACCAATGACAAAAAAGGGATCAGGCTTACAAAAGGAAAAGAAACTGAATTCATTTATTTTACCGAGCAGAAGGATGGTAATTTTATTGATTGAGCAAGGGTAAGCCATGTATGATAAAAAACAGCTGGAAAATTTAGCTAAAAGAGTGATTTAAAATGTAATGAATAACATTTTGTAATATCTTTGCGCACTGTTTTGTTTCTGTGAAATGAAATGATGTATATTAGCCAACTTTCAAGGGGCGAATAGGTTATAAAGAAAATAATTGTCATATATATGAAACTATTAGAAGGAAAAGTAGCGCTAATAACGGGAGCTACACGGGGAATCGGTAAAGGAATTGCTGAAATGTATGCCCAGCAGGGAGCAAAGATCGCATTTACCTACGCCGGTTCTGTGGATAAAGCTAGGGAATTGGAAGCGGCTTTAAGTTCTGTCACCCAAATCAAAGGGTACCAGTCGGATGCATCGGATTTTGATGCTGCGCAGACTCTGGTGGATGAAGTAATTGCTGAATTTGGTAAAATCGATATTCTGATCAACAATGCAGGAATCACCAAAGACAACCTGCTCTTAAGAATGTCCAAAGAAGACTGGGACAAAGTAATCAATGTAAACCTCGATTCCGTATTCAACCTTACAAAAGCGGTAATCAAGCCGATGATGAAGGCTAAAGCAGGATCCATTATCAATATGACATCCGTGGTAGGAATCAGTGGAAATGCGGGACAGGCTAATTATGCAGCTTCAAAGGCAGGCGTAATCGGCTTTACAAAATCGGTCGCTTTGGAACTGGGTTCCAGAAATATCCGTTGCAACGCAATTGCTCCGGGGTTCATCCAGACTGAAATGACGGATGCCTTAGATGATAAAGCCAAAGAAAAATGGAATGAATCGATCCCGATGAAAAAGCTCGGCCAGACCCGGGATGTTGCCAATGCCTGCGTTTTTTTAGGAAGTGAAATGGCTTCTTACATTACCGGGCAGACCTTAAATGTGGATGGAGGCTTATTAACATAAGAATCATTTAAATAAAATATAAACAAAAATCCGTCCCATTGCGACGGATTTTCTGTTTGAATTTATCTTAACTATCTTCCTGAATCCTTAGTCTTTAAATACCTGGTTTTCCTGCTCCTGAACTCTGATGAATGTTGTTCTTTTCGACAGCTCCTTCAATTTTGAGGCCCCTACATACGTACAGGTAGAACGTACGCCGCCGAGGATATCTTTTACCGTTTCCGAAACCGGACCTTTATAAGCCACTTTTACCGTTTTTCCTTCGGAAGCACGATACTCCGCAACACCTCCCGAATGTTTGTCCATGGCTGTCTTTGAGCTCATGCCGTAGAAAAGCCGGTATTTCTTGCCGTTTTCCTCTACCATTTCCCCTCCGCTTTCGTCATGGCCGGCAAACATGCCTCCCAGCATTACGAAATCGGCTCCGCCTCCGAAAGCTTTGGCAACATCGCCCGGAACTTTACAGCCGCCGTCTGCGATAATATGGCCGCCCAATCCGTGAGCAGCATCCGAACATTCGATAATTGCGGAAAGCTGAGGATATCCCACTCCGGTTTTTACCCGGGTTGTACATACCGAGCCTGGACCGATTCCGACTTTAATGATATCGGCACCTACCAAAAGGAGTTCTTCTACCATTTCTCCGGTTACTACATTTCCGGCCATGATAATCTTATCCGGGAAATTGGCCCTTGCTTTCTTCACAAACTCCACAAAATATTCGGAATAGCCATTGGCAACATCGATGCAGAGAAACTCGATTTTAGGGTGCAGTTCGAGGATTCTTCCTAGTTTTTCTTCGTCAGCTTTCCCTGTTCCGGTGCTTAAAGCAATATATTGATGAATCTCTTCGGGCTGGCTGTCTAGAAATCCCGTCCATTCTTCTACTGAATAATGCTTATGAACGGCCGTAATGATCTTTTCTTTGGCCAGTTCCACTGCCATTTCAAAAGTTCCCACCGTATCCATATTGGCCGCGATAATGGGAATTCCCTTCCATTTTCTGCGGGTATGCTTAAAAGTAAATTCTCTTTCCAGATCCACTTCCGAACGGGATTTCAGCGTGGAACGCTTCGGACGGAACATTACATCCTTAAACCCCAGTTTTATATCATATTCTATTCTCATAATTTGGAAAATTATTTTACTTAAATGTATGAAAAAACTTTGATTGAAACGTTTTGAAGCTGCTTTGAATTTAATGTCAGAATCAGATGGAGCTTTAAGATTACTTATAATCGAATTCAAACCCAGGAATTGTATAGGATCATTCTTAAATAGATTAATGTATTGATAAACAGTTGTTTTGGGTGTTTTAATTCAATTAATTTATTTAATCCGGAAGACAAAAAACGCCTTATGCTGAAATCTGATCTATAATATCATCACATTTGTTAATTAAAAACAATATTTTTGAGACTATGGATTTTCCCGTCACTTTTCAAATGTTCGGCAAATCGGTACTTGCCCATCCGCTTTTTGAGGCATTAGGGATGTTTATCGGCATGCGCTATTACTTCTATCTGAAAAGAAAATCCAGAGAGAAGACGTCATTCAATACTTCGGCAGCTGTTCTTATCGGCGCAACAGCAGGCGCTTTACTGGGTTCCAAACTCATTGGAAACCTTGAAAATCCGTATAAACTTTTTGAGCATTTCGATCTGAGGACAATCTGGACCAATAACACGATTGTCGGAGGATTGGCGTTTGGATTGATCGGGGTAGAGCTGGCTAAAAAAATAGTGGGGCACAAAGAAAGCACCGGCGACCTGATCGTTTTTCCGTTGATGCTTGCGATGATCATCGGAAGAATCGGCTGTTTTCTTACCGGGATTTATGAAGAGACGTACGGAGTACCAACTGATTCCGTTTTCGGGATGTATCTGGGAGATCAGTACCGCAGACATCCGGTAGCCTTGTATGAAATTGCTTTTCTGATTGCTTTATGGGTTGTTTTAAAAGTTATTCAGAGAAAAAGCAACTATCCTTCAGGGTTTATTTTTCAGCTGTTTATGCTGTGTTACTTTACCTTCAGGTTCCTGCTGGATTTTATTAAGCCGAGGCTGGAACTGGCAGGAACTTTGGGAACGATCCAGATGGTATGTATTTGCGTAATTATTTATTACATTTATAAAATTAAAAATACCTTTCGTTTTAACCACTCATACATATAAAACATGAAAACCCTGACAATTTTGGAAGTCGGTAATTTGGGAGGCCTGGTTCTGATGGTTATCCTGATCATTCTTTTTGCGGCTTCGGTTTTTTCCCTGATTTTTACTGTTATGGTGAAAATTATTTACGAATGGAACAACGATAAAAAATTTTCACGGAAGCAGTTTATCCAGACCATGCTAATCTGTCTGCTGTTTTGCGGTTTGGTGAGTGGATTCATTTGCGGAGGAGGACTATAAAATAAAATTATGCCGGTAAGAAACTACACCTATTACGATTATACGATCAGCCTGTGTCCCGAATGCCTGAAAAGGGTAGGAGCCAAAATCATCATTGAGGATGAAGCAGTCTTTATGACCAAAAGATGCCCGGACCACGGATTTTTCAAGACAAAAATCGCTTCAGATGTACACTATTATAAAAATATCAGAAATTACAACAAAGCTTCTGAGATGCCTTTTTATTTCGGGACGGAAGTAGAATATGGCTGTCCGTACGATTGTGGTTTATGTGTAGATCATGAGCAGCACAGCTGCCTTTCAATTGTTGAGGTAACGGACCGTTGCAACCTGACGTGTCCGACCTGTTATGCGATGTCTTCACCGCATTATGGCAGCCATAGAACATTGGAAGAAATTGAAGCGATGTTCGATATTATTGTAAAAAACGAGGGCGAGCCGGACGTTGTTCAGATCAGTGGAGGTGAGCCTACCATCCATCCCGAGTTTTTCAGGATCATGGATATAGCCAAATCAAAGCCCATTAAGCACCTCATGCTGAATACCAACGGGGTGAGGATCGCCAATGATCCGGGATTTGCTGAAAAGCTGGCGACATATGCACCGGAATTTGAGATTTATCTCCAGTTTGATTCTTTTAAACCTGAAGTACTACAGGATTTCAGGGGAAAAGATCTTACCGATGTCAGAATGAAGGCTTTGGAGAAATTAAATGCCCTGAACCTTTCAACTACTCTGGTTATCGTTTTGCAGAAAGGCAAGAATATCGATGAGATCGGCCAAATCATCGAATTTGCCTTAAAACAGAAATGTGTCCGCGGGATAACTTTTCAGCCGGTAGAAATTGCCGGAAGAAACCGTGAAGATTCGGCACACGAAAAAATAACGCTTACCGAGGTACGGCAGGAAATTCTGAACCAGTTTCCGCTGCTGAATTCGGATGATATTATTCCGGTCCCGTGCAATCCGGATGCTTTGGCGATGGGTTATATCCTGAAGCTGGAAGGGGAAACCATTCCTTTAACGCGATACATCAATCCTGCTGATCTGCTCAATAATGAAACCCGGAATACCATCGTTTACGAACAGGATACCGGCTTGCAGATGCAGCTGCTGGATATTTTCAGCACGGGAATTTCCGTAGATAAAGTGCAGCCTAAAGTCAACCAGCTATTATGCTGTCTTCCTGAAGTTTCCGCTCCTAATTTAGATTACGACAACCTATTCCGAATCATCATCATGAATTTTATGGATGCTCATGATTTCGATGTACGTGCGGTAAAAAAATCCTGTGTCCATATCGTAAATAAAGATCTGAAGCTCATTCCTTTTGAAACGATGAACCTTTTTTACCGGGATGATAAAAGCAAATACCTGGAAGAACTGAGGCGAGAGGATAAAGTGTTATTCTAACGTAGATTTAATATTATAAATAGTTAAAATTTTGATATTTAAATCATGATATGGTATCGATAAGGGTGAAATTCGGCTGGATTTTATAATAATGAATGAAATCAGCTTTAATTAAAATTATTACAGGTTTCGGCTAAGCCCATAATCATGCATCACACGACAGATAGGTTAATTCCTATTAAAAGATAAAAGAATGACCTGTGAAATCTGTGGGAAAAAATTAAGGCGTAATTTTTACGCCTTATTTGTTTTTATTTAGTCAAATTTCATCACCTCATTCAGCGTATTCATATACTCGTAAGCTGTAAGGTCGAACTTCACCGGGACAATGGAGATATATCCGTTGGCCAGTGCTGTTTCGTCGGCATCTTCGGATTCATCCATGTTATTGAAATAACCGGTCAGCCAGTAATATTTTTTACCGTGGGGATTGATTCTTTCATCAAAGCTTTCTTCCCATTTGGCATGGGCCTGCTTACATACTTTTACGCCTTTGATCTTTTCTTTCGTAAGCTTCGGAATATTTACATTGAGAACAATTCCTTTCGGCATCGGGTTTTCCAATGTTCTTTTTACAATGTTCTGAATGTATTCTTTGGCTTGGGTAAAATCGGCTTCCCAGCTGAAATCCAGCAAAGAAAACCCGATCGCAGGGAGATTCTCCACACCGGCTTCCACCGCTGCCGACATCGTCCCGGAATAAATTACGTTGATGGATGAATTGGCTCCGTGATTGATCCCGGAAACCACAATATCAGGTCTTCTCGGCAATATTTTATCGAGTGCCATCTTTACGCAGTCTACCGGTGTCCCGCTGCAGGAAAAATCGGTCTGCGGGCCATCCAGCTGCACTTCTTCATAGCTTAAGGTAGAGTTGATGGTAATGGCATGGCCTTTACCGCTTTGCGGGGAATTGGGTGCTACCACCACTACTTCTCCGATTTCGTTCATAAAACTGACTAGATTTCTGATACCGGGTGCTGTAATTCCGTCATCATTGGTTACCAGAATAAGGGGTCTTTCCATAAAAATATTTATTTAAATAAAAAAGAACCTAATATTAGGTTCTCTAAAAGTGTATAAGTGTTGAACTATGCTAAACAACATGAGTTGCAAGACCAGTATCCTACAAGTGGATCACTCGTATACACGTATCCTGCGCAACCTGATGAACAATTTGTAGTTGCAACACAATTAGATGTTCCGGATGGTAACTTACCTGCAAAAACTTGCTTAAGGTTATCCCTTTTTAAAACTTTCAGATTTTTTTTCATAGAAATAAGATTTAGAGCCAAATATAGTTTTTTTGTCAAAAAGAAAAAATAAAATTCAATTTTATTATAAAATATTTAAAAACTAATTCATAATTATAAATAAGGTATTAAATTTGATAATTTGTAACGATGTATAGAAAATAACTACTTATTACAATATTTTTTAATTTAATAAAAATACATTACAGATTTATGTGGAAAAATTTTAAGCTGAATAAATTTTTACTCCTCATTCCATTAACAAGTCTAATGTTTTGTTTCAACTCGCCAAAGAATGATGACGAAAAGATGCAGACGATAATGGTGAGCGTAAAGAATACACTTTCCTATTTGCACTACAGCCCAAAACCCATCAATGACGCTTATTCCAAAGATGTTTATAAACATTATTTTGAATTGGTGGATCCCGGCAAAAGATATTTCCTTCAATCCGATATGGATGAGTTCGGCAAGCATGAAACAAAACTGGATGATTATATCAATCAGGGAGATCTTACTTTCTACAAACTTACTATTGACAGGCTATACCAGCGAATAGACGAAATTGATAAAATCACCCAGGATATTTTTAGCAAGCCAATTAATCTTGAAGAGGATGAAACGCTGATCCTGGAACCGAAAAACAAAAAAGCACCTGCAAATAAGCAGGAACAGTACAATGAGTGGAAAAAGTTCATCAAATACAATGTTCTTCAGGAAATTGAATCGATGAACAGCAAGGAAGAAGCTCAGAAAGAGAAAAAAGATTCTGTACAGAAGTATAATTTAAAGGATACGATTAAACTTCAGATTCTGACACCACAGCAAAAACTTCTTAAAGCAACAGACGAAATCAAAGATACGACAACCGATTTTCTTAGAAGATTAAAGAAGAGAAAGAAAATGGATTTGTTTACAGTATACATGAATGCTTATACAGAAGTTTTCGATCCGCATACCAACTATTATTCGCCAAAAGATAAAGAAGAATTTGATAGCCAGTTCAAAGGAAAAGTAATAGGTATTGGTGCAATGATAGAATACAGGAAGGGAAACCTGTTCTTAGGACCTTTAACCATCGGCGCGCCTGCCTGGAAATCGAAACAGCTTTCTGAAGGTGATAAAATCCTGAAAGTAAAATCAAAACCGAAAGAAGATGCCGTAAATGTGGTAGGGATGCTTTCTGATGAAGCCGTAAGATTAATAAGAGGGGAAAAAGGAACTCCGGTAACGCTTACCGTACAGAAAAAAGACGGAACAATTAAAGATGTGACCATGATCCGCGAAGAGGTGGCCATTGAAGATACTTTCGCCAGAAGTATCGTGGTGAACTCTCCGAACGGTAAAAAATACGGATTTATCAATTTACCGAGCTTTAATGCCGATTTCGAAAATCCGAATGGCAGAAATGCCTCCGATGATATCAAAAATGAAATTATCAAACTGAAAGCTCAGGGAATCCAAGGGATCGTGCTTGACCTTAGAAATAACGGCGGCGGTTCTCTTACGGAAGTTGGTGACATCATGGGGCTTTTCATGCAGGCAGGACCATATGTTCAGGTAAAAGACGGCAACGGAAAAATCCAGACCTTAAAAAATAAAAACGAAACGCCGGTATGGACAGGACCATTGGTGATTATGCAGAACGAATTGTCTGCTTCGGCATCTGAAATCCTGGCCGGCGTAATGCAGGATTACGGAAGAGCCATGATTATAGGTTCTCCTCAGTCTTTCGGAAAAGGAACGGTGCAGACTTTCGTAGACCTGAACCGATTTTTAAATACGGAAGATGACTTCGGATCTCTGAAACTTACCATCCAGAAATTTTACAGGATTACCGGGGAATCTACCCAGAGAAAAGGAATTGTTTCCGATATTCAGATGAAAGACTTCTTTACGTATGCGGAAGTAGGAGAACGATATGACGAATATGCGTTGGCTTGGGACAAAATACCTTCCACCAGCTTCCAGAAACTGAATTATTTCAACATTCAGGCGCTGGAGAAAGCCAGTAACGACAGAATGGCAAAGAACACGAAATATCAGCTGTTGCTGGAGTCAGCTCAATGGAGAGAGAAACTTGATAAAGAAGAAACCATTACTCTGAACATCAATAAATTTAATGAATTGATGAAGCAGCGAAAAGCACAGATCGACAAGTTCAAGTCACTGACGAAATTTGAAAACGGACTTCAGTTCACGCTGTACCAGAATGAGATTGAAAGGGAGAAAAAAGATGAAGCCTTCAAGAAGAAATCCGAGATCTGGATCAAAAATCTTAAAAAAGACCTGTACCTCCAAGAAGCGATGAACATCATTGCAGATATGAGTGCAAAATCTTAAATACAAAAACCGCTGATGGAAGTCAGCGGTTTTTGTATGTCTGAAAGAGGTCTGTTGCTCTCTCTAAAAAATTATGAATCAGCAATTGATAAGAACATTCTGTAGAAATTACTTAAAAGAATCAGAAAATCCGGATGAGCATTGTTATTCAAAATCAGCCCGAAATATTTCAACAGAAATTAATAATCCGATACTGATAAATAAAGAAAACCACTGATGAATATCAGCGGTTTTCTTATTGAAATAATGGTAATTACTTAATCTCCACACATCCCACTCTTACTCCGGCATTTCCCGTCGGCTGGGTATGGAAATCATCGGCTGCAGCGTGAATGATCAGTCCTTTTCCGATAATGTTTTTGGAGGCATCTGTGCAGCCCAGGCACCATTTGCTCGTCTTGAAGGTCAGCATCGCATTTCCGCTGCTGTCGGCGGTAAGGTTTCCGATATCGCCCATATGGAAATGTTCGGCACCCCATTTCCCATGATCGTCCTTGGCCGGGTTCCAGTGGCCTCCGGTTGAGGTTCCGTCTGCTGCCGAGCAGTCGCCTTTTTCATGGATGTGTACGGCATGGATTCCCGGAGTAAGGTTGTTTACGGCAAGCTTCATGATCACCTCGTCTCCTTTCTGGGTAAATTTGGCGGTCCCTCCCGTCTGGGTGTTGCTTTTGGACAGTACCGGATACGTGTTCGTGGTTCCGCAGGAAACCGCAAAAAGTGCACAGCCTGCAAGTAAGGCTAATGTTTTACTTTTCATTGTTTAAATGTTTTAAAGTGATTGTAGGATAAATTTAAAAAAGATTTGGCGAAAAGTTTCACAATCGGAGGATTTTTTACAAAACAGCAACAAAAGACAAGCTTCTTTCTTCCGGACTTTATACATTTGCGCCAAATGCTTTGGAAAATGGAAGAATACAAAAAGAGAATTGTAAAAGCCATCCGGTATATTGATGACCATCTGGATACCGATTTGTCTCTGCAGAAAATTGCTGAGGTGGGTGCTTATTCACCGTTTCATTTTCATAGGATTTTCAGGCTGGTTACCGGCGAAAGCGTTCAGCAGTACATCAGCAGGAAAAGAATGGAGAGAGCGGCCTTTTATGTAGCTTTAAGAAAGAAATTAAGCCTGAAGGACATTTATCTTCAGTTCGGTTTTTCAAGCCACTCCGCTTTTACCAAAACGTTTAAAAATTATTACGGGCAGTCACCTTCCGCCTTTAGGAAATCTGTTCCGGAAAATGTTCACCAGATCCGCTTAGCAGAAAGCAAGAACGGACAAGTCGATACGGTTTTCAGCCCTTACCTTTGTAATATCGAAAACCTGTTTAACTGGACAAAAATGAATTTGAAAATTGATGTTATGCATCTTCCTGAGATGAACCTCGCAGCTGTTATGAGCTTAGGAATAGCGAATGTAGAGCCTTCTTATACCGTTCTGATCGACTGGGCTAAGGAAAGAAGTCTTTTTGCCCGTGAAAATGTAAAGATGATCTCGGTATATCATGATAGCTTCAAGGTGACGCCTCCGGACAAAGTGAGATCCATGCCTGCATGTTTTTAGATAAAAAATTGGAAAAGCAGGAGGGCGAAATATTTGGTGAAACTATAGAAGCCGGAAAATTTATCGTAGGAAGCGGTGAAGTTACCCTGGATGATTTTGAAAAAAGCTGGGTGGCTCTTTTTCTTTGGATGAAAGAGAATGGCTATTCGGTACGTAAAGCATTTCCGTTTGAAATCTACCATACCAATTTCAAGGAACATCCGGAAGGCAAAATGATCGTGGATTTCTGCATTCCGGTTAATTAACCTGCTCTAAAAGTGAATGATAAATCCGCTTTGTTTGTCAATTCAATTTACTGAATATCAGGCTTGAAATATGCAGCAGTAAAGGCTTATCCCTAAATTATAAAATCACGGATAATATCTTAATCTAAATTCCACTCCTTTGGAAGTGGTGGCGAAAATTCTATGAATTTTAGAGGGGTGTTTAAAACTATGGATGGTACTTAAAATAGAAAAATTTGATGATATTCAACGTATTTTCAATTTGTTATTGAGCATGGGCTTAATTAGGCGCTGATTGAGTATAAATGATTTAATGGATAATACATACTTTGGCCATACTGTTGACAGAAGAAACTTCTTATTCCCTGATTTCTATACCAAGCTCACGTTAGATGCTTTTTTTGACCTTTATTTAATCCCCGAATTACATCAAAAAATTAAATTTTACAGCTCAGCTTCCAAAACCTACCGTTCGGTAACAAAAATTTATCTGCCCTGAAATTTCGTCTTACTTTTGAATCGAAATAAAACAGCTATGAAAACAAAACTATTATTTCTTACTACCTTTTTATCTTTCACTTTTCATTTTGCACAGATCAGAATCTCCGGAAAAGTAACCTACAAAAATAAAGGGGTAGGAGAGGTAAGCGTGACTTTAAAAGATACCTATGACGGAACAACAACAGACGGCGGTGGAAATTTTTCTTTTGAAACCTCAGAAAAAGGCAATTTTGCCATCGTTTTTACAAATCCGAAATATACAACCGTTGAAAAATCAGTTCTTATTGAAAACCAGGATCTGGTAATTAATGCAGACCTGAAAGAACAGATCAGCGAAATCGATGCAGTGGTGATTTCCGCAGGTTCCATCGAAGCCAGCGACAAGAAGAGAGCAACAGCCGCATTGACGCCGATGGATATTTATACAACGGCGGGTTCCCAGGGGCAAACCACCACCGGTTACAAATTTTTACCGGGTGTACAGAACGCCGGAGACAGCGAAGGCCTTTTCGTAAGAGGCGGAACAGGCGCAGAAACCAAGTTTTATATCGACGGTAATCTGGTCAACAACTACTTCAGCAGCTCGGTACCGGGATTGGCAGGAAGAGAACGTTTTAACACCTCTATTTTCAAAGGAAGCGTTTTTTCAAGTGGCGGATACTCTGCCCTGTATGGACAGGCCCTTTCATCGGTATTGCTGCTGGAAAGCGTAGATATGCCGGATCAGAGCTCTTATTCCTTCAATATTTTTCCTTTTTCCCTAGGGGGCGATTACCAGCAACTTAATGAAAAGAAAACCCTTAGTTACGGGATTGCAGCCAATATCTCAGATTTGGGATTGGTTACCAAAGTACTGAATTTCGAGACGGATTTTATCAAAGCTCCTAGAAGCATCTCAGTTAACGGAAATTTCAGGATTAAAACTAAATCCGGCGGCTTCCTGAAATATTACGGGAGTTTTGATGCCAATTCTCTGAAGGTTTCGCAGCCAAGTCTGGAGCAGAATTACGATGAGCAGCAGCCTTCGGTTAACGGGAAAAATACTTTTCACAGCCTTACCTACAAAAAGAAAATGGGACGTTACCTGATGAACCTGGGTTCTTCCTTCAGCATCAATAAAAATGATCTGGAAATAGGGATTGTGAATGAAGGAAACAAAATAGGCAATGTCAATATGAATACAGAAGGCCAGTACTGGAACAGCCGGGCGGTCTTCGAAAGAAAAATCGCAGTGGTGAGCAATATCAAAGCCGGTTTTGAACTTCTTTCGGAAAACGATAAGTCATCCTCCTCGATCTTTGGTTCGCCACAGCAGAAGAACAACATCAGCAATTTTACCACGGCTTTATTTGCTGAAAACAACCTGGCTTTCGGACGCAGCTTCTCTACCAGCTTAGGCATCAGAGCAGAAAATTCAAGCTTTCTGAACCAATGGAATGTGGCGCCGCGTTTTTCAGCAGCATACCGGCTGTCAGACAAATGGGTAACTTCCTTTGCCTACGGTATTTTTTACCAGACTCCGGAATCCAAATATTTAACGCAGAATTTTAAGCAGAATTTCCAGAAGGCGACCCACTATATTTTCCAGCTCCAGAGAAGCGAAGATAACAGGACTTTAAGGATGGAAGCATTTTATAAAGATTATAAAAATCTGGTGAAAACATCGGTGTCAGGCTTTCAGAATATCATTCTTCCAAATGAAGGAAACGGTTTTGCAAAAGGGGTGGAAGTGCTCTGGAGGGATAAGAAGAGTATTAAAAACGTAGATTACTGGATCTCCTATTCTTACCTTGACAGCAGAAGGGAATTCTTAAATTATCCTACCGAACTGTACCCGAGCTTCGCGGCAAAGCATAACATTTCCCTGGTGGCAAAGAAGTTTGTAACTTCATGGAAGACCGGATTTAATTTTTCCTATACCTATACCTCCGGAAGGCCTTTTTACAACATCGTGGCCCAAAGCGGAGAGAATATCCTGAAATCCGAAGGGAAAGTAAAAGATTTCAACTCATTGAATTTCAGTCTGAATTACCTTCCGAATCTCGGGAAAAAAGAGGCCAAAGCGTTTACCATACTGGTAGCGGGGGTCAACAACATTTTGGGAAATAAAAATATCTACGGCTACCGTTTTTCTTCCAACGGCGATAGGAGTGCCGCGGTTCTGCCTGCTGCCCAGACTTTTGTCTATATCGGTGCGCTGATCAGTTTCGGGATCGACAAGACCCAGGAGGCCATTGACAACAATCTTTAAA
Organism: uncultured Chryseobacterium sp.; assembly: GCA_913778085.1. Lineage (GTDB taxonomy): Bacteria > Bacteroidota > Bacteroidia > Flavobacteriales > Weeksellaceae > Chryseobacterium. The sequence continues at coordinate 194,152 of CAJYXJ010000040.1, forward strand.
AATTAATTAAAATCAATACAATAATCAACTTTAAAATTTAGAAATCATGAGAAAATATGTTTTAAGTTTCGCTTTAGGCTTTATGAGTTTAGTATCTTACGCTCAGACTAATTATGAGAAGATAATGACCGAAAAAATAAGCAGGCTGGAATCCACCCGGTCTCCCGAAGAACTGCAGGCACTGGCCAATGATTTTCAGAGAATTGCCGAAAAGGAAAAAGACAAATGGCAGCCGAGTTATTACGCTGCACTGGCTTACATCCAGAAAGGAAGATCGCAGATGCAGGGTGGAAATAACCAGGCTTTGGAAGAAAACGCAGATCTGGCCCAGAAGTTTGTGGATGCCGCAGAAGCAATGGAAAAAAATAATTCCGAGATCCACCTTTTGCAGAAGATGATCTATTCATTGAAAATGATGGTCAATCCGATGGAAAGGTTCAGGACTTTCGGGGGCAAAGCCGAAGAGGAACTGAAAAAAGCAGAACAGCTGGACCCGTCCAATCCAAGAGTAACCCTGATCAAAGCGGAAGATACCTATTACACACCGGAGCAGTTCGGGGGAAGCAAGGCAAAGGGAATGGAACTCTTTAAAGCATCTCTGGAAAAGTTCAATACCTTCAAACCAAAAACTGCCCTGGACCCAAATTGGGGAAAAACGGAAGCCCAGTATTTTTTAAGCGGCGCGGCGAAATAATTCCGAAATATACTTTAAAACCTTCTTTCATAAGAAGGTTTTTTCCGTTCAGTCCCGAAAAACTACCGTTCGGAAAAAAATAATTTTTAGTACTTAGAATATAGCCTATTTTTGAAATAAGAAAATTGTAAATGAAACGGAAGAACCTTATTACTTTATGCTGGATCTCGGTGGCCACATCGATGATCTTTTTCTTTGGGTTTACCAGCGAGAAAACGGTGGAAAATTTCATGCTTACCGTGGTGGTATGTTTCATGTATTCATTTATCCTGGGTGCGGGAAACGGAGTGATCAACGATTATCTCAATAAAAAGTTCCCGTGGTCCGAAGCGACGACGAAAAGGGCGGTTATCAGCATTATTTCCATTTTGGTGGCCAATACGGTAATGGTGTATTTTTGCAACTACATGAATTTTGTCGTATTCCAGAAAGCAGCAACTACTGAAGAATATTTTTCAGGAAAGTATGGTTTTGTGAATTGGTTTACGATCAATATCGCTCTGTTGATTTCCGCTTTCCTTCACGCAAAAGGGTTTATGGAAGAGCTGAAAAAGACTTCCAAAAAGGAAGTGGTGGAGCAGAAGCTGATCGCCAAATCGGCCAATGCCCAGTTTGAGAGCCTTAAAAACCAGCTGGACCCGCATTTTCTATTTAATTCGTTAAACGTTTTAAGTTCGCTGATCGATGAGAATCCAAAGCAGGCGCAGAAGTTTACCGCCTCGATGTCAAAGATCTACCGCTATGTTTTGGAACAGAAAGATAAAGAACTCGTAACCGTAGAAGACGAGCTGGAATTTGCGAAAACCTACTGCGATTTATTGAAAACAAGATTTGAAGACAGCGTAGACTTTGTTTTTGACGTGAAAAAAGATGATTACCGGAGATTTGTCGTGCCGTTGTCGCTGCAGCTGCTGCTGGAGAACTGCATCAAGCATAATTTCGCCACTTCATCCAAACCTTTGGTCATTAAAATTTTCTCCGAAAACGATACGCTCTGTATTGAAAACAACCTACAGGTAAGGGAACAGATCAAGGAAAGTTCAGGAATCGGTTTAGCCAACATTGTACAGCGATATGCGCTGCTGACAAAGAAAAATGTATTCATTGAAAAATCCGAAGATTATTTTAAAGTAAAGCTTCCGGTGCTTTCTTCCAAATCCAATACATTCAGTGTTATACCGGAAAATAAAAACGAATCCTATGAAAGGGCGCAGAAACGCGTCAAAGAAATAAAAAGCTTCTACAGTAACCTGATCTCATACTGTATCATCATTCCATTTTTAGTTATTATCAATCTCCTGACAACTCCTGAAAATATCTGGTTCTTTTTCCCGATGCTGGGCTGGGGAATCGGAGTGGTAGCACATGGAATGAGCGTTTTTGCCATCGGTAAAAAGTGGGAAGACAAAAAGATCAGGCAGATTCTTGAAAAACAAAACAAACAATAAATTTTAAAATCATGGAACCGATCAGCAAAGACGATATCCGTTATAAAGAAGCCGAAAAGCAGGTGAAAAGGATCAAACAATTCTATGTTTTCCTGTTCATCTATCTGGCAGTCAATATTTTTATTCTAATCCTGAATTACCGGGAACTGAAACCGGGAGAAACGATATGGCACCTGAAATACTTCTCCCTTCCGCTGTTCTGGGGGATAGCCGTGGTCATCCAGGCGATGAGGGCCTTTATTCCCGGGTTTATGCTGGGAAGCAAATGGGAAGACCGCAAGATCAGGGAACTGATGGAAAAAGAAAAACAGCCGTAATTTATTTATTCTTTAATTAAAAATTTAAAAAACCTGATGCTATGAAAACTTTGCAAATCCTGTTTACCGTGTCCATGGTTGCGTGGTTCATCACAGAAATCCTGTACAAAAACATCCTGAAGTCCGGTGAGAAAGATCAAAAAGACAAAGACCGGTCTACCCTGAATATTCTCTGGATGGCTATACCCGGTTCCATAATCAGTGCTGTGGCAGCTTCTTATCTTACGAGAATTCCGATTTCCGATGAGGTGGGAATTTATTACATAGGCGTAGCCTGTATATGGATCGGAATTATTTTAAGATTCATCATTATCCGCTCTTTGGGTAAATATTTCACCGTGGATGTCACGATCCGCGAAGACCACAAGATCAAAAGAGAAGGGTTTTACAGGTACATCAGGCATCCGTCGTATGCTTTTTCCCTGCTTACTTCGTTAGGGCTGGGTTTATACCTAAATAACTGGATTTCTCTATGTTTAGCTTTTACTGTTCCTTTTATGGCGTTCCTTTACAGGATCAAAGTGGAAGAAAAAGCATTGATCGAGCAATTCGGTGAAGAATACCTGGAATACCGAAGGAAAACAAAGAAACTGATTCCGTTTGTTTATTAGGTGATGATCTGAAGTTTAATAAAGTTCTATAAAATACAGGTCAATAAAGGTTCGGCCATAAATTCATTCACTTAGGCTTAAAGTGCCACTGAACTTCTTAAAAAAATCTTTCATAATTACCTATCAAAATCCCGATTCTCCGCTGAGTCGGGATTTTTACAGTTCAGTGTTCATATTCTACGGTTCGGTTATATAAAATTGATTTGGGGCGGTTCCTATGCTACCTTTGTATCAACAAAAACAAACAATTCATCTTTAAAACAAACAATTATGGAAACATTCATCAACAAAGAAACACAGGCTTACGAAAAAGCAGCAAGAAGAGTAAAAGAACTGAAAGGGTTTTACGGAAATCTTACTTCCTATGTTTTGGTTATCTCCTTTCTGGTGATTCTGAACCTGATAACTTCACCGGAATACCTTTGGTTCGTATGGCCGATGATGGGTTGGGGAATCGGTGTCGCCGCACACGCCGCGGGAACTTTCGGAATCGGAAAAGACTGGGAAGAGCGTAAGATCAAAGAACTGATGGACGAAGAAAGAAAAAGCACAAAAACTTTATAATCAATTAATAAACTTTAAAAACAAAATACAATGGACTACAATCAGGCACAGCAAAGAGTAAGAGACCTTAAAAAATTCTACAAAGGCGTTTTATGGTTTTTCATCGTGGCTTTCATTATATTTTTTGATGATATTTTTGAAAAAGGGATCTTTAACATTTCATTGTGGGACGGTTCGGTATTGCTGGCAATCTGGGGCATTATTCTCACCGTTAAAGCCGTCAGACTATTCCTGCTGGACAATGAATGGGAGAGAAGCGTGATCGAAAAAGAGATGGGAAAATCAAAACATCCACTTAAATTTTAAAACCGGTAATTTTTGCTTACTTTTATTCGGAATTTTAAAAACTAAATCGGGAACTCAATGATTAAGACTGTCATTATCGAAGACGAAAAACCGGCTTCAAGGAAATTGGAAAGAATGCTTAGTGAATTTGCTGATATTGAACTGGTTGCCAAGATAGAATCGGTAGAAGAAGGCCTGGAGTGGTTTTCGGCAAACGAGCATCCGCAGTTGATATTTTCAGATATCGTCCTTGGGGACGGATTGTCATTCGATATTTTTGAGAAAGTCCGTACCAAAGCTTTCATCATCTACACCACGGCTTTTGACCAGTATACCCTGAAAGCTTTTAAACTAAACAGCATCGATTATCTATTAAAGCCGATCCTGGATGAAGACCTTGCCGCAGCAGTGGAGAAATTCAAATCTTTTATTCCTTCCGATAATTCGGTCAATTCGCAGGAAATTAAGCAGTTAATTAAAAAAGAAAAATCTACCCTGTCCAGAATCCTGGTTAAAATCGGGTACAACCTGAAAATCGTGCAGACGCCTGAAGTAAGCTGCTTTTTCAGCGAAAATAAGATCGTTTACCTGCAGACTCAGGAACGGACGTATCCTTCAGATTTTACACTGGACGAACTGGAAGAGGTGCTGGATGAGAAAAAGTTTTTCCGGGTAAACCGCCAGTTTATCATTAATTCCGATTACATCAAAAATATTCACACATCGCCTACTTATAAAGTGGAACTGGAGTTTCAGCCGCAGGAAGAAATTACTGTCAGCCGCGAGCGTGTCAAGGATTTCAAAGACTGGCTCGTCAGCTAATTGGGAATAAATTTTATTTTCATTGATTTAATAAAGAAAAATAAAGAATGCCAGAGAAATCATGTTTTAAATGGAACTGATCATTAGCAGGATCATAAATATTATGATTAATAAATGACAGAGGTTGTTTTATTGGCATAAAAACGTCCAGCCTCAAGCATATCTCTTCCAGCCTATTAACCTAATCTCTTTATCGCTCACAACTACTTATAGTCGATGCGGTTAGCTTCCGTATCTTCAAGCTGTTGTACAATGGATTTCGGAATTTCATCGCTGTCGATCGGGAAGCTGATGGAGTCGGTAACGAATGTTTTGCGATCCGCTTTCTGAAAGATTTCAAAAAGGGCGATCGGTTCCTGGTTAAAACTGATACACGTACTTATAAAATGCAATTCATGGAGCTTATAATCTGGATTCTTCAGCTTTTCCTTAATATCTTTTATCCTTGAGATAAAATGCCGCTGCCGGATGAAGGTATTGCTGTTCATGATGATAAAAACATAATCGGAATAGGCCGTCACTTTCCCGAAATACTTATGGCGGTCGCCGCCGCTTCTTTCGATAAAATATTCGCCTGTTGTTTCGGATTTATAGATTTCCGTAGCGGAACGCCAGATCCGGCTGTCTCTTGCCTGCAAAGGATTTTCCGGTAAATTTCGGTTGTAGGAATACCAGCAGCCCACCAATCGGTCCAGCAGTTCCGTATTCTGCTTGATGTTGTTCATTTCGATCCGCAGATCATTGAAATTAAAGGATTCCGTATTGGAATTAATAAAGTCTATATAGCTGGAATATCCCAGTACTTTAACGATCAGGCTCAGCTTGGCAAGATTGGGCTTACTGAGAACGGCATTTTCATTCTGGCTGAATCGTTTTAATTTATTGATGATCAGATGTTCATAAAGATAATTCGAACCCAGAAGATCAGCCTTTTTCCTAATTCCTTTTTCTTCGTAATCCTTGATTATCAAATCATTCAGCTCGGCAGCGATATAGGACCATTCGGTCTTGGAAACATCTTCCCAATGGCTCTTTTTCAGGAACTGCATCCCGAGAAAATTCATCAGCTTTTCAAGATGAATAATATCTTCTTTTTTCATGGAATAAATTTTAAGACTAATATAAGATTAATTTAAAACCAAATAAGACCATGCCGAGACTTTTATATTTTAAAATCAAATGATATTTGAACAGAAACTAAAAGTTGAAACAATGAAAACATTCATCTTATTGGAAAACGACCCGCTGTGGAACAGGCTTCAGAACTTCACATTAGATCATCCCAAAGCAGAATTTCCTTTTTCCAGGAAACTCGCTAAAGAAGAAAACTGGACCGAAAGCTTTACCCAAAAAGCCATTGAAGAGTATAAAAAATTTGTCTATCTGTGCTGTACATTACCTAACGGTGCTTCACCGAGCAAAATCGTGGACAAGGTCTGGCATCTGCATCTTACGTATACGCAAAATTACTGGGAAGAATTCTGCCCGGATATCTTGCAGCGTAAACTTCATCACCACCCGTCAAATGGTGGCAGAAGCGAGATTGAAAAGCACAGGAACTGGTTTGTAGAAACTTTGAAGAATTACCGGAAAGTTTTTGGGCAACTACCGCCGGAAGAGATTTGGCTGAAGAAAAATACCGGAATATCTTTCAAATTCTTTAAAAAATATCTTCACTTCACAGCACTTTTACCTTTGCTGCTGACGGTGATTTCATGCTCGGGAAACGGAAATATAGCGTTTGCCGGAATATTCTTCATTTTTATCATTTATGTTATCATTAAATCTTTGACGGGAAACAACAAAAATAATGGCTCTGATGGGAATTCCTGTTTTTCTGGGAGCTGTGGAGGGCATGATTCGTCCGGCTCCGGGCATTCCTGCGGAAGCAGCTGCAGCAGTTGCGGGGGATGTGGAGGATGCGGCGGAGATTAATTAACATCAGTTCGGATATCTTTTGCATTGAAGCAGAGAAAAGTATTGGGAACTTGTAAAGTAGATCTTTAGTTTATAATTCAGTTTGAGCCTATTACTCCAGTTTCTATTTAGAGTTTATATTTATTAAAATAGCTATGAAAAAAATAATTGTTTATTCGGTCCCGGTAGCCATCAGTTTGATCTGGCTTATTAATACAGGGAATGCATTTAATCCGTTTGTTTTAAAAGGTCCCGGATTTCTGAGGTTTTATTTAATTCTGCTTTTCGGATTTTATGCTTCGGCTCTTGCGTTAAAGATTATTGGGGAACCTTTTTCAAAAATAACCTTTTACGCAATGATCCTTATTTTTATACTGGGAGTCATTAAGCTAATAAAGGGAATGGTTCTGGGAAAGCCAATAGGATATCTGATGTTTATTTTACTATTGGAAATGATTGTTTTAGTGATTGTTAAATGGTCTTATATCAACGGTGACACAAAACAAAAATTTCCGCACGGTTTTAAAAAATAAACCCGAAACAAATGTTCCGGGTTCCGGGTATAAAATTATTAAATAATCTTTTTTTCAGTCCGCAGCCGTATTTCCTGATCAGGGTAGAGGTTACAACCTCAGTATGATGCTTAAAGTAAGCTGCGATGTTTCCGGATTTGCGATTTCCTGGTATAATTGGTGTCCGAAGAGTATTGATGCGATACCAATGATCAGTTATTGGATAAACAAATAGTTGTTTTCTAAAATAGGTTTTATCATACTATTTTTATTGTTATTTACAGCGTAAGGATAACAACTCAAAATAGGTTAAAGAAATGAGATTTTCCGTTATGAAATCACTCCGCTTCCAATCAGCTCCTCATCAACATACCATGCGGCAAACTGCCCTTCGGCAATAGCAGACTGAAGCTCTTTAAATTCAATATAGAATGCCTCTTCAAACTGGTATAAAGTGGCTTTCTGTAACGGCTGCCGGTATCTGAATCTTGCCATCACTTCCATCGATTCACCGTTTTTTAGCTTCAGATCTTCCCGTACCCAATGCAGCTCGGAATTATCAATTTTTAAGGCTCTTTTCAGCAGTCCCGGAAACTGATGCCCTTCTCCTACGAAGAGGATATTGTTTTCCATATCTCTGGAGATAATAAAACAGCTTTCCTTATGGCCGCCGATTCCAAGCCCTTTGCTTTGTCCGATGGTAAAAAACTGGGCACCCTGATGTTTGCCTATTACTTTTCCGTCGGATTTTGTATAATTGATCTTCCGGCTCAGGTAATCCAGCTCTTCCTGTTTTGAAGAAAATTCTGGGGTTTCCCCTGCAAAAAGCGGAGAGTTCCTGAAAATTTCCACAATTTCTCCTTCTTTCGGAACGAGTTGCTGTTGTAAAAACTGGGGAAGGCTTACTTTCCCGATAAAACATAATCCCTGAGAATCTTTTTTATCAGCCGTTACCAACCCGATTTCCTTTGCGATTTCCCTTACCTGAGGTTTCGTCAGTTCACCGATCGGGAACAGGGCTTTAGACAGCTGATCCTGGCTCAACTGGCATAAGAAATACGATTGGTCTTTATTATTGTCTTTTCCTGCCAAAAGGTGGAAAATTTCCTTACCGTTTTCATCAATCGTTGAATCGACTCTTGCATAATGCCCGGTAGCTACTTTATCTGCACCCAGCGACATCGCTGTTTTCAGGAAAACATCGAATTTTACCTCACGGTTGCACAGGACATCCGGATTCGGCGTACGTCCTTTCTGGTATTCATCGAACATGTAATCTACGATTCTTTCTTTGTATAAGTCGCTCATATCGATTACCTGGAAAGGGATTCCAAGCTTCTGGGCAACCATCAGGGCATCATTGCTGTCCTCGATCCACGGACATTCGTCTTCCAGGGTTACGGAAGCATCGTTCCAGTTTCTCATAAACAAAGCCACTACTTCATGGCCCTGCTGCTGCAACAGATAAGCTGTTACACTTGAGTCTACGCCTCCGGAGAGGCCCACTACTACTTTCATTGTATTTCAATTTTACGAAACTCTTAACGGGAGTTCTTAGTTTGACCCTGCAAAAGTACAATTAAAAAGATTCGTAAAAAAATGATAATTTAGGCATCGATAAAAACAATGTCTATGAAAAAGCTTATTATTTGTTTATCAATTATATTTTCGGGCTTGGCATTTTCCCAGGAAGCGGAGCAGCCGGTGCAAAATAACAGCCGTTGGACATTCGGGGGCGGGATTGGTTTAGGCTTCGGAAGCAACAGCTATTTTAATCTTTCAGCGGCACCAAGAGTCGGGTATATGCTCACCAACAATCTTGAAGGCGGTGTATTGGGCAGTGTGTCGTGGCAGAAATCCAATGCCTACAGCTCAACAATGTTCGGAGTAGGGCCTTTTATGAATTATTATATTGCCAGAACTTTTTTCATAAGTGCCAATTACCAGCATTATTTCATCAATTATAAAGATAAGATTTATAATGTTGAAGCCAATACCAATGAGGATGCTTTGTATCTGGGCGGAGGCTATATGCAGAGAATAGGAAATAATTCTTTCCTGCAGTTAGGGCTGATGTACAATGTGTTATGGAAAGAGAATTCAAGTATTTTTTCAAGTGGACTGGTTCCGAGTATCGGTTTCGTAATAGGGCTTTGATATAAAATAAAAAAGCACCGGAAAATTTCCGGTGCTTTTTTATGATTAAATTATTTATTTAAGACTGAGACTTTTCAGCTGCCGACTTTTTCGGTTTTGAACTTTTTCCTGCTAATCCGTCTTTGGCTTCGTTCAGGTCAAGAACTACGGTTTCTCCTTCGGACAGTTGTTTGTTTACAAGCATTTCAGCCAATAAATCTTCAATGTATTTCTGGATTGCCCGTTTTAATGGTCTTGCTCCAAAGTCTTTATCCCATCCCTTGTCAGAAATGAAATCTTTGGCTTCATCAGTCAATTCAACTTTATAACCTAATTTTTCAAGTCTGCTGTACAGTTTGTTCAGCTCAAGATCAATGATTTTCTTGATATCATCTTTTTCAAGAGAATTAAAGATTACAATATCATCAATTCTGTTTAGGAATTCCGGAGAAAACGCTTTTTTAAGGGCATTCTCAATGGTACTTCTTGCTCTTGAATCCGAAGTGGATTTTTTCGCTGAAGTTCCGAATCCTACACCGTCTCCGAAATCTTTAAGATCTCTTGTCCCAATGTTGGAAGTAAGGATAATAATCGTATTTCTGAAGTCTATTTTTCTTCCCAAACTGTCGGTAACGTGTCCTTCATCTAAGATCTGCAAGAGGATATTGAATACGTCAGGGTGTGCTTTTTCAATCTCATCCAAAAGAACTACCGCATAAGGTTTTCTTCGCACCGCTTCGGTTAATTGCCCGCCTTCTTCATATCCTACATATCCCGGAGGCGCACCTACCAATCTGGAAACGGCGAATTTCTCCATGTATTCACTCATATCGATTCTGATCAACGATTCATCAGATTCGAATAATTCTCTTGCCATTACCTTGGCCAGCTCAGTTTTACCAACCCCGGTTGTTCCCAGGAATATGAAGGTACCGATCGGACGGTTAGGATCTTTAAGGCCGGCTCTGTTTCTCTGGATGGCTTTAACCACTTTTTTAACGGCGTCTTCCTGGCCAATTACTTTACCGTTCAGGTTACCGTCCATTCCGGCTAATTTATCCAGTTCGTTTTTGCCGACTTTCGTTACCGGAACACCGCTCATCATTGAAACCACTTCGGCAACATTTTCTTCGCTTACGGTTTCTTTTTTCTCCTTCACATCCTTGTCCCACTTATCCTGAGCGGAATTCAGCTCCATCTGAAGTCTTTCTTCTTCATCTTTCAGCTTTCTGGCTTCAAGATAATCCTGAGCTTTTACGGCTTTCTGCTTCAGTTCTTTGATCTCTTCGATTTTCTTTTCAAAATCGATAATCTCAGTAGGAACCTTCATGTTTTTAATATATACGCGGGATCCTGCTTCGTCCATTGCGTCAATCGCTTTATCCGGTAAGAAACGGTCTGTAATATATCTCGATGTTAAATTCACACACGCAGCAATAGCTTCCGGTGTATAGACAACATTATGATGCTCTTCGTATTTATCTTTGATCTGATTCAGGATCTGGATGGTTTCATCGATGGAAGTCGGTTCTACCATTACTTTCTGGAATCTTCTTTCCAAGGCGCCATCTTTTTCAATATACTGACGGTATTCATCAAGCGTGGTAGCCCCGATGCATTGGATTTCTCCTCTGGCCAAAGCAGGTTTGAACATATTGGATGCATCTAGGCTTCCTGTTGAACTTCCTGCTCCTACGATGGTGTGAAGCTCATCAATAAACAGAATGACATCCCTATTTTTTTCCAGCTCCGTCATGATCGCCTTCATTCTTTCCTCAAACTGGCCACGGTATTTGGTCCCGGCAACCAGGCTGGCAAGATCCAGGGTAATCACCCTTTTTCCGTAAAGAACACGCGAAACTTTTTTCTGCTGAATTCTTAAAGCCAGTCCTTCGGCGATAGCCGATTTACCAACTCCTGGTTCCCCGATGAGAAGCGGATTGTTTTTCTTTCTTCTTGATAAGATCTGCGAAACCCTCTCGATTTCTTTTTCACGCCCGATGACGGGATCGAGTTTTCCGTCTCTTGCCAATGAAGTAAGATCCCTTCCGAAATTATCCAGCGTAGGCGTCTTGCTTTTCGCAGAACCCAGATTGCCTGTCGGCTTTCTCATCTGCTCGAAATCCTCCCGCTCGTCATCATCATCGTAAGCACTCATCTGTGGTGCCTGTCCGGAATTTTTAAGCATCGTCTGATATTCTTTTGAAACACCCTCATAGTCAACGTCATATGCGCCTAATATGTTTGAAGTAGGATCCTCATATTTATAAAGAATACCTAAAAGCAGGTGAACTGTATTAATCTCATTGCTTTTATACTGTCTGCACTCAAGTTCTGCACGTTTAACGGCATGATCAGCCATTTTCGTGAAAGAAATATTGGGAACCTCCTCAGAAATAGGATTTAGACTTGCTGTATTTAAAGTTTCAATTTTTCTTCTGATTTGTGTTAGATCCGCATTAAGGTTTTGAAGGATTTCTTTTGCAGAGTTTTCTGTTTTTATAATACCTAAAAGTAGATGTTCTGTATTAAGAAATTCACTTTTGAGCCTTTTCGCTTCGCTCTTGCTTTGTTTGAACACCTGGCTCAAACCTTGTGAAAACTTATAATCCATAATATATCTCATTAGAATAACTGCAACATTGCGGTTTATTCATTATCTAAATTACAAATATTTTACCAAATTTCAAGAAATGACTTTATGGCAGAAAAAATTTTATTATCTTATTGGAAATGATTAAGTTTGTTGTCCTTTAAAAATTTCTCATGATTCCTGAAATTGCCACTTATATAGGATATTCCGCATCATTGTTTATTGTGCTGAGCTTTATACTGAAAGATATCAGGAAAATCAGGATCGTGAATATGATCGGCTGTATCTGCTTTGTAATCTACGGAATCTACAGCGGAATGCTCTGGCCCGTGATCATCCCGAACGGCTTGATCTGTTTCATCCAAATTTACCATCTTCTGGCGGATAAAAAGAAGTAATGGGCAGGAAAAAGATCATTAGTTCCGCTTTCAGTAATTTATATACCGATCAGCGTATCGAAAAGGTATGCCGGACTTTATATGAAAACGGATATGAAATTGAGCTGATCGGAAACAATTGGAACGGTGCTGAAAAAATGTCACGCCCTTATCCGTTTTCCAGAATACCTTTGGTTTCAAAAAGTTTGAAGACCGCCTATTTTGAGTTCAACTGGAAATTGTACCGGGAACTAAAAAAGAAAGCGGACAAAGATACCATACTGCATGCCAATGACCTGGATGCTTTGCTCCCAAATTTTATTTTAGCTGAAAAACTACATATTCCATTGGTTTTCGACAGCCATGAAATTTTTTCTGAAATGCCGGCCATTCAGGGAAAAATGTCGCAGAAGCTTTGGCGGTATCTGGAAAAAAGGCTGGTGCCTAATCAACAGTTCATGATCACGGCCAGCACAGGATATGCCGGCTGGTTCAGGAAGAAATACGGAGTTGATCCGGTAGTCGTTCAGAATGCACCCAGACAACTGGATTTTAAGCAGAATATCCCCGACAACCACCCTAAAATCATTTTATATCAGGGTGCCATAAATCCTTTTCGCGGAATTGATAAAGCGATTCTGGCCATGAAGAAGCTAGATGGTGTGATCTTTAAGATTGCAGGGGATGGTCCCAAAAAAAAGGAATACGAAAACCTCGTTTTAAGTGAAAACCTTCAGCATAAAGTAACGTTTTTAGGTAAGTTATTGCCTGAAGATCTTCAAAAAGTTACCCTCACCGCCGATTGCGGAATGAGCATTGAAGAGAACGGGGGAGAAAGCTATTATTATTCCTTACCAAATAAGATCCTTGATGCTGTACAGGCGCGGGTTCCTGTCATTCTGTCAAATCTTCCTGAAATGCAGAATATTAAGCGACAATTTGACATTGGTGAGATCATCAGCAGTCATCAGCCGGAGGATATTGCAAAAGCAATAGAGATGGTTTTAAACAAAGGAAGACTGGATTATCTGCCTGAACTTGAGAAAGCGGCTGATCTTTTTTGCTGGGAAAATGAAGAAGTAAAACTGCTGGAGGTTTTTGAGAAAGCATCTGTATTTTAGTATTGAATAACACAGGCGCTTATATTCCAGGCAGACCGGATTATATTTTCTTTTTTAAATTGGCTATCTTTGCCATAAGAAATTAGTTTAGCATGACCATTAAAGAAAAACAGCAGGAAATCATCGATGAATTTGCGTTTCTTGAAGATTGGGAACAGAAGTACGAATATATTATCGATCTCGGGAAGGAGCTGGAAGGGCTTCCGGAAGATAAGAAGACAGAAGAAAACCTGATCAAGGGCTGCCAGAGCAAAGTCTGGATCGATGCTGAGTTCAGGGATGGAAAATTATTTTTCAATGCCGATTCCGACGGGATTCTCCCGAAAGGCATCGTTTCCCTGCTGATAAGTATCTACAGTGGTCATTCAACGCAGGAAATCCTGGATTCTGATTTTGATTTTATTTCCGAAATCGGGCTACAGGAGTTTCTTTCGCCTTCCAGGGCCAACGGATTGATGGCCATGACCAAACAAATCAAATTCTACGCAGTAGCCTATCAATTGAAAGCCTAGTTTTGACACGAATTTTAGCATATCGTTTTTCTGCATTCGGTGATGTTGCCATGACGGCTCCGGTTTTCCGTGAGTTTCTGGAACAGAATCCTGACGTGGAAATTGTGATGGTTTCCAGAAAAAATTTTGAAAACTTATTTACGGATATTCCAAATGTTATATTCAAAGGGGTAGATCTCGATGATTACAAAGGATTTTTCGGCTTAAACAGGCTGGCCAATGAGCTGATCAGAGAATTTAAGCCGCATCTGGTGGCTAATCTCCATGATGTGATCCGGACAAAGGTGCTGGACCGGATTTATCGGAGAAAAGGACTTAAAGTATTTAAAATCAATAAAGGAAAAGAAGAAAAAGAGCACCTGACCGATGTATGGAACCTGAATAAGGTCCAGCTTAGAAAGACCGTTGAGCGGTATGCCGATGTTTTCCGTGAAATGGGCTATGAGGTTGAACTCTCTCACCAACTAAGACCTGCGCCGGGAGAAAAGTCGGGTATCGGATTCGCACCGTTTGCGCAACACCGCGGAAAAATGCTGCCGCTGGAAAAATCGTATGAACTGGCCAGGATTTTAGCCCAAAAGCATACCGTCTATTTTTTCGGAGGCGGAAAGACCGAAACCGAAACCCTGGAAAAATGGGAGCAGGAAATCCCGAATACCTTCAGCCTCGCCGGAAAGCTGAGCCTTACCGAAGAATTGAATAAGATTGCCGGACTGGAGCTCATGATTTCTATGGATTCCGCCAATATGCACCTGGCAAGCCTGATGGGGACCCGGTGTGTTTCCATCTGGGGGCAGACCCATCCGTATGCCGGATTCTTAGGTTTCGGACAAAGCGAAGATGATGTGGTGCAGATCAAAGACCTCACCTGCAGGCCATGTTCCGTTTTCGGGGATAAAGAATGTTACAGGGGAGATTGGGCGTGTCTGGAAGAGCTGAGTGTGCAGAAGATTGTAGAGAAAATTTTATAAATTTTATAAAGTTGCTGTATTGAGAATGTAATTTAGAGCCGATTTCTGATAATACATAAATAAAAAACCATCCTATAATATGGTTAAAGAATGGCTTAGGTTAGAAATATTAGGCTTACTCTTCTAAGGGAAATACTTGTCTTACAAATTTTAAGAGCTCCTCAATAGTCTTAAATTCTTTTTCTACTGGAATTTGACCAATAGCATAGTCAACTATGATTAAATCTTTTCTTATTTCAACTCCAAAAGCACTCTGCATTATATTAAAAGATAGTTTCTTATTATACTCACTTTTTTGTCCAACAGTCAGGCTAAAATCTTTTAATAGAAATGTTGCATAACCTTCATTTTCAAGATCTTTCTTTATTTCTTGTATTCTCATAATATCTAATTTTATAAATTTATTAATCCAAAATGGTGTCGACTGTTTTTCCAAAAATATTCAAAATCATCCCATGACATTGTGGCTTCAACTCCGTTTATTTGTCCAATTCCTTTTGTTTTGTCCCAAGGATTTTTGAAATATTTAATCTTATCTATTATGATTTTATAAAATTGGCTGCGCTAAGAATGTAATTTTAATACATAGCAAAAAACCATTCTTTACTTCAAGAATGGTTCTATTTTGACACATTAAATTAGTTATTCTTCTATTGGGAACACTTGTCTCACAAACTTAAGAAGTTCGTCAGGGTCAGTAAAATCTTTTTCTAAACCTAATTGGGAATCAGCATATTGGATGTTATACTTATTATCAGTCATTCTTATATAAAATTCTCTACCAAGTTTTACAACAAATGTATTGTCTTTGATTCCACAAAACAGAATTTTTTCTGATGTGTTACCTATCTGCTTATATTCACAATAGTATCCTTCGCTTTTAAGGATTTTTTGTATGTATTTCAGCTCATTCATAAAGTTACTCTTCTAGTGGAAAGACCTGCCTTACAAATTTTAAAACTTCTTCAATGGTCTTAAATTCTTTTTCTATTGGAATTTGACCAATAGCATAATCAACTTTGATTAAATCTTTTTTTATTTCCACTCCAAAAGCATTTTTTAGCATTATTAATCCTAACTCTTTATCATGTCCATTTTTTTGACCTACAGTTAGGCTTGCATCTTTCATGAGCATAACAGAGTAGCCTTCTACCTCAAGTTTTGCTTTTATTTCTTCTATTTTCATAATATTTAATTTTATAACTTTGGTTGTGCCCAATGGTAACGACTTCCTCTCCAAAAATATTCAAAATCATCTAAAGACATTTTAGCTTCAACTCCATTTTTCTGTCCAAAACCTTTTACTTTATCCCAAGGGTCTCTAATATAGACTATTCCATCTTCTATTTTATCAACTATAATAGTATGTCTGTTTCTTCCAGGTGGTTTTAATGTTGCGATCCAAGGTCTTTTAGTTGCTTTACAGAGATATTCTGCAGTTTCTTTCATATCATCAATTCCAATATATACGTGACCAGCATTGATTTCTTTGCCCTTAAATACTTTTTCCATTGCTTCTTGAATTCTATGTAATTGTGTGCCTGTATCAAAATCAGTTCTAGCAAATTCCTTAACCAAGCTTTCAGTAATATCAATCCCATTATCTTTAGCTAATTGTCTGATACATGCAGCAGCACAAGACATTGGTTCTTCCTGACAAAAAATCCTTGATGAACTGATTTCAGACAAATATTTGAAGGCTCCACCAGTTCCAGCACCTAATTTAGGTTTCAGAATTTTACTCCAGAATGCATTAACCTCTTTAAAATCTCCTTTGAAGATGGGTTTTTCTTTCCATTTCAGAAGGTAGCCATCAACTTTCGCTACAATTTCAATCCCTACTTTTTTAAATCCTGCTCTTGCACTGGTAAGAATGTTGAAAATACTCTGTACCTTCCTTCCTTTTAATACAACTTCTTCAATTTCCTCTGCTGTCATGGCTAAATCCTCAGCTTTAGCTCCATTCTTAGCACCCTGCAAAAGTTCTTCAATGAATTTAATAAACCCTTTGAAACCTTTTGCACAGGCTTTTGCAAATCTAAAGATAAGCTTTCCCAGACCAAGTAACAAATCTGTAATTCCAAATGTCACTGCTGAAAATGTTTCTCTGGTTAGAACCCAAAGCAGACTGGATACCTTTTGTATATAAGTAGTTCCTTTTATGATATTTCCTTCTCCTGCTGTGAAGATAAGAAGTAAAATATTGATGATAAACTCAAAGGCAATAACTCCTGTATAAAATGCAACTGTATAACGAGATGCATTGTCCCAATATCCTTTCAACTTGTCAAATATACCCTCAAAATCAGATTGGGAAATACCCCCACTAGAACTGAAAAGGTCTTTAACTCCTTTTAAAAATACTGGACCATTTGCAAGAACCCAGTCTAATACATCTTCTGCCTTCTCTAATAAATCCCTTCTGTTTTTATACTGTTCATAAGATAAAGCCATTGTTGGCTGGAAAAGAGCCTGTAATATGTATAAGATACATTGTAAAAGCCCCACAAGCCCATTGTTAATCCCACAATAAAAAGCATTGGCTATTTTAAGAACCTCAATTCCTTTCTTTGCTAACTCCACCAATTCATCTTTAACCTCAGAAAGAAAATTTTTAATTGTATTAATGACAGTGCTAATCTTCTCTACAAGTCCTTTGAAGGCATCAGGAAGATGTTCAATAGAAGCATCTTTGACCTTACTTGCTGCCTGTTTTACTAATTGCCAAACCTGAGTAAAAGCAACTTCTGCACCTTGAACGAAAGGATTCTCCCCTAATCCCTCAAAGAATTGTGCAGCCTTATTCAGGTTAACCGCTCCTATGACAGGAATAAGGGGAGAATAGTCTTTAGCTTCGGGATTGTAATTTTTTTCTGTGGGTTTTAAGCTTTCTAGTTGTTCTCCACACCATCCAAGAGCATCAGCTGGAATAGAAGAAATATTACCTATAATCTCTTCAAATCTTCTGTCTCCGGTAAAAGACTGATACTCCCTCATTAAGGCATCACGCACCAGAGCAGCATTGATTTTATCTCCTTCATAAGTATATGCCAACTGGGCCAGATAAGCAGCTTCGTCTTCCATGGAAGAAATATTCCTGAAGAATTTTCCACCGACACTTGAAGGTAATGGCTCAGGAAATCTTTTAAAAAGCTGAACAAAATAATCTCCCATCTTGGCAATATAAAAGTCTCCTGCAAAGTTGGATTTGTTCGGATTGGGTTTCTCATAAAACAGAAATAGAGCCTGTTTCTTTCGGGCATTAGCCTGATAGCTTCCATATACCTGTGAGCCTGTTTCACAAGGAAGCACTTCTGCATAATATTCATAACCCTTTTCTCCTTTTTCATTTAATCCTGTAGAAGGAAAAACGGAAGATATGGGATTGTCCGTAAGATAAGAGTATCCGGATGGTGTGTTTCTGTAATCGTGAAATGGGCTTCTGTAATCAGGAAAATCATTCTTGTTGATTATTGTGTTTACAAAAGCATTGTTTTGTTTAGATCTTTGATTTAATTCTTCAAAAGAACGTGTTTTGAACTCTGATAAATCACCAAAGTCGTCATCGAATTCTTCCATAAGCTTTGCGTTTTAGTAATTAATATTTTGTTTAAATATTTCTAAAAGCAAAGCTAAATCCTGACTGCGCCAAAACTCGACGTGTTTTATTTTTTTTAAATTATGTAAATCTTATCATCGAATCTTACAATTAGTAATAAGAAGTGGAAACCTAAAAACTAATATTTTTGCCTAGTCCCCAGGTTTTGGCACTGATCCTAAAAAGAATCCGTCTCACAACTGAGGCGGATTATTCTTGGTTATTATTTTAGATTTTTGTATATTTACATCTGACAATCAGGTATTTATATATGAATTTCAAGTATTATAACCAAAATCAGACTGTG
>CAJYXJ010000041.1 GCA_913778085.1 uncultured Chryseobacterium sp.
TTACAGCGTTGATGGTATTGCTGATGAGTTGCTCCTCAGCATTGCTCATTTCCTCTTTCAATCAACACCTAAATATTACGAATTATTTTTGTGAAAAACACCAACTATTTTTGACCACATTACCATTTTTTAACACAAATGGCACTAATTTAAGCACAAATAACACTATTTTATATTTGCGTCATTAGTGAAGAATATTTGTGAAGTTCGTGTTTAAATTCCTGTCGAAAAATGCTGACAGAAGCATAGCACTAATTTTAAGCACTAATAACACGGCTTTATATTTGTGCTCATTCGTGAAGAGTATTTGTGAAATTCGTGTTTAAATTCCTGTTGAAAGATGCTGATATAAACACAAATATCACTAATTTTAAGCACAAATGACACGGTTTTATCTTTGTGCTTATTTGTGAAATCCGTATTTAAATTCCTGTCAATTGAATTTAATGAGCAGAAGAAGCTGATTGAAATAAAGAAATTTTACGAACCCAAAAAATCCTGATGTCCTGGCATCGGGATTTTATTTTTGCTGGTTAAACACAAAGGACACTAATTTAAGCACTAATAACACGGTTGTTATATTGGTGCTATTTGTGAAGAGTATTCGTGAAGCTCGTGTTTGAAATTCTGGCTGGTTAAAATACAAAGGATACTAATTTAAGCACCAATGATCCAGTTTTATATTAGTATGTAAAACTATTTGTCGATCGAACCTAATACTTTCTGAGCAAATGAATTTAAAGCATCCTTTTCGCTCATTCCATTCTGTACGCTGGCATGAACTTCCAGAGCTCCGCAGATATTGGTGATCAGCTCTCCGGCAACATTCATATCTTCTTCGGTAGTTCCTCTGAATTCCGTGAAGCTTTCCAATACTTCGAGGGTCTTTTCCAGATTTTCAGGGGTCTGATTCTGGTAGAACTGTCTGATGATCGGTAATTTCATAATTACAATTCGTTAAATAAATTGATTAGACTTTCTGCCTGATTAGACTGCACCTGGTTCACCAATTCCCCGTTTCTGAAAATGGCAAACGTCGGAAGGTTATCCACTTTAGCCAGTTTTCTGCTTTCCGGCAGTTTTTCCGCATCTACATACAGGAAAGGAATACTGTCGTTTTCAGAAGCTAATTTTTTAAATTTAGGCTTCATAATCCTGCAGTTGCCACACCATGTTGCTCCATACTGAACGACTACTTTTTCATTTTCGCTTACGATGTTCTGAAGCGTATCTTCTGTTAATTCGGTATACATAAGTTAAATTTTAGGATAAAATTTAACAATGTACCAATAAAACAATGTAACAGTTTATCAATCATATTCTTCTGCATCATTGTTACATTATTAGATTGATACATTGCTAGATTAAAATTTAGTTTTTCGCTAAGTATTCAGCGGTAGAAGTACGGTCTGCTTTCATCGCGTCTTTTCCTTCTTCCCAGTTTGCAGGGCAAACTTCACCGTGCTTCTGAACGTGCGTATAAGCATCGATCAGTCTGATATATTCTTTTACATTTCTGCCAAGCGGCATATCGTTTACCGATTCGTGGAAAATTTTTCCGGTCTCGTCGATCAGGTAAGTTGCTCTGTATGTTACATTTGATCCGGTGAAAACTTCTTCTCCTTCTTCGTTGTATTCGAAATCCTGGTCTACGATTCCAAGGATGTTGGCCAGTTGTCTGTGGGTATCTGCCAAAAGCGGGTAAGTTACGCCTTCGATACCGCCGTTGTCTTTGGAAACGTTCAGCCATGCGAAGTGTACCTCGTTGGTATCGCAAGAAGCACCGATTACCTTCGTGTTTCTTTTTTCGAATTCAGGCAAAGCTTCCTGGAAGGCGTGAAGTTCAGTCGGGCATACGAAAGTAAAGTCTTTCGGGTACCAGAACAAAAGCACTTTCTGCTGATTGGCCGTAGCTTCTTCAAAGATGTTGATTCTAAGATCATCCCCCATTTCAGACATAGCGTCTACAGTTACATTTGGGAATTTTTTTCCTACTAAAGACATAATTTCTTGGTTTTTATATTTAAATTTTCTGGTGCAAAGATAAACATACTCTGTCTATCATACAAAAGCAGTATGATAAATATAATCTATAATTAATTTTGATAGCATGAGAGGAAAATCAGCCTAGAATCAATTGTTTTTAAGTATTATTTTAATTAGAATCCGATAAGATGTGAATTTATTAAATTTGATAAAATTAATTGAGCTCCATGAAAAAAATAATTCTACTAATGAGTTTTTTGCCGGCTTTCTGTCTTGCACAGCATATCACCTGCATTTACCAGCTTAAGCATAAAACCAATCCGCACAAACCTGATCTGATTACCGAAAATTACTATCTGGATATTTTAGAGGAAGGATCGGCATTTCGTTCGGAGCGTGAGCGTGCTTCCGATTCTCTGATTGAAAGGACCGGGCTGGGGCTGGGCAGAAGCCCGGTATTTAATTCTCAGCTGTATACTCTGAAAAATCTGAAGACCAGGGATGTTCAGAAAATTATTTTCACAAACTTTTTTAACGACAAGTATTCCATTACAATTAATGAAAAATTAGAATGGAAAATTCTGCCTGACAAAAAAAAGATTGCGGATCTGGACTGTCAGAAGGCAACGGTAAATTATGGAGGCCGAAGCTGGACGGCATGGTTTACCCAGAGCATTCCGGTGCCGGAAGGTCCGTATGTTTTTAATGGTTTGCCGGGAATGATCGTAAATATTTCAGATAATCAGTCAGATTATAGTTTTAATTTAATAAAAACAAAGGAATTCGAGAAAGATAATTTATTTGCGGTTAAAAGGGCGAAGGTTGTTAATTGGGAAGTCTTTCAGAAAATTCAGTCGGATTATTATACCGATCCTTTTGCAGAAATTAAAGCGAGGAATATGAAAGTGCAGGCCGGAGACGAAAAAGGAAATCTCATTCCTACAGATCTTAATAAAATAACAAAACAACTCAAAAAACAGATCAAAGAAAATAACAACCCTATTGAACTGAATCATAGAGTAAATTATGAGTGAAACCCTTAAAATTTCAGGGGCTTTGACATTTTTTATTTAGCGTTGAGCCGATCTTTTAGTTCTTCAATGACTTTTTCATTAGCCAGGTTCTTCTCTACCAGTTTTTTGAATTCTTCAAGGAAATTTTTCTGGGAAATTATTATTTATTGTATCTAAATGATTTAGTCTAATCAATCCAGAATTTTCTCGACTTTGTTTATAGTGTTTGAGCCTAAAAATATTCAAAATCCTTCTCAAGAAATTTACAGATTTTATCCATAATTAATACGTCTTATTATCTTTGAATAAATTTATCATATGAAAGGAAATATAGTATTTACAAGATTATCATTCTTTTTTGTCTTTCATTGTATTATTTATGTGTATGGTCAAAGTAAAATTTTAAAATATGACTTGGAATATAAGCCAGATTTGTTAAAAGACAGTACTGTTTTAGAAAAAACTATTTTAGATATTAAAGATCAAGTATCAATTTTCAGATCTGAAAAAGAAAAAAAGTCGGATTCACTTATAGCTCTTACGGGTTTGGGGTTAGGTAGGAAAATGAGGTTTGAAGATCAATTTTACACCAAAAAAAATCTATCTGATAAAGAAGTTTTTAAAAGTATTCAGACCGTATTCAGTGAAATCTTTTTCATAAGAATTGATGAAAAACTTAATTGGGAGATCTTACCGGAGAAAAGTAGAATAGGCAATTTTGAAGTTCAGAAAGGCAAATTGACGTATGGCGGTAGAAACTGGACCGCGTGGTTCACTACTGAAATTCCCATTCAGGATGGACCATATGTTTTCTATGGCTTGCCCGGCTTGATTGTGAAAATTTCAGATGATAACAATAATTACCATTTCACTTTAACTGAAATAAAAAACGGAAATGAAAGGATCTATTATAGAAATAAAGGTCTTGAATTGACCTGGGAACAATTTCAGAAATTAGCGATGAATTATTATTCAGATCCCTTTGCACGTATGAAATCTATGGGAGTTCCCATAAAAAAAGATGATGGACAAGGCAATGCGGTTTCTATAAATATGAAAGAAGAAACGGAAAAACTAAGAAAGATAATCCGGGAAAACAACAATCCAATAGAGCTTAATCACAAAATTGATTACAAATAAAATCATGAATTTCACTACACTTTGTCACAGTTAAAATCTTTGACAAAGTTTTTAAATAAAAACCTGCCTTAAGGCAGGTCGATTTCAAACTAAAAAGAGACTGTCCTGCGACAGCCTCTTACTTATTTAATATCCAAATATTTCAGTCAGGTTCAGTTTCTTCACTTCACCGAGTTTCTGCATGTCGGCTTCGCTTACTTTGTCCTGTGAAGCAACTAAGCAGTAGGTGTAGCTTTTACCTTTCATTTCCTTATCGTGGAAATTGTTGATGTCGGCAAATGTCAGTTTCGGAGCCTGTTCGTAGACATTTTTACGGATGTCTGAATTGTTTCCGAGTTTCTGTGCCCTCAAATAGGTAAAGATGATACCGTCCTGCGTAATCCTTTCTGCCGCAATCGACTTTTTCAGGCCGCTCTTAGCCGTTTCAAACAGCTGGTCGGACTTTGGCAGGGTAGTCAGCAATTCGTTCATCGCAGTAGTCGACTCATTGAATTTATCTGCCTGTGTTCCGACATATGCCATGATCATGTCCTTATCCTCTTTCTTACCCGGAAGCGAGAAGTAAGAATAAGTAGAATAAGCTAATGCTTTCGATTCCCGGATAGTCTGGAAAACCACGGAACCCATTCCGCCACCGAAATAATTGTTAAACAGATTAACGGTCGGGGTAATGCTCGCATTATAAGGATCGCTGTTTCGTACCCAGAAAATTTCTGCCTGTACCATATCATAATGGGCAAACAGTACCTTGTTTTTATCGGTAGCCACCTGCGTGAATGTTTTGGATTTCGGCATGTCCTTCAGGCCATTTGGTACTTTGTGGATCAGCGTAAGCGAAGATGCTACTTCGTTGGCCGATTTTGGTCCGTAGTGAAGGATCTTATGTTTAAAATTAAATAAATCGTGCAGCATATTTACCAGGTCTTCGGCCTTCAAAGCATCCAGTTCCGCGTCGCTCAAGGTATTGTTGAAAGGATTCTGGGCACCGTATTGGGCATAGCTCCTCAATCCGCTCATGATGGCACCTTTATTCTGTTTGGCGTTGGCTCTGGATTTTTTCAGTCTTACTTTGTAAGCATCCAGCGCTTTCTGATCGGCCACGCAGTTTTTGATGAGGTCTTCAAATAGAGCGGCGGTTTTATCAAAATTCTCATTCAGGCCTTCCATGGTAACGTAGGTTTCTTCATTACCGGCACTTACGTTGAAGCTTGAAGCCAGCTTATAGAACTCTTTGCTGATGTCTTCCGAAGATTTGTTTTTCGTACCCAGGTATTGCAGGTATTCTGCCGCGATCGGAAGGATCTTGTTGTTCCATTTTCCGGCATCGAAATAATAGTACAGCCTGAACAGGTCATTATCGGTATTTTTCACCGACAATACATCTACGGATTTCACTTTGCTTTTTGCAATATCACTGTCGAAATTCAGCCATACCGGAGAAATCGGGGATTCCGGCATCTCATCGATCTTTTTCAGGAACGGAGACTGGTCTTCCCGGTTCACGGAAACCGGTGTAATGGTAGGTTTGTCTACTTTAACGATATTTTTATCTTCGCCTTTTCTTTTATAGACCGCTACATAATTGTTGTTTTTAAGGTATTTTGCAGCGAAATCCATAATGTCTTTTTTCGTCAGCTTGGAGATTTCCTCAATGTATTCCAGCTGGGTCTTGTGATCCACTTCCGAGGTGAATTCATCCATCAGCGATTCTGCTCTGGATGTATATTTTTCATACTTCTGGATCATGTTTTTCTTCTCGTTGTTCACGATAGACTGCATCAGATCCTGGGAAAATTCACCCTTTTTCAACTTGTCGATTTCCTGAAGCAGCAGGTTTTTCACTTCGTCCAGCGACTGTCCTTCCGTTGGGTTGCCCTGCAGTAAAAGAGCGGAATAATCTTTCAGGACATAAGGATAGGCATAAGCACTTAACAGCTTCTGCTTTTTCACAAGGTCAAGATCGATAAGCCCTGCCTGTCCGTTGGTAAGCATACTGCCGATGAAGTTCAGCATCCGGGCGTCTTTCGTCGTAGCTCCCGGAAAACGGAAGCCGATCATGATGTTTTCAGGGTTCGGGCCCCAGACTTCTCTGGTGACAGGCGCAGCAATAGGACTTTCCTGACCCGGGTTATAAACCGGAACCGGCTTGTTTTTCATATAGGAAAAAGCACGGTCGATTTTGCCGATCATTTCGTCCGGATTAAAATCCCCGGACATGATGATTCCCATGTTGTTGGGAACGTAATAATTATTGTAATATTCACGGATCGCTTTCAGGGAAGGATTCTTCAGGTGCTCAATCGTTCCGATGGTGGTCTGCTTTCCGTAATTGTTATTCGGGAACATCGCCGCAAACATCGCTTCATAGACCTTTCTTCCGTCATTGTCCAAACCTCTGTTCTTTTCTTCATACACGGCTTCCAGTTCGGTGTGGAAAAGCCTTAAGATCGGCTGTCTGAAACGTTCCGCCTGTACGGCCAGAAATTTATCCGTTACGTTGGCCGGAATATCTTCTGTATAAACGGTCTGTTCGTATGAAGTAAAAGCATTGGTTCCGTCGGCACCCATGCCCGCCATCATCTTATCATACTCGTTTGCGATGGCATATTTGGCCGCTTCTCCGGAAACTTTATCGATTTCTTTATAAATTTCTTTTCTCTTAGCTTCATCCTTCGTTGAATTGTATTTTTCATAAAGGGCATCAATCTGATCCAGCAAAGGTTTTTCCTTAGACCAGTCTTTGGAACCGAAAGAATCGGTTCCTTTGAAAAGCATGTGTTCAAGATAATGCGCCAGACCGGTGTGGTCTGAAGGATCGGTCTTGCTTCCCGCTTTAGTAGCGATATAAGTCTGGATTCTCGGCTCTTTTTTGGTCGGACTTAAAATAACGGTAAGCCCGTTTTTTAAAGTATAATATCTTGCTGCCGTCGGATCATTGGTTACGTATCTGTACGTATAGCCGTTCGATTGTGCTTCTTTCCACTGGAAATCCTGCCCGTAGGCATATCCGCAGTAGCTGGCAGCAGCAATGCTGGTGGCAATGGTTAGTTTTTTTAAAATGTTCATTGTTGAATATTGAATATGGATTTAATGTTCAAGTTTAAAGTTTATAAGGGTTTTTTAATTATTTAATCTAATTAAACTGATCCAGAAGAGTTTTGATTCTTCTCATCGCTTCCTTCAAATCTTCTTCCGAAGCGGCATACGAGAACCGGATGCATTCCGGGCTTCCGAATGAAACACCGCCCACACATCCTACATGCGCGTTTTCCAGGATAAACATCGCAAAATCATCGGAATCTTTAATTTCCGTACCGTTCAGTGTCTTTCCGATGTAATGGGAAACGTCCGGGAAAAAGTAAAAAGCGGCTTTAGGCAAAACCACTTTGAAACCGGTAATTTCTTTCATCAGGTCATACACCAGATCCCTTCTTTTCTTAAAGGCGTCGATCATATATTTATATTCCGAAGGATCAGCCTGTAAAGCCGTAATGGAAGCCCGCTGCGCTACGGTATTAGCCCCGCTGGTCATCTGGCCCTGGATTTTTTCGCAGGCTTTGGCCAGCCATTCCGGACAGGCGGAATATCCTATCCTCCAGCCGGTCATTGCAAAAGCTTTGGACATCCCGTTGATAACGGCAGTCTGTTCATACACTTCAGGAAACTGGGCAATGGATGTGGTCTTCGTTTCATAATTGATGTATTCGTAAATTTCATCTGAAATAACCGTCACATGAGGATATTTGGCAATTACCCTGGCTAAGGATTTCAGCTCATCATACGTATAATATCCGCCGGAAGGATTACACGGCGAACTGAAAAGTACCGCTTTTGTTTTATCGGTAATGGCTTCTTCCAGCTGTTCGGCTGTGATTTTAAAATCCGTAACATAGGAAGTAGGAAGCATCACGGAAACGCCGCCCATCATTTTTACCATCTCATCATAGCTTACCCAATACGGATTCGGCAGGATCACTTCATCCCCGTCGTTCAGCAGTGCGGCCAGAACATTGATGATCGCTTGTTTGGCCCCGTTGGAAACACAGATCTGGGTCGGTTTGTATTCTAAATTGTTGTCTCTTTTCAGTTTGTGGGCAATGGCCTGACGAAGTTCCAGAAACCCCGGCACAGGAGAGTAGTGGCTGTAGTTCTCGTTGATGGCATCGAAGGCGGCCTGCTTAATATTGTCCGGAACGTCAAAATCAGGTTCACCTAAGGTAAGGCTGATCACATCTATTCCGTTGGCTTTCATTTCTCTGGCCTTAT
This sequence comes from uncultured Chryseobacterium sp., assembly GCA_913778085.1. Classification (GTDB taxonomy): domain Bacteria; phylum Bacteroidota; class Bacteroidia; order Flavobacteriales; family Weeksellaceae; genus Chryseobacterium. Next base: position 8,406 of record CAJYXJ010000041.1, read on the forward strand.
TGGACATCACGAAGGTCTGCGAGTAACCGAGTCTGTTTACTCTTTCTGAAAGTTTCTCCATATATCGATTTCAAATTTTAACAAATATATAAAAAAGTATTTCTCTAAAAATAAAATAAAAACGACTTTAATGATAAGCTCTGTATAAAATTTATCACTATGTTTGTAGTTATTAATTCGGTTTTAAATTAAATAAAAATGTATAAACTCTTTTTTCTTCTCATCATGTCTGTGGCTTCGGCGCAAAGCTATCGTTTCGTTTATGAATACAGAATGAAACCCGACACGGCTAAAAAAGATTCTGTGATTACTGATTATATGAATCTGGATACCGATGGTAAGAAGTCGGTTTTCTATAATATGACCAAGCATGAACGCGATTCAACCTACGCTGTAACCAGGGATTTCAAAGATCTTTTTAAAGCTAAATCCTATGATCAGAATTTAAGCTATATCATTGAAAAGGATTACGCCAAGAAAAAAATCAATTTTTATGATAACTTCAAGACCGTCAATATCCTGATTCCTGAAACCGAAAGCCCGAAATGGAAAATCGAAAAAGAATTTGCTAAAATCAATGAAATGAACTGCCAGAAAGCGACAGCAGAATATAAAGGAAGAATCTGGGAAGCCTGGTTCAGCAAAGACTATCCGGTGAATGACGGTCCTTATAAATTCAGCGGACTTCCGGGGCTGATTGTTAAGCTTAGAGACGCTGAAAATGATCATGTTTTTAATTTAATTCAGATTAAAAAAATCAATGCCTTACCGGTAGTTTTACCGAAATCCCCGAAGCAGATTACCTTTGCAGAATATAAGAAGGCCATGACTAATTATTCTTTTACCAATGAGGATATTGAAGGAATGGATGTCAGCAAGCAGGACAGCAAGGTATCGATCCGCCTGAAAGACGGGTACATTGCCCGATTCGGAGCCGATGAAATGAAAAAGGTACAGAAACTCGATGAAGAGATTACCAAGCGTTTGAAAAGAACCGATAATTCTATTGAAAGAAAGTAGTTTCGACTAAGGGCTGAAAGGTGGATGCCGGAAGTTTACTTTTACTTATAAAAATCAATGTTATCATTCATTTTAACGCTAAAGATACAGAGAGTCGTTTTTTATATTCCAGATGCTGATTTTTCGATCACAACAGGTATTTCGTTCAGCAAGTGATAGCACTGGAAATTAATGTATTTGTGAAATCTCATATTTCGGAAGTTCTATTTTTTCAATAAAGCGGTTAAAAAAACTTATTTTTGCCTTTTATAATATTTCAGATGTCTACAACGTTACTATTAAAATACTTTCCGGATCTTACAGAAACCCAGATCGATCAGTTCGCTAAACTGGAAAACCTTTACCATGAGTGGAACGAGAAAATCAATGTGATCTCAAGAAAAGATATGGAATCGCTTTATGAAAAGCATATTTTACACTCTTTGGGAATTGCCAAGGTAATGGCCTTTGCTCCCGGAACGAAAGTATTGGATATCGGCACCGGCGGCGGATTTCCGGGGATTCCTCTGGCGATCCTGTTTCCTGAAGCTGAATTTACGCTGATCGATTCCATCGGGAAAAAAATTACAGTGGTAAATGCCGTAGCAGAAGGAGTTGGCCTGACGAATGTAAAAGCGATTCACGGAAGGGCGGAGAAGCTGAAAGAAAAATTCCATTTTGTGGTAAGCCGTGCGGTAACCCAAATGCCCGAGTTCCTGAGATGGCTGAAAGGTAAATTTGAAAAAGAACAATTCAATCCCAAGCATAACGGGATCCTGTATCTGAAAGGAGGGGACCTCGCAGAGGAGCTTGCGGGACTGAAATGCGAAATTTTCAGCCTTAAAAATTATTTTGAGGAAGAATTTTATGATACCAAAAAAGTAGTGTACCTGTCCAAAGGGAATTTTAATTCCTGATGATTTAATTTAACCATAAGATGATTATCTCATCTTAATAATTGTCTATTGCAATTGATAAAACAATAAACAGGTTCAAAATAACATCACTGAGGAATAATTTTTGTTTAATTTTTTAATAATCAAAATTTTAGCTATGAAAAAGTCTCTCCATATTGGATTGTCTGCAATAGTTTTAGGATTATTTCTGACTTCCTGCAACAACGATGACAATTATAATACGATCGAATCCGTAGACAAGATCAGGATCGACAGTGTAAGAATCATCAACGACACAATGGATGTATTTACCGTGCAGAGCATCAAAACGTATTCTACTTATCCGTCTCACTGTGAGGGCTTTTACGGATATGATTATGTACACAGTGATAATTTAACAAGAAATGTAACCGCTTACAAATATATCACGGACGGACCGTGTACGCAGAGTACCTATACCGCAGCCGGCCAGATCAATTTCAGTGCGCAGCAAAAAGGCACTTATACCTTTAAATTCTGGAAAGGTGACAACAGCTGGATCACCAAAACAATAGTAGTTAAATAAATACATGAAAGGAATTTTTGCAGTCTGTTTCTTGATTTCCAATATGATATTCGCCCAGAAAATATATTGGGAAGAAGGAAAAAAATTGAACTGGAGCAATTTTAAAAGCCGGATCAATAATCAGCGGGGAGATAATGTAGTAGCGTATACCAATTGTGGCTGGTCCTATTCTTATGTGAAATCCTCTAATCCCAAAGCACCGGTAAAGATAAAAATCGAAACGATCTTTAATGAAGATAAATCGTGGAAAGATAATAAAAGAATCAACGATTATGTACTGCTTCACGAACAAAAGCATTTTGACGTTGCTGAGGTATTTGCCCGTAAACTGCGAAAAGAGGTTTCGGAAAAAATAAAAACAGGGGCGGATTTTGATAAATATTTTAAATCTATTTATAACAGGATCCTGAAAGAATACCAGGATTTCCAGCGGGCCTATGACGGCGAAACAAAGAATGGAATGGTAGAGGAAAAACAATCCGAATACAATGCGATGATCGCTGAAGAATTGGAAAACTATAAAAATTTTAAAACGTCTTGAAATTCCTCAACAAAGTAATCCATGAACTCTTAGATCAAAACTCGGATTTGTCTGAGTTTAATATCGTGCTTCCCGGGAAACGTCCTATCGTTTTCATAAGGCGGATACTGGAAGACCGAAACTACTCGGGTTTTCTCCCGACTTTTTTTACCATTGAGGAACTGATTGACACAATTGCCGGTCAGCAGCAGATCCAGGGCATTGCGCTCTGGCTTTTTGCTTTCGACGTATACAAAAGCCTCAACCTGATCCCGAATGATGATTTCGCCGAATTCCTGAAATGGTTTCCGACCCTGCAGAAAGACTGGGACGATATGCTGAAGTTTTCCGACAGTGATACGGCGGTGCTCCAATATATGTTTGATGAAGAACGCATCAAGGAATGGGCGCAGGATCTTGGAGAAGACGATGAAGCGCCACGAAAAAAGTTCCTCAATTTCTGGAAAAACATGAATGTCTTCCTCCCTGTTCTAAAGAAAAAGCTGCAGGAAAAAGAATGGGCGACCTCCGGAATGATTAATGAAACGGCAAAAGCAAAGATTGCTGATTTTGCTAAAGATACGAAGCAACAGTTTATTTTCTGCGGATTCAATGCCTTTACGCCGGCGGAAGAAAAGCTTGTCAGAAGCCTGCTGCAGTGGAATAAAGCCCAATGTTTTTTCCAGGCAGACCGGTACTATTTTAACGATGAAAGACAGGAAGCCGGAAAGTTCTTGAGGAATCACAGGACCTGGAAAGAATTTGACGATAACCGTGCTTTCCAGTGGATCGAAGACGATTTTAACCAGCCTAAAAATATAAAAGTCTACGAAGTTTCCGGAAATATTACCCAGACGAAAATTTTACCGGAAATTTTTGAAGATATAGAAGACAAAACATATTCCAACACTGCTGTCGTTCTGTTGGACGAAAACCTGCTCCCGGCAAGCCTTGATGTCATGCATGGGGTCCGGAACCTGAATATTACGATGGGTTTTCCTTTGAAAAACCTTTCGTTTTCCAATGCAGTGAAGCAGCTTTTCTATCTTCAGAAGCAATTGGAGAAAAACCGGTCTTCCTATTACTATCGTGATATTTTTCCGATCCTGGAAGAATTGCCAGCCTCTGCAGAGGACGAATTGGTTATCAATAATTTCAGGGCAAAAATAGAAGAGCGGAACGTCGTTTATATCTCCAAAAAATTATTGCACGAGCTGCTGGGGACGCTTTCTTATTATAATCTGCTGATCAAAGCGGAATCCACGGTAATTTATCTCGATACACTGATCGACTTCTGCCGGCAGATTAAATGGCTGGAAATTGATGATATTCAGTATGAAAATGTGTCTCACTTTGAAAATGCCTTCAGGACCATTAAAAATCAATTGGCGCCGTACCGGTTTGAAATCCGGATGGAAACGCTGGAAATCCTGATCAATCAGCACATTAATTCCGAAAGCATCGATTTCCAGGGAGAACCTTTGCGTGGCCTTCAGATTATGGGACTGCTGGAAACCCGTCTCCTTAATTTCGAGAATGTGATTATGCTTTCCGTAAATGAAGGGAAACTGCCGCTCGGAAATTCACAGAATACCTATATTCCATTTGATATCCGGAGGGTTTTCGATCTTCATACGTTTCTGGAGAACGACAGTATCTATGCCTATCATTTTTATCGTCTGATCCAGGATGCGGAGAATATACATTTGTTATTTAACGCGCTCAGTTCAGGGGTAAATACCGGAGAAAAAAGCCGGTTTATCACCCAGATTGAAATGGAAAGTGCCCATAAGATCGAACACATCATCATTGAAAATTCTTCGGAGCCGATCGTTACCCAGCCCATCGAAATTTCAAAGACGGACATTGTCATGCAGCGGCTTGAAAAATGGAAGGAAAAAGTTTCCGCATCACATCTTACCAGCTACCTTTATAATCCGATTGATTTTTACCTATCTAAGATTCTAAATACCTCGGAAAGCGATGAAATTGAAGAGGAGCTCTCCGTTAAAAACTACGGTAACCTAGTTCATTATACCCTTCAAGAAATTTATGAGGTATTAAAAGGTAAACGGTTAAAAGAAAATGATTTAAAAGAATCAGTTAAAGCAATAGATCAATATATCGAAAAAGCAATTGAAAAGCTGAAACACCAGCCGGAATTTTATGAAAAGGGAATGAATTTCATTCACAAAGCCATTGCGAAAAAAGTGATTGAAAACATTCTGGCCTATGATCTCGAGCTGGTAAAAAGCGACAATACGCTTGAGATTTTAGATATCGAAAAACGTTTTGAAGGAGTCGACTTTCCGTTGGGCGAGCAGGGAAAAATTTCATTCTTCGGTTTCATCGATCGTATCGACCGATTAAACGGGACGCTAAGAATTATCGATTACAAAACAGCTAAAATTAAAAACCTGACTGTAAAAATCGACGAAACAAATGTAGATGAATATTTCCATAATAATGATCGTAAACAGGCCCTACAGCTTTGTATTTACCAGTATGTGGTTCAAAACCTTCCCGAATTCTGGGGAATGCCGATCGAAACGGGGATCTGGAGTTTTGCCGAAGCCAGGAAAGGCGTCGTTTCCCTGCAGTTTGAGAAAGGGGATATCGATGATGCAATGAAATCGGTGAAAAGCCTGATCGAGGAAATTCTGAATCCTGATATTAATTTTGTTGAAGAAATCAAAGCTTACAGCGGTAATTAAATGAAATAAACCTCACAGGTTTTTAAAACCTATGAGGTTTGAGCAGTACAAAATATAATGAGAGAGCCTGACTTTTCAGGCTCTCTCATTATATTTTAAAGTTTATATCTTAAAAAGCATTAATTCCCGTAATATCCAATCCGGTAATCAGTAAATGGACATCGTGGGTTCCTTCGTAGGTAATCACGGATTCCAAATTGGCTGCGTGCCTCATCATCGGGAATTCTCCCATGATCCCCATTCCGCCTAAAATCTGGCGGGATTCCCTTGCAATATCGATTGCCATTTTCACGTTGTTCCTTTTGGCCATAGAGATTTGTGCAGGCGTTGCTTTATGTTCATTTTTAAGGTTCCCGAGCTGTAAACAAAGCAATTGTGCCTTTGTAATTTCCGTTAAAAATTCAGCCAGTTTTTTCTGCTGCAGCTGGTAGGAACCTATAGGCTTCCCGAACTGCTTTCTTTCTTTGGAATATTGAACAGCTGTACAGTAACAGTCGATGGCCGCACCGATGACCCCCCATGAAATACCGTACCGCGCGGAATTAAGACAAGATAATGGCCCTTTTAAGCCGGTTACCCCGGGAAGCAGGTTCTCTTTGGGAACTTTTACATTATTAAATACCAGTTCTCCTGTTTTGGAAGCCCGTAAGCTCCATTTGTTGTGGGTTTCCGGAGTGGTAAAGCCTTCCATGCCTCTTTCCACGATCAGTCCCTGTACCTTTCCTTCCTCATTTTTAGCCCAGACTACGGCAATATGGCAAAGCGGAGAGTTGGTAATCCACATTTTGGCACCGTTCAGCAGGTAATGGTCTCCCATATCTTTGAGATTCGTTTCCATTGAACCGGGATCGGAGCCGTGATTGGGTTCGGTGAGCCCGAATGAACCGATCATTTCTCCGGCTGCAAGTTGTGGTAGATACTTCTTTTTCTGTTCTTCAGAACCGAATTCATTGATGGGGAACATCACCAGGGAACTCTGTACGGAGGCAGCAGAACGTACGGCAGAATCGCCTCTTTCAAGTTCCTGCATAATCAGTCCGTAGGAAATCTGGTCAAGGCCGGAGCCGCCGTATTCCACGGGGATATATGGTCCCAGAGCACCGATCTGTCCCAGCTCTTTCATCAGATTGGGGATATCGGTATGGTTTTGGGCAGCATGGTCGATCTGCGGCATTACAAAACTTTCCACCCAGTCTCTTACGGACTGCCGGATAAGCTTATGTTCTTCGGTAAGTAAAGCATCGATCCCATAATAATCGGGGATGCTGGTAAGGGAATAGTATGACATTCTATTTTAATTTTCCTAAAAATAAGACTTTTCATTATTTCAGGGAAATTTTTTTTAGATGCCTTTTACCGGTTGATTGTTAGGGGATTAAACCGGATTTTAAGGCGGAAGTCATTTAAAATCATTCTTCCGCATCATTGGAAATAGGGTACTGGTTGGTGGGATTGTAAATTCTGTTTTTAAACTTATACAGGTATGGAGCCTTATTGGCCGAACCGTCATACAATTTCTCCAGTCTTTCCAAAATGTTCAGGCTCAAAATCTTACGCTGAAAATTATTTCTTCTGAACTTTTCATTCAGAATGGTTTCATACAGCAGCTGAAGATCTTTCATGGTAAATTTCTCAGGAAGCAGATTACTGGCTGCGACTTCTGTATTAATGTTCATTCTCAGATATTCCAAACCGGTTTCAATGATCCTGTCATGATCGAATGCCATCTTGGGAAGTTTGTCTACCTCAAACCATTCACAACTTTCATTGAAGGCATCCGGAAATGTATTGGCCATCGAGAAATCAATAAGACTGCAGTAGCCGACTGTAATAAACCGCTGGAAAATCCAGTGGTCCTTCGGAACTTCAACTCCTTTATTTTTCAGAAGGATCTGATGGACATTGTTTTCGGTCCTGTCGATTCTTCCGAAGGTGTGAAACTGTTTCAGGAAAATATCTTTAAGGTGGGTTCTTTCATATAAAACACGGGCAGCAGCTTCACGTAAATCCTCATCATTAAAAACGAAACCGCCCGGAAGAGACCACAGATCAAGGTCATGGTACTTCAGTAAAAGGACTTTAAGGATGTTGTTATGAAAACCAAATATCGTACAGTCTACAGATACGTGTGCTACAAAATCTTTTGTATCAATGAGTTCCTGAAGGGTTTCCTTGTTTTTTTCGTTATTGATTTTCATGGAGGTAAAAATAAAATTTTTTTCTAAATTTTTTGATCTGCAAATCTAAAATAAATTAAGCTAATAATAAATAGCAAAGAGACCGCACACAAAATATAGAATGGATAAAAATTAAGCAGTTGGTTTCCAAACAGTACTGCCATCGTCATAGAACTTACCGAACTGCCAAGGGAGGAAAAAATACCGATCAGCGAAGTAAGGAGATTAGCTTTTGACCTGTCGATCCTGATAATCATCTTTGAATTGATTACCGGATAAAGAGGTGACAGGAAAAGTCCGATCACCGGGAATAAGAAGAGTAAAATCCGGGAATCATCCGTATCGGCAAACTGGATCCCGATAATTAAGATCAGCAATAAAATGATGATGGAGATACAGAGGATATAATATTTCGATAATGAGAACCTCTGGATAATATTGGCCGTAATCATTCTCCCGATATAAGAAAACAGGGCCAGGAAGGATGAAGCCTGCAGCGCAAAAAAAGAATCAACCTTTAAATGGTTCTTATAAAAGGAAGGCAGCCACGAGTTGAAGCTCTGTTCCACAAAAAGAATTGAAAAAATAACAGCTAAGAATATGAGCAGCAGTGGATTGATCATGCCTGAAACCTCTTTGAATATACTGTTCTGCTCTAATTTTTCAGGCTCTGAAATCTTCAGCCGTGAAAATAAAAACAGAGTTATTCCCGACAAAACAGAAATTGATAAGAAGCCGAATTTCCAGAACTCTGAAAACCTGCTGGAGATCAGCCATCCGAAACCCGTATTCACGACAAATATCCCGATCATAAAGAAAGCCTCCACACTGGTCATGGTTTTCGCAAGCGATTTTTCATCCGGAATATTATTCCTGATCATTCCGAATACGCAGATTTTACCGATCGCAAAACAGGTCCCGATTATAGCAAACCATACTTTATAAAACCAGAAAACTTCCACAAAAGGCAAAATCAGCGAGCAAATCCCAACAATTGTTAAAGCAAGGATCAGTGACTTTTTCGTGCCGGTTTTGCTGATAAAGTTAACCGCAAAAAGTGAAATAAAGGCAATGGGAATATCTTTGAAAGACTCCAAAAAACCCAGCTTGTCATAAGTGATTTTTGCCTCGGAAAGCTGAAGGATGACAATGCCCATGCAGTTTAGCACCATGGAGAAAATTAGAAAGGTAAGCTTAAGCGGAAGGGAAAATTCGGAGAGCTTGGCGTTCATTTTGGGGAAAATTTTTGTGGGATTTTTAAAATTATTTATAGTCTACAGGATAAAATTTATGCCTTGAAATGCCCAAAAATACAGGAAATATTAAAATAGTTATTAATAAAATGTTAATTATTTAAAAAAAAATATATTTTTATTGTCTCAATTTGAGAATTAAAAAACTAACTGTATATGAACGTAAGAATATCTAGGAATTTGGGGATGGTGGCAGTACTTTATTTTACGGCCAGCTTCAATGCCCAAAACACAAAAAACGACACGCTTCCGAAAGAGCAGAAAATCGAGGAAGTGGTAATGATCGGTTACGGTACCCAGAAGAAGAGTAACGTCACGGGAGCGATTTCCAGTATCAAAGCCAGCGATATTGAAGCCATTCCTGCAGGTAAGCCGGAACAGGTGCTTCAGGGTAGGGCTGCTGGTGTCAATGTAATCTCGAATTCGGGACAACCCGGATCCAACGCAACAATCAGAGTGAGAGGGGTTACCAGTTATTCCTCAAATAATGATCCGTTATGGGTTGTCGATGGTATTGTCGTTGATGGTATCGGCTGGTTAAGCCAAAGTGATATTGAAAGTATTGAAGTATTGAAAGACGGTGCTTCTTCTGCTATCTATGGAGTCTCTGCAGCCAGAGGAGTTATTTTGGTAACAACTAAAAAAGGCAAAAGAGGAAAACTTACTTTATCTTACAACGGTTTCTTCGGGGTGAGCAATGCCGCAAGAAAACTGGATCTTTTGGATGCCACACAGTATGCTACTGTCATTAACGAAGGTTTTACAAATGACGGACAATCTGCAAGATTTCAAAATCCGGCATCGTTCGGAAAAGGAACCGATTGGCAGAATGAAATTTTCGGAACCGGAGCAAGGCAGAACCACGAGGTAAGTATACAAGGTGGAAATGAAAAATCTACTTATTTTGCATCTTTTGGATATTACGATCAGACCGGTATCGTGATGAGCGATATTTCTTATTATAAAAGATTAACAGGACGTTTAAATTCAACTCATAAAGTAACCGACTGGCTGACTTTGGGGCAAACTTTTGCGTATACCAACCAAAAAAACCAAGGGATTAATGCTAACGGTGAATTTGGCGGTCCGTTAAGTTCTGCAGTGAATTTGGATCCCATTACTCCTGCTGTCGTAACAGATTGGTCGCAGGTAAATCCTGCCATATATAACAATGAACATATTGTAAGGGACGAAAATGGAAATCCGTACGGAATTTCGCCTTACGTGAACCAGGAAATGTCTAATCCAAGAGCTTTTAGATATACACAGCTAGGAAACACTAACTGGTCGGACGATTTTATTGCTAATGTTTTTGCAGAAGTGAAATTTTTAGATCATTTTACATTTAAATCTTCATTAAACGGTAAAAAAGCATATTGGGGAAACCAGAATTTCACACCACTTTTCTATCTGAGTTCTACATACAGCAATTTACTTTTAAACAGTTTAAACCGTACTACCCAAACCAAATTTGAATGGAGTTTTGAAAACACGCTGAATTACCAAAATAAATTTGGAGATCACAATTTTAATGTGCTTTTGGGAACAGGTTATTATGATTACAACATCGGATATGGGCAAAGCGTCACCCATAAAGGTCTCCCGATCAGCAGTTATAAAGATGCTTCCTTCAACTTTGATGTTCCTTTGGCTAACCAAACTTCTACAGTATGGGATAATCAGGAATGGAACAAAGCTTCTTATTTCGGACGTTTGATTTACGATTTTAAAAACAAGTACCTGTTTACAGGAACATTAAGATATGATGGTTCTTCATTGTTTGGAGCAAATCATCATTGGGGGGTCTTCCCATCGTTCTCTCTTGGATGGAATGTGGATAAAGAAAACTTCTGGCCCGAAAATAATATTGTAAATAGCTTAAAATTCCGTGGAGGGTATGGTACTTTAGGGAATGATGGTATCGAAGCTTATAAGTTTTCAAAATTCTATGTATCCGGAGCTAACTATACCAGTGGATCAGGTGGTGTATTAATCGGATATTTGCAAAATGGTCTTGAAAATAAAGATCTAAAATGGGAAACTACTACACAAACAAATATCGCGGCGGATTTGCGACTTTTCAAAAATTTTACTCTAACTGTTGATGTTTATGACAAAAAAACGTCAGATATTCTGCGTCCGGTGCAAATTCCTGGTTATGTAGGAGTTACCGGATCCTATATAGCCAATATCGGAGACATGAGTAATAAAGGGGTGGAAGTAGAATTAGGCTACAAAAAGAATTGGAATGATTTCACGGTTTCTGTAAATACTAATTTTGCTTACAATAAAAACGAGGTTTTATCACTTGAACAGGGAACAAAATTTCTGGATGGAGCAGGTTTTCAATCTATGGGATCGATCCAGAGAATTGTGGTAGGTGATTCGTATAATTCTTTTTACGGTTTTAAAACTTTGGGTGTTTTCCAAAATCAGGCGCAGATTGATTCTTACGTAAATTCTAAAGGACAATTGCTTCAAACGGATGCGAAACCTGGAGATTTTATTTGGGCAGACTCTAATGGTGATGGAGTAATCAATGATTTGGATAAAGTGAATTTGGGAAGTTCTATTCCTAAATATAATTTCGGAGCTACTTTAAATCTAAGCTATAAAAACTGGGATTTTATGGTATTCGGACAAGGTGCAGGAGGAAACAAAATCTTTCAGGGTTTAAGAAGATTGGATATTTTAGATGCTAATTATCAGACAAAAATCTTAGACAGATGGACAGGAGAAGGTTCTACTAATGAAAATCCTAGGTTAACACGGGCAGATGCAAACAAAAATTATTCAAGATTATCTGACTGGTATCTTCAAAAAGGAGACTACTTTAGAATAAAACTAATTCAGTTGGGCTACACGCTTCCGCAAAATGTTACCCAAAACTTTGGTGTAAACAAGCTGCGCTTTTATGTAACGGCCGAAAACCTAGTTACTTTCACAAAATACACTGGTTACGACCCGGAAATTGCGGCAGGTGATTCTTTTGGAATAGATAGAGCATTTTATCCGCAAGCAAGAACTTTTATGCTTGGAGCTAATATAACTTTCTAATTTTTAACATAATGAAAAATAAATTTTTAAAAATATCAATAGCAGCTTCATTTTTAGTGAGTATGTCTACTCTTAATGTAGCTTGTAATAATGAAACCTTGGAAGAAAAAGAATACAATGGAGCATTTGCCGGAGATAACTTTTTCAGAAATGAGCAAGAATGTTTTTTTGGTCTTGTAGGTACTTATGATGTGATGAGAAAGTATGCAGGCGGGTTTGAGAATATGGTAACTTTTTTCAATGCGGCTTCAGATGATTTTTATGCAGGAGGTGGCAGTGCTACAGATGGAGCAGGTATTCAGGGGGCATCAAGCTTTCAGATTAACCCGACTACAATGCCTGCAAGTTACTGGAAGGATTATTATCAGGGTATTGCAAGAGCCAATGATCTTATCCAAAATGCTCCTAAGGCATCAATGGATGAAACTTTGAAGCAACGCTTCATTTCGGAAGCAAAAACTCTTCGGGCAATGTATTATTTTGATTTGCTGAGGGTTTTCGGAAATATTCCTCTTATTTTAAAACCTTTTGAAGCAACAGACGATTTCTATAATATTCCGCAAGTTGCACCTGCACAAGTATATGCTCAAATAGAAAAAGATCTGACCGAAGCTTTGCCAAATCTTCCTATGACGGTAAATGGAGAGGAAAAAGGTAGATTAACGCAAGGGGCGGCAAAAGCTCTTTTAGGTAAAGTATATTTATATCAAAATAAAAAAGCCCAGGCTGCCGCACAATTTGCAGATGTAAATGGAACTCCGGGCGGAACCAGCCAATATGGATACAAACTGTTGGCAAGTTATGATGATCTTTGGAAAGCGGGAGTCGCATTAGGCGGGACTCCAGATCCTTACGAATTTACATCAGAATCCATTATTGAAGCATCCCATAGCGATCAGGGAAAATCAGACTGGAACTTTTGGGGACAAGGCAAAGATGAAGGAAATTCTATTTGCGTAATGACGGCGCCAAGATCTTATACAAGAATTATTCAAACAAATCCTGCCAATAACGCACCTGATGTCGTTTCCGGTTGGGCTTTCAATACCATTACTACGGATCTGTTCAATTTTATCCAAAATGATCCTCGTGTGAATTCTACCGTTTTGAATATGAATGTATTAAAATCGCAAAACAAAGCGGATTATGCACCAGCTTATAAGGACACGGGGTATTTTCTTAATAAATTCATGCCTACTTCAGATAAAAAATCAACTTTGGGAGTTACTGAACTTAATTACCGTCAAAATTATATGGTAATAAGATTAGCAGATACTTACTTAATGGAAGCGGAAGCTCTAAATGGATCTGGATCCAGAGCTCAGGCTTTATTAGATGCCGTAAGAGCCAGAGTCGGTTTGGCGTCAGTCCCTGTATCTCTTCAGGCTATTAAAGATGAAAGAAGAAGAGAGCTTGCAGGTGAAGGTCATCGGTTTTTTGATCTTGTAAGATGGGGAGAGGCATCTGCAAAATTAGCTTCCAAAGGTTTTGTGGCAGGGAAAAATGAGATTATGCCAATACCTCTCACAGAACTTACAGGAACCGTTTTAAAACAAAATCCAGGATACTAATCAAACTAACATTAAGAAATGATAAAGAAATATATTACAACATCATTGTTGCTAAGTGCAGGAATCTTTTTCCTGACAGGTTGTTCGCCGGAAACGGTTGATGAAGGCTATGGAATTACTCAGCCGGCTGTTGATGCAAGTTTTACAGTAACAAAAATTTCAGAAAACAAATATCATTTAAAAAGAAACTATAACAACTATCTTAATTCCCAATGGAATGTAGACGGAGGTGGATTTGCTGCAGGAAAAGATGAGATCGATGTTTTCTTTCCGGATACGGGCACGTACACTGTTCAACACAATGCAGTAGGAATCGGCGGACAGGTGGGCGGTACCGTAAGCCATACTTTCGTCGTAACGACTCCCGACCCGGTTGCAGGAAATATTCTGCAGGGAGGAAAATTCGAGACAGCAGATGATGTTGCAAAGTGGTCTATCCATACCATCAGCCCTACAAAAGCACAATGGGTATTTTCAAACAAAGCCGCTACCATCGTAGCCAGTGAAAGTAATCAGCAGGCTATTTATACCCAGATAAATGTAGAAGCAGGAAAAAAATATGCCATTGATCTTACGGCTTCTTCAGCAAGCGCATTGGAGGACACTTGGTTTGAAGTGTATGTATTAAACAGTTTACCGGCTGCCGGACAGGATATCAGCGGAACCGTTTACAGGAACATCAATACCTGGGACGGCTGCGGAAAGGCTGCTTTCGGAGGAAAAATCTCAGCAATAGGCTGTGGAAGCAAGAACGCCGGAGTTTATACGGCAACTGCTACAGGGCCTGTCTATCTGGTAATCAAATGTGGTGGGAAAACGGTTAACGGATTAACTATTGACAACGTTGAGGTTCGTAGGACCCAGTAATTTTCCAACAATCAAATGGATATGAAATCACAACATTCATATAGTTTCGTACTTAGAAGTGCTGCACTCTGCGGTGTAGCGCTTCTTTCTTTTTTAAACTGCAGCAGTACGTCTTCGGATCTTGCCAACAACGGCGACAATTCGGGGAACGGCAACGGTGGAAATACCGCCGGCGATCCCGTGCAGATGTGGCTGACAAAAGGAGACCAGTCGGTGAAACTACAGCAACAGGCAACAGCTTACTTTTCAGGAACTGCAGGCTCGGGAACAACCATTGAGATCGATCCGGCACAGGTCTTCCAGACCATCGACGGCTTTGGATATACCCTTACCGGTGGCAGTGTTCAGGTGATCAACCAGCTAAGTGCCGCCAAGAAGCAGGAATTGCTGAATGACCTTTTCAGCAGCTCGGGAATCGGTATCAGTTATCTCAGGATCAGCATCGGTGCGTCGGATCTGAACAGCGAAGTCTTTTCTTATGACGATATGCCGACAGGGCAGACCGATCCGACACTCGCTCAATTCAGCCTTACCAAAGATCAGGCAGTTATCCAGATGTTGAAAGATATTCTGGCCATCAATCCGAATATTAAAATCCTGGCAACCCCATGGTCACCTCCTGTTTGGATGAAAGATAACGGAAATACGATGGGCGGAAGCTTAAAGCCTGAATTCTATGGCGTTTATGCCCAGTATTTTGTAAAATACATCCAGGCAATGCAGGCTCAGGGAATTAGGATTGATGCAATTACACCCCAAAATGAACCGTTGCATCCGGGAAACAATCCGAGTATGTACATGACGTCAGGCAATCAGACCACCTTTATTAAAGCGAATTTAGGTCCTGCTTTTCAGGCAGCCAACATCACCACGAAAATTATTGCTTACGATCACAATTGCGACGACCCGGCTTATCCGCTGGCCGTCCTGAATGATCCGGCAGCCAATACTTATGTAGACGGATCGGCTTTCCACCTGTATGCAGGGGATATCTCGGCCTTGGGAACGGTACATAATTTATTCCCGAATAAAAATGTTTACTTTACCGAACAGTGGACAAGCTCTACAGGAAATTTCTCAGGAGATTTGGATTGGCACGTAAAAAACATTATTATTGGCTCCATGAGAAATTGGAGCAGAACTGCACTGGAATGGAATGTGGCTAATGATGCATCATTCGGTCCTCACACACCCGGAGGCTGTACGCAGTGTAAAGGGGCTGTCACCATAAACGGAGGCAGCAGCTATGAGAAAAACGTAGCCTACTACATCATTGCACATGCATCAAAATTTGTTCCGGTAAATTCCCAGAGGATTGCTTCTACCCAAAGCGATAATCTGTCAACGGTCGCTTTCAAAACACCGGTAGGAAAAACAGTTCTGATTGTTCAGAACAGCAATTCTTCGGATAAAGCATTTAATATTAAATACAATCAGAAAACAGCTTCCGTAACGATTCCCGGGATCTCAACGGCAACCTATATTTTTTAAAAGATATTATGAAGAGAATTTATTTCGCATTGGCATTCGCAGCATTCGGATTCAACGCATTCGGACAAAAAAATATCGATCAGAAAGTGGCTGATATATTGTCGAAAATGACGTTGGAAGAAAAAGTCGGGCAGCTTGTTCAGTATAGTGGTTTTGAATATGCCACAGGACCTCAGAATTCCAATTCTGCCAATGTCTTAAATGAAATAAAACAAGGAAAGGTCGGATCTATGCTTAACGTATCGGGAGCAGCGGAAACCCGGAAGTTCCAGGAACTGGCTTTACGGTCGAGGCTGAAAATTCCTTTGCTGTTCGGGCAGGATGTCATTCACGGCTACAGGACGACCTTTCCGGTAAATCTTGGACAGGCCGCAAGCTGGGATCTGAAACTGATAGAAAAGTCCGAAAGAATTGCAGCTACCGAAGCTTCGGCTTACGGTATCCACTGGACGTTTGCACCGATGGTGGATATCGCCCGCGATCCGAGGTGGGGAAGGGTAATGGAAGGTTCAGGCGAAGATACGTATCTGGGAACGCAGATCGGTCTGGCAAGGATCAGGGGATTTCAGGGAAAAGGCCTTGGGAATCTTGACGCGATTATGGCTTGCGCCAAGCATTTTGCAGCGTATGGGGCAGCGGTTGGCGGAAGAGACTACAATTCCGTAGACATGAGTCTGCGGCAACTGAATGAAACCTATCTTCCCCCTTTCAAAGCAGCTGCAGAGGCCGGAGTAGCTACTTTCATGAATTCTTTTAACGACATCAACGGGATTCCGGCAACAGCCAATAAGTATATCTTAAGGGATTTGCTGAAAGGGAAATGGAACTACAAAGGTTTTGTAGTTTCAGACTGGGGAAGTATCGGCGAAATGGTTCCTCACGGCTACGCAAAAGACAACAGGGAAGCAGCGGAAAAAGCCATCAATGCCGGAAGCGATATGGATATGGAAAGCCGTGCCTATATGGCTGAACTCCCAAAACTTGTAAAGGAGGGAAAAGTAGATCCGAAACTGATTGATGATGCAGCCCGAAGGATTCTGGTTAAAAAATTTGAAATGGGACTATTTGATGATCCTTACCGGTTTAGCAGCGAGAAAAGGCAGCAGGAGCAAACGGACAATCAGGAAAACAGAAAATTCGGAAGGGAGTTCGGATCCAAAAGTATTGTTCTGCTTAAAAACCAGAAAAACATTCTCCCCCTTTCAAAATCAATAAAAACAGTTGCTCTGATCGGGCCTTTCGGAAAAGAGACTTCTGCCAACCACGGATTTTGGTCGGTTGCTTTTAAAGATGACAACCAAAGAATCGTAACGCAGTTTGACGGGATTAAAAATCAGTTGGATAAAAACTCTGCTCTATTATACGCCAAAGGCTGTAATGTTGATGATCAGGATAAATCTATGTTCGCCGAAGCGGTGGAAACTGCCAGGAAAGCAGATGTGGTTATTATGACCCTGGGCGAAGGCCATGCCATGAGCGGTGAAGCGAAAAGCCGGAGTAATCTTCATTTTTCAGGCGTTCAGGAAGAGCTGTTAAAAGAGATTTCAAAAACGGGAAAACCAATCGTGTTGATGATCAATGCAGGAAGACCATTGGTTTTCGACTGGGCGGCAGATCATATCCCGGCGATTCTTTACACCTGGTGGCTGGGAACGGAAGCGGGCAACTCCATAGCTGATGTTCTTTTCGGAACCGTTAATCCGGCAGGAAAACTGCCGATGACCTTCCCGAGAACCGAAGGCCAGATTCCGGTATATTACAACCATTATAATACAGGAAGGCCGGCAAAAAACAATACCGACAGGAATTATGTTTCAGCCTATATCGATCTTGATAACGATCCTAAATTCCCGTTCGGCTATGGTTTGAGCTATACGCAGTTTAAATATGCCGATATGAATCTCAGTTCGACGAACCTTAAAGGAAACCAGACTCTAAAAATCAGCGTCAGTGTTTCCAATACCGGAAATTACGATGGGGAAGAGGTCGTTCAGCTTTATATACGGGATCTTTTCGGAAAAGTGGTACGACCGCTAAAGGAATTGAAAGGCTTTGAGAAAATTTTCATTAAAAAAGGGGAAACCAAAACCGTTATTTTCACTTTAACCCCTGAAAACCTGAAATTTTATGACGATCAGCTGAACTATGACTGGGAAGCAGGAGAGTTCGACATTATGATCGGAACCGATTCTCAGAACGTTCAGACAAAAAGAATTAACTGGTTAAAATAAATACAGATTTTACTTACTGAAAGCGGGATAAAACCCGCTTTTGGCGGCAGAAGACCCAATTTTTGAATTTTAAATCCTGAACGTATGATGAAACTTCAACCAGCGATCCATTTGGTTATAGGCGGAATGCTACTGTTTTCCGGTGTGGGCTGTGCTTCAAACAGACCGGATAAAAACAGAACACTGATCTGGAGCGATGAGTTTAGTACTGAAGGATTACCCGATGCATCCAGATGGAATTATGATACCGG
Source organism: uncultured Chryseobacterium sp. (assembly GCA_913778085.1). Classification (GTDB taxonomy): domain Bacteria; phylum Bacteroidota; class Bacteroidia; order Flavobacteriales; family Weeksellaceae; genus Chryseobacterium. The sequence continues at coordinate 26,998 of CAJYXJ010000041.1, forward strand.
CGGCAGCGGATTCGGAAACGAAGAAGACCAGTTTTACACCAAAGACCGCCTGGAAAACGCACGCATTGAAAAGGGTAAACTCGTGATTGAAGCCAAAAAGGAAGACTGGGAAAAAAGTAAATACACGTCCGCCAGATTATTGACCAAAGGAAAATTTTCTTTCCGGTACGGAACGGTGGAAGTAAGGGCAAAACTTCCGAAAGGACGGGGAACCTGGCCTGCGATCTGGATGATGAGCGAGGATATGAAAAAATGGCCGGATGACGGTGAGCTGGACATTATGGAACATGTGGGCTATCATCAGGGATACATTCATGCATCGGTACATACCCAAAAGTACAACCATATAATGCAAACCCAGAAAACCGACACCCTCTTTGTAAAAGATGCCAGCGAAAAGTTTCATATTTATAAAGCGGACTGGTCACCGGAAAAAATTGAAGTCTATGTAGATGACAAAAAGTTTTTTACCTACGAAAATAAAGAGAAGACCCCGGGAGCCTGGCCCTTTGATAAGCCTTATTTTATTATCTTAAATCTTGCCATAGGAGGATTTTGGGGCGGGAAAGAAGGCATTGACAATACCATTTTTCCCCAGAGATTTGAAATCGATTACGTAAGGGTCTATCAGAATAAATAATAAAATACTACAGAGTGATCTTCCTTTTCAGGATGGTCAAATTATAAAAATAAGAGATGATATAATGAAGAGATTAGTCGTAAGCTGCCTGGTGATTGGCATGACTGCCCATGTTCAGGCACAGAATTATTGGAAAAAGAATGCCGGAAAAACGGCAAAACTCATTGTTACCAATTCCAAAACCAATGAAAAAATGGTGGATAAAGGCATGGTTAAGTTTGAAAAAATGGATCAGCCGAAAGAAACCGATGCCTGTATTTTTGTAGATCCGGATTTTAAGTACCAGAAACTGATCGGAATCGGAGGTGCAATCACCGATGCGTCGGCAGAAACGTTTTATAAGATGCCAAAAGCAAAACAGAAAGAAATTATCGAAGCCTATTACGGCAAAAATGGTCTGGGATATACGGTAGTCCGTACCAATATGAATTCCTGTGATTTTTCAAGTGATTCCTATACTTATGTACAGGATAACGATCGATCCCTAAAATCTTTTAATCTGGCACACGACGAGAAATATAAGATCCCGATGATTAAAGAGGCGAAACAATTAATCGGGAAAGATTTTACCTTTTATTTTTCACCCTGGAGCCCGCCGGCCTGGATGAAATCCAACAAAAGCATGCTGAAAGGGGGAAGGCTGGAAAATGCCTTCTACCAGACCTGGGCAGATTACTATATCAGATTCATTAAAGAATATGAAAAAAGAGGAATTAATGTCTGGGGACTGACGGTTCAGAACGAGCCGATGGCCACCCAGACCTGGGAATCCTGTATCTATACGGCGCAGGAAGAAGGCGAGTTCCTGAAAAATAACCTAGGCCCGACTTTATGGCAAAACGGTTTTAAAGATAAAAAAGTAATGATTTGGGATCATAACCGCGACCTGATTTATCAAAGAGCAACCACCACCTTAAGTGATCCTGAAACTTCCAAGTATGCTGCCGGAATAGGCTACCACTGGTACGAAACCTGGAATAACAAAACCCAGCTTTTCGACAATCTTGCCGAAACCCAGAGGGCTTTTCCGGATAAGTTCCTGGCCTTTACCGAAGGCTGCAAAGAGCAGTTTGACCTGTCTAAAATTTACGACGTCAAACTGGGAGAACTGTACGGAAAGAATATGCTGAACGACTTCAATAAAGGAACCGCTTTATGGACCGACTGGAATGTTCTTCTTGATGAAACCGGCGGACCGAACCACGTTGGGAATTTCTGCTTTGCACCGATTATCGCAAATACAAAAACCGGCGAAGTACATTATACCTACGAATATTATTATGTAGGCCATGTTTCCAGATTCATTAAACCCAATGCAGTACGGATCGGAAGCTCATCAAACAGAGCAGCCCTAACCTCTACCACTTTTATGAACAAGAACGGACAATTGGTCACCGTGATTATGAATGATTCTGACAATGATATTGATACTCACCTGTGGATCGAAGGGATGGCAGCCAAGTTGAATGCGCCGGCCCACTCGATACAGACGGTGATTTTATAAAGAGCACTTCATGTTAACATTTATTTTTTATGAATCTGCGGCATCAATAATGCCGCAGATTTTTTTTAAAGTTATTCTCTATGTAATTCCATCCATTCTTTTATGGTGCCTTCACCCCCAACTCCCTTTATATAATATTTGTCCTTTTCTTTTTTTATATTAAATTTACTGGAATCGGATTTGCAATGTTCTTCGGCATCATTATAATAGAGCTGAAAAATGGTATTATGTTCTTTTAAAAGGTATTTCCCATTACAGGTTATGGGTTCATGATAGGTAGTGGTCTCTAATAGGGCTTCATTCCCTCTGATTTTGAATGAATAACTGATTGAGGCCATTCCCGTCGTTGTAGGCTCCGTTTCTACACTGATAGAATAATTACCGTCGATACCTGAAAAATCTTTATGACCACTAACCGATAAATTTGCTTTATAGTATCTGAAAGTTTTTAAATCATCATTGGTTACTTTTATTCCAATATGATCATCACCGAACCAAGCTGTTTCCATGATCTTAAAATTACTTGATGAATAGCTTCTGTATTCCATAAATGTTTTTTTATCAGATCCGATTTTTAATATACCGATGAAACTTTTATTTTGATCATAAATATAATTGTAGTGATATACCAGATACTTTGTCATAGGAGAGACCACCGGATTTTCTACCTTATCATCTCCAGGTGATATGATGCTGTAATAAAAAGAATCGGACGCATTAATCAGGTTAAGTTCGCTGAATCCCAAATTATCATTTAAACTGTTTACGGAAAAGGCGTACATATTTAAGGCAGGATAAAATCCCAAATAATCATATTGGTTTTCCCCTTCTTTTACGGTGGGTGTCACTTCTTTTAATTGAAGGGTTTTGTTTTCAACATCCAATAAATAATTATGATTTCTTTTCTTTACAGGAAGATCTGTAATAGAATTAGCTGCAATTTTCAAATTATCATATTCATCCTTAGAAATTTCTACAAAATCCAATACGGGAAGCGAATCGAATTTTTCGGACGATCCAACTTCGAGATGTTTTAAATCTTTAATATCAATAACTGATTTCTGAAACGGAAATTCGGATTTTGTTTCTTTTTTATTACAGTTAATCAAAATAGCTGTTAATACAATAATTTGTGCAATATTTTTCATTTAGTTTACAATAATAAAAAAACCAAAGTAAAATTTACTTTGGCTTATAGTATATAAGTAATTATCAATTATTCAGTATCATATTTGCTGATCACTTTCTGCGTAACTCCCGAACTGCTGAAACCTCCGTCATGGAAAAGATTCTGCATGGTTACTTTTTTGGTAAGGTCGGAGAATAAAGTCACACAGTAATCGGCACACTCAAGAGCTGTAGCATTTCCGAGCGGAGACATATCTTCAGCATAGCCCAGGAAACCTCCGAAACCTTTCACACCGCTCCCTGCGGTTGTAGGGGTAGGAGATTGAGAAACCGTATTTACCCGTACTTTTCTTTCTCCCCAATAGCTTCCGAAAGTTCTGGCAATACTTTCCAGATAGGCTTTATTATCTGACATATCATTATAATCCGGGAATGTTCTCTGAGCGGCAATATAAGTAAGCGCCAGGATGCTTCCCCATTCGTTCATGCAGTCTTTTTCATAAGCTACCCTCATTACTTTATGGAAAGAAACTGCGGAAATATCCCAGCCTTTTTCCAACCAGTCGTAGTTCATTTCTGTATAATGTTTTCCTTTTCTCACATTTACGGACATCCCGATAGAGTGGAGGATAAAATCGATTTTACCGAATTTGGCAACAGCAGCATCAAAAAGCTTTTCCAGATCTTCAAGAGAAGTAGCATCTGCCCCGATTACTTCAGAACCCGTTTTTTCCGCTAAGCCGTTAAGTTCTCCCATTCGCAGCGCGATAGGAGCGTTAGACAAGATAAATTCAGCACCTTCTTCATGACACCTTTCCGCAACTTTCCATGCGATCGATTGTTCATTAAGGGCTCCAAAAATAATTCCCTTTTTGCCTTTAAGTAAACCGTATGACATAATTTTTTAATGTTTATTTAAGATACAAATGTAGCAATAATTTGTATTCAGAGCATCATAAAAAACGGAGCCCTTTATAAAAAGGCTCCGTTTTTCTTGAAAATATTTATATGACTGAAATTTTAGTTCGTTTTCTTGTTCCATTCTGCTTTCACATCTTCTGCTGCATCTTTGGTTTTTTCCCATGCATCGTTTGCTTTGTCTTTGATGTTATCCCATGCGTCGGAAGCATTATTTTTTACTCTGTCCAACCAATCCTCATGAGTTGCTTCTTCATCATTCGCTCTTTTTTCATTGATATATTCCTTCGCTCTGTCAGACAGTTCTTCAATTTTCCACTTTGCATTGTCTGCAGCATTTTTTAAAGAATTTTCTGTGTTGTCTACTGCATTTTCTGCCTTGTTGTATTCTGAATTGTTCATAATGTTGATATTTTGTTTGTGTTGTAGTATATAAAACAATAACTATTCCTAAAATTTCGTGGTATTGTTAAAATTTTCATAAATCTTGAAATAGGGGTTTTATCAAATCTACAATTATTCATCTTTCTGTCTTTTTGAGACAATATTCGGCATTAAGAATAGATAAATGGTAATTCTGTATGTATAATAAATTAATTATAAGAATTATTAGTCAATAAATAATTATGGTTACGTATTGCTTATGATTATTAACAGAACTACATCTAGTAGAGATTTCATTTTATAAAAATCAATTAAATATTTAATTTAGTTATATTTATTAAAATGATTAAATTTTTATTAATAATACAAATTAAATATATTTAAAAAAGCGTTTTTTAATTTGTTTAAAATGGGTTTTAGGTTAGAATTAATTCTATTTAAAATTAATTAAGTTATTGTAAAACAGTATTTTTATTTACTTTTTCACCGGTTTGCACATTCCTTGTATTGATTATTTAATAAAATTAGGTTTTTATTAAATAATTTATATATTTGCAGTCGGAAACTATAACCATAAAATATATAAACATGTACACAACATCCAGATCAAAGATCGCAGTGACGATCTTGCTGCTGCTTTATTTTAATTTTTCATTTTGCCAGGTCGGAATAGGAACCACTACGCCGGATCCCTCATCCATTCTGGATGTTAAATCCACAAATAAAGGAATACTGCTGCCCAGCATCGCTATCACATCCCTTACCGATAATAGTACAGTCCTTTCCCCGGCCAACGGACTTATTATCTGGAACAACGGATTAGGAGGACTTGCCGATACCGGGCTGTATTACTGGAACAATCAGAAATGGAATAAAATTTCTATTGCCGGTACGCCCGGTACAATCGCTTCTGGTATCTCCGGAAATGCGTGGAATAATTCCGCCACCAACGGCGGAAACAATGCAGGAGGCAATACCCATCTCTCATTGGGAACCAATACTTATGATGATCTGATCTTTAAAGTAAATTCGGTAAAATCAGGCAGATTGGGAACCGATAACTCGGTAAGCCTGGGAGCAGGAGCCAATGCCGGACAGAACGGTATCGCTATCGGAATGTCGGGTTCCGCCTATCAGGGTGTTTCTATAGGAAACGAAGCTTCAGTAAATGCAAACGATGGTCTGGCTGTGGGAAATAAAGCCATGGCGGCGGCTTATAAGTCGAATGCCATCGGATATAATGCAAAAACCAATAAAAATGAATCCACTGCCATAGGTAATAATTCCTTTGCCGACGGATTCCAGTCTACTGCGATCGGCTATAATGCGAAAACCTCAGCCAACGAATCTTCTGCACTGGGGAATAATTCCGAAGCTGCGGGCTTTCAGTCGGTAGCCTTGGGATACAGCGCCAAAACAAATACAAATAGTGAAACAGCTGTTGGATATTATGCTGCAACCGGCGGACAGCATTCAACGGCTGTCGGTTCGGGAGCCTCGGCAACAGGTCAATATTCCACGGCAATAGGATATAATGCCTCTGCTTTACAGGCTAATGCGATTGTTATAGGAAGTAGCAACGCTAATGTCGGGATTGGAACCTCTACACCCAATACCACCACAAAACTGGATGTAAGCGGACAGTATAAGCTGGGAAACCAGGGTACAGTCCATAAAAACCAGATCAGTTTTGAAGTCTGGCCGGTGGTCTCTATCCATAACCTGCCATGCGGCAAATCCACGACGATGAATATTGCGGTTCCTGCAGCGATGATTCCTTCTTCAACAAAAGCGACGATTACCGTAACACCGGCATCAGATTTTCCGGGAAATTCAACATTTTCCATTTCAAACCCGAGAATGACTTCCACTTCCAACATCACCATAAACCTTACAAATATATCTGCAAATGCTGAAAGCCTGTATTCTGCGCATTTTTACGTAATGATTAATGAATTTTAAAAAGTATCCGGGCCGTTTTGCTTTTGTATAGAACAGAGTCTTTTAAAATAGATCATGATAAAAAGGATTTCACAAAATTGAAATCCTTTTTATTAATTAATATAGGAATTATCTGCCCATATTTACTTTGTAATCTAGTGATCAATCACTAAAGATTTTATACTTATTTGTGACTTTTTCCAATGCAAAATTAGCTTATTATGCAGAAAATAAGCATGTAAAAGTGAATCCGCAAGCTAATCTTATCCAACTGTACGTGTCTATTGCGTGCTTCATCAGCGGTTTTGCGTAGACGCTAGAGTAAACCTGCTTTGGAGTACCAGTAATTTTCAAACCTGAAAGCTTTATGGATAAAGCTTACATGGATTCAAATGAATTTGGAAAACCAGTAATTTTCAAGCCCGAAAGTTTTCTTGTATTGATGCATCTCGGCAGAATTTTTCTCAAAGGACTCGTCATCTTCATCAAAAACAAGAGAATCGTGGATAATATTTCCACCAGAAACCATCATGAAAAAGTGATCAGCAGGAACATCCCCAAACTCAGAATAATGTTCGAGGATAAAATCCTTTATTTGATGATCCTCAATTATATTAATGAGTTTAGCAAGCGGAGACTGCTTTTCAAAGTCATCTCGTGATTTGATATAGTCAAAGTATATTGCAGTGCTTTCAAAGTCTCTTGCATTTTTGATCAGCCAGCAAAAATCGTCATCGAAGCGGAAAAATAAGAATCCATCTGATTGTTTATAATCAATAGGGTCATCAATTTCAATGGTATCCTCTATGACAAGATAGGTGATATAACAGCTCATTTTAACTGATAATTCTCTCCAATACCCATTCAATAAGGTTCTTTTCGGAAGCGTGATGATCAGAAGAGAATTCCCCGCGCCTCCTGTTGGCTATTACATTATTCACCGTAATGGCTTTATGGCCTAAGAGTTTTGATAAAGCATAAATTGCAGAAGTTTCCATCTCAAAATTCGTCACGCCCAGATCATTTAATGTTTCAAGGAATTTATCGTCAACCGCCTTCAAGCGGAGTTGTCTTCCCTGTGGTGCATAAAAGCCCGGAAAAGTAGCCGTGTTGCCATGGTATTTTGCATCCTTATAGAGCTTACCCAGTTCCTCTGCCCAATCAGCGAAATACAGCATTGGTTTGATTTTAGCGTACGGGAACTTCTCTAAAAAGTTTTTAGAGAATTCGTTTTCAAACTCGTAATCCTGATAAAAATGCATCAGGCCGTCCAATCCTACAACATTTTGGGTAACCAGCATATTGTCTACCTGAACTTCAGGATTTACACTACCGCAGGTTCCCATTCTGAAAAGCTGCAATGCCGTGTGCTCGGATTTAAATTCCTTCTGCTGAAGGTCGATATTAACCAGTGCATCCAGCTCATTCATCACAATGTCGATATTTTCCGTACCGATTCCCGTTGACATTACGGTGATTCTTTCACCGCGAAGCATACCGGTATGTGTGTAAAACTCTCTTTTGTTTTTTCTGATCTCTACAGTATCAAAATACCTGGAAACCTTTGCTACACGATCCGGATCTCCCACAAGAATAATCTTTTCAGCGATATCTTCAGGTAAAAGGTTGAGATGGTAAACGCTTCCGTCTTCGTTCAGTACCAGTTCCGAAGCTGCAAGTTTATTGAGCATAATATTTTTATAGTTTAAAATGAAAATTGTGATTTAATAAATCCTCCCCAAATATCCTTCCTCATTATTCAAAAGAAAAGCCTGTGCAGAATAGGCCGTTTTTAGTAATGAATGTGATTTCGGGGTCTAAAATTAATAAAAAAGTTTAAAAGGATATTTAAATTATTCAATAATTTCTATGAACCCTGACTTGGCGGATATCCGAAGAAATAAAGTTATTCTCTTTATATAAAAAATCTTAGGTTGAACACCAGTCAGCTCGGGGCCATTAAATTGAAAAATAGGAAATCGGCAAATCGATTCAAATTAACCTTATTAAGAATCCGTGACAAAGCTTATTTAAGACTACGATGCCTAATACCACCGGTGCCGCTCAAAGAATGGCAAAGATTAAAATTGGTATCAGTTTATTTACAGTCGGTTAAAAGTTTAAGATTTTAATTTTAACGGAAGGCTAAAAGAAACTTCATTCTGAAAAGCTTAAAATACGGATACCGGAAACACGGATTTCTTTTTAAAACGAATTAATTGGCAGAACTTAAATTACAGGTCGCAGCTTTTTCATTCACTATGACAACCTATCGGTTGAAAATCAGAGGGTGTATCTTAAGCTTTTAAAATTCATCTGTAAAACAAAATTCACCATTCTCCTCATTATCCGCCGACCCTCTTAGTTTTAAAGCCCATATCTTTAAGGATTTCCATGATCTTATCACGGTTGTCTCCCTGAATAATTATGGTGCCGTCTTTTTCAGAACCGCCGATACCCAGTGTGGTTTTTATCTTTTTTGATATCTTCTTTAATTCTTCCTCGCTACCTTCCCAGCCCTCAATAATCGTTACGGGTTTTCCGTTTCTGCCTTTCTTTTCAAACTTACACACCAATGGCTCTTTCTGCTTAAATTGTTCTTCAGGCATTTCAAAATCCTGCTCGTCATGATCAGGAAAAAGGTTTTTCAGTTGGTCTCTCAAATCCATAAGGCAAAATTAATAATTATTTGGAGTAAAGAAAAATTATATATGAATTATAGCAAGGCTTGATCCGGCATAATATTTTAATGGAATCATAACAATAAAATGATTATATTTAGTAATCTATTACCAAAAAAATATTAAACTATGGATCTATTTGTATTAGTACCCATTTTTGGGGTTATTGCCTTGGTGTATACTTACCTTCAGAGCAATTGGGTTAATAAGCAGGATGCCGGAAATGAAAAAATGAAACTTATCAGCGGCCATATCGCTGACGGTGCGATGGCCTTTCTGAAGGCCGAGTACAGAATTTTAACTTATTTCGTCATCGTCGTAGCCATTCTCCTGGCGGTAATGGGCATGAGCAATGCCAATTCGCACTGGACCATCGGAATTGCTTTTATCTTTGGAGCGATGTTCTCTGCATCGGCCGGCTTTATCGGGATGAAAATTGCCACCAAAGCCAACGTGCGGACGGCAGAGGCTGCCAGGACTTCTCTTTCAAAGGCCTTAAAGGTTTCTTTTACCGGAGGTTCCGTGATGGGAATGGGGGTTGCCGGATTGGCCGTGTTAGGATTGGGGGCCTTGTTTTTAATTATCAGACAGATATTTGCTCCAAATTCCCCGGTGGACTCTCATGAAATGGAAAGAACCATCGAAATTCTTACCGGTTTTTCATTGGGTGCCGAATCCATTGCGCTGTTTGCAAGAGTAGGCGGAGGGATTTATACCAAAGCTGCTGATGTAGGAGCGGATCTTGTAGGAAAAGTAGAAGCGGGAATTCCTGAGGATGATCCACGAAATCCGGCCACAATTGCCGACAATGTAGGGGATAATGTAGGTGATGTTGCCGGAATGGGAGCAGATCTGTTCGGTTCTTATGTAGCGACTGTCCTGGCAACCATGGTGCTGGGAAGAGAAACCGTTTCCCAGGATTCTTTCGGAGGTTTTGCTCCAATCCTTTTACCGATGCTGATTGCCGGGACAGGGATTATTTTTTCAATTGTAGGGACTTTATTTGTAAGAATTAATGATAATGAAGATTCATCCACCTCCAGTGTTCAGAATGCCCTGAATCTGGGGAACTGGGGAAGTATTGTCATCACGGCTATCGCTTCTTATTTCCTGGTAACCTATATTCTGCCGGATAAAATGATACTGAGGGGACATGAGTTTTCCAAAATGGGCGTTTTCGGAGCCATTATGGTAGGGCTGGTGGTTGGAACTCTAATGAGCATTATTACGGAATATTATACGGCAATGGGTAAAAGGCCGGTTTCCAGCATCGTACGGCAGTCTTCAACCGGGCATGCTACGAATATTATCGGCGGTCTTTCCGTAGGAATGGAATCAACTTTGCTGCCGATTATTGTGCTGGCAGGCGGAATTTATGGTTCCTATCTGTGTGCCGGACTGTACGGTGTAGCTATTGCCGCGGCTGGAATGATGGCAACAACAGCCATGCAGCTGGCCATTGATGCATTCGGGCCCATTGCAGATAACGCAGGCGGAATCGCTGAAATGAGCGAATTGCCGAAAGAAGTTCGTGAGAAAACGGATATTCTGGATGCCGTAGGTAATACAACCGCCGCTACCGGAAAAGGATTTGCCATTGCTTCCGCAGCACTGACGGCTTTAGCTCTTTTTGCAGCGTTTGTAGGTATTGCAGGAATCGATGGGATCGATATTTACCGGGCGGATGTATTAGCCGGATTATTTATCGGAGGAATGATTCCTTTTATCTTTTCATCTTTAGCTATTACAGCTGTCGGGCAGGCAGCTATGGCCATGGTGGAAGAGGTAAGGAGACAGTTCCGTGAAATTCCGGGAATCCTGGAAGGAAAAGCACAGCCTGAATATGAAAAATGTGTAGCTATTTCTACCGATGCCTCCATTAGAAAAATGATGCTGCCTGGAGCTATTGCTATTATTTCACCATTATTGATCGGATTTATTTTCGGTCCCGAAGTATTGGGCGGATTTTTAGCCGGAGCTACTGTAAGCGGGGTGTTGATGGGAATGTTTCAGAACAATGCAGGCGGTGCATGGGACAATGCCAAAAAATCATTCGAGAAAGGTGTAAATATAAGCGGAGAAACCTATTATAAGGGTTCGGAACCTCATAAAGCTTCAGTAACCGGCGACACCGTTGGTGATCCTTTCAAAGATACCTCCGGGCCTTCGATGAATATTCTGATCAAATTAATGTCAATAGTATCACTGGTTATAGCACCAACCTTAGCGGTTATGCATAAAGATAAAATAGAGGCCAACCGGAAAGCGAAACTGGAAGCTTTAACGGGAACTGCCGGTATTGCTACCGTTAATCCGGCTGCTGCAGCGGCTAACGGGACCGGAGCCGTAGTGCTGCCTGAGGTGAAAGGTTATCTGAATGAAAACGGAGACTTCGTATATGATACTGGAGCGGTAAAAGAAGTAGAGCTGAAAGACGGTAAAAAAATAAAAATTGGGGAAGGCAGCCAGATGTATCAGCTGTACGATGCCGTTAAAAACAAAGATCAGGCAGTTTTGGATCCGAACAGGTGGTATACCATCGAGAACCTTTATTTTGAAACAGGATCCAGCGATCTGAGACCGGGTTCCGATGCGCAGCTCCTCAATCTGGTAGAGCTCTTGAATGCTTATCCGACAATGAAAATAAAACTGGGGGGATACACCGATAACAGCGGAAACGAAGAAAGCAACCAGAAACTATCCAACTTGAGGGCCCAGACTGCGAAGCTTAAATTATTGGAGCTTGGTGTAGGCGGCGACAGGGTGGAAGCGGAAGGTTACGGTTCCCAACACCCGGTATGCGAAGCCAATGATACTGAAGAATGTATGGCGAAAAACAGAAGGATTGACGTGAGAGTGCTGTCTCTATGATCCGGATCAAAATAGTATTGAAAGCACTGCCGAACGCAGTGCTTTTTTTTAGTAACAAATTTATTTAAATGTTGAGCTTTTTGGATTTAGCTTTATCTTTATTATTGAGAGATCAGGTCTTCAGCCAAAAATAATTATTGAATGTTTCAGCAATATTACTCTATTTTTGAGAGTGATTGTTTTTAAGTGAAGAATAAACGAAGTTTATTTTTAACCAAAAAATTAAAAGAGATAATGGAAAATTCCTGAATTAAAGTTTAGACGTGCTTTCAATGAATGAATTCCTCTTATTGCTATATTTATTTTAAATTTTTACTCAAATTCGTCAATGGCCTTTTCTCCGGGTTCATGTTGATATCAAATAATAACGCAGCGGTTATCTATTGAAAAATGCCTTTACGACCGGAAAAATATGTACTAAAAATGCAACTTCCTTTTGCGTCGGTAGCGTTAAAATCTACGCCTCTGATTATTCCTTTTTGTGGCCTAAAAAAAATCAAAGCACCTTTTTCAAATGCTTCAGCGCATCAGTAATCAGATCATCATTTTTTGCAAAACTAAACCGGATATAATCGGAATTCTGTCTCGAATTGTAGAACGCGGAAAGTGGTAAACAGGCAACCTTTTTTTCAATCGTCAGCCATTTTGCAAATTCTACATCAGTCATGGTCTGGGATACGGATCGGAAATTGGCGATCTGGAAGACCGCGCCTTCAGCTTTCTGTTCAACCGTCAATGCCGTCTGATTGATCAACTCATAAAAAAGATCACGTTTTCCCTGCATGAGCACCTGATTGCCCGAAGGATCAAAAACTTCAAGATATCTCGCAATGGCATACTGGCAGGGCGCGTTGGCACCGTAAGAAATATATTGCTGATGACAACGGAATTTCGCGGTCAGGTCTTCGGCAGCAAGGAGATAGCCCACTTTCCAACCTGTAGAATGGAACATTTTCCCGAAAGAAAAAATACCGAATGACCTTTTTCTCAGCTCCGGATGCAGAAAAGCGCTGTAATGGTCCTTTCCATCAAAACAGTAAGTGTCGTAGATTTCTTCGGAGATGAGGTAGATCTCCTGATTTTCAATCAAAGTATACAGCTGATTCCAGTCTTCCCGGGACCAGACTTTTCCGGTAGGATTCTGGGGAGAGTTGACGATAATAGCTTTGGTTTTTCCGGTAATGCAGTTTTGCAGCTTTTCCCAGTTTATTGAAAAATCATTGTCAAGATCGTAATAGACGGGAATGCCACCGTTCAGAAAAACAGAAGGGCCGTAGGTGTAATAGGATGGCTGGATAACCACAACTTCATCACCCGGATTCAAAATACAGCGGAGGGAAGTGTATAATGCAAAAGTAGCGCAGGGAACAATGGTTACTTCATTTTCTTTCAGGTTGATGCTGTGCTTTCTGTTCATATTAAAACCGATAACATTACTTACCAGCAGCGGATTTCCCGCAAGCGGCTCATAATTATGGTTGTTGAGATCGGCTGCTTCTTTCAGGTATTCCCGCAGACGGATATCAATGTCGAAATCCGGTAATCCCAGCGAAAGATCGAAGCTGTTATTTTTAACAGCCATCTCAGACATTTCCGTAAAAAAAGAGTAATGATTGAATCCGTAAATATTTCCCATACTTTTTGCATTTCATTCAAATATATGAAAAATACCATTCCGTCCGGGATTAAATAAATTTTGTTATTTTTAAACAAATTATTCATCAATGAGAAAACTATTCATTCCATTATTTTCAGTTGCCGTGCTGGTTGGCTGCGGTGCCGCAAAAAATACTTCCGGGCCGGCAGCTGCCCAGTCTCCGTCTGGCATGAAGGCCGACAAAGCTTTTCTCTCTGCCTACAAAGAGATTAAGGCAGAAGATTTAAAGAAAAATTTATACGTTATTGCTTCTGATGAAATGGAAGGTAGGGACACGGGAAGTCCCGGACAAAAAAAAGCAGGGGAATATATGGTAAACTATTATAAAAGCCTTGGGATCTCTTATCCGAAAACACTAGGCTCTTACTACCAGAAGGTTCCTGCAGATTTTATGAAGAAAAGAGGCGGCGGAAATCTTCCCGACTCCGAAAATATTTTAGCTTTTATCGAAGGTTCAGAAAAACCTCAGGAAATTGTGGTGGTTTCAGGGCATTATGATCATGTCGGAACAAGAAACGGAGTGGTTTACAACGGTGCGGATGATGACGGAAGCGGAACCGTTGCCGTGATGGAAATCGCAAAGGCCTTCCAGGCCGCCAAAAAAGCAGGAAACGGACCGAAAAGATCCATACTTTTCCTTCATGTGACCGGGGAAGAGCATGGTTTATTCGGATCAGAGTATTACACTGATCATCCGGTTTTTCCACTGTCCAATACTGTGGTTGATTTAAACATTGACATGATCGGCCGTGATGATCCTGAAAACAGAGGAAAGCAGTATGTGTATGTCATCGGTTCTGAAATGCTGAGTTCTCAGCTGAAAGTCATCAACGAATCTGCTAATAAAATGACGAACAATCTTGAACTGAACTATAAATATGATGATCCGAACGATACGGAAAGATTATATTACAGATCGGATCATTATAATTTTGCCAAAAACAATGTTCCGGTAGCATTTTTCTTTGATGGGATCCATGAAGATTACCATAAGCCGACCGATGATGTGGAGAAAATAGATTATAATCTGCTGGCGAAAAGAACACAGCTGGTTTTTACCACTGCCTGGGAACTGGCCAACCGACCGGAAAGAATTACCGTAGACAAAAAATAATCTGCACGTCATAAAATGAAAGGCAAATCTGCTGTAGCAGTGTGCCTTTCATTTAATCAGGATTAACAAATGAAGTAATTAAAAATCAACCAATATGAAACAAACTGTTAAATCGATCCGCTCTTTCATAGGTTCCGAAAATTTTGAAACCAGCAGGAGCTTTTACAGAGATCTCGGTTTTGAAGAAATAGTAATCGATCCGAAAATGTCCCTGTTCAGATGGAATGACGCCGGATTCTATCTTCAGGATGCTTACGTTAAAGACTGGATCGACAATACAATGGTTTTCATCGAAGTAGACAATACGGATGAATTTTTCCAACAGCTTTTAAGTTTAAATCTTACCGAAAAATATAATACCGCAAAAATATCTCCAGTGAGAACAATGCCTTGGGGAAAAGAATGTTTTGTGCATGATCCAAGTGGGGTTCTGTGGCATTTCGGGGAGTTTTTTTAATATAAATCAAAATCAACCGGTCTAAGCAAAACTTGTTATCATTATTGATAGAAAAATTATAATATCGATTGGTTTTCTTTTATATTGCTGCAAGGAGGACTATAGGTTCGGATGAATTTGATATGATTACCACCCGGCTTGATCTGGTAAGTAAAAATATAATGACTGAGGAAGTCCGCAAATTCCAGGAAAACGGTAAGTTAAAATTAAAAGGCGATAAATACTTGACAGATCATTGTCAAAATATTCATCAATTGGATATGGATCCGTGCAGGAAAAATAAGGCTAGCGAATGGCTTATATTATTGAAACAGGAAAATCATTCATGTTATTTTTCACAGAACATTTATATTACTAATTTCGTACTTTTAAAGTATGCACTGTAAGACCATGATCTACGCTTTTGATACCTATTATTACGACAATTACGCCAATACGATCTGTCTGGCATTTCCGGATTGGACCTCCGAACACGAAGCTGAAATTTTCAGAGAAAGAACAGCTATTTCTTCAGATTATGAAAGCGGTGCCTTTTATAAGCGTGAATTGCCCTGTATCTTAAGCCTCTTAAACAAAATAAACTTGAACCCAAATGATCTCATCATTGTAGACGGCTATGTCACTTTAGATGAAAACGGAAAAAATGGCCTCGGCGGTTATCTTTATGAAGCCCTGAACCAAAAAATTCCCGTTGTAGGAATTGCTAAAAACGGTTTCAACAGCAATGATCCTGAAAGAAGAACGGTTTATCGCGGCGAGAGCAAAACCCCGCTTTTCCTGACATCAAAAGGAGTAGATGTAGATGAAATAAAAGCGAAGCTTAAACAAATGCACGGCAGTTTCAGAATTCCGACACTGCTGAAAAAGCTGGACCACTTGACAAGAAGCTGAATTGGAATCAGGCCAATAAGAAAAAAATTGTCTGAAAGTATCGGTCCACATTACAGATGATGTCCTCATTTATAAACTTATTGAAGACAGTCCAAACAATTCTTCAACAAGTGATAAATATCAGGCCGATATTATTTTTATTGATTCTAAATAGATATAAATTTGCTGTAATAAAAACACAACAATCATATCCATATCAATTTTTGTTTTTTCGAACCGGCAGCTTAAAGCCGGTTTTTTATTTTTGATACAGGGATTTTCTGTATTCAATGCCCCATTTTGCGATTTCATCGATAATAGGCTCGATGGTTTTTCCGTATTCCGAGACTTCATATTGCACCGTTATTGGTTTTGTATCCAGAACAGTACGTTTGATAAGATGATTGATCTCCATATCCTGTAGCTCTTTGGAAAGCATCTTGGCTGCAATGCCGTCGATTTCCCTGAGGAGATCCATAAACCGCATTGTACCGCCTTGCATAAGAGTACCTAAAATATGAAATTTCCATTTACCGGATAAAATCTCCATCGAATCTCTGATGGCGTTCATTCTATTTTTACATATCGGGGAAGTATTGAAATTGGCCTCCTTTTTCATAGCTGATTTATTTAAAAGGTAAAGATAAGAAATTCCGGTGAGTTAGTTTCATCGAGGAAACTGGTTTCCAAAAGGAAATCAATTACTGAAATACAGTGATTAAATCTTAGTTTTGTGTAAAGCAAAAAGACATTAAATCTTAACACCATACATGCTGAATTGCAAGATATTGACATTTTTGTTCATTACGGCTGCGGTGAGTGGCTGTAACGGACAAAGTGATAAAAGTAAGAAAATGAATAATAAATCGACGAATCCGCTGTTATGCGATCCTGCTGCAGGAATTTGTGAAGTTCCCGGAGAGAGAATGGAAACCGGGAACATTAATGTAAAAGCTGATGAGAAGCCTGTAAAAGTTATTTATTTCACAGATCCGATCTGTTCTTCATGCTGGGGAATCGAGCCGCAGCTGAGAAAACTTAAAATGGAATACGGAAAGAATGTAGATATAGAATACAGAATGGGTGGTCTTCTTCCGGACTGGAGCTACAACAGCGGTGGCATTAGCAAGCCGTCCGATGTGGCGCACCACTGGGATGAAGCGAGCAGATATTACGATATGCCGATCGACGGAGATGTATGGCTTCAGGATCCGCTGGATTCTTCCTATCCGCCGTCTATTGCCTTTAAAGCTGCCCAGATGCAGGATAAAAACAAGGCCGTTGATTTTATGAGAGAGCTTCGTGAGATGGTTTTCTTAAAGAAAAAGAATATCACGAAATGGGAGCACATTGCTGAAGCCGCTGAAAAAGCAGGCCTCGATACGGAACAGCTGAAAAAAGACTTCGATGGAAAAGGAAAAGAGCTCTTCCAGGAAGATCTTAAGCTTGCCAGAGAAATGGGCGTACGCGGATTTCCAACGATGTTCTTTGCCAATGATGCGGGAAGCCGAGAGATTGTATACGGATCTAAGCCTTATGCATTCTATGAAACAGCTATTCTCAAAATAAACCCGGAGACCAGAAAATCAGAATATTCCAAAAACTGGGAAAACCTTTTTGCGAAATACCATTCGCTGACGGCAAAAGAATATTCCGAGTTATCCGGAACACCTCGCAGAGAGAGCGAGCAGTTACTCAATGATCTTTCCGCAAAGGGAAATCTTGAAAAGCTCACCACCAAAAACGGTTCGATCTGGACTTTGAAAATGAATTAGTTTCAATTAATATTTAGCAAATTTTTTTCCGGAAATTCGTAAGAATTTCCGGTTTTTTTGTTGAAAATTAAGAGCAAAATTTAAACTTATCCTTATATTACATATTTTTGTCTTCTCAATAATACAATGATGAAAAAATTATTTCTTCCGGTACTTGTCTGCCTGTCGTTTTCAGGCTTTGCACAGAAACTTTATACAAAAGTCAATGATTCAAAAGTAAACAGCGAAAGATTGGAGACAGCAAAGCGTTTTATCAGCCGGTATATCGAAAAGTGCAAGAATAAAGATTATTCCGAATTTAAAGATTTTACCATTTCCAAAAGGATAGAAAAGGACCTCAATACAGATAGGGAAAAGGGATGTGTAAGCGCTGAAAAGGTTACTGTTTTGGAATTTAATTCCGCTTATATACTTAAAGATACAAAATATGATGATCCTGTCGAATTATTTATTTTTGATATAAACCATTCCGGAAGTTCATCCCTGAAGTATATCAGCACTTGGGTATATCAGGATCAGAACGTTATTGATGGAATCTGGATTTCTAAAGAAAAACCGTTATATAGAAATAAGAAAAATACCAGATAATATTATTCTGGTTATCCTAACTGTATCTTTGAGAGATTTATTTAACTTAAAATATCTCTGATATTCAATGTTAAAAATGGTGTAAATTTCAATGACTGCCTGAAATAGGACATTAAAGAATTCAGCAACCTATCAACATGGAAAAGGCTTTTCCTTATCCTTAAATTTTATTTTAAGCAAATATCTATTGAAACTTGTTTTAGATAAGTGGCAAATTTAACATTTAGTTCATTGTTTGGCATAGAATTTATTCCTACATTTACTAAGAAATACAACTGAAGTGGAAACATATTTTGCTTTTTTCAGCTCTGAAATCGCAATTAAATTTATAAAAATTTAAGCACAGCATCGTCGGCTGTGCTTTTTTATTGTTGTCTAATTAAAAAAATGAGATGTTTTTATCTACTGAATTCGCTCCTAAAGAGCGGATTCTTTTATTTTAAATCATAAAAAAATTAGTATCTTTGGCGCACCAAAAGGTCCCATAGTTCAACGGATAGAATAGAAGTTTCCTAAACTTTAGATCCAAGTTCGATTCTTGGTGGGACTACATGACAGAAGTGTTTCACATAAAACATCACAGGTTTTCAAAACCTGTGATGTTTTTATTTTCAGCCAGAATCTCCGGTTACTCGAATGATGTAAAAAGGCTGTCCGGAAAAGGACAGCCTTTTTGTTTTAATTTTCCAGCTTTTCTTTGATGTATTTTGCGGTATGGGATTTTTTGTTTTTGGCAAGTTCCTCCGGTGTCCCGGTGAAAACCACTTCACCGCCGTGCTTTCCTGCTTCCGGGCCGATGTCGATAATATAATCGGCGGATTTGATAATGTCCGGCTGGTGCTCGATCACAATCACAGAATGCCCCAGGTCGATCAGAGCCTGTAAAGACTTCAGCAGTTTCTGGATATCATGGAAATGAAGCCCCGTAGACGGCTCATCGAAAATAAACAGTGTTTTGTCCGTTGTTACTCCTTTTACCAGGAAAGAAGCCAGTTTTACGCGTTGTGCTTCACCGCCAGAAAGGGTAGAAGAACTCTGCCCTAGCTGTAAATATCCCAAACCGACATCCTGCAGTGGCTTCAGTTTGGTTACGATTTTCTCTTCTTTATTATCGGTAAAGAATTCCAGTGCTTCATCCACGGTCATATGAAGGATATCCGAAATGTTTTTTTCGTCGTATTTTACTTCCAGGATTTCGTTTTTGAAACGGGTTCCTTTACAGACTTCGCATTCCAGCTCAATATCGGCCATAAACTGCATGGAAACATTGATGACGCCTTCACCTTTACATTCGTCGCATCGTCCGCCGTCTACGTTGAAAGAAAAATGCTTTGGCTTGTAGCCCATCATTTTTGCCATTTTCTGCTTGGCAAACAGATCCCGGATGTCGTCGTAAGCTTTAAGGTAGGTTACGGGATTTGATCTTGAAGATTTTCCGATTGGGTTCTGGTCGATCAGTTCAATATTTTTAATGAGCTTTGTTGGAAAATCCACGGAATCATAATCACCTTTTTTACCGCCCATACCCAGCTGAATCTGGACGTCGTTGGTCAGGATTTCTTTCATCAGGGTAGATTTCCCGCTTCCCGAAATCCCTGAAATTACAGCGAGACTCTCAAGAGGAATGTCTACATTTATATTTTTCAGGTTATTCTGGCGGGCACCTTTAATTTGGATCCACTCTTTCGGTTTTCTGCGTTTTTTCGGAACTTCGATTTCCAGCCTTCCGGTCAGGTATTTCGAGGTCAGCGTATCTGCATTTTTAAGTTTCTTATAATCGCCAGCAAATACCAGTTCACCGCCCAGATATCCGGCTTCAGGCCCTATATCGATAATGTAGTCTGCTGCCTTCATGACATCTTCATCGTGTTCCACCACAATAACGGTATTGCCAAGATCACGCAGGTTATGTAAGACTTCAATTAGATTTTCTGTGTCTCTTGAATGTAACCCGATCGACGGTTCGTCGAGAATATAAATGGAACCCACCAGGGAACTTCCTAAACTGGTGGCCAGGTTGATCCTCTGGCTTTCACCACCGGAAAGGGTGTTGGAAGTCCTGTTCAGAGTCAGATAACCTAATCCGACTTTTAGTAAAAATTCCAGACGGGTTGTAATTTCGTATAAGAGCCTTTTGGCAATTTCCTGGTCATGTCCGGATAATTTCAATCCCTGAATCAGCGGGAAGAGTTCGTCCAACGGCAGCTCGATCATCGACTGGATGTTGTAGCCGTCGATTTTCACCCAACTGGTCTCTTCACGCAGCCTCAAACCTTCACAGGTCGGGCAAAGCGTTTTTCCACGGTAACGGGAAAGCATCACCCGGTATTGGATTTTGTATAAATTTTCCTCCAGCATCCGGAAGAAATTATCAATGGAAGGGAAGGTGCTTTTTCCGTCGCCTTTCCAAAGATATTTTTTCTGTTCTTTGGTTAATTGGTGATAGGGCTTATGGATCGGGAAATCTTTTGCTTTTTTAATGAAATCCTTCTTCCATTCGCTCATGCTGTCTCCTCTCCAGGATGCCACTGCATCTTCAAAAACAGACAGGGTTTTATTCGGGATCACAAGGTCTTCATCAATACCGATTACTTTCCCATATCCTTCACAGGTCGGGCAGGCACCGTAAGGATTGTTGAAGCTGAAAAAATGAACGTTGGGTTCCAGGAATTCGATGCCGTCAAGCTCAAATTTATTGGAGAATTCTTTGATTTTTCCGGTATCGGTATTTTTCAGCGAACAGTAGCCACGGCCTTCATAAAAAGCCATCTGAATGGAATCTGCCAGACGCTGAAGAAAACTTTCATCTTCTTCGTAAGCAAAACGGTCAATGACCAGATTGATTTCCATTCCTTTTTCGGGAATGAAGCCGAAACTTTCCAGGTCTTCGATGCCCGCAACATTACCGTTGATTTCAAGCCTGGTAAATCCTGCCAGCTTTAAGACATTCAGGTTTTCACCGAAATTTGCCGCATCATAATCATAAGGTGCCGTAAGTAAAAATGAGGTATCTTTCTCGGAAGCTTTGATAAAATCAATAACATCAGAAACGGAATCTTTCTTTACTTCTTCGCCCGAAACCGGGGAAAATGTTTTCCCGATCCTTGCAAAAAGCAGCTTCATATAATCATAAATTTCCGTAGAAGTTCCTACCGTAGATCTTGGATTGGACGAAATTACTTTCTGCTGAATGGCGATCGAAGGTGCAAGGCCTTTTATATCATCCACTTTCGGTTTTTCAAGTTTTCCTAAAAACTGCCGTGCATAGGAGCTTAGACTCTCTACGTATCTTCTCTGTCCTTCCGCATAAATCGTATCAAAAGCCAGTGAAGATTTTCCGCTGCCGGAAACTCCCGTAATGACGATCAGTTTGTTTTTCGGGATAAGAACATCAATGTGTTTCAGATTGTTAAGGTGTGCATTCTTAACGAAAATCTGTTTTTTAATATCTATATCTGTTTTAGTAGCCATAGTAAAATTAAGACTAACAAAATTACGAATTTTTGACGGAAGTTCAGGTATATGTTTTGGCAACTATTTACAAATCTACACTGCTGAAAAACTCATTTTTAAATGATACCCGGGTGTGGTTTTTTTTCCAGCTGTTTTTTCTTTCGGTAAAATATATGAAATCTTTCAAAGCATGGCTATATGGCAGTTATTTACATTTCTACACTGTGTGAGAATATTTAGAACAAGACTTTTTATTCATAGATTTTTAAATAAATTAACCCTGATCTTCACTAAGTCACGATTTTTAGAAAAATATAGAAACTTTAACTAAAATTTAATAATATGTACCAAAACTATACGTTCAGATAATTGCTAATATTGCACTACCATGATTAACACAAATTTCAAGTCTGTACTGGAATTGATCCAGACTTTCTCCTCCGAGCAGGTTTGTATCGACTACTTAGAGCAAATGAGATGGGGCGGAGTCGTTGAAAGCCCGTTCGATCCGGAATCAAAAATATATAAATGCAGCAATAACCGCTACCGATGTAAGAATACCGGAAAGTATTTTAACGTAAAAACCGGTACTATGTTTGAGAATACAAAGATCAGCCTTCAGAAATGGTTTCTGGCGATCTGGCTGCTTACCTGTGGCAAAAAAGGAATAAGTTCCGTACAGCTGGCAAAAGATATCGGTGTTACCCAGAAAACCGCCTGGTTTTTATCCCACCGCATCCGCGAATGTTTCGGAATTGAAAATAACCATGTCCTCGAAGGCGATGTTGAATGTGATGAAACTTTTATCGGCGGCAAAAATAAAAACAGGCATGCCGATAAGAAAGCCAAATATTCGGGAGGCCGCAATTTTCCGGATAAGATTCCTGTAATAGGCATGCTTCAGCGAAAAGGTAAAATGAATGCTTTCGTGATAGACAATACCGGTAAAAAAAACATCCATCCTCTGATACATCGGTATATCGCCGCGAAGAATACCAGGCTGATCACTGACGAATGGTCAGGTTATAAAGGTCTGCACACCTTCTACCGTCATGCTGCCGTAGACCATTCAAGAAAAGAATACGTCAACACCACAGATAAAACGATACACACCAACAGCATTGAAGGCTGCTGGAAAATACTTAAAAATTCAATTTACGGAATATATAATGCTGTATCCCGAAAACACCTCCAGAAGTATGTGAACGAATTCCTTTACAGATTCAACCTGCGAAGTATTCCGGATAATACGAGATTTACCTACCTGCTGAGAAAAAGTAAAGTCAGAACCAAATATAAAAGCCTGATTCTGTAAAAGAGCAGATTAAACCGGCATTTTCGAAATTAATATTATTTCAGTTTTTGTGATATGCAGAACTGGTGGATATAATAACAATACAATTCCTTATTTATAAATTTATTATCGGAAATTGCATCATTTATGATCGGTTGTTTTTATGGGATATAAAAATCTGAAAAAGAAATAATTATTTCTTTCAGTTTAGCGTAAATATGACTACTTTAACAGTTGAAAATGTTACCTGATATATTAAGAGAAAAAAAGATAAAAAGTATTTTTATAAGGAAAGAAGAATACTTTGATGTAACTGATATCGAAAAAAATCATCCCGATTTGAATATTGATAGCAGCAAAGCTGTTATTGTAAAAAAAGCGAAATATATAAAAGCGGAATATGTAAATCCCTTGTCTGATTTTGATCATATGATAAAGAATATTTTTAAACCAAAAAAATGATTTTTAACCAAGAACTGCAGACGATAAAAACTTAAAGCTGGATGAGTTTCATCAATTTTATCATCTTCGGACTTTTCAGATCATAAAAAAATTAGTACTTAAAATCTGATTTTTAATTATTTATGCCAAAAAGTAGACAATTCAATAGATTTCGGTGAATTTTAACAATAAATATTGTTTCATAATGTAAAATTTATTAAATTGTACTAATAAATAGGTAATTTAGAAATGAGAAAACTATTCAGAGATCTGGTTACACATTTAATGAGAAAAAGATAAAAACCATAATTCCCGGGATGCGCTTTTGCCGCATCCTTTTTTTATGACAACAATCATTTGCCTGTCTTCAGGAACTCCACTACTTTTGGGATCGCAAAACTAACTGAGAATAAACCCGAAATTATGATTAAAAAAGCTGGAAGTATTTTTTTCCTTGGAGTCTTCTTTTTTGTGCAGGCGCAGGAAAAATCAACGGATATTGAAACCATTGAAGTCCAGGGAAAGCTTTTTTCCACTCCTTACAAAGCAGCAAACCAAAATATTACCATCATTACAAGAGAGGAAATCTTACATTCTCCTGCAAAAAGCATTGATGAAATCCTTCAGCTGGTTCCGGGAATGGATATCAGGAGGAGAGGTGCGAACGGGGTGCAGAGCGATCTTGGCTTCAGAGGCAGTTCTTTCGAGCAGGTGCTTTTGCTGCTGAATGGGATCAGGATGAACGATTCGCAGACGGGGCACAATTCGATGAATCTTCCGGTTGATCTCGATGATGTCGAAAGGATTGAAATCATCAAAGGTCCTGCAGCAAGACGTTTCGGGCAGAATGCCTATGCCGGCGTAATTAATGTCATCACAAAAACGTATTCCGGGAAAAGGGTAAAGGTAAGCGCAGAAGGCGGCGATTTCAAAACATATGGCTTCGGGCTGAATGCTCAGTTGGGAAATGAGAAATTTTCCAACTCGTTACAGGCTAATTCTTCAGGCTCTCAGGGATATATTTACAATACGGACTATGAGATCCGGAATATCTTTTACCAGAGTAAACTGAATATCAAAGAGGGAGACCTCAGGCTGCAGGCCGGCTTTTCAGAGAAAAAATTTGGTGCGAACGGTTTCTATGCGTCCAAAGCAGCCACCGAACAGTATGAAGAAACCCAGGCTTCGGTGGTAAGTCTGGCACATCAGCAAAAATTTGGAAGACTGAAGCTGAACTCAAATGTTTATTGGAGAAGAGGACAGGATATGTACCTTTATAATAGGGAAAAACCTGAGATTTACAGAAATATGCACATTGGGAACAATGTAGGAGGGGAAGTAAATTCGGCTTATGAATGGGGACTGGGAACAACTGGAATCGGTGTTGAATTAAGGAAGGAATTTCTGGTAAGCAACAACCTGGGCAACAGAAACCGCTTTGTTTCGCAGGTATTTTTTGAACATCATTTTTCATTACTGGATAAAAAATTAAACGTCAGTCCGGGAATTTCCTGGGCCAATTATTCCCAGGAAGGCAACTTTTTCTACCCGGGCTTAGACGTAGGATTTACCTTTAACCAAAACCATAAAATCTACGGAAACATTGCAAAAGTACACCGTGTACCTACTTTTACCGATCTTTATTATACCAGCAAAACCGAGCGCGGAAATCCCGATCTTCAGCCTGAAAATGCAGTATATACGGAAATAGGATACCAATACCAGACGAAAAGTATCCTGGCTAAAATAAGCGGATTCGTCAGAGATACCCATAATGCCATCGACTGGACCAAAGTAAATGAAAATGACACTTTCTGGTCCGCCCGCAATATAGGGAATGCTGCCATCAAAGGAATCGAAGCAGAATGGAACCACCGCCTGAACGACTGGCTGAAATATACTGTCGGATATACGTACCTGGATAATAAGTTGAACCAGCCCGCTGATTTTTTAGCCCGATATGCACTTGATAATTTAAAGCATCAGTTTGTCGCCAGGCTGGAAACGAGATTCCTGAAAAATTTCACAAATGAAATTTCGTATCGATACAATCAACGGCTAAATAACGGAAGTTATAATCTAGTAGATGAAAAATTAAGTTTCGTTAAAAAAGACTTTTCCGTATATCTTTTGATTAATAATCTTACAAATACTTATTATACAGAAACTTTCGGTGTTCAGATGCCGCAAAGATGGTTTCATTTAGGTTTTTCATACACTATCAATATTAAGTAAATGTTAATTAATAATGAATTAAAGTTAATATTACGAAATTGTTAATTCGTCTACATTTGCAAAAATTTTTTAATGAAAGTATTTATAAGTTTAAGCCTGCTTTTAAGCATTACATTTTTTAAGGCACAAGAACATATTTCCAGCTTCAATGCCCTTACCATAACTTATAAGTTTCATCCGAAATTTTTCCTGTATCTGGAAGGCCAGTCCAGAGGAATCGAAGAATATACGTATCCCGATTATTATGAGATAAAAGGAGGATTGGGATATAACCTGACGAAAAATCACAAACCCTTTATCGGAATGGGGAGGTATGCAACATATAAAGAACATACCATCAACAGAGAAGAATTCAGGGTCTGGCTTCAGGATGTGATCGATTTTAAAAAAGGGATCGTGAAATTTGAAAACCGTTTACGTGCTGAAAAGTCATGGTTTTATGAACCTCAGGCAGATAAAAGTTCTGAAAGGATGCGGTACCGTTACCGTCTAAATATCTCTGTTCCGCTGAATGCAAAGAAAATCGGACCGAAGACCTTGTTTGCCAATGTATATGACGAAATCTTTATTGTTTCCCCTAATAAACCTGCATTTGCAAGAAACCGAATCTACGGCGGTCTGGGTTATCAGATTGATGAACATTTCGGAGTAGTAGGGGGTTACCTGCTGCAAAGGGAATTTGAAGCAAAAGGAAATAAAAATTTCCACTTTGTATATCTTGCTTTAAACATCAATATCGACGATACCAACCCGCCGGCAAGGACATACCATTTCCCGGGTGCGGATTAAGGTATTTTCTCCAGTTTTTTCTGGTATTGAAGAAGTTCTTCTTTGAAATCAATGTAGATTCTGTGGATTATTGCCTGATATTCATTCACAACATGAAAAACAGAGTCTATTTCCTTCTGAATGTACCTGTCGTTGTTAAAGTAGATATATTCGGAATTGATAAAATCGTTGAGAAGCTGATGATCTTCGACTTTTAATAAGCTTTGATATGACGATTCTTCTATGAAACGTTTAAGAATATCTTTGAAGGGCTTTTCATTTCTAAGTAAAACAGCCCGGTATTTACGAATTTCTTCCAGAGGTAGGGTAACCATGATAAACTGAAGGTGGGGAATGAAATTATTGATGGAGTTCTGAAAGAGATCAAACTCCTGATCCAGTAAAGCAAACTTTCTATATTTACCTGCAAGAATTCCTTTTTCATAGTGATCGGCCAGGCTGTAGTAATATCTGAAAATCCTGATGTCATTTTCCATCAGTTGTTTTTTCAGATTTTCATATTCACTTTTAATTTTTGGGAGTAAAAGCCCGGCGTCTTTTGATTGATATAATCTGCCGTTGTAGGTAAAGGTTTTGACTGTTTTCGGATGTGCAATTAGATGATTCAATGTCAACAGATCGCTTTCACTGCCTGCTTTTTCATATACCAGACAAACATTTTTATCACCGAATACATCTTGTTTTTCCGTAATTTCTGCATCAGATACCTGGGCATCAATATCTTCCAGGACAGGATTATGATGTTCATAATATCCGTTAAACTCGGAACTGATCAGGCGATAAGGATATTTTTCATTGTACAGCTGGAGGAATCGGTCATTGTCAGTGAGGGTTTCACCAATATTTTTAATATCATATGACGTTAGGTATTTGCTTGTCAAAGTCCTGCATATTTCCGTATATCCACGGATTATATTTTTGGCAGGATCATTATTTTCCGGATTATTCTTTGTTTTATTTTTTAAAATCATTTCAATTCTTTTATCCATTTCGGGATGAAAAGACCACTGATCCTCGATTTGTATTTTGCTTCTGTTATATCGGTTTATCACTTCAAGATCAACTTTTGGAAGATCATTTTCAAAAAAATAGTTATTCCTTTCACTAAAAACTTTCAGAAGCAGCGTCTGGTTTTCAAATAAATTTTCGGGCAAAAACTGATTATTGCTTTCGGCATAAAACATAAATGAACTGTTGAATGCTTTACTGCTCAATTCCATTCTCAATAATGCAGAAGCCTGCTCTCCGGGATTTGTGACGTAGGTAGCCACAGCATCGGCATGAAATTCCATTTCCCTCCTTAAAGAAGCATTGTTCTCAAAAAAAAATCTGAAAAGATCTTTAAAATATATTGAAAAGCACTGATAAATCCCACTGAAATAATTCCCGACATCTGAAACGCCCAATGTCCTGAACCATGTTTTATAGAATTTTCAAAATCTTTATTATTATATACCGTATCGAAAATTATCTTTTCAGCCTGATTGACGTATCCTCCGATTTTCATGCTTCGCTGTGAAAAATGTCCGAATTCATGGGCTAAAACGGTTTTAAGCTCGCCTACGGTTACCGTGTTCACCAAACCGATCCCGATCGTAAGATTTTTTTTAACGGGCAAAAACATACTCCAGAAAGGAGAGCTGTAACTTACACTTGCATTAACTTCCGGTGATAAAAAAACTTTTCCGGGTCTGCTTACTTTCATTTCCAGGATAATTTCATCGATGAGCATGAAAAGTTCAGGCTGGTTCTGTCTGTCTACCTCTATTAAATGTCTTGTGCCGTAAGCATTCTTTATGAAAATAAATTTAATCAGGAAATAAAAGACGATGAGTCCGATACTGATCAGCCCCAAAGCGATAACCGCCGTAAAATAATTTGCATGCAGCATTACAAGTTTTATTGCGCCGTATCCCAGCAGGAAAATCATGAACAGGGATATGAGGATTAATGCGAGATAAACGATAAAGAATACCGTTATCGAAATTATTGCAGTAATCAACTTAGAACGGTACGCTGAAGAAATAGGAGGCAGGTTATTAGTCATTCAGATCTGTGTTTTTTAGTATTTATCAGTCAGATAATGATAAGCTTTGAGATATTTGTTGAATCTTTTGATATCTTTCGGTGTCAATTCCCGGTTTACCCTTCTCAGGTCCATATTGTCGCGCAGGTCGTTCAGTTTTACAGCCACGGCAAGGGGTGATCTTTCCGTCCTTTTCACAAAGTCGTCATACTCTTCTTCAGGATCGAATTTGGTAAGACAACTGATGGCAAAAATGATATATTCCGGAAAACCTTCGCCTCTGAGATAATCCAGGCTGAATTCCTGTGGATGATCTTCCACTACATCATGTAAAACACCTACGATTTTTTCATCCATGGTCTTGCCGTAATCCATCACCCGCATGACGTGGGCAATATAGGGAGCATGGTATTTATCGGTCTGTCCTTTATGCGCCTTATCAGCTATTTTTATGGCTCTGTTGAGCAGTTCTTCTTTTGTCATTATCTTTACAGTAGACTGCAAAAATAAAAAATGCTCCAAAATTTAAGAGCATTTTTATTTATTATTTTAATCGGTTGTTAATCTTTATTTCAGCCCATTCATTTTGTGCTGCTTTTTAGCCACACAATTACTCTTTTATTAAATCAAAAGCGATATAGCCTTATCTGCCTTCCTGCTTGGGAAGATTATCCGCTTTTTCTTTTTGACGTTCTTCCGGTTTTATGGAATTAAGCATCCTGTAATCCGTCCGGTCGGTTCTGGTATCTTTTAGGCTGGAATATTCGCTGCCCTTTGAAGGTTTCATGGTAGGCATTTTATAAAAGTTTTTCTGCTGACCCAATGGTCTGACGGTATCTCTGATAAACCCGTCTTCTTTGTGAAGGGTATCTATTTGTACAACAAACGGTTCCAATTTTTTTCTCTGAGCAGAAACGGAAAAAGAAATGAACAAGGTAATAGGAAACAGTAATTTTTTCATTTTTATTTTATTGAATTAAGCTACCAGTTAAGACAAATAAGAAACAGGTTTTATTACATGGAAATTATAATTAACAGACGAAAATCACGTGAATTGAAAACATTTGATTTATTTTCAGTCAGTTAAAAAAATTATAAAAATATAGATAGGAAACTAAAAATAATCTAAATAAAATTAAATATTACATTGAGTAAACAGGCCTAATGCTTGGCTTATCTTATTTTTGTTATATATTACTAAATATTAATAATGTTTAAGAGACATCCGAAAGAGTTGGCTGGAAATTAAAAATCATATTGTGTGGATCCTGATAATTTTTTTTAAGAATAAGCATTAATACGATTTGATGGTCAGAATATTTAATGGAAATTTCCAATTTACTGCTAAATAATCTGATTTGTATTTCGATCACATTTTAAAACAAAAAACGCCTCAAATAATTGAGACGCTTTGAAATCAAATTTATATATAAAAGACTAATAATTTCCTTTATTGATGTAGTGAGCGGCAATTTTTTCTGTAAGTGACACTACGTTCGGATGGTTGGTATACTTGGTAAATCTTCTCAATCCGGAAAGCATCATCCGTTGCTCGTCACCCTCTGCGAAAGAAACAATTCCTTCTTTTGCCGCAATGATGATCTTTTCAACGGCTTTGTAAAGGTTCAGCTGGGCCATGGCTGCTTCCACAGATTCCGGAGCGAAATGTTTTTCAGCTCTCAAAATGGCTGATTCCGCCATGTAAATCTGGTTAAGAATTTCCGAAGCATTCAGTAACAGATGCTGTTGTTTTTCAATATCCATCATGAATTTCTGAAGGGCTGCTCCGGAAACCATCAGGAATACTTTTTTCAGATTGGCAATAATAGCTTTTTCCTCACTCATGAAAGCTGAATAATCCGGAACATCGAAGGAAGGAATTCCCATCAGTTCTTTACCGATGGCCATTGCCGGAGATAACAAATCCAGCTCTCCTTTCATTGCTCTCTTGATAAGCATTCCTACCGCTAAAAGCCTGTTAATTTCATTGGTCCCTTCATAGATTCTTGAAATTCTTGAATCTCTCCAGGCTGCTTCCATCGGAGTATCTTCAGAGAACCCCATTCCGCCGTACACCTGGATTCCTTCATCCGCTGTATGCTGCGCCAAATCTGAAACAAAAACTTTCAGAATAGAACATTCCACTGCGAATTCTTCCACTCCTTTCAGCTCTGCCGCCTGATGATCCATTCCGCCGGCTACCAGCTCATCGATTTTATCCTGGATATTTTTTGCAGCCCTGTAAGAACCGGCTTCGCTGACATACACCCCGGTCGCCATTTCAGCAATTTTCTTTCTGATTGCTCCGAAAGTAGAAATGGAAACCCCGAACTGTTTTCTCTCATTTGAATACTGAATGGAGTGGTTTAAAATTCTTCTCTGCGCATCCAGACAGGCAGCTGCCAATTTGATACGGCCGACATTCAGTGCATTCAATGCGATTTTGAAACCATTGTTTCTTTCGCCCAAAAGGTTTTCAACAGGAACTTTCATGTCGTTGAAGAAAACCTGTCGGGTAGAGGAGGCCCGGATTCCCAGTTTGTGCTCTTCCTCACCAAATGTCAGGCTTTCCGGATTTTCCAGTTCGGAACGGTTGATCACAAAACCCGTGATGTTTTTATCGTCGTCAATTTTAGCGAATAAAGTAAAAGTATCGGCAAATCCCGCATTGGAAATCCACATTTTCTGACCGTTAATGATGTAATTTTTTCCATCTTCAGAAAGTTTGGCTCTTGTCTTTCCGGAATTGGCATCAGAACCTGCATCCGGCTCCGTCAAGCAATACGCTCCGAATTTTGTTCCGGCAGCCAGATCCGGAAGGTATTTCTGTTTCTGTTCTTCTGTTCCGTAAAGTACGATCGGCAGGGTTCCGATTCCGGTATGCGCGCCGTAAGCTGTTGCCAGAGACCCGGTAACCCCCGAAATATAATCGCAGGCCAGCATGGTCGTTACAAATCCCATTCCTAATCCTCCGTATTCTTCAGGAACGGCGATTCCCAACATTCCCATTTCACCAAGCTTACGCATCACTTCTTCGGTGAAGGCATAATCTTTTTTCTCGAAACGTTCTTTTTGCGGGACCACTTCCCGGTCTATAAATTCTTTCGCCGAATCGCGAAGCATTTTCTGTTCTTCGTTCAGTTCTTCAAGGCTGAAGATGTCGTTTGCAGGAATTTCCTTAATCAGGAATTCACCACCTTTTACTATATTTCCCATTTAATACTGTTTTTTATTTTTAATTTTAGATTATAAATGCAGAGGCAATCGACTTTTAATCCACAATAAAAGCTGTATGATTATAACTGCGCTTCATCTGTTTGTTTCTTTTTCTTATTAAAGCAATTCAAAAACACTGGCTGCTCCCTGTCCTGTTCCTACACACATTGTCACCAGACCGTATTTATTTCCGCGCTTTCTCATCTCATCCAGCAGCTGAACCGTCAGTTTGGTTCCGGTACATCCCAGCGGGTGGCCTAAAGCGATGGCCCCTCCATTAACATTTAAAATGTCAGGATTAAGATCCAGTTCCTTCTTAATGGCCACGGACTGAGAGGCGAAAGCTTCATTCATTTCAATCAGTTCGATGTCCTTCAGTTCCAGTCCGGCCTGTTTTAAAGCTTTCGGAATCGCGTAAAGCGGACCCATTCCCATGATTCTCGGTTCCAAACCGGCAGCAGCGTAAGAAACCAATCTGGCTTCCGGCTGTAATCCCAATTCTTTTACCATTTCTTCACTCATCACTACCACAAAGGCCGCTCCGTCACTCATCTGCGAAGAGTTTCCGGCCGTTACGCTTCCGCCATTGGCAAAAACAGGTTTTAGCTTTGCAAGACCCTCCAGGGAAGTATCTGCTCTCGGGCCTTCATCTACAGCAAAGTCAAACTTTTTAGACTGTATTTTCTGGTTTTCATCCAAAAAATTATATTCTACCGGGATCGGAACAATCTGGCTGGCAAAACGGCCTTCCTGGTTTGCTTTTAAAGCTTTTCTGTGAGATTCAAATGCAAACGCGTCCTGCTCTTCTCTTGTAATATTGTATTGTTTGGCCACCTCTTCTGCCGTATAGCCCATTCCCCAGTAATAATCAGGGTTTGTTTTGGCAATATCCGTTTCAGGAACCGGTTTGTAACCGCCCATGGGAATATAAGACATAGACTCCGTACCGCCGGCGATGATGCAGTCGGCCATTCCGGCCTGAATTTTTGCGGAAGCAATGGCAATCGCTTCACTTCCGGAGGCGCAGTACCGGTTAACGGTTACTCCCGGAACTTTATCAGTGTTCAGACCCATCAGGGAAATCAGACGGGCCACGTTCAGCCCCTGTTCTGCTTCCGGCATCGCATTTCCTACGATCAGGTCATCAATTCTGTTTTTATCCAGCTGCGGAAGCTCGGCCATTAATTTTTCAATTACCGTGGCAGCCATCACGTCCGGACGAGTAAATCGTAAACTTCCTTTTGGCGCTTTTCCAACGGCGGTTCTGAATCCTTTTACTATATATGCTGTTTTCATATTTTATTTAATTAAAATTGTTTTTGAGAATTAATTGCCTCAGCGAGGCAAACTGTTAATAGCTTTTATCATTTATCATTTGCAGAGCTCCGTAGGAGTGACCTGTTAATCATCAATCCAGTTAAACAAATACTGTGGATCATATTGAATTTCAAATTTTTGTAAGAATTCCAAATATTCTTCTTTAAATGTCTTCTTTTTATGATGTTCTTCCTGGTTTAAAATGTATTTTACCACGGCATCTAAACTGCTTTTTGAATAGGAAAATGCGCCGTATCCTTCCTGCCAGCTAAACCTTCCGGTAGTCCATCCTTTTTCGTTAATAAACTTGGACGAGCCTGCTTTTATATCTCTTACCAGATCAGATACAGAAATGGTGGGGCCTATACTTACTAGCAAATGAACGTGATCCGGCATCGCAAACACTGCCAATACCTTTTGATTTCTATTACTAACAATACCTGTTATAAATTTGTGCAATTCTTCTCTGTTTTCTTTCAGAATCACATTTTGTCTTCCTTTAACAGTAAAAACAATCTGAATATAAATCTGAGT
This sequence comes from uncultured Chryseobacterium sp., assembly GCA_913778085.1. Classification (GTDB taxonomy): domain Bacteria; phylum Bacteroidota; class Bacteroidia; order Flavobacteriales; family Weeksellaceae; genus Chryseobacterium. Next base: position 60,831 of record CAJYXJ010000041.1, read on the forward strand.
GTACGTATTAGCCATGAATAACAGGTCGCCCCTACGGGGCTTATTAAAATCCAAAAATCTTAACTACTAACAGATAGCTTCTCCGGAGCTTTTAGTTTCTCAACGGTTTTCCATTCTGTAACATGTACTGGATTCTTTCCAGGGTTTTTCTTTCACCACAAAGCTGTAGGAAAGTTTCTCTTTCAAGATTCAGTAAATACTGTTCAGTCACTACGGTTTCTTCAGAAAGATTTCCGCCGACCATAACATTCGCCAGTTTATCGGCAATTTTCTTGTCGTGTTCAGAAATGTAGTTTCCGGTAAGCATTTGGTCGGTTCCCACGTAGAACATTCCCAGTGCATCTTTACCCAATACTTTTACTTTCTGTTCGATAGGCTGGGTATAGCCGTGTTCGGCAAGGCTTTTTGCCAGCATTTTAGCGGTCATGATCTGGCTTCTCTTGTCTACGGAGACAATATCTTTTCCATGCTCAAGAATTCCCATATCATAAGCTTCGTAAGCTGAAGTGGCCACCTTACCCATGGCGATGTTCATGAAAGCTTCGCGAAGACGGTTGTTTTTTACGTCATCTTTATGGAATTCTCTGGAAGTTCTCAAAGTAAGTTCTTTGGTGCCGCCACCTCCCGGAATAACGCCGACTCCGGTTTCCACCAGTCCGATATAAGTTTCTGCTGCGGCAACAACGCGGTCGGCGTGCATTGTCATTTCACAACCTCCGCCCAGGGTCATTCCGTGAGGAGCAACTACAACCGGAATGGAAGAGTAGCGTACCCTCATCATGGATTTCTGGAAATAAGCAATTGCCATATTCAGATCGTCCCAGTCCTGTTCGATGGCCATCATTAAAATCATCGCTAAATTGGCACCTACGGAGAAGTTGGTTCCCTGATTTCCGATCACCAGGCCGTCGTATTCTTTTTCAGCCAGATCGATGGCTCTGTTTAATCCGTCGAGCACTTCGCCGCCCAAAGAATTCATCTTCGACCGAATTTCAAAATTGATGATTCCGTCGCCCAGATCCTCAATTGCAGCTCCGGAATTACTCCAAAGGGTTTTGTTTTTACGGATGTTATCTAAAATAATAAAAGAATCTTGTCCAGGAATCTTGCTGTATTGGCCTGAGTTTTTATCGACATAAATACTTTGTCCGTCTTCATTCACTTTATAGAATGTTTCAACATTCTTCACCCAGTCGGACACTTCATAACCGGCATCCTGAGCCAGCTCGATACCTTTCTGAACGCCAACGGCATCCCAGATTTCAAACGGCCCGTTTTCCCATCCGAAACCGGCCTTCATGGCATCGTCGATTTTGTAAACCTCATCCGAGATCTCAGGAACTTTATGCGAAACGTAAGCGAAAAGCGCACCCAGCGATTTTCTGTAAAGTTCTCCGGCTTTATCTTTTCCACCGATCAAAACTTTAAAACGGTCAATCGGTTTATCGATATTTTTGGTCAGTTCCAGGGTTGGGAAAGAAGATTTACCCTGAAGTTCATATTCCAGGGTATCCAGATTCAACCCATGGATTTCAGATTTCCCGTCTGCATTTTTCACTTTTTTATAGAAGCCCTGCTGTGTTTTGGAACCCAGCCATTTGTTATCCACCATTTTCTGGATATAACCTGGAAGGGCAAACACATCGTTAAAATTGTTTGCTTCTGCACCGCTCTGGCGAACACCGTTGGCCACCATCACCAAGGTATCGAGACCAACAACATCGGCTGTTCTGAATGTAGCCGATTTCGGCCGGCCGATCACAGGACCGGTTAATTTATCAACTTCAGAAACAGTTAATCCCAGTTTCTGTACATTGTGAAGCAGATCCATCATTGAAAATACCCCGATTCTATTGGCAATGAACGCAGGTGTATCTTTCGCCAGAACGGTTGTTTTTCCAAGGAATTTTGCTCCGTAATTCATGTAGAAATCAATCACTTCCGGAAGGGTATCACGGGTAGGGATCACCTCCAGTAATGGCAGATAACGCACCGGGTTAAAGAAGTGGGTACCTGCAAAATACTGCTTGAAATCTTCACTTCTTCCTTCCGTTAAAAGATGGATCGGAATTCCTGAAGTGTTTGAAGAAATCAGGGTTCCCGGTTTTCTGAACTGTTCTATTTTTTCATATACGGATTTCTTGATGTCCAGTTTTTCAACCACTACCTCAATAATCCAGTCTGTATTTTTTATTTTAGGCAAATCATCGTCAAAGTTCCCTACAGCTATTCTTTCCGCAAATTTCGGAGAATAGAGCAGGGCCGGACTTGCTTTTTTTAGTTTCTCAAAATTTTCGGAAGCAATTCTGTTTCTTACCGCCTTATCATCTTTGGTCAGACCTTTTTTCTGTTCTGCGTCAGTCAGTTCAAAAGGAACGATGTCCAATAGCGCAACCTGGACGCCGATATTGGCAAAGTGTGCCGCAATACCGCTGCCCATAATCCCTGAACCAAGAACGGTTACGTGTTTGATTCTTCTTTTCATTAATATTTATTTTTAGTTATTATCTGTCAATGTAATGGCTCTTATTATCTAAGCTGATTAATTCAAAGCTTATTTCCTGTGGTTGAGATCCGTGGCAATTTTCATGATCTCACTCATTACCTCCTTGAAAGTTTCCAGTTTCTCTGGAGAAATTTTTTCCATCACTCTTTTATTGAAATTCACCACAACTTCTTTAGACATATTTCTGGAATTCAATCCCTTATCTGTAAGTTTGATAATTACCTCACGTTTATCGGTGGTTGTCTTTTCTTTATAAATATATCCGTTGTCTTCCAGAAGCTTAATGATTCTGGTGAGGGAAGTAGGCTCTATCGCCATTTTCGGACCGAGATTTGTACTTCTTGTTCCTTCCTTCGGATCTATTTTTAAGAGCGTAAGGGCCTGAACTGCCGTAGAATCGTGCTCCTGAGCCAATTCGGTGTACATTTTCGAGACTGCCAGCCAGGTTTGCTTTAAAATTAAATCTACGTTTTCTATTTTTTCTTTATTGTTATCCATCATTCTACTGAAAGGTTTTACCCAAATTTAGTAAATATTATGCATGCATAGTATTTATTTCTGTTAAAATTTGTTAATTAAATGAGAATGAGGTGGTTAAATTATATGATGTGCATAATACTATGCATGCATAATATATGACTTATTTAAATGGAAGCCCGTATTAATGAATGGTTTTCACGAATTTGATGATTTCTTCAAAAGATTCGCATTGCTGCGTTTTAGAATCAGCAGTAATTAACCACGAGTTGTGCTGAAAATTGAAGTAGAGAGAGGAAAGGTCTTTTTGAAAGTTTTTCTGTAGCAGGGAATACAACATTTCTTTGTAGGTATCGGGTGCCGTAATTTTAGGAGCGACAAATTTTCCATTGATTTCAAAAAGGGTAGGATTTAGAAGTTCATCATGCTGCAGCAGGACATCTTCTACGATTCCCGAAAATAATGCTCTGTCTTTAATATACCAGATTTTGTCGGCAAACTCTTTTGCTAACCTCCAGTCGTGGGACGAAAAAAGGATCAGCTTGTTTTGTTCTTTGGCTAATTTCCGAAGCGTTTTAAGGATAATGATCTTATTTTTTTCATCCAAATGGGTTGTCGGTTCATCCAGGATGATGATCGGGGAGTTTTGTGTAATAGCTCTTCCTATAAACGCTTTCTGCAGGTTTCCGTCTGAAAGATTTTTAAGAAGGGTATGCCGGTACTGCAATAGATCCAGTTCTTCGATGATGTGGAAAACTTCCTCCTTATCTTGTTTTTTCAACTCGAAATAGAAAGGATAATAAATGTACTTTCCCAGAGAGATAAGGTCTTCTGCAGTATGGTTTTTCGGAACCACTGCATTGGAAAATACCACGGCGATCTGTTCCGCCATTTCTTTTACGGAAAATTGCCGGATGTTTTTGCCATTGATGAAAATATCTCCGCTCAGCAAAGGGATCTGATGCAGGATGGATTTAATCAGGGTGGTTTTCCCTACACCGTTATTTCCAATCAGTAGACATACTTCTCCCAGATTCAGATGGGTATCCGCATCTGAAATTAAGGTTGTATTGTAGCCTATGTCTGCTTGTTGGATTTTTAAATGCATATTTAAATAGAAACGATTAGGATAAAAATGATAAAAGGAAGCATACTAAAAATAAAATACAAAAACTTGTACTTCGTGACTTTCCATAAACTGTAAGCTCCTAAGATTAAAGACCCCCAAAATACTGAGGGTATTGCTACCATAAACCACCAATTATGACCGGATGAATATACCCAATGTCTTTCCGTATCCATTCTGAATATTTTTGAATACTCTAAAAACAAAAAACTTGCTACAAACAAAATAATGTTTGCAGTAATTAGTTTTTCATGTATTGCTTTTATATTCATTCTCACTCTTCAAAAATATACTTTCCATTTAATTTGTACTGTCGAAGGCCTTTCTAAGAACAGGTCCTGATCCCTGGAGGGTAACAAACTAATTTATCTACTTTATTATTTAGATTAAAATATGCTCAAACATCTGTGCCATTTGCAATCTGCTAATGATAAAATCCTTTCGTACCTCTGGAAAATCCGACCTATTAAACTTTATTCTGTTTTAAAAGCATAACAAGAATCACCGGAATTCCAAAAACGGAACTTATTACATTTAACGGAATCTGTGTTTTTTCTGCGATCACGGAAAACAAAAGCATCATCAGCATTCCCAGGAACATATTCAGGACCCACTGCTGCCACAGCCGGGAAGGATTATAAATAAGCCGGCAGAAATGCGGGACAATAATACCGATAAACAGGATAGGGCCTAAAAAAGCAGTAACGGATGCCGACAGGAGGGAAGAAGCGGCAATAATGTATATTTTAAGGCGGTTCATGTTCACTCCTAAACTTTGGGCATATGAGGTCCCCAAAGAATTGCCGATCAGAGGTTTTATAGTGGTAAAACAGATTATCAGTCCGCCTGTTATCAAAGCGGATAATACGTAAATCTGATTTCGTGAAACCATATTGTTTGCTCCAAACGACCACAAAATGTAATTCTTAAGACTTTGATTTTCGGCATAGAACTGAAGCAGGGAAACAATGGCTCCTGCAAACGCTGAAACCAGAAATCCAAAAATAATGAGATACGATTTATCCTGGAATTTTTTAGACAAGGAAAGCAGGCTAAGCATCAGCAATAAACTTCCTGCAATGGCAGCTAAGCTTAAAAAACTATTCTGCAGGAATTCCGGCAGAAGGATGTTGTGGGAGAAGAAAATATAAAATGCCACGCATAAACTTGCTACCGACGTAATTCCGAGGATATCGGGTCCGGCCAGAGGATTCTGGAAATATTCCTGCATCAGGAAACCGGAGGTCGGGATGGATATTCCTGCCAGAAGCATGACCAGAACACGGTTAACACGTATCTCTGCGATCTGACTGTCTGTGGATTTACCTAAAAAGTCGGTAAGTTGTAAGCTTAAAAATCCTGTGTTCAGATTAATGACTGCCATTACAATTACCGCAATTACTAAAAATAAACACAGGACCTTGAATTTATCTGACATTTCCTGAGATACGCGGATTATTTTAAGAATGAATCAATTTTTTCATTCAGCATTTCTTCAGACATGGAACCTTCGATTTCACCGGTTTTATCTCCTTTTCTAAAGTATGTAAAAGGAATTCCGTTGCCTTTCCAGGTTTCAAAATTGGAAAAGAAGGTATTGTCAAATTTAGATTCATCTACCAGCACGATATAGTTTTCCAATCCGTTCTCTCTGGCAAAAGCCGGAACTTTGTCTTTCCAGGCGGCTTTATCAAGTATGTCGACAAAAGTAAATTTCACCGGCTTGCCATTCAGTTCCCCGATTTTTTTCTTAAAATGAGGAATTTCCATCATACAGGGGCCACACCAGGTGGCAAAGAAATTGGTAACATATAGTGTGTCGTCCTTTTTAGATAAATGGCTGACCAGTTCCTGCTGTGAAATTTCTTTCAGTTCAACATGGGGCACTTGGGCTTTCTGAGAAACTGCCGTAGAATCTGTTGATCCCGAATTTTTTTCTGCTGTCTGGTTTTCTTTTTTGCAGCTTGCCAGAGCAAAAAGAACCAGTGTGGACAAAATTATCTTCTTCATAATTATTTTTTTATCTATTTTTGAGTTGAAGTTATGGAACAACACATCTATAAAGGGAAACTCACATCGTTTCATCGGTTAAAAATAGCGAAAAAGGAAGAACTTACCAAAAATACTTTTTCTCTGCAATTTGAAATTCCGGAGCATCTGAAGAAGGTCTATGAGTTTGAAGCGGGACAATTCGTCAGTATAAAATTTGAGGCTAAAAATAGGGAGGTAATTAATGATTACTCAATGACGTCCGCTCCGTACGAGCAGAAAATATCTTTGGGTATAAAAATAAATTCATCAGAAGGCGCAACGGCACAACTGTTTCAAAATTATCAGGAAGGCGACGAACTTTGGGTAAGCGAACCTGCCGGGCGGTTTACACTGATCTCCAAGCCAAGCGAATTCAGGACTATTGTAGGTTTTGCCGCAGGAATCGGAATCACTCCGATCTTAAGTCATTTTAAAAATATTCTTCACAACGAGCCCAGGACAAGACTGTTCCTGTTTTTCGGAAACAAAAGTTCGGATGAGCTGATCTTCAGAGATGAGCTGGATCAGCTTGCCAAAAAATATAATGACCGGCTGCAGATATTTTATTTTTATTCTCAGGAAAAAATATCCAACAGTTTTTTTCACGGCAGGCTGGATGATAGAAAACTCAGTCTCATCATTAATCAGATCCTTCACCTGGATGATACCGATGAAGAGTCCACGATCTGGGATGCGGTGGATGAAGTGCTGATCTGCGGAAAAGGGGAGATGATCAAGACGTTGGCGAATGCCTGCTACCATCATGGGATTACCAAGAAAAATATTCATTTCGAATTGTTTGAAGAATTTAACGATGACATTTATCCTGTAGAAAGAGAATTCCCACTTATCGAAAATGTGAAAGTGGAATTCAATTTGCTAGGTAAGGCTTACGATACCACATTGCCGGACAATAAAGAAAAAATTCTCCAGCAGCTGTTAATCCAAAAATTTCCTGTACCTTATTCCTGCAAATCCGGGATCTGCGGAAGCTGTGAATGTATTCTGGAAGAAGGCGAAGTAGAATTGCTGGAAAATGAGTATTTAACCGAAAAAGAAGAGCAGAAAGGACATATTTTAGCTTGCATGTCCATTGCAAAAAGCAGGAAAATAAAGCTTAACTTTGATCTCAGTTGAGGATAATAAAAAACATATTCAATCTTATATTCATATCAATAGAAATGGGAGTTCTGTTGATATGCCTGGCCAATGCCTGGGTTTTCGCCCTTACTGACGGCAGAACGTATACGAAAATCTCTAAAATCCCTCCCCGCGAAGTTGCTCTTGTACTGGGAACTTCTCCTAAAATGAGATCCGGAGTCTCCAATCCTTATTTTACAAAAAGAATGGATGCCGCAGCTTTGTTATATCATCATGGAAAAATCCGTAAGATCCTGGTAAGCGGTGAGAAAAGCAAAGGGTATGATGAACCAGCTGCCATGAAGAGATACCTCATCTACCAGGAAGGTGTTCCTGAAGAAATTATTATGGAAGATCCACGAGGTTTCAACACCTACCAAAGCATTCTTCGCTGCAAGGATGTTTACCATAAAGACAATGTGATTATTGTTTCCCAGGGATTTCATAATCTTCGGGCACTTTTATTTGCAAGAAACAACAATATGAATGCGTTAGGTTTTGATGCTCAGGATGTTACAAAGCCTGAGAGCTACTACCGGAATCAATTCAGGGAGATCCTTGCAAGAACGGTAGCAGTGGTATATTTTGCTCTGGGGATTTCTCCGGACTAATTGCCTTCTTTAATCATTTTCATATCTTCTAAACTTTTATTAATCAGTTTTGATATAAGAAAAGGATTCAGATTTTAATATTTATAATTTATCTCTAAAGTCGGTTTTAAGACATCATAGAACAGATAGTGTTTCTTAGATGGGCTGATGATGTCAGTGCCCATTTCTATTCATACTGTACGAACTTTTGCATCAAATCTGTTTCATTGAAGTTTGCCTAAAAGATCAATATTTTAAAAGGTATCGCCAGCCTTATTTTGTTTCTTAATGTACTGACGCCGGTTTAACAGATCTTTTAGAATTTATTTTTAAACTTAAATTTAATTGGGGTTTCTCCATGCAAAGCTGTTCCATAAGCATAACAAAGCCGGAATTGTGATTTATCCGTCAAATTGGTTTACGCGACTAGAAAGGATATCCAAAAGCGATATTAAGGGTCGGTTTAAACGGCTGGAAATATTTAAATCGCCATCTTTCGCCGTCAGGACGGTTCGGCTCGTACATTTTATAGGCAAAATCCAGTCTTACTTTAATATAGGCAATATTCAGTCTTAGTCCCACGCCGCTTCCGACTCCTACCTGTTTTAAAAATCTGTTAAATTTAAATTCGTCACCGTCACCGTAGCCATTGTTATAGTTTTTTAGGCTCCAGATGTTACCGATGTCTGTAAAAACAGCACCTTCATATGTATCGTTGAAAGGAACCCTGAATTCAATATTAGTCGTCAGTTTTAAATTATCCGTCATATAAGTGCGGACTCTTTCGTCAACCTGGGAATCGGCAGGCCCCAATCCGCCGAAAGGGACCCATGCCCTGATGTCATTTGGTCCACCGTTGAAATAAGACCGGATTACCGGCATATTGGAAGAGTTTCCATATGGAATCCCGATACCGATAAACTGGCGCAATGCCAGTGTATTGTCTCCGAATTTGAAGTATTTTCTGATATCAAAATCAAATTTTACAAATTGGGCATAGGGAATATTAAAGATTGTACGTTCCGGGCTTGTGGTAATTCCTCCCTCATTTCTTTTCTGGTTAAAAATACTGAAGATATTTCCGGCCAGTTCTACTTTACCGCTAAAATAGAAAGCATTCGGATAATCTTTTTTTCCGATTTCATTATAGATAAAATTATAAATCATAGAAGAAATCAGGACATCCTGCGTCTGCCGGTCTTTGTTGACAAGCGTTCCTACAAATGCCGTATATCGGTCTACTCCCTGCTGATTAAGCCCCTGAAGATAAGCCGTGTCGTTGATGATCTGCTGGGAAACCTGGTCAATGCTGAGCTGTCCGGAAGTAAATTTCTGAGCAATATCAGGATGAGAGACAAAATAATCATTGAAAAATTCTTCCCGGATGGCATTGTCGCTGGTAAAGTAACTATAATACGCATCTTTATTCTTTGTTAAACTGAGCTGTGTATTGAATAGGGTCAGCCTGTGGGTAACTTTTTCATTTACCGTAGCCAGATAATTCAGTCCGGTATTGAAATTCAGTCTTCCCAGACCGATATTGTTCTGGTCGGAAACCCCTAAAACAATAGAGGAAGTCGGGCTGTACCGTTTGGGGATCAGCTTATAATAGTTAAATGGCAACAGCAGTCTTGGGAAGCTCAGGGAAGCCTGGGCTGCTATTTCGTAGGCCAGAATCCTCCGGTTGATATCTTTAGGATCAACAATACGTCCAAACGTTCCGGATACGCTGGTGGAAAGGTTTTCCGCACCACCGAATACATTTCTCGTAATAAGATCTACGGACGGCGAAACCCCGAAGTTGAGTACTTCAGAATAATTCAAATCCAATCCTACTTTCAGATCATATTTAGGGAGCGGTTTTAAGATATAAGTTACATCTACGATGCTGTCATTAGGACTGGTACCGCCGCCCCGTCTTAAAGAATCCCTGGCCTTCAGGATGCTGAAGTTATTCATGGACAGGATATTTCTTTTGGTAAGATCAAGCTTTTTCTGGTCGTAAACCTGCTTATTTCCTACGATAATAGCCCTCCATATGGCACGGGAATCATAGGTATTGTCTGTTTTATGAAAACGAATGCCTCTTAAACTGTCTTTTTTTGTGTTGGAGGGAAAATCTTTGATATCGTCTACAATAGCCACATCGATATTTCCAATAGTGGACTTTTTATACGGATTATCAAGAGAATCTTTATGGACTTCCATTACCAGAGGAACCTGCTTGGTGCTTTTCAAAGAATCCGCTACAAAACCTACCTCGTCGCCAAGCGCATTAAATCGATAGTAGCCATACTCTCTCATAAGATCATTGATCCGGTTTACTTCTTTTTCAAGTACGGTCTGGTCCAGGACCTGGCCTTTTCTGATGAGACTTTCTGTCAAATGCTGCTGATAAATACTTTTGACTTCGTTATCCGTAATATTGTAGTAATAATCCTTAATGTAAGTAGGATCTTTGTGGGTAATAAAATAGGTAACGGCGGCTTTTTTAGCTGCAGAATCAAGTTCATGTTTATATTTTACCTCAGCATCCCAATACCCTCTGTACGTCAGTCTTTTCTGGATGGATTCCGCACTCTTTTCGGTTCTGGTCTGGTCGAGAATAACCGGGGCAGAGCCCCAGTTGTGATACAGCCTGTCGAAGAAAAGACTTTTGCCAATATCATTGTTCATATTATATTTAATGAAAAGAGAATCCCTGAGTTTCTGATTCCTCATTTCATTGGGGTACGTCATGTATTCATTAAGCAGCGTATCATATTTGGGATTGGCTGCATTGTACAGCCACAAACTCAGCGGCATGAAGAGAAACTGCCTTTTGTTGGGCTTTTGCTGTACGTAACCTTTCAACTCGCCGTCAAAAGGTTCTTTTTTATCTTCAAACTCAAAATTGTTTTTTACCAGCAGGTATTCGCCGTCCGGAACTTTTTTAGTAGTGCTACAGGCATACAAGAGACCAACAAATGTTGCAAATGAGATAATTTTATAATACTTTTGAGGAGAATTCTTATAATGCTTACAGCTCATACAATAAAAGTTTTACAGTCTTTGGATAAAAAGAAGTTCAGACAAAAATACAATTTGTTTTTGGTTGAAGGTAATAAAATCATCTGTGAACTTTTCAATTCTAAGTTTAAAATTAAAGAAATATTTTCTACCGATCCGCAAAAACTGGACCGTCCGGATGCGCCCGTCACTCATATCTCTGAAAATGAGCTGAAAAAAATAAGTATGTTGCAGCATCCGAAAGATTCTGTAGCATTATGTTACCTCAATCCTCAGGAAAAATTTGAAGATCAGAACATCCAGCTGGTACTCGACGGCATCCAGGATCCGGGAAATCTTGGGACCATCATTCGACTTGCGGACTGGTTCGGGATTGAGCAGATTATCTGCAGCGAGGATACGGTAGATGTTTACAATCCGAAGGTCATTATGGCCACAATGGGTTCTTTTACAAGGGTAAATGTAGTTTATACAAATCTTAAGGAATATTTATCTGAAACACAGAATATCAATATCGGAACCGATATGGAAGGAGAAAATATCTACAGTTTCGAAAGGCCTGAGAAAATAAATCTCATTTTGGGAAACGAAGGGAATGGTATGCGTCAGGAAACGGAGGAACTGATTCAGAAAAGTGTTATGATTCCCAGATTCGGAAAATCTCAGTCTACCGAAAGTCTCAATGTTTCAATGGCAGCCGGGATTATTCTGGGTCAGCTTTTTAATGAGAAAATTTAGAATAATAGGGCATGAGCGTGGGAGAGTTATCGGAAATCAAATTCAAAATATTTGATAAAACGCTTAAACACTCCCACTCTCAAACTCATATAAGTTGTTCCATGCTGGATACGCTTTTGTTTTTCTGATAGGTCTCCAGCTTTTTTCTGATAAAGCGTAAAGCCATCGGAGCCAGATAAATCATAGCCGTGCCAATCAGCTTTTTCTTCCAGTTAGAACTCTTGAAGTTCTTACGGGCATAATTTCCGACGATGGTGGTTACTGCAAGGTTTATCATGATATCCATTGCATCACCCTTAATGGCGGAGCCGGCAATTCCCAATGCAGAGTTTTTGCTGATAAAGGCATCTTTTATTTCACTCGTAATTTGTTTGGCGATAACATCTTTACGGAGCACCACTTTTTCATCGCCGTCCTCATCAATCTTTTCCTGCAGGTACTGGTCCGTAAGACCATTGGTGAAAGCGCTGAGGCTTTCCTTTGTATTTTTAAAAGTAAGAAGATCTTCAATACCTTCAATTTCCTGCTTCAGCAATTTTTTCTTTCTTCTCAGTTCCTCAAGGTTTTCATATTTTCTGCCCATAGCTTAATGATTTAAGAATTTAATGACCTGATCCGCCACAGAATTTACGATTTTCTTTTTAAAAACCATCACTAAAATCATCGCCAGCAGATAAAATCCGGCTACGATCAGAAATCCGTAGGACTGGTTTCCTAATGCTTCCCCAATGAGAAAAGCAATTCCGAAATTGAACAGGATAATGAAAAAACCAAAAGCAACAAGCATAATCACAAAATAAGTGATCACTCCTGCCGAAAGGGAAGATTTCTCGGTTGCTTCTATTTTCAGCAGATCGATCCTTTTAGACGCATATTCTTTAATAGTTTCTATCATTGTTTTTTTATTTAAAGTTATAAAAAAAGGAACCTTCTTTTGTAAAGTTCCTTTTCATAATTTACCTAAAAAAATAAATCATTTAGTTTTTTAGATCATTAAGTTCCGATTCTACGTTTTTTACAACATCCGCAGTTTTTGAAACAATCTGATCTTTATATTTATCATATCCGTCTTTTACGGTATGTGCAACACTGTTGGCTGTTTCTTTGAAAGTAGACGAAATATTGCTATACTGGTCTTTTACTTTTTCAGACACTTCGTCATATTTATTTTTAGCCTGATCTTTAATATCATTAGCTTTTGTTTTGATCTTTTTTCTTGTTTCTTTTCCTTCCTCAGGAGCATAAAGCATTCCTAAGATAACACCTGCTGCAGCACCTGCAAGAAGCCCTGCCAAAATACCCGCTGTATTGTTCTTTTTAGACATTTTCGTTTTTTTTAATAGTTAATAAAATACTAGCTTTTTACTTGGTTTAATTTGTACAATTTATATACCAAAAGAGGGAAGGATCTATTAAAAAATGTTAAATCTTTCTGATGTGAGATAGAATTGCATCAATGGTTTCCTGCTTATTCAGAAAGGTATTGTCTATAACAATAGCATCTTCAGCCTGCTTCAACGGGGCAATTTCGCGTTCGCTGTCTATTTTGTCGCGCTCGATCAGATTTTCTTTCACCTGCCTTTCATCTGCCCGGATGCCTAAAGTGATCAATTCCTGATATCTTCTTCTCGTGCGCTCGTCGATGCTTGCGGTAAGGAAAAATTTATAGTCTGCATCCGGCAGAACTACCGTTCCGATATCGCGGCCGTCCATAATGATGCCGCCTTTTTCTGCCTGTGAACGTTGGGACTGCAGGAGAAAGTCCCGGACTTCTTTTTGTTTGGCCACAAAGCTTACGTTATCCGAAACTTCGTTGGTCCGAATGGCTTTTGAGATATCGATGTGGTTTAGAAAAAGGATCAGCTCGCCTTCAGAATTTTTAAACTCAAGCTCAATTTCATTAAAAGATGAAAACAGCCTGTCCAGGTCAATAGAACCGTTTTCCCCGATACAGTTCTGAAGGGCAAACCAGGTTACGCCGCGGTAAAGGGCCCCGGTGTCGAGGTGAATAATCCCCAATGTTTGGGCAATGATTTTAGAGATGGAACTTTTTCCGGTAGACGAGTACCCGTCGATCGCAATTACAGGTTTTTTCATAGCGCAAATTTCCAGATTTTTTCTTAAAAATCAAGAAACCTTAAGAGAATTTCTTAAGGTTTCTTTTATTTTATCGGTCTTTTTTATCTTATTTAATAGCCTGCACGGCTTGTAAGATCTACGGAAATACCTATCTGGTTGACATTAGATGCATTATGGTACCTCACATGAGCATAATCGATCCTGAACCTCGATAACTTTACTCCGAAGCCGGCAGAAAGTCCTGAAAAATTTCTCTGGTCTACAACGGCAAGCTCACTTCCCCGTTTCACATTGTACCCTAGCCGGATATTGAAACTCTTCTCCGGAAAAAGCTCGGCACCCAAAGAAAAGTGATCGGCTATTTTTCTTCCCACATTTACTTCCTGTCCGTTTACATTATAGGGTGACGAAATATCAAACTGCTGAACATCGTGTGCGGTAATGGTAATTGCCAGCGGAACAGCTTTTAAAATTCTTGTGTACCCAATATCTACCCGGAAAGGAAGATTTTCCCTTGTCCCGTTGAATGACTTGAACTGGTACCCGAAGTTTCTGAAAACCACAGAAGCTGTTTCCTTGTTCTTTTTATTATGATAGGTAACCCCGGCATTCCCTGAAATCGCGGAAGCCGAATAGCTGTCGATTTTTGATGTGATGAAATTCAGTCCTCCTCCAATGGTCCAGTCTTCTTCAAACTGATAGGCGTACCCGGCCCCGACAGCAACATCGGAAGCTGTAAAGGTCCCATTTTCAAAACCGCTGTCATCTGTTCTCGGGATACTTCCGTAGCTCATGTACCGGGCATTGATGGTTGCCATGTGGCCGTTATCAAAATCTTTGGCATAAGCAATGGTTCCATACTTGGAATCTGCCAGATAAGCCGTGGCATTTACGGAAAGCTGATTATCCGAATCTTTATTCAGCAAAGAAGGGTTTGCAATAGCAAAGGAAACATCATGATCTCGTACGGATATCGCATCACCGCCCAGGGCCGCCTGCCTAGCAGACACCGGAAGGTTCAAGAACGGAAAAACATTTGTTCCTGTTTGTGCATAAGAAACAATTCCTGAGAGAAATGATGAAAGAATGACAATTTTCTTCAATTCAGTTTATTAGTAATGCAAAAATAATCCTTTTTCGTACTTTTCAAAATATTTCGCCCATTATTTATAGGTAAATATGTATTTTTTGCAAAACAGGAGTTTATTTCAGAATACAGTGATTTTTGTCGGGCTGAAAAATGGATACCGGATGGGTAAGTTTTTAGGTTATCGGATTCCCGTTGTCACCAGTCCTGATTGCAGCGACCTCCTTTTTTGCGCAGGAAAAAAGCCCGGAAAAAAAGATACAGCGGAAAACAGGAAACAGCTTCGGATACAACTCCTGCTATTTCAATAAAAGTCTCAGGAAACGGCGCGGAACGGAAGATTTAAAAATTTAATGCAGAATTGAAAACCAACCTTATTAATGATTATATTTGCAAAGTCAAATTTCAGACAATCAACCTAACGGAAAAAAGTTATTTATACAAAAAAATGAAATATAAAAGAATCCTTCTGAAACTGAGTGGTGAAGCCCTAATGGGGAACAGACAATACGGTATCGACAACGAAAGGCTACAGGAATATGCAGCGGAAATAAAAAAAGTAGTGGAGAAAGGCTGTGAAGTTGCCATCGTAATCGGAGGAGGAAACATTTTCCGCGGGTTAGCCGGTGCGGCCAAAGGAATGGACCGGGTGCAGGGCGATTATATGGGAATGCTGGCTACCGTGATCAACGGAATGGCTTTACAGGGTGCACTGGAAGATGCAGGAATTAAAACCAGGCTTCAGTCTGCAATAGAAATGGACAAAGTGGCCGAACCTTTTATCAAAAGAAGAGCCGTAAGACATCTTGAAAAGGGAAGGGTGGTGATCTTCGGCGCCGGAACCGGAAACCCGTATTTTACAACCGATACGGCGGCTACATTAAGAGCCATTGAAATTGACGCGGATGTTATTTTAAAAGGAACAAGGGTAGACGGAATTTATGACAGCGATCCGGAAAAAAATGTAGACGCGGTAAAATATAATTCATTATCTTTCGACGAAGTTTATGCCAAGAATCTGAAAGTAATGGATATGACGGCATTTACTTTAAGCCACGAGAACAAGCTGCCGATTATCGTATTCGATATGAATAAAGACGGCAACCTGGAAAAAATCGTGGACGGCGAAAATGTTGGTACTTTAGTTGATTTGTAACAGGTAATTCGGGGGTAAAGATTTTTTGAATCATTCGCCCATTACTCATTACTAATCGATTATAAAAATGTGTAACTTATCAAATTTTTATTATATAATGGAAGAAATAGATCTTATAGTAGAGTCTGTACAACATGACATGGAAGCAGCTATTAAGCACCTGGATCATGCATTTCAGAGAATCAGAGCGGGGCGTGCGTCCACAACGATGGTTCAGGATGTCATGGTGGAATATTACGGGGCATTGACTCCGATCAACCAGGTAGCGAATGTTTCTATTCCTGATGCGATGACAATTTCTATTCAACCCTGGGATGCTAAAGCGATCAACGATATTGAAAAGGCGATCATCAATTCAAATTTAGGTTTTGCGCCTTCTAATAACGGGATCAACATTATTCTCAACGTTCCGCCATTAACGGAGGAAAGAAGAAGAGAACTGGCCAAGCAGGCTAAAAGTGAGACTGAAGATACGAAAGTGGTGGTAAGAAACGCCAGACAAAACGGTCTGAAAGAGCTTAAAAGACTGGACGGTGTTTCCGAAGATATTGTAAAAGGTGTGGAAGCCGATATTCAGGCACTTACCGATAAGTATGTAAAAGCTTGTGACGAACATCTTAAAGTGAAGGAAGCTGAAATTATGAAGGTCTAATTTTCAGTATCAAAATAGAAAAAGCGGTTTCATCCTGATGAAGCCGCTTCTTTTTTACAGACACTGTATTTTCTCTTTCCGGTCTTTGTTTTCCAATAGGATCTTCAGGGTCTTTTTTAATTCTGTATCCGTGCAGTTTTTGCTTTCTCCGTCAGAAACATTTTCAGGCTTTAAATGATTTTTGGTTCTGAGCGTATACTCTTTGTCTCTGCAATATTCTAACCGATCATTAATATAATATAGCCTTTGTTCTTTAATATCATCCTTTGTTTCGGGTTTTTCTGCTGTTCCGCCATCATCGAAGTTCCAAACCGTTTCTTCATTAAGAATAAAAAAAACCTGATTATCTTTAATGAAATATTTCGTCGATGAGGAGAAATGGCTGTTTTCCGAATAAAAATTTTTTACCATCTTAAGCTGTTTGTCGAAATAGTAGAAAACGGCTTCTCCTTCTCTTCCTGTTTTTTCACAATGATAGGTAAACGATGAGGAATCGAGCTTTTTTGAGATTAAAAGAGTATTCAGGACAGCATATTCTTTTTTTATATCATCAATGGTTTTAATGCGAGCATACGAAACGGTATCGGAAGGTTTTTGGTTCACCATACGCTCTTTTAAAGAATGGTTCTGATTGGTTCTGGAATCTTCTTTTTTTTGACAGGAAACGATCAGGGTAAGGCAAAGGGCCGTGATTATATTTTTCATAGGGTGAATTTGGTTGATTCAATAATACAAAAAAAATTAACTCAAACAAAAAAGCAGTCTCAAATCCGAAACTGCTTTTCATTTGTTTTTAAAACTGACTATTTGCAATTTTCATTATAATCAGCAATTACTTCATCTACGATGGCCTTATTGTCTGCCATTGCATTTCCAATTTCATTTCTGATGAATTTCCCCAAACCGGACCGCTGCTTTGTATCGTTTTTCAAAGAAGCATATTCGCCTTTTGAAGCCTTGGTTCTTACAACAGGACAGTCGGCAATAATCATTTTAGCTTTTACGGCAGTAAGTTCTTCCGGCTTTCCTCCTTTCTTGGAATAAACATAAGACGGGTTTTCCCTCATTCTTTTATTTTCTGCCTCGGCAACGGCAATCTGACTTCCTGCTGAAAAAGTAGTCGGAAAGCCGTAGACCTTATACACTTTAATTTTACCGTCCGTTACCAGTTCTGCAAACTGATTGCTTTTCGTAAGGTTGTTAAGTGCTTTCAGATTACCGCTAAGTCCTCCGTTCTGGGTGTTGTAAGCCTCTTTTACATTGGTATATTTGATGTTTTCAAAGACCCTTTCCGAATCATGATCAACGGCCATGTATCCTTTCAGGTCATCCACATCATAGGTTTTAAACTTCTGCCTTTTTTTAGAAGCATCGATATCCGTTAAGGCAATAAATTTCACCTTTTTCTGATTGGTCCACGGGTTCATATCGTTTCCGGCCAGCCTGACAATACCTTCAGTTTTCTTCCCGTTTTTATCGATAATATAGCCGGGCTTTTCACCGTTTCTCATTTCATATTCGGTTGTGTCGTCCTGTGCATAAGCATGGAAAGAGGCCAGACTTAACAAACTCATGAATAATAATTTTTTCATAGTTAAAAACTTTTAATTCCGGCAAAGATAATTTTTTATTGGTAAACTGAATTTAAATTTAATGTAAAAACAGAGAGAAATCGTTAAAGGCTGGAAGCTAGGAGTTTTGTTTTAATGATTAAACTAAACTGTATTTCGATTTGTTGAATTCAATTTTTGCTTAATTAAATAAAAAAGACCCGGAAAATCTCCGGATCTTATGTATTTTAAAATGGTTTTAATTACTGATAACGCTGGTGCTCTTTATTTTTCACAAACAGTTTTGTAATCGGCTTAAAGGCGGCTTTGTATTTTTCCGCATCAAAGAGCTGAGAGTCCGTTAAAGCTTTATACGTCATCCATACTCCGAAAGGGAAGAGGACAATATTGGGAATCCATGCAGCAAGATAAGGATTAATTTTACCAGACCATGCCATATTCTCAAAACCTACGTTGATGACATAGAATATAATGAAAATGACAATCGCAATAATTACCGGAAGACCCATTCCCCCTTTTCTGATAATCGATCCGAGACTGGCGCCGATCAGGAAAAAGATAATACAGGTAAAAGAGTAAGTAACGATTCTTTGCTGGTAAATAACTACTTTATTGTAATATTTTATTCCCGGATCAAGCTCATTGTTTTTTGCTTCGAGCGTACTTTTCAGACTTTCCAGCCGGTCATAGGCATTTTTTATGATTTCCAGTTTCTTTTCTTTCTTTACCGTATCTAATTTGATGAGCTGTTTCGGTTTTGCCTTGGCCCGGTTTTGCTTGGAATCCATATAGCTGATCACGGAGTTGGTTTGGTTCAGGACATCATTATTAACGTTCGTAAAAAAACGATCATTGTCTGTTTTTGCTTTGTTAATGGTGGTATTAAGCTCATTAAAGGTTTGGAAACGGTAGTCATCCGTAATCTTTTCCTCTTCAATTGCTTTATTAATTATTTCACTAACGTCGAAATGGGATGTCAGGGAATCAAATTTAATCGCCTGATCCGGTTGTTTCAGTCTTACATTTTCCCCTTTTCCGGCAAAATTATCTTCATACACATATCCATCATACAGTACCAATTTCAGGTAATTCTTATTGGCTGCCGGTACAAACTTTCCTTTTTTAGCAACAATCGTCTGCTGGTTGTCATAAGAGCTGGCTTTTTTATGAACGAAGACCCCTTCTATATTTTCATCATTTTCACCGGTAATCTTATCAAACTTCACCATATTCCCCGGGATCTGGTCGATGAACTGGCCGGGTGTGAAATTCAGGGCCGGTTTGGTCTGCGCGATATTGAAAAGCATATTTTTGGCTTTCCTCTGAAAATCGGGAATGATATTGTTCGAGAAAAAGTAAAGAATAACAGACAGTACAACCGTCACTCCCAAAAGCGGCATCATTACCCGCGTAAGAGATATTCCCGCAGCTTTCATGGCGGCAAGTTCGTACCGTTCCCCAAATTCACCGAAAGACATAATGCTGGCCAGCAGGATCGTCAGCGGAAGTACCATACTGATAACGCTTACCCCGAGGTAGAAAAGCAGCTTCATGATCTGCCAGTAGCTTAGACCTTTACCCATAAACTGCCCGAGCTGGATCCAGATAATGTTTACGATAAAGATAAAAAACAATACGCTGAATATAAAGAAAAACGGTCCGAAGAAAGTTTTTATAATATAGCGGTCTAGTATTTTTAACATGCGCCAAAATTAATCAAAAAGCCGCAAAGTTTCCTTTGCAGCCCTTATATTTTATGAAATTTTTATAACAGTGACGATTATAGTTCCGTAACCAGGTAATTTTTGTATTTGCTCTTATCAAATACGAACATCCCCGGATCCAGGGTCTGGTTTTCTTTGTACTGGGTTATGGCGATCACCGCCAGGTCTTTGTTGTTTCCGTGCTGTTCAAGCTTTATCATCTGCTTTTTGGCAGCATCCACAAAAAGATAAACCGATTGGATACCGTTGGATTTTACCGGAGTTAGTTTGATAAAGTCTGCATTTACACCATTTACGTTTTTCTTTCCTTCATACGTCACATTATAGTCATTCCTGTATGATGTAAGATAATTGATAGGGGAGAACATCGAGCTGCTTCCGTTCGGTTTGGCTACCGTAACTTCCATATCTTCCGTGTTGATGTTGTAGATTTTACTTCCGTCGAAGATCTGTTCCGTTTCCATGATCTTCAATTTATATTTATCCCCTGCCGCGTAATAAATTCCCGGTTCGTTCTTATCCACTTTTCCGTTGGTCCCACTGCCGAATGAGAATTTAAAATAAGTATTTTTCTTTGATTTATAGTTGGCGGTGATGTCATCAAGGATCTTTTTTGCCTTAGCATCGATTTTCTGGGCGTTTGTAAATCCTACGGCTCCGATAACCAGACTACTGATCACAACTTTTGAAATAATATTTTTCATTTTTTAAATCTTACTTAAATTTTAGACTTTCTTTTTGGCTAAAAGTTAAAACTTGAATTTTTGCTTTTAACTGCGCAGGTCTTTCAAAAACTGTTCCAATTAATATATTCTAATTTTTGGTAAATCAGCAGGAAATTATAAATAGAGTTTTTAAAAGACTTTTTCAGATTATTACGGGTGGAGCATTCGAAATTTTATATAGTTCTGCACCGATCCGCAACTCATTGCCGAAAATAATAACAGCCTGTCAATATTTTTTTTCATCAATAAAATATAACTAGCTTTTTAAATCTTCTAAAAACTGCTCCAGAGAATGCAGGTCGCCAATGAGAACTTCTCTTGCTTTTGCCCCGTTGAACCCGCCTACTATACCACTGGCTTCCAACTGATCCATGATTCTTCCGGCCCTGTTGTAGCCCAGCTTTAATTGCCGCTGAAGCATTGATGTAGAGCCCTGCTGAGTGGAGACGATAATTCTTGCTGCCTCTTCAAAAAGTGCATCTTTTTCATTGGGATCAAATGCTCCGACGGTACTTGTGGAATCTTCCGAAACATATTCGGGAAGGATAAATGCCGAAGCATAACCTTTCTGCTCACCGATAAATTCAGCCAGCCGTTCCACTTCCGGCGTATCGACGAAAGCGCACTGCAGTCTCAAAATCTCATTTCCGTTAAAATAAAGCATGTCTCCTTTACCAATAAGCTGGTCGGCACCCGGAGAATCCAGAATCGTTCTTGAATCCACACTGGAAATCACCCGGAAGGCTGCCCTTGCCGGAAAATTCGCTTTGATCATCCCGGTAATTACATTTACCGACGGTCTCTGTGTAGCAACAATTAAGTGGATTCCTACAGCACGGGCAAGCTGCGCAAGACGGGCAATCGGTAATTCTACTTCTTTACCGGCCGTCATGATCAGATCCGCAAATTCGTCCACTACCAAAACGATGTACGGCAGGTAACGGTGTCCGTTTTCAGGATTCAGTTTCCGTTCCGTGAATTTCTTGTTGTATTCCTTTAGATTTTTGCAGAACGCGTTTTTAAGCAGGTCGTATCTTGTGTCCATTTCGATACACAGGGAATTCAGTGTATTGATCACCTTGTTGGTGTCTGTGATGATCGCCTCTTCTGCATCAGGCAATTTTGCCAGATAATGTCTTTCAATTTTTGAGTATAAGGAAAGTTCTACTTTTTTAGGATCCACCATCACGAATTTCAGTTCGCTCGGATGTTTCTTGTAGAGTAGGGAAGTAAGAATCGCATTGATCCCAACCGATTTCCCCTGTCCCGTAGCACCTGCCATAAGCAAGTGAGGCATTTTGGATAAATCTGCCATAAAAATTTCGTTGGAGATCGTTTTCCCGAATACCACCGGGAGATCCATATCCGTATTCTGGAATTTCTGTGACGCGATCACCGAACGCATCGAGACCATGGTAGGGTTCTTTCGCGGAACTTCAATCCCGATAGTTCCTTTTCCAGGCATCGGTGCAATAATCCGGATTCCTAATGCTGAAAGATTAAGCGCAATATCATCCTGCAGTTTTTTAATAGCTGCAACTCTGATTCCGGCTTCAGGAACAATCTCATATAAAGTTACCGTGGGTCCGATGGTAGCTTTAATTTCGGCGATACCAACATTAAAGTTCTTCAGCAATCCTACGATTTTATTTTTGTTTTCTTCTAATTCTTCTTTATTAATGGAAATTTCTTCATTTCCGTAATCCTTTAAAAGTTCTACCGGCGGCATCTGGAATTTAGCCAGATCCAGCTTATGATCATATAAGCCGTGCTTGTCAACCAATTCCTGAGACTTAATGTCTGCATCGTCCAGAATATCGATTACCGGAGCAACTTCTACGTTGAATTTGATATCCTCTACAGGAGCAGCGGCAGTCGCTGTATTTGTTACAGGAACGGAAGGTTTAAAGTCGAATGCCTGTTCAGGAGTAGGAGTCGGCATCTTCGGCTTCGTATCAATAGGAAGGTTGATGGATGACGAAAAATCCGTTTTCGCTTCTTCATCAAAAGAAGTATTGTTCGGGGTCACAATCGGATCCAGATCGGTGAAAACAGGAACTTCCGGAAATCCTTTCGGAATGCTTGCCGGCTCAGGCACTTTTGCTTTGGCGGCAGGTTTTTGTAAGACCTCGGTTACTTTTACTTTTTCCACCGTATCTTCCTTATGCGATTCAAGTTCTTCAATCAGTTCTTCATCCGCTTCGAAATTTTCATCGGAACTCGGCATCATGGATTTTACTTTTCCGATGGTGTTTTCGTTAATATCGTTCAGTTTTGATTTGATCGAACTTGGACGAAGGTTGAATTCTAAAATAAAATATAAGGCAATACTTGATACCAATACCAGCCAAAGACCTACCGTACCAATGATCGCATTCAGCGAATCCATGATCTGGTAGCCGTAAACTCCGCTTAAAACACCCTGTCCTTTGGTAACCGCTCCGAATAGGATCGGCAGCCAGCAGATAAAGAACAGTGAATGCCCGACGGTTTTCCACGGTTTAAACATTTTCTTTTTCAGGATCACCGTCCCGAAAACCAGGAATAAAAAAGCTATAATGAATGAGGCAACCCCAATGCTTTCAAAAATAAAAATATTGCCCAGCCAGTCGCCCAGTTTTCCGAAAAGGTTAGAAGATTTGATGCTCTTGTCCAGCATAGTTCCCGCCTGGCTCTGGTCCGCTTTCCAGTTCATCAGGTATGAAACGAATGAAAAAGTAAGCACAACGGAAAAAAGGATAAACGTAAGCCCGAAAAATACTCTCGGCTTCGATAAAAATTTGCCTTTATCAGGCGATTCTGTCGGTTTGTTCTGTGTGTTTTTATTCATAATGTCAATTGGCAAATTTAATATTTTTCAACATTAAACGTTATGCTTTTTTTACGAAAAGAAATTTAATTTTTCTCCGTCCGGAAAAAGACATTTTTCCGGCTGGTTCTGTTTTCTGATCACTAAAAATATTTAAAATAAAACGAATTAAAAAAGATTCGCAGACTAAATTTTTCTTAATGTAAAAAAGAAATTATTTTCGTGCCATTTATTGAATTTTTCCCAATTCATTTTAGATTTATTAAGAATGATTCAAAATAGCGTTTTGGTCTTTCAAAATGATAAAAAACAGCTTTTTTTAACGGCTTTATGGTTTATCCTGCTTATTTTTGCATGTCAAGTATATACATATGAAGAAGATCCAGGATATTTTGATCTCAACCAGAACAATGGCTGTGTTGTTATTGGGGTATGCATTCGCGATGGCCTATGCAACGTTCTTAGAAAATGATTACGGAACCCCCACAGCAAAAGCACTAATCTACGAAGCATGGTGGTTTGAACTCATCATGCTCCTTTTAATCTTTAATTTTATAGGCAATATCGGAAGATACAGGCTTTGGAGGAGAGAGAAATGGCCGGTGCTGGTCTTCCACCTGGCGTTTGTGCTGATCTTTATCGGCGGTGCCATTACCCGGTACATCAGTTTTGAAGGAATGATGCACATCAGGGAAGGCGAAACGACCAACGAGATCGTTACGGATAAGAATTTCCTT
Source organism: uncultured Chryseobacterium sp. (assembly GCA_913778085.1). GTDB lineage: Bacteria > Bacteroidota > Bacteroidia > Flavobacteriales > Weeksellaceae > Chryseobacterium. The sequence goes on from CAJYXJ010000041.1 coordinate 84,988, forward strand.
AAGATCCAGATTGAGGAAAAAGGAGATGTTCTTAATTACCAGGATATTCCTTACCTGATGTCGCCGCTGCACAAAGATCTGGAGGCTACTTATGATTTCCGAGGAAAACAGGTAAAAGTGGTGGCTAAAGAATACGTCCAGCGGAAAAAAGACAGCCTGGTAGCAGATCCGAACGGTGCCGAATACCTGCATCTGGTATCTACCGGGCAGACCGGAAGACAGAACATCTTCATCAAGCCGGGAGAAACCAAATCCATCAACGGAACGCTTGTTACTTTCAACAGGGCTATCGACGGTGCGGTGGAATTTAAAAATGAAGGCGGGCAATTGTTTATCAAAACGCCAGTGGATGCCAATTATATGACCATGGCCACTCAGGCAACCGGAACCACCAAAAAAGATGAGTTCCAGCCGTTGGCCCTGAGAAGTTTATACTCAATCAACGAATTAAAACTGGTAGTTCCTGAAGGTTTAAGAAAAGGAAAATTACTATCCATTGAAGGCGACCGTAAGAAAGATCAAAACATTCCCGATATGTTGACGGTAGAGCTTCAGGGACCGAAAACAAAGCAGTTGGTTGATCTTTCCGTAGAAAAAGGAAACCCTAATGCTTACAAGCAGGTAACCATGGACGGGCTGAACATCATGGTCGGTTTCGGACCGAAGATTTACAATACACCGTTTTCCTTAAAGCTGGATGACTTCGTAATGGAAACTTATCCGGGAAGTTCCTCCCCAAGTGCTTACGAAAGCCACATTAAAATCATCGATGAAGGAAAACAGACGCCTTTTAAAATTTATATGAACCACGTACTGAACCACAAAGGATACCGTTTTTTCCAGTCGAGCTTCGATCCGGACCGGATGGGAACCGTGCTTTCCGTAAACCACGATTTCTGGGGAACGCTGATTTCCTATATCGGCTATACTTTCCTGTTCGGGGGAATGTTCTTCATGTTCTTCTGGAAAGGAACCCACTTCTGGAAATTAAATAAAATGTTGAAAGACGTTAATAAGAAAAAAACGGCAGCCGTTCTCTTATTGTTGTTAAGCTTCGGCCTGAATGCCCAGAAAATTGAAACGCACGGAAATACCGACGGCAGCAGGGAGCATATGCATGTGGAAGGAGAAGGACACAATCACGCTCCGGCACCTGAAACAGCTCAGCCGCAGGGACCGAGACCGTTTACAAAAATGAAGGTGGTAACGGCAGACGAAATTATTGCCAGAAATAAAATCAGTGAAGAGCATGCCGATAAATTCGGATACCTGCTGGTACAGAATTTTGAAGGCCGTATTGTTCCGATCAATACCCAGGCATTGGATGTTTTAAGAAAACTGTACAAAAAAGACGAGTTCAAAGGAACGGACGGCAATTCCCTTACTGCAGACCAATGGTTTTTATCAGTGAATATCGATACGCCGAGCTGGACGATGGTTCCGATGATCAAAGTAGGAACAAAAGGTGGGGATGAATTAAAAAATAAAACCAAAGCGGATGAAGACGGATACACTTCCTTGATGAACCTGTTTCCTGCGGATGCCAACGGGAACCTGAATTATATCCTTGAAAGCGATTATAATACGGCATTCCGTAAAAAACCTTCTGAGCAAACCAATTATGACAAAGAAGTAATTGCCGTAAATGAAAGGGTACAGATCTTCAACGAGTTCTTCAGCGGTCAGTTTATGCGAATTGTTCCGGTAAAGAACGATGCTAACCACACCTGGCATTCCTGGCTGGATCAGAAAATGGAACCGGATATGGAATCCCAGAAAGTAATGGGCCCTTATTTTGCCGAAGTTTTAAAAGCACAGCAGACCGGCAACTGGAGCACAGCCGATGCAGAACTGGCAAAACTTTCAGAATACCAGCAGAAATGGGGAAAAGCGGTAGTGCCTTCAAAATCAAAAGTGGATATTGAAGTGTTTATGAATAAACTGAATATCAATTTTAAACTGTTGATTTTCTATACGCTGATCGGAGGATTATTATTGGTCCTGGGCTTCGTTGAGTTATTTAAGCCTAAAAAAGTTTTAAATAAAGCAATTAGAGTCATCATTTCTATTGCTGTAATAGGATATGTCTTCCATTTTCTTGGTTTGGTGGCAAGATGGTATATTTCAGGCCACGCTCCCTGGAGTAATGGCTATGAAGCAATTATTTTTATTTCATGGGTGGGGATTACTGCCGGACTGATGTTCTATTTTGGATTTGGTCAAAGTTCTGTTGTACAGCTGCCCAATCGTACTCTTGCTACAACACTGAAATTTTTTAGGAAAAGTCATTCCAATGCATTAATTCCTGCGGCAGGATTTATGGTGGCCGTTATTATGATGGGATTTGCCCACGGAGGTTCTGCACTGGAGCCGCAGATCACACCGCTGGTACCGGTATTGAAATCCTACTGGCTGATCGTTCACGTTGCAATTATCACTTCAAGTTACGGGTTCTTTGCCTTATCCATGATTATAGCCGTTATCAGCTTAATATTCTATATCATTTCGCAAAAAGAAACCTATAAAATCCATCATGATACGACGCTGAAGGAACTGGCGATTGTTTCTGAAATGTCTCTCACAATCGGTTTGTTTGCCTTAACTGTAGGAAACTTCTTAGGAGGAATCTGGGCAAATGAGTCCTGGGGAAGATACTGGAGCTGGGACCCAAAGGAAACCTGGGCTTTTATTTCCATCATGGTGTACGCTTTTGTATTGCACATGAGATTGGTTCCCGGCCTACGAAGCAGATGGGCCTTCCATGTCGCTGCAATGTTTGCTTTCTGCTCGATGGTGATGACGTATTTCGGGGTAAACTACTACCTTAGCGGGCTTCACTCGTATGCCGCTGGAGACCCGGTTCCGGTTCCGGCTTGGGTTTACATCGGACTAGGAACAATGCTTGCTTTAGCCATTGCCTCTTACATAAAGTTTAGAATTTTAACGAAGAAATAAGATTTTACCTTATTATAAATAGTATCCCGGAAGCTGCTTCCGGGATTTTTCGTTCATGGAATTACCTTTTTCAATTTTTACGATTTCCTCTAAACGATCCACATCAAATGTGGTTTAAACCATTAAGATTGATGAAGATTTAGGGTTTAATTAAGCAAAATCAAAAATTTGATTTATCATAAGCTTAAAGCGAAGCTCAACTTAACTTTTTCTAGATGAATTATCAGACCTTAATGGTTTTCATTGGAGTGAGCCAAGTAAAGATGCCGTTTGAAATATAAGAATTATAAAGAATTTAAGCTGTAATGAAGGAAAAATCACAGATTTTATTTAGCGTAACGCTTATCTTATTTTTTTCTAAATACCTTATTTAATCTTAGAGCCTGTTTAAATTTTTTTCAGTAATAATCTTATGGCAGATAATTTCACCATGTTTTCAGCAGATTCCATGAGCAGCTCATAGTTTCTGCAAAGTCTTCTGTCATTATCAAACCAGGAGAAAGTGCGTTCAATGATCCATCTTTTCGGTACGGGCTTAAACTCTTTCTTCCTGCTGTCACTACGCATAACGATCTCGATAGCATAATTAAAATTAGTCTTTATTTCTTCAATAATAT
>CAJYXJ010000042.1 GCA_913778085.1 uncultured Chryseobacterium sp.
AATTCAAATTCTATTATATCTTTGTCTAGTACTTCGTACATGGGCTGGGAAGTTTAATTTGTTTTTTGCAACTACAATATCTTAAATCCCAGCCTTTTTTCCAAACAGAAAAGTTTAAATGACTTCAATATAAATCCGTATACCAATTTCATAGTAATGGAAATTAAAGTATGAAGAGCGTAACAAATGAAGAAACTGTCGACATGATGCGGAAAAAGATCAAGAAAACAATGATTCGATTAAAATACTTAACAAGGGGTTAAATATTGATCCTATAATCTCATATTTACCCTTAAAATGGTCCTGTTTCGGCGGAGTTTTTGATGTTTGTATTCTTGATTAAAACTAAAGAAATGGCTAAGGCAGAAAAAAGTATTTTCGAAAGATTTTCAGATTGGGCATCCAAATTTACGGGAAGTTCTTACGCGTTTATAGGTGCTACCTTAATTGTTGTTCTTTGGGCAGCTTCAGGACCCATATTCAAATATTCGGAAAACTGGCAGCTTGTCATCAATACCGGGACAACCATCATCACTTTCCTGATGGTATTCCTGATTCAGAAAGCACAGAATAAAGACTCGAAAGCCATCCAGATCAAACTGAACGAACTCATTGCCGCTAATGAAAAAGCCAGCAATAGGATCGTTGATATCGAGGACCTAACGGAGAAGGAGTTAGACCAGCTGCATTGTTATTATGAAAAACTGGCAGACTTTGCAGAGGAAGACGAAGACATCCATGCTTCCCATTCTATTGATGCCGCGCAACAGAACCAAGACCATAAGGATGAAATGTTCAGAAAAAGACATAAAGAATGGTCACAAAATAGAGATAAGGAAGCATAACAGATAATCTCTAATCTTTATCTCTTTTCAGACAGTTTTGAGTTTTTGTCTTTTTATTTGCGCGATAAAATTTGAACTATGAAAAACTATTATCTTTACTATCTGTATTCTATAATTTTTTCTTGCGAAAAAGAAACCGATGTGAATTCTAACAATTCTCACATCGAAGTCCTTCAAAAAAATCTTCATCTGGAAACGACGCTTCAAAATCAATGAGTGTTGGCGAGCAGCACAATTTTTATTTAAATGAATTATATATTCATCTTAAAGGTAAAAATGATTTAAGGATTTTTAATATCGATAAGTATTCGCATGATTATTTTTCTACCCTTGAAAATGGTAATGAAGCAAATAAACAATACGAATTTGTAAGAACCGGAGGAAGTATGCTTCTCAGTTCAGCACGGAATTCAATTCAGAAATTCACAATAATTAAAGTTGTTGAGACTTTTAACTTTTGCTTAATCTAAGAAAAAAGCCAAAAAATGCAGATTACAATTCACAATCGCTAATTTTTCGAATTTTCTTGTAAATACGTTTAAACAACTTCATTGTAAAAAATGCATATTGGCCAAGACAATAATAATTTTATAAAGTGATTTAAAAATTAATTGCTGTAAGTTTTTTAACTTCCCTTAAAAAATCATTATTATACTGAACTGAAAAATATTTATTTAAAGATTTCTTATCGGTTACATAGAATTCTTGAAATTTTAAATTTTGATCATTGCTGTCATTTCCGTAGGTGCCAACTGTACCATCTCTATATATTCCTACTTCATTGGTATTTTTATGATTATCAAAAAGGATGTTGATTGGCATTCTACTACCTGAAGAATCTACAAAATAATATTCATGCTTTATAAAGCCGTATTCAGGTTTGGCTTTTGTTAATAGTATTCCATTTGCAGGGATTCTATAGACCCTTTTTCCCTTTTCATATTTAATATCCTGCCCTTTTGCCTGATTAAAAATTATATTAACCTTTCCTCTGTAGCTATTCGGTATTAAATAAATCTCTGCCTCAGGTTTCTGTTCTGAACACGAGTTTAATCCTAATGTAAATAAGATTAAAAGAAATAATGCTTTTATATTTTTCATAAAAATTTAAATTATTTTTACCAACGTCCACTTGCTCCTTTTAGTCCAAATGAACCTTTTCTTTCTGATTTATTGTGATCTTCAAAGTTTAAGGGTATACTTTGCATCATTTTATTCCATTCTTGGACACTATATATAATATTTCCCATCTTTATACCCGTAAATACTCCACGGTTATCAATAGTGACTGTAAAATTTGCAGTCATCATGGGTCTGTTATTGTCTCCCGGTAAACTTGTGAAAGGATTACCATCATAAGGGCTAACACCAATAAACAGTGCATTCCCTTTAGTATCTTGTATAAATGTTTCGGCCGCCGGGAATCTATCTCCATATTGTACCGCTAGAATATCTAACCTGCCGGTTTTGGTATTCTCTGTTATTGAAAATTTAGTTTTGACATCAATATCGGGCGAAAGAAGAACAAGTGGATTATGTCCGGACATTGTTGACACCCATGATACTGTATGGCTCCCGTCTTTATTCACTTTATACGTAAAGTCAGAAATATTTCCTCTGTCATCTGGAGCTGTTTTTGTTCCCAATTCAGGGTGATGTGACGGGTCTGATTTTGTAACTAAATTCCAATACCGGTGCTTGGAAGGATCCATAGTATAGCTTTGGCTTAGTCTGGAAGTTGCGCTTAAGGAAGTAGTATATCCTCTGTCAGCACCGTCTCCGTCAAATCCACCCCCAAAAGTTTTAAACGGAGCAAATGCCCTGGTGTAAATAGGATATGGCCAACGCCCGTCTAAACCGATAAAATCTGGAGATTGTTTATTTGTTATTTCCGACTTCAAATCCTGATAAATACGTATTTGATCGATATTTAACGTCATCAGATACCTTTTTTCGATATCTTTAGTTTCAGGATGATTGATATTGCCTGTTTTTTCAAGGCTTTCCTGAAGCTTTTGATACAGTATTTCTGCACCTTTGTGGTAAATGTTTTGTGGATCATGTACAGATAGCCGCTGCATTTGCAGGTGAGGCTTACCGTTTGATTCTACAGGGCTTATTAATTTCATGGTTGGTTCTTTTATTTTTCACGTTGGATTCACTTTTCAAACAGCCCTCTGTTTCTGATAATAACTTCCAGAGGACACCTTCTATGAGCTGTTCATATTAAAAGCGTGATGCTGGAAAAGATATTTGAATGCTTCGCTTGTTAATCAGTTATTCTATTTTTTTAAATATATAATTATATGTATTGAGTTCAATTCTTGAAACATCTTTATCATTTTTGGGCTTTTCCCAATAACTATTCGTTAGAAGACCAATCTCCGGTTTCGAGAATATCATCTCTGATTCATTATGATCAAAAAACAACAGGAAATCATTAAATGCAATATGCCTACCGTCTATTTCCATTGTACCCTCCGTTTTATATAATAAAGTGCTCTTATCCTTAGCATAGATTTTATTATTAAATGTAAAGTCTGAATTGATTATCAGTACCGATGCCTCCCCAGAGGGAAATTTATATAAATATTTACCAGGTAGATATTTTTGTACCTCTTTTTCAGTGTAATAGTTACAGCTGAACACACAGATGGAAAATAGGATTATTAAGCCAATCTTGACGAACTTGTTATTTATCATCGTATTAATAGTTTATATATTTATCTGAACAAATTTGACACTTGTCTTGAGATGGCGGCCTTATGTATCTTGGTCGTTAGATTATAATTAACCTGTATTGTTCTCATATACCCATTTGGCCCGTAATAGTTATTAGGAATGGTGGATTGTCCGGAATATTTACCTTTCACCGGCGGATTTCTAGTACCCGATGTTGCTCCCATATAATCGGTGCAAGTTATATTCACTGTATAGGTATCTAAAAAATTGCCATGATCTACTTTTACAATTTTTGCTTTTGCAATAAAACTTCCGTGAAATGTACTTGTTGGATTGGAAACAATATTGCTCAGGGCATCTGCCATATATGTTTTATCATCCAGCCATTGATTCCCGGTGTTGAATTTCTTAGGATTATTTCGGCTGACATCGGAAAATCTGGTGCCTGTTTCGATGTAATTGGCGATAAGTTTTTCTGTCCCGTAATATATTTCTTCAATCTGTAAAAATTGTTTTCCCATTTTGGAATTTTCATCAAAATTTCTCACAGCTTTACCTGTTCCAAACACCCATTGATAAAACAATGAATAGGCATCAACGTCTTTATCTGACTTTTCACGAGAAAGTCCACCTCCCGAAACTGCATTGGCCGTCTCGGCAATTTCTTGATATTTCATCCGATAAGCCTTCTGGTCATCCGATTCTTTTCTGCCACAAGTACCGCATGATCTTTTTTTAGTTGAACCGTCTGGCAGATAAATTTGTGATCTCAATTTGTTATACCGCTGAATTTGATCGATGCTTAAAGTCTGCATAAATTTTTTTTCGATTTCTCTAGTTTCGGGATGATTGATATTGCCAGTTTTTTCCAGGCTTTCCTGAAGCTTTTTATACAGCATTTCTGCACCTTTGTCGTAGATGTTTTGTGAACCATGTACAGCTAAACGCTGCATTTGCAGGTGAGGTTTGTTATGCGCCTCTACAGAACTTATTGATTTCATATTTTATATTTTCAGTGGCCAAATTTCATTCTTTTTTTCGGAAATCCTCTACTTTATCAGCCATGCTTTCCGTAGTTTCAGCAAAGAGTTTATAAAAAGGTATGACAGTTTATTGTTTTTAAACTACCTCATAAAATATCCAAAATAAGAACAGCTCCCCATCAGTTCCTTTGCGGTTTCCGTATTGGCGTATTGGTTTTTAAGTACTGCAAAATACGTTCTGTATTTCTGATTTTTAATCTGATCCAGCTGCTTTTGGTAAGCATCGCTTTTCTCACTGTATTTCGGATCCGAATAATCAATCGTGGAGGGATGTTTTGCTTCGTATTGGTAATATTTGCCTTGTTCCGCACTGGCCATCTGGAAAAGCATCCTTGCTTTCTGTTCCCGGTCTGCGGATAAGTCAAAGGCTTTTTTGTAATAACTGATGGCAAGATCAAAATTGTCCGGCTCGATATAGCTTCGGTCCGTAAAGTTTTTATAATAATACTGATACGGGTTTTTACGTTCTGTGCTCCAGAAATCATATTTTCCGCCATTAGTATTGTCGATGTCCATTACAAAAAGCTGTCGGTAATAGCCCAAGATCGAAGTATTGTACAGCAGATTTCCGATCAGCTGGTTGGCCGTAGCGGCCTTTACATCTTTTCCTAAACCTATTCTTTTAAGTTGAAGCAAAGCATCCGCAAGTTCCAGTTTGTTCATCGCGGGTTTAATGAAAGGAAACTGGGAATAATTCTCTTTTTTCATGCTTTCCTCAGGCGTACTCTGGAAGCTTTCCCAGACATTGTGCCCGAAGACAAGATCAGAGATATTATTGAATCCGTTATATGCCGTAGCCGGGTATTGAATCGGTACCGCTTTTTTTGCGTCGTAATTCCAGTCAGCTCTTGGGATGCCGTTGAAGCCTTCGGCTTTTGCATAATATGATTTTGCCTTTTCAAAGTCTGCCTGTCTCATCGCACGGTCGCCATAGATCACAGCAAAAAAAGCATCGATATTTCCGACATCATCAATGTTTTTAGCGATAATCTGTTCCTCAAATTTTGTTTTATTGGGTTTCTTATAAAAATCTTCCACACTTTTTACCAGGCTTGAGTTCGGATTGTACTGAAGGTCCGAAAGCTTATTGTTCATCAGGAAGGACTTTCCGTCTTCGCCCTGAAGGAAATAGCGGTTGGCCAGGACATCCTTCAGGAAGTCTTTAGTAGAAGGCACTTCACCGTAATAATCATCTGCAGCGTCCGTGCTGTCTTTTTTAACTTCCGGCTGATCCACAAAATATTCAGCATAATCTTTCATTAGGTGATCTTCGTATTCGGCGTCTATCTTCGGCTGGGAAACAATATCGTTCAGGATTTTCATTCTCTTGATCTGCTCCTGGTATTCCGGATTCGTTGTTGTTATTTCATTTAAGATTTCAGTACTTGCTTTGTAGTCTTTCTTTAAAAATTTAAGGTACGCATCAGCAATCTGCCAGTATTCATCCTTGGATTTCTCTTTGGCTTTGTCGGTAAATTTCTCCAATTCATCCAGAAAGTCCTTTGTTTTGTTATCATACCAATAATTGTTTTTGCTAAATACCGGAATCCGGTTCGGATTGTCCAGCAGTTCGTCATCACTCTGGTCTGTTTTGCTTTCCGTTGAATTTTTATCTTTTTTACTGCTGAAAAGATTTTTGAAAAACCGTACAATCTTCTGCCAGAAGGAAAGTTCTTCTTTTTTCGGCTCCTGGGTTACCGCTTTCGGCTGATCCGGTGTTTTGCCTGAAGCAGCGGTTTGGGCGGAAGAGGATCCATCAGCGTCCTGATAATAATAAATCGGAAGATAGCTTCGCTCCAGTTCATTGATGCTCCGTACGGCCATTACCTTAAGGATTTCCGAATCCGGATCGATCTCAAACATCTTTTCCATCGTTGGAATAGGATTGTTGAAATCTTCATAGCCCAACAGGAAATAAGCCATGTTTTTCTCCTGGTTGGTTCCTGCCCTTTTCAGGATATTATTAAAAGAAGCGGTGTCCGAAAGCTTCATTGAGACAAAAGCGGATTCTTTACGGCTTTTGCTGTTCATGAACACCTGGAAAAAGTTCCAGTTGGCATCGCTCTTCATTTCGAGGCCGCGCTGTGCACCCGCCAGTTGATCCAGAGCCATAAAATAAGCGGATCCTCTTAGCCTGATCGGCTCCACATACATTTTAAATGCCTGAAGGGCAGCATCGTAGTTTCTTGTATAATGATTGAACCGTACCAGCTGATACCCGTACCGCTGTTTGATTTCCGGATTTTTCGCGGCATTGTAAAGGGAAGTGAGTGCAGCAATTGTTTTGCCGTAATCCAGATTGGTAGCGTTCTTGCCGCTTTCATTCTCCCGATAATAAAAGGAATCCGGTGTTTCAACATAGTTTATTTTCATATAGGGCTCAAGATATTTGGCCTCAATGAGATAGTCTACCGCTTCGCGGTATTTCGGATAAAATCCTGCCCCGAGCTTCACTAGCAATGCATTGGAAGGAGTTCCCTTCTTGAGGGCATTCAGATCATTGATGCCCATCTTGTTTATCAGGTAATCCGTTTCAGCGTAGTTTAATTGGTTGTTAAAGAATTTCTTCCATGCATAAATATTATCATCCGGAATCTGTGACGGCTTGAAATCCGAATAGAACCTGGTGGAATAAGTGTGTAAAAACGGAAGGTATGATTTATCCCGGATAATGCTCTGGGTAAAAAGGTTGAAATATTCATAATCCGGATCTGACCATGCGCAGGCACTGGATTCAGTATAGAAAAGCGAAAGAACCGCAAGGGTAAGCAAAGACTTTTTCATTTTATGATGGTGTTTTTAGTTTGTAATTCTAATAGGTTTTATTTGAAGAATCAGCCGCCTGTTAAACGAAACAGTATTTAAAAATCAAACCGCTGTCCTGTAACAAATTTACGGTCTAATTGATAATAAATAATATCGAAAGGCTTTATTTTTTTCTCCAAGAAATGCACCACATCCTGAAGCTGTTCGTCTGAAATTTCTTCCACTTTAATCCTGAATCCTTTATTCAGATAATGGCCGAAATAGAATCCGTCTTCCAGGACTTCGGCTTCCGTACCGGAGATTTTTTTAAGAGATGGACTGTCAAGGTCTTTTGTGGACAGGGCATTGATCAGCCGGTGCTTGCCCAGATGGTTCGTCACGATGCCCCACGAATAAATCGGTAATGCAACTGCAATGTTTTTAGAAGGATAGTCGTCAATATTCGAAAGGTAGTTTTTCAGTGTGTTTACATCAAGAATCGAATTTCTGTCTGAATTTTCCAGCGGAGAGGAAGTGGAATAGCACATGAGATAAACCTTATCCACAGGCGGAATGCCCATTAGCTTTTTATCCTTTACCTGATGCAGCCTGAGCGTGCAGGTAACGGATTTTTCTGAAACCGTTCTCAATTCATTTAAAAATTTAAAATAATCGTCCCGGATGCCGGCGGTCCAGTCACAGTCGATCTGAATTTCACTTCCTGTTTTTAATTGGTACTCCGAAGCTTTCTTCCGGATCAGGGCGTAGATGCTTTCAGCCAGGAATTTGGTTTCCTGAGCAGTAATGTTCAGGAACGTGCGGTTGGTTATAAAAACCGTAGGAATGATCTTTTTACCGGTGATGAAACTTTTGTCTTTTGCAATTACTCCTACCGGTTGAAATTTTCCGTTGATTTTGTCCACATCAAAAAACCTGGTATATAAATATGGAACGGTAGCTTTCTGCAATGCAATATTTTCAGCATTGTTTAAAGCCAGACGGGTTTTCCAATAATAAAAGGTATACCGGTGCGGCGGCTGTTTGCTACAGGAAACAAGCAGCAGAAAAATAGCAATAAAGCGTAGTGCAGTTTTCATCAGATCTACAAGGTGCTTCTGAATTGGTAATCTGTTCCGATGATCTCCGGGATCATGCGGGGCGTCTCTTGAACTAAATCTTTCAGTCATAGTTATCTTTCAGTATCTGCATGGGCCCGGCAGCCATGAGTCAGGCGGTCAGATTACTTATTAATCAAAAAATAATCAGATCGCAGCAAAAATTACACCGTAAAATTACGCTAAATGCCTTTAGGTAATGGTTAGTTTTTTTAAAATATAAATATGCTTTAAACAAAAATCAACTTATTTTTAATTTTTTTAATGTTCAAAAAACTTTCGGGTGTGATTTACCCCGGATTTCACCAAAAGTTTCTAAATCATTAAAAATCAAAATATTTTGCAGTAAATATTTGCCAGTTATAAAATTATTCATAAATTTGCACACTCATTTTCGGGGCGTAGTATGCCTATATCAAACGTAGAAATTGCTTCAGACTTCTGAAAATGGTGATAAATAAAGGATAAATTTTATTATAATATAAACAATGTCAGGTATTATTGGTAAAAAAATCGGTATGACATCTTTGTTTAACGAAGAAGGAAAAAACATTCCTTGTACAGTTATCCAAGCTGGTCCGTGCTCGGTTTTACAGGTCAGAACCATTGAAAAAGACGGATATAAGTCAGTTCAGTTAGGTTTCGATGACAAGAGTGAGAAGAACGTTGGTAAAGCGTTAGCTGGCCATTTCAAAAAGGCTGGTTCTGCTCCTAAAGCTAAATTGGTAGAATTCTACAGAGAATTCGTTGATGAAGTAAAAGTAGGAGAAGAAGTAAAAGTAGACTTGTTCAACGAAGGAGAATTCGTAGACGTAACAGGTACTTCAAAAGGTAAAGGCTTCCAGGGTGTTGTTAAAAGACACGGCTTTGGAGGTGTAATGCAGGCAACTCATGGTCAGCACAACAGACTTAGAGCTCCAGGTTCTATCGGTGCTGGTTCAGACCCTTCAAGAGTATTCAAAGGGATGAGAATGGCTGGAAGAATGGGAGGTAAGCAGGTAACTGTACAAAACCTTCAGGTGTTAAAAGTGGATCAAGAACAAAATCTTTTAGTAGTAAAAGGTGCTGTTCCGGGAGCTAAAAATTCTTATGTAATTATCAGAAAATGGAACTAGTAGTATTAAATACATCAGGAAAAGAGACCGGAAGAAAAGTAACTCTAGACGAAACAGTATTCGGAATTGAGCCAAATCAGCACGCGGTTTACTTAGAAGTTAAACAGTACCTTGCCGCACAGAGACAAGGAACTCATAAAGCTAAAGAAAGAAGCGAAATTACGGCTTCTACCAAAAAGCTTAAGAAGCAGAAAGGATCTGGTTCTGCAAGATACGGGGATATCAAATCTCCAACTTTCAGAGGTGGGGGTAGAGTATTCGGTCCTAAACCAAGAGACTACAGGTTCAAATTGAACAAAGCGCTTAAGAGATTGGCTAAGAAATCTGTTTTATCTCAGAAAATGAGAGACAACAGCATCAGAGTTTTGGAAGATGTGAGCTTAAATGCTCCTAAAACTAAAGATTTCATTACATTATTGGATGCATTGACATTGAACGGTAAAAAATCTTTGTTCATTCTTCCTGAAGCTAACAAGAATGTGTATTTGTCTTCAAGAAACTTACCTAAAACCAAAGTGATGAACTTCAATGAAGTAAGTTCTTACGACTTGGTAAATGCTGGTGAGATCGTATTCTTCGAAGGTGCAGTAGAAAAATTCCAGGAAAATTTAAAGAAATAAATCATGTCTATTATTATTAAACCAGTTATCTCAGAAAAGGCTAATTACCTTACGGATTTAAGAGGGTCTTATTCTTTCTTGGTAGATACCAAAGCGAATAAAATCCAGATTAAAAAGGCTGTGGAAGCAGCTTACGGTGTAAAAGTAGCAGACGTTAACACAATGATTTATGCTCCGAAGGTTTCTTCGAAATACACTAAAAAAGGTCTTCAGGTTGGAAAGACAAACAAATTGAAAAAAGCGGTAATCAAACTTGCTGAAGGCGAGGTTATCGATATTTTTGCTGTAAATTAATTATAATTATAAATAATAGTAATGTCTGTTAGAAAATTAAAACCTATCACCCCGGGACAGAGATTCAGAATTGTAAACAATTTTGAGGAAATTACTACCAACAAGCCAGAGAAATCTCTAACCGTTGGTATTAAAAAGTCAGGTGGACGTAACCAAACAGGTAAAATGACCATGCGTTACACCGGAGGTGGACACAAAAAGAAATACAGAATTATTGACTTCAAAAGAAACAAAGCAAACGTTGAAGCCACTGTAAAATCTGTAGAATACGATCCAAACAGAACTGCATTTATCGCTTTATTGGAATACGCAGACGGAGAGAAGAGATACATCATCGCTCCAAACGGTATCAAAGTAGATCAGAAAGTAGTTTCAGGTGAAAGCGTAGAACCAAACGTAGGTAACGCAATGAAATTGAAAAACATTCCATTGGGTACTGTAATTTCTTGTGTTGAAATGAAACCTGGTCAAGGGGCTATTTTAGCAAGAAGTGCTGGTTCTTCAGCTCAATTAACATCAAGAGACGGAAAATATGCCATCATCAAATTACCTTCAGGAGAATCCAGAATGATCCTTACTGAATGTATGGCAATGATCGGTTCAGTTTCCAACTCTGATCACCAATTAACGGTATCAGGTAAAGCTGGTAGAAGCAGATGGTTAGGTAGAAGACCAAGAACAAGAGCGGTTGTAATGAACCCTGTAGATCACCCGATGGGTGGTGGTGAAGGACGTTCTTCAGGAGGTCACCCAAGATCTAGAAACGGTATGCCGTCTAAAGGTTACAAAACTAGAAAGAAAAACAAAGTGTCTAACCGTTACATCGTATCTAAAAGAAAATAATTATGGCAAGATCACTTAAAAAAGGACCGTTCATTCATCATACTTTAGATAAGAAGGTTCAGGCAAATATAGAGTCTGGTAAGAAGACTGTTATCAAAACTTGGTCTAGAGCATCGATGATCTCTCCGGACTTCGTAGGACAGACTATCGCTGTACACAACGGGAAATCTTTTATCCCGGTTTACGTTACAGAGAACATGGTAGGTCACAAGTTAGGCGAATTTTCTCCAACAAGATCTTTCAGAGGTCATGGTGGTAACAAAAACAAAGGAAGCAGATAATCATGGGATCAAGAAAACAAGATAGTTCAATCGCAAGAAAAGAAGCTAACAAAGACGTTGTAAAAGCTTCATTAAATAACTGCCCATCTTCTCCGAGAAAAATGAGATTAGTTGCTGATATCATTAGAGGAGAGCAAGTAGATAAAGCTCTTTATATCCTAAAATATTCTAAAAAAGAAGCCTCTAACAAATTGGAGAAATTACTTCTTTCTGCTATGGCAAACTGGCAGACGAAAAACGAAGGTGCGGATATCGAAGAAGCAAACCTTATCGTTAAAGAAATCTTCGTGGATAGTGCAAGACAATTGAAGAGACTGAGACCGGCTCCGCAAGGTAGAGGGTACAGAATCAGAAAAAGATCTAACCACGTTACATTAATCTTAGGTAATAAAGAAAACTAAATCAAGGTATGGGACAGAAGACAAATCCAATTGGTAACAGATTAGGTATCATCAGAGGATGGGATTCTAACTGGTTTGGCGGAAACGATTATGGAGACAGAATCGCGGAAGATTACAAAATCAGAAGATACCTTGAGGCTAGATTATCTAAAGGTGGGATTTCAAGAATTTATATTGAAAGAACATTAAAATTAGTAACAGTTACAATTACTACTGCTAGACCGGGACTTATCATCGGTAAAGGAGGACAGGAAGTTGATAAACTGAAAGAAGAGTTGAAAAAATTGACTAAAAAGGATATTCAGATCAACATCTTCGAAATCAAAAGACCTGAGCTTGACGCCGTATTGGTGGCAGACAGCATTGCTAAGCAGATCGAAAACAGAATTTCTTACAGAAGAGCTGTTAAGATGGCGATGGCAGGTACCATGAGAATGGGTGCAGAAGGTATCAAAGTTCAGATCTCTGGTAGATTGAACGGAGCTGAAATGGCAAGATCAGAATCTTTCAAAGAAGGAAGAATTCCATTGTCTACTTTCAGAGCAGATATCGATTACCACATCGGTGAAGCATTGACTCAGTACGGAAAACTAGGGGTTAAAGTTTGGATCATGAAAGGAGAAGTTTACGGTAAAAGAGAACTTTCTCCATTAGTGGGACAGCAGAAAAAAGGAGGTCAGTCTGGAGACAGAGAAAGAAGAGATAACAGAGGAGGAGATAGAAGAGACAACAGAGGACCTAGAAGAAACAACAACAATAATAACAATAATAATTAAAAATTTTAGATTAGACCATTTTGAATTTTAAATTACCGTTACTTTTTTAAAATAAAAAAAATCTAAAATCTAAAATCTAAAATCTAAAATTTAGAAATTATGTTACAACCAAAAAGAACCAAATTCCGTAGAGTTCATAAGATGAAAATGAAGGGGAATGCCCAGAGAGGTAGTCAACTTGCTTATGGAACTTTCGGGATTAAGGCGACAGAAGGTGCTTGGATCACTGCAAGACAAATTGAAGCTGCTCGTATCGCTGCGACAAGATATATGAAGAGAGAAGGTCAACTATGGATCAAAATCTTCCCGGATAAGCCGATTACAAAGAAACCAGCCGAAGTAAGGATGGGTAAAGGTAAAGGTGCCGTGGAATATTGGGTAGCTGTAGTAAAACCTGGTAAAATTATGTTCGAAATCGGAGGAGTTCCTTACGATGTAGCCAAAGAAGCTCTTAGGCTTGCTGCACAAAAATTACCGGTAGTTACCAAATTCATCGTTGCTAACGATTTTGTTAAACCTCTTTAATCTTTGAATACAATGAAAAAAGCTGATATTAAAAATTTAAGCGCGGGTGATATTCAAGCTCAATTAACTGAAGCAAAAGCTCAATATTCCAAATTGAAATTGGCTCATGCAATCAGCCCAATTGAAAACCCGATCCAAATCAGAGATTTGAGAAAAACAATCGCTAGACTAAACACTGAGTTAACTAACAAACAATAATTTCATTTTACAATGGATAGAAATTTAAGAAAAGAAAGAATCGGAGTGGTTTCCAGCAATAAAATGGAAAAAACTATTGTTGTTAGTGAAACTACAAGAGTAAAGCACCCGATGTACGGTAAATTCGTTTTGAAAACGAAAAAATATACTGCACACGACGAGAACAACGAATGCACAGAAGGTGATACGGTTCTGATCCAGGAAACAAGACCTTTGAGCAAGAACAAAAGATGGAGATTAGTAAGAATCATTGAAAAAGCTAAGTAATAATGTTACAAACAGAATCAAGATTAAAAGTTGCTGATAACACAGGTGCTAAAGAAGTATTGGTTATCAGAGTTCTGGGAGGAACCAGAAGAAGATATGCTTCAGTTGGTGA
Source organism: uncultured Chryseobacterium sp. (assembly GCA_913778085.1). GTDB lineage: Bacteria > Bacteroidota > Bacteroidia > Flavobacteriales > Weeksellaceae > Chryseobacterium. The sequence continues at coordinate 13,863 of CAJYXJ010000042.1, forward strand.
TAAAATCGTTGTTACTATCAAAGATTCTACACCATCAGGAAACGCTAAGAAAGGTCAGGTATCTAAAGCGGTCGTAGTAAGAACAAAAAAAGCAGTTAGAAGAAAAGATGGTTCGTACATCAAATTTGAAGACAATGCTTGTGTATTGCTGAACGCAGCGGGAGAAATGAGAGGAACGCGTGTTTTCGGACCGGTTGCTCGTGAGTTGAGAGACAAAGAATATATGAAAATCATTTCATTAGCTCCTGAAGTACTTTAATATTTAAAATTGTAAAAAAATGTCAAAGTTAAAAATAAAAAGAGGAGATAACGTAATCGTAACTACAGGTAAGAAAGGTCTTAAAGGTGGTACCGGTGAAGTTATTGAAGTGATCAAAAAAGAAGGAAAAGACCCTAGAGTAGTTGTTGCAGGACTGAACATCGTTAAAAAACACGTTAAGCCTTCAGCTTCCAACCCTCAAGGTGGAATTACTGAGAAAGAAGCTTCTATTCATATCTCAAACGTAGCTTTAGTTGGTAAAGACGGAAAAGCGATCAAAGTAGGTTACAAAACCGAAGGAGATAAGAAAGTAAGAATCAACAAAAAAACGGGTGAAACTTTATAATTTTTAAGAACACATGGAATATATAGCAAGACCCAAAAAAGCATATAAAGAAACGATTGTTCCTGCAATGATGGAAGAATTCGGATACAAATCTGTAATGCAGGTTCCTAGATTAGAGAAAATCGTATTGTCTCAAGGTTTAGGAGATGCTACTGCAGATAAGAAAATCATCGATTATGCGGTTGAAGAACTAACGAACATCACTGGTCAGAAGGCTGTTGGTACCATCTCTAAGAAAGATGAGGCTGCTTTCAAATTAAGAAAAGGAATGCCGGTAGGTGCTAAAGTTACGCTGAGAGCTCATAAAATGTATGAGTTCCTAGACAGATTAACTTCTTCTGCATTGCCACGTATCAGAGATTTCTCCGGAATCAAGGCAGACGGTTTCGACGGTAGAGGAAACTACAACTTAGGGATCACTGAGCAGATCATCTTCCCTGAGATCGTAATCGACAAAGTGAAAAAAATCCAGGGGATGGACATCACTTTCGTTACTACTGCGAAAACAGACAAAGAAGCTAAAGCTTTATTAACTCACTTCGGTTTACCATTCAAAAAGAACTAAGAAATGGCTAAAGAATCAATGAAAGCGCGTGAGCGCAAAAGAGAAGCGTTAGTTGCTAAATACGCTGATAAAAGAAAAGCTTTAAAAGAAGCTGGTGATTATGAAGGACTTCAGAAATTACCAAAAAATGCTTCTCCTGTAAGATTACACAACAGATGTAAATTAACAGGAAGACCAAGAGGATACATGAGAACGTTCGGAATTTCCAGAGTAACTTTCAGAGAAATGGCAAACAACGGTCTTATCCCGGGTGTTAAAAAGGCAAGCTGGTAATTTATTACTAAAAAAAATCGGGACAATTAAGTTGTTCGGAAACTAAAGATAAAAATATCAGACCGAGATTTCTGAGGTCTGATATTTTACTCTTTAAGTCTTTACAATACTGATTGTTCTTTAACCAATAATTTATAAAAGAAAAATGGTAACAGATCCAATTTCAGATTTCCTAACAAGAGTAAGGAACGCACAAAGCGCAGGCCACAAGGTGGTGGAAATTCCTGCATCGAAAATCAAAAAGGAGATTACTAAGATCTTATTCGATCAGGGGTATATCTTAAACTACAAGTTTGAGGATAACGCTGTTCAGGGTGTGATCAAAATCGCTTTAAAGTACGACAAGCAAACCAACAAGCCGGCGATCAAGTCTATTCAGAGAGCTTCAAGACCAGGTTTGAGACAGTACAAAGGTTCTACTGAACTTCCAAGAGTACTGAACGGTTTGGGTATTTCTATCATCTCTACTTCTAAAGGAGTAATGACTGACAAGAAAGCTAGAGAAGAAAAAGTAGGCGGTGAAGTAATCTGCTATGTTTATTAATTTTTAATCACAGGAAAATGTCAAGAATTGGTAAAGCAATTATAACAGTTCCGGCAGGAGTTACTGTCACTGAAAACAACGGTGTGGTAACGGTAAAAGGTCCTAAAGGAGAATTATCTCAGGAACTTACAGCAGGAATTACTATAGAACAGAAAGATGGGGAACTGAACGTAAACAGACCATCTGATGCTAAACAACACAAAGCGCTTCACGGTTTATATAGAGCGCTGATCAACAACATGATTGTTGGTGTAAACCAAGGTTTCGAAAAGAAACTGGAATTAGTAGGGGTAGGATACAGAGCTTCACACGCAGGTCAGAAACTTGAGTTGGCTTTAGGATTCTCTCACGGTATCGTATTGGAACTTCCAGGTGAAGTGAAAGTAGATACATTGACTGAAAAAGGTAAAAACCCGATTATTACTTTAACGTCTCACGACAACCAACTTCTAGGGATGGTAGCTGCAAAGATCCGTTCTTTCAGAAAGCCTGAACCGTACAAAGGAAAAGGAGTAAGATTCGTAGGAGAAATTGTTAGACGTAAAGCTGGTAAATCTGCTTAATAAATTATAAGTATTATGGCATTAACTAAAGTAGAAAAAAGAATAAGAATCAAAAGAAGAGTAAGAGGGAAAATCTCCGGATCTTCTGAATTGCCAAGATTATCTGTATACAAAAGTAATAAGGAAATTTACGCTCAGTTAATCGACGATAACAGTGGAAAAACTTTAGCTTCTGCTTCTTCCAGAGAGAAAGGCGTTGAAGCTAACGGAACAAAGACTGAAGTTTCTGCTGCCGTAGGTAAGGCTATCGCTGCCAAAGCCATCGCTGCAGGAATCGAAAATATTGTATTTGATAGAAACGGATTCGTATACCACGGAAGAGTAAAAGCTCTTGCTGACGGTGCGAGAGAAGGTGGACTTAAATTCTAATCATTAAATTTCGGAAAATATGTTAGGACTAGATAATATAGAAAGAGTAAAACCGGGAGGATTAGAACTTAAAGATCGTCTCGTAGCTGTTAACAGAGTAACAAAAGTAACCAAAGGAGGTAGAGCTTTCGGATTTTCTGCAATCGTAGTTGTAGGAGACGAAGCGGGAACGATCGGTTTCGGTTTGGGAAAATCTAAGGAAGTTGCTTCTGCTATTGCTAAAGCGGTAGAAGATGCTAAGAAAAACTTAGTGAAAGTTCCTGTAATGAACCACACGATTCCTCACCAGACTTCTGCCAGATATGGTGGTGCTGATATCTTCTTAAGACCTGCTTCTCACGGTACGGGACTTATCGCCGGTGGTGCGGTAAGAGCGGTATTGGAGTCTGCTGGTGTACACGATATCCTTTCAAAATCTAAAGGATCTTCTAACCCTCACAACGTGGTGAAAGCTACTTTCAAAGCGTTACTGGATATCAGAAGACCTGAAGAAATCGCTAGAATGAGAGGAGTTTCTCTAACTAAAGTGTTTAACGGTTAATATACAAAACAATGGCAACAATCAAAGTAAAGCAAGTAAGAAGCGCTATTGGAAGAACAAAAACCCAAAAGAGAACGCTTGAAGCATTAGGATTTAAGAAACTTCACCAAGTTGTAGAACACGAAGCTACGCCTTCTATCTTAGGAATGATAGCTGCAGTTAGTCACTTACTTGAAGTTCAAAAATAATTTTTAAAATAATTTTAAAATGAATTTAAACAACATAAAGCCAGCTGCAGGATCTACTTTCAATTCAAAAAGAATCGGTAGAGGACAAGGTAGCGGAAAAGGAGGTACTTCTACAAAAGGGCATAAAGGACAGAAAGCAAGAGCCGGATATTCTCAGAAAATCGGTTTTGAAGGAGGTCAGATGCCTTTACAAAGAAGATTACCTAAATTCGGATTCAAAAACGTAAACAGAAAAGAGTTTAGAGGAATTAACTTGGATACGATCCAGACTTTAATTGAAAATAAATCCATCACTGGAGATATTACAAGAGAGGTAATGATCGAAAACGGTTTAATTACGAAAAACGAATTAGTGAAAATTATGGGTAGAGGAGAATTGAAATCTGCGGTTTCAATCTCTGCTGACAAATTCACTAAATCTGCTGAAGAGTTGATCTCTAAAGCAGGTGGAAAAGCAATTACCTTATAATATTACTAATGAAAGAATTTATACAAACACTCAAAAATATTTGGAGCCTTAAAGAATTACGGGATAAAATTATCTTTACTTTAGGGATTATTCTTGTGTATAGATTCGCATCTTATATCTCCCTGCCTGCAATTAACCTTGCAGAAGTAGGGGATCTCTTAGAGCATTATAAAAATCAAGGCGGTAACAAGCAAGGAGCAGGTCTCCTTGGCTTGCTTTCGTCGTTTACGGGGGGAGCTTTCAGCCACGCTTCCGTAATGGCGTTAGGTATCATGCCTTATATATCTGCTTCTATTATTGTTCAGTTGATGGGGATGGCTATTCCTTATCTTCAGAAGCTTCAGAAAGATGGAGAGTCCGGTAGAAATACCCTGAACCAGATCACCAGATGGTTAACGATCGGCGTTTGTCTTGTACAGGCCCCTTCTTATCTAACTTCGATCACTCAGCTGTTTTTACCTTATGCTCAGTTCCAGTCTGCATATTATGTAGAGCCGAATTCCATCATGTTCTGGCTGCCGAGTATCGTTATTTTGGTGGCCGGTTCAGTGTTCGCAATGTGGTTGGGTGAGAAAATCACCGACAAAGGTATCGGAAACGGTATCTCTATCCTGATTATGGTGGGGATCCTTTCCAGACTTCCTGAAGCATTCGTACAGGAAATGGCCGTGCAGAACGGAAAAGGAGGAATGGGATCAATCATGATCCTTATTGAAGTAATCTTCTGGATGCTGGTGGTTCTTCTGGCAGTGGTACTATCCGTTGCGGTAAGAAAAATCCCGATCCAGTATGTAAGCAGAGCTCAGGCAAGAGGAGGTGTAAACAGAAATCTCATGCAGGGAGCAAGACAGTGGATCCCATTGAAAGTAAATGCAGCCGGTGTAATGCCGATCATCTTTGCGCAGGCATTGATGTTCGTTCCGGGGCTATTGACGAAAGTAGATGAGTCCAATACCTTTCTTGCAGGTTTCAAGAATGTTTTTAGCTGGCAGTACAACGTGCTGTTCGCGCTATTGATTATTATCTTCTCGTTTTTCTATACTGCAATTACGATTCCGGTAAACCAGATGGCTGATGATTTGAAGAGAAACGGAGGGTTAGTACCTAAAGTAAGACCAGGAAAAGAGACCGCTGATTATTTAGACGATATTTTATCAAAAATTACCTTGCCGGGTGCAATATTTTTGTCTATCTTTGCAATCCTTCCGGCAATTGTGCATGGAACCTTTGTTCAGACAGATGCGTTCGCCCTATTTTTCGGGGGAACATCACTATTGATTATGGTGGGAGTAATTTTAGATACCGTTCAACAGATTAATACTTATCTGCTGAACCATCATTATGATGGGCTGATGCAGTCTAAATTATCAAGAACGACTGGATATTAATTTATGGCGAAACAAAAACATATTGAACAAGACGGCGTTATCACGGAAGCACTTTCCAACGCCCAGTTCCGTGTAGAGCTAGAAAATGGGCATGTTCTCATCGCCCATATTTCCGGTAAAATGCGAATGCATTACATTAAACTTTTACCTGGTGATAAGGTGAAACTGGAAATGTCTCCTTATGATCTAACCAAAGGGAGAATTACATTCAGATATTAAAACAATGCCAAATGGAGCCCACGTTCCATTTGGCTATTGTTAAAAAAATAAATACTATCAAACAAAATGAAAGTAAGAGCATCAATTAAAAAAAGAAGCGCTGATTGCAAGATCGTACGCAGAAAAGGTGTACTGTTCGTAATCAACAAGAAAAACCCAAAATTTAAACAAAGACAAGGCTAACATTAAATTATGGCGAGAATTTCAGGTATTGATTTACCAAAAAACAAAAGAGGCGTTATCGGTTTAACTTACATCTACGGAATCGGAAGAAGTACTTCTTCAGAAATCCTTAAAGCTGCCGGTATCAGCGAAGACAAGAAAGTCAACGAATGGAATGACGATGAATTGGCTGCCATCAGAACCTACATCTCCGAAAACATTAAAGTAGAAGGAGAACTGAGATCTGAAGTGCAATTGAACATTAAGCGATTAATGGACATAGGATGCCAACGAGGAATACGTCACAGACTTGGATTACCTTTAAGAGGCCAGAGAACGAAAAACAACTCTAGAACCCGAAAAGGAAAGAGAAAAACTGTTGCTAACAAGAAAAAAGCTAGTAAATAATCGTTAGGAATTATGGCAAAACAAACTAAAGTAGTTAAAAAAAGAAAAGTAAAAGTTGAAGCTATTGGTGAAGCGCATATTCAGGCTTCTTTCAATAACATCATCATTTCTTTAACAAATAAAAACGGAGAGGTTATCTCTTGGGCTTCTGCCGGTAAAATGGGTTTCAGAGGTTCTAAAAAGAATACTCCATTTGCTGCTCAGATGGCAGCTGAAAATTGCTCTGCTGTAGCTCACGAAGCTGGTTTAAGAAGAGTAAAGGTGTTCGTAAAAGGTCCGGGTGCAGGTAGAGAATCTGCCATCAGATCTATCCACAATTCAGGAATCGAAGTTAGTGAAATCGTTGATGTGACGCCTATGCCGCACAACGGATGTAGACCACCAAAAAGAAGAAGAGTTTAATTTTTAGAATTTACCCATTATGGCAAGATATATTGGACCTAAAACTAAGATTGCTAGAAAGTTTGGTGCTGCAATCTACGGAGATGACAAAAACTTCGAGAAAAGAAAAAACCAACCGCCAGGACAACACGGTCCTAACAAAAGAAGAGGTGCTAAAAAATCTGAATACGCAGTTCAGCTGGCTGAGAAGCAAAAAGCTAAATATACGTACGGTATCCTAGAAAGACAGTTTGCTAACCTATTCGAAAAAGCACACAGAAGTAAAGGTGTAACAGGGGAGGTTCTATTGCAGCTTTGCGAATCCAGATTGGATAACGTAGTATACAGATTAGGTTTTGCTAAAACAAGATCTGCAGCAAGACAGCTGGTTTCTCACAGACACATCACTGTGAACGGAGAAATCCTGAACATTCCTTCATATTTGGTAAAAGCTGGTGATGTAATCGCTGTAAGAGAAAAATCCAAGTCTCTTGAAGTAGTTACCAATGCATTGGCTTCCAAAGCAAATTATGAGTGGTTACAATTCAACGATGAGAAAAAAGAAGGTACTTTCGTATCTGCCCCTGAAAGAATCCAGATTCCGGAGGACATCAAGGAACAGCTTATCGTCGAACTTTACTCTAAATAATTTTTTAATCAAATTTTTGCTCAACCCAATAATATGGCAATTTTACAATTCATAAAACCCGATAAAGTAATTTTACTTAACTCTGATGATTTTAGAGGTCAGTTTGAATTCAGACCACTAGAACCAGGTTTCGGGCTTACAATCGGTAATGCTTTGAGAAGAGTGTTGCTTTCTTCTCTGGAAGGATACGCTATTTCATCTATCAAAATAGAAGGTGTAGAGCACGAATTTTCAACCATTCCGGGAGTAATCGAAGATGTTACCGAAATCATTCTTAACCTGAAGCAGGTAAGATTAAAAGCTACGGCAGAAAACCAGTCCAATGAGCAGGTTGTTGCCAAAGTATCGGGTCAGACGGTGATTACTGCTGGAGATTTAGGAAGATCGATCAACGGATTTGAGGTATTGAACCCGGATTTAGTGATTTGTAACCTAAACAATGACGTTACTTTCGAAATTACTTTCAACATAGAAAAAGGAAGAGGGTATGTGCCTTCTGAACAAAATAAGTCAAACAATGCACCGGTAGGTACCATTGCCATCGACTCTATTTTCACGCCAATCAAGAAAGTACAGTATAGCATTGAAAATTATCGTGTAGAGCAAAAAACAGACTACGAAAAACTTATACTTGATATCGAAACTGACGGATCTATCAGTCCGCAGAACGCTTTGACAGAAGCTTCCAAGATATTAATCTATCATTTCATGCTGTTCTCCGATGAGAGAATCACGCTTGAAACCGAAGCCGTAAAAGCATCGATCCAATATGACGAGGAGACCCTTCATACAAGACAACTACTGAAGTCTAAATTAGCAGACATGGATCTTTCCGTTAGAGCCCTGAACTGTCTGAAAGCAGCTGAAGTGGAAACTCTTGGAGAACTGGTTTCTTACAGTAAGTCTGATTTGATGAAATTCAGAAATTTTGGTAAAAAATCTTTGACAGAACTAGAAGAATTAGTGCATTCAAAAGGTCTAAACTTCGGTTTCGACGTTGCAAAATATAAATTAGACGCTGATAATTAATTAATAATGAGACACGGTAAAAAATTCAATCACTTAGGAAGAACGGCTTCTCACAGAAGCGCTTTGCTTTCTAATATGGCTTGTTCTCTAATTGAGCATAAAAGAATCAACACTACTGTAGCAAAAGCAAAAGCTTTAAGAGTATATGTTGAGCCTCTATTAACAAAAGCAAAAGAAGATACTACACACAACAGAAGAATTGTTTTTTCATATCTTCAGAATAAAGAAGCGGTTGCTGAGTTGTTCAGAACAGTAGCTCCTAAAATCGCTGAGAGAAACGGTGGTTACACAAGAATCATCAAAACAGGTTTCAGACCGGGTGATGCCGCTGATACTGCTCTTATCGAACTGGTAGACTTCAATGAGCTTTACAATCCGAATGCGGAAGAGAAAAAAGCGACAAGAAGAAGCAGAAGATCTACGGCTGCTAAAAAAGAAGCTGTAGTTGCTGAAGCACCTGTAGTAGAAGAAAAAGCTGCTGAGCCAACGGCTGAAGCTGCTGATTCTACAGAGGAAAAAACTGAAGAATAATATTCGACAGATACATCATAAAACCCCTATCCGTAATACGGATGGGGGTTTTTATTTTACACAAAAGGGTAATTGATTGAAATACATCACACGCATAATTTAGCTGAAACAAAAATAGTTAAATCTCAAAATTATGGCAACAACCCTTTTTGCAAAAAAGCTCGCAGAAACGGCCCAACAGCAGTACCTTCTTTATAAAAGGATGGATGAAGGTGATGAACAACTTTGCCGGCAGATCAGGAAGTATTACCGGGATCTCGGATTTCCTTTTGCCAGCTGCGTGGCTGTACCCTGGTCTGCAGTTTTTATCTCCTGGTGCGTCCTGAAGGCAGGGGCGACTTCTGCGGAATTCAGATTTTCTGCTTCCCATTCACGGTTTGTATATGCTGCGATTGAAAACGCTGCTGCCGATACAGGAGTATTCAGAGCGAGACAGCTTACTGATTATGCTCCGAAGATAGGCGATATCATCCAGAACAACAGAGGCGGTTCAGTATTTGATTATGAATATGCCCGTGTACACAAAGATTATCCTTCTCATTCGGCCATTGTAGTGGAAGTTGGAGAGGATAGCAGCGGTAAATATTTACTGACTATTGGAGGTAATGAAAGTGATTCTGTTCGGATGAAAGAAATCCGGCTGGATCGTAACGGGCGGATAAAAAACAGAACGGTCAACCCCTTTATTCTGATTATAGAAACATTAAAATAACAGGAATTCTGATAAGAATCTGGTGTCTGTTTTACTTCTTCAGATATGATAACCTGATTTCTGATTCGGCCCGATGATCATTAGTTCAAAAAAATAAAATTCCGTTTGAAATAGTTTCAAACGGAATTTTTTATTAAATTTTTGTCTTTTTAAGTTCAATGATATTATTACCCTGGATAAGATGGATACTGTCCTGCGTTACTCTTGCTGTCATATCATCCTTGGTATAGGTTGTTTCTTTACCGCTCGTCCCTGTTTTTTTCAGGATAAACGTTTTGTTATTATTTCTTATCGAAAGCGTACTTTCTTTCGGAGTGGTTTCAAAGATTACCTTTACCAGGGTGCCGTCCGTTGCTTTGTAAATATTGCTGGTCGTTTCCGTTTTCTGGCCGTTCACTTCCGTCATCGAAGATGATGTGCTTGCAGAATCTATTTTACCGTTGTTATCCACCACCGAAGTCTCCGAACTTTCCGATTGGATGATCTCTTTATTGCCCCCTTCACTTTTTTTACAGCTTACCATAGAGAGAAAAGCCGCTGAAACTGCGACGAGAATTACCTTTTTCATGACTTTAATTTTTTAATGTATTGATTGTTAAATGTTTTTGTAGTGTAGAATAATTTTTCTTAAATTTAATCAAAACAAAAACTAAACCAACCATTATGAAGACAATCTTTCTAAAATTACACAAACGGGTAATTGACCCGCTTCATTAAGATTCTGAACTTTACAGTAATAAATCAGGGACGCTGAAAACTGCACAGAGTAGGCTTATTTAAACCTTATTGCTATGTTAACAGAATCAGACATCAAAAATGTATCATTGGAAAAAAGCCCGGATAGCGTTAATTTTTGCGCCGTATGGCCTGCTGCGAAAAAAGGACTGGAACTTCTGAAGGAAATTATCAAAAATCCCGTACTGAAAGGAGTGATCGGAACAGTTATCAGCCTGGGAGACGGATTTTGCCCTTCAAAATAATGAACAGCAAGGGCTTTCTTTATGACGGAGAAAACCCATTATGAAGAAACCGGAATTCCGAATTAGGATATTCACCCAAACCATATGAGATGAAGATAAGAATAGCCATCGTAGAAGATGAGAAAAACTACAACAATGCCTTGAAGAAAGTGATCGATTACCAGGATGACATGCGAGTGGTTGCCCAGTTTTTTGACGGACGCGAGGCTTTGCAACAGCTCGCCGATCTTTCTCCGGATGTGGTCATGATGGATATCCAGCTTCAGGATATGCTCGGCATTGAAATCATTGAAAAACTGAAACAGCAGATGCCATCCACTCAGTTTATCATGTGTACGAGTTTTGAAGATGAAGAAAAGATTTTCAATTCCTTGAAAGCCGGAGCCATGGGCTATCTGGTAAAAGGCGAAAGTATGGATAAGATTCTCTCCTCCATCCGCGATGCCTACAACGGCGGCGCCCCGATGAGCTTCTCCATCGCGAGGAAAGTCCTTCGCCATTTTGAACGTAAACTTCCCGAAATCCAAGGCTTCAACGAACTCACGGAACGGGAAAAGGAAATCCTGGAACTGCTCTCCCAAGGATTATTATACAAAGAAATTGCCGACAAGAAATTCATCAGCATTGATACGGTGAAAAAGCATGTCGGAAATATTTACCGAAAGCTCCACGTCAACAATAAAGTTGAAGCTATTAATAAATTTAACCATTTTAAAAACTAAGAAATTATGAAAAAAATTAAATTATTCTTACTAATTATTATATCAATGTTAGCAATTAATTCTTGTAAAGAAAAAATAAAATTATCAAATAATAGTGAATGTAAGAAGCTTGAGGATGGATATTTGCTAATAAAACAAGGCAAAAAGAAATCTGCCGAATTTAAAGAGTTTTTGGAATATATAAAAAAAATTGGAATTTTTGAAATTAATATTGAGGATCCAATAAGTGATTCCAGAAATAGAATCGGTCAGTCTAGATACACGACATTTTCTAATAATCTAGTTAAAAATATGGAGTTAGACTACAAAGTATTTAAAAAGTTATTAGATGACTATTCTAAAAATAATGATTTTAATCTTCTAAGGATTCAATATATTTATCTGTCAGAAACTATATTACAAGAATTGCTACAAGATATTCCGTCTAATGATAGAGAAATAGTAATTAAGAATTTAGAAAAGAATCAAAATAATTTGTATGCTATATTAACATTTGTAAATAAAATTGATTTGGATAAAAATAATAAATCATATTTAGTTTTTAATTTAGGATCAAAATATTACGAAATTAAAATTCAAGAAAAAGATTTGTACAGTCAATTTAAAACTAATATAAGTTCACTAATAAATAATCCAACATACATTGCAAAATCTGTTTGTTACAATAAAGAAAAAGTTTTAGATTATATTGCTGAAATCGATAAATATGTAGATACTTGTAGATTACCAGCAATAACAATACTTAAATTTAATTATTGTTATGGTAGAAGTAAATATAATGAAGATAAAGAATCAATTTTCTTAACTTCAATACCTTTGGATTCCACGGGTAATGAATTACGGAATTTTCCTTATTATGATCAAGGTAGTTTGGAACCATAATGTTAATTAAAATTTACTATATTGTTTTTTTTATTACAGTTTTAAGATCATCAATTATTTTGAGAAAAAATCGTTTTTTTTCTCAAAATAATTTATTTGTTTTTTTACTGATAAACTTTTGTGTTGATTTTTCGTCAGAGATTGATCTTATTGAATTAAAAGCAATTCAATATAATTATTTAAATATTTTCAACATAACGTTTTTCATTTTCTTCTACTATACACAAATAAGGAATAAATTATTAGTAGTTTTAATTTCTGTGAGTACTGTTATTTGTCTATATTTTACAAGCCATTACTTCTATTTAGATAAATATAATTTAAGTCTTGGGATTTTATATTGTCTTGCAAATATATCTTATTCGCTTTATTGGATTAAAGATAAATTGAATAATGTAACTGATGTTAAGATAATAGATGAGCCATTTTTCTGGATCTCTATTTCATTACTTTTCTGGAGCTGTTTTTTTATGTTCAGAATAATTCCCATGTATCTATTAGATGAAGAAGATAAACATTTTTTAAAGCTGCTAAAAGATATACTTTTATTAGTAAATACATTTATTTACATATTATTTTATATAGGAATTTCAAAATATAAATACATAAAAGATGAAATCTCTACCCCCTGAAATCAAGTTAACATATATTGTAGCGATTTTACTAATAATGCTGCTTATTAGTTTTGTAGTTTTCATTATAATAACATATAATAAAAAACAACTTCTTTTTTTTCAGCAACAACAACTCAAAGAATCCGAACACCAAAACCAGCTCCTCCAGAAAGAACTCGAAAAACAGAAACTGATCGAAAAAGAACGGGAACGGATTTCTCACGATATGCACGATGATCTCGGAGCCGGGATCTCAGCCCTAAAACTTCAGGCGGAATTTTTAAAACAGCGTGCTGAAGACGAAGATCTCAAAAGCGACATCGATGAACTCCTGAAAACCTCCGAAGACATGAATCTCTCCATGCGGGAAATGCTCTGGAGCTTAAATTCCGGGAATGATACCCTCGGAAGCTTTATCGACTACGCTAAATCCTATGCACAAAACTTCCTCAAAAAAACAACAATTGTCCTTCACATCGAAAACGAAAGTGTAATTGCTCAGACAACCATCACCACCGAACAGCGGCGCAACCTCTTCCTCTGCCTGAAGGAAGCCCTTAACAATGCCTACAAGCACAGCCGGTCCAGCAGGCTGATCCTTTCTTTTACCCAGCATGAGAAGGAGTTCATGATGAAAATCTCCGATAACGGCATCGGCATCGACACTGTAAAACAGGAAGGGAACGGTCTTCGAAATATGAAACGCCGGATGAAGGAACAGAACGGGCATTGTGAAGTTACCACAGAAGACGGAACACACTTGTTTTTCAGAATAGAACTGTAGAAAAATTTATAGGTAATTAGAAACAGCATCATTTATGGTGCTGTTTTTTTGTTGTAAATCACCCGTTTGTGTAATTGACAGGGATTTGTTTTTGTGGGAACTTTGAAACACAAACTTTAAATTTTATTAGTATGAAAAAAACAGTTATTCACTATTCCCTAAGCTGGAATTTAGATAGCAATCAGGGTCAGATTATCTTACAATACAGAGATGGAAATGAAAATGTGGAAAAAAAGATTACGGAATTAGATGCTCTTGTATTTAATGCATTGGGTACCATCCTGACCAATGGAAAGGCTTTGTTTAATACGGCAGATAATACAATTTTAAACATAGCATAGGCAAAATGAAACAATTATTATACACATTAGGAATCATTACCGTATTTAATTCATGCGTGCCTCAACATACTATGACATTCAAGGAACTGAAAAGTATGAATTCTAATTATCAAATGTCGTATGATGCGATGAGGCGGGGGTCAATGATAAGCATTAATGAAAAAGGGAGAATCGATAAAGTATTATCTGAAGTTCAGCCTGATGCGGCAATTGCCACCACAAGAGAAGTAACGACCAGATTAATGGCTAAATTAAAGTCAGGGGATAGTGTATCTGGGGAGAATATCACAAAGATTACCGAAACGTTATCAAAGCTTGGTGAAAGGACAGCTCCGGTGAATATGCTCAGGGATGCACTGTATAGAATGGAAGAGCACTGTGTTAACTTTCCGGATCATTGTCCTAAAGAATTATACTGGAAAAGTTTTGACAGTGTCGTGACTTCGGTAACCCGCCTGCAACAACAGATCTCAGAAACAGCACGGAATGAAGCTGAAAAAGCAAAGCAGGAAAAGGCAACGGTAGATAAACTTAGCGACCTTACTCAAAATGAAAAAAAAGATTTTAATGAATTATTAAAACTTTTGGATAACAAGTAAAACGAACAAATATGCAAGTATCTTATATTTTGTTAATAATGCTCTCAACGGGAATTTTAGGAGGCACTGTCAATTTTTTTTCTGATTCCAATAAAGATGTAGAGAATCAGACCAAAAAAGTTCGGAACTGGATGGTGTGCATCTTTCTCGGTATTGCGGCAACGATTATTATACCTTTGTTTTTAAAACTGGCAGATAGTCAATTGGTGGTAAATATTGAAAATGATATTTTTATTAATCATAAAAACGATTCTAAAAAACAATCAAAAGATAAAGTTTATCAAATGCCTACAGATGAGTACAAATCAAATGCTCAGACAAGTATAAATTCTGATATATTTGGAAATCCTAATCAAAATTTTCACAAGTCAGACAATAAATCTGTCGCATCAGATTATCTTTTATGGGCAGCCTATTGTTTGTTAGCCGCGGCGGCTGGAATGAGATTTATTGATTTGCTGGTAAATAAACTGCTTACGCAATCCCAGGTCATAGAACTGCAAAAGCGTGTAGAAAAGAAAAAGGAGGAAAATAAAGAACTGGCAAAAGAAAAAGAAACCCTGGAAGGAGAAGTGGAAAAAATTGCAAAGACTGAAGAAAAAAGAATAAAAAATTATGAAGTAAGCGAGCAGAATTTTATTCAGCAATTAAATAGTATTCCTTCAAATATTCAGGAAGCCGGTCTAAAGACGTCTTTTAATGAGGAAAAATTACCGGATCTGCCACCTGTCAAATTTAAGGATGACCCGCAAAAAGGAAGATTTGGAGGGCAAAGCAATTTTAATGGAAGAACACTTAGCGTCAGCTATAAAAAATATTTTCTACCGGGCTTTTTAAAACTTACAATTAAGGTGAGTGCAGATCATGAAAATAACCTTTTAAAAGGAAACGTATATCTTTTTTTACATGATTCATTTGCCGATTCTGTCGTAATGTATGCTGCTGACGGAAAAAAAGAGATTGTACATGAAGTAATCTCCTATGGAGCATTTACGATTGGAGCAGTGACAGATGCAGGAAATACAATGTTGGAACTTGATATTGCAGAACAAAAAGATTTTCCTGAAGACTTCAGAAAGAGATAATATTAATAAAATGGATATAATTAATTCTCCAACATTTCAAATATGTGGAGAATTTTTATTTTTTGTGAAAATCTATAATCTCAAAATTAACTAAAATTTAACTCTGAATAAACGTATAAATTACACCCCATTTGCTTCATAACGTTAAAAATTGATTAAATTTGTCTGAACTATAAAAAAACGAACAATGAGTTACATTTCTTACATAGAAGCGAGACAAATTTTGGATTCAAGAGGGAATCCTACAGTAGAAGTAGATGTATTCACGGAAAGCGGGGCGATGGGTCGTGCTGCGGTACCTTCCGGAGCATCTACCGGGGAACATGAAGCAGTGGAGTTGCGTGACGGCGGTTCGGAATGGATGGGAAAAGGAGTTTCCAAGGCTGTAGAAAATGTAAGAGAAGTCATTGCGCCTGAATTGGTAGGCCTTCCGGTTTTTGATCAGAACCTGATCGACCAGATTATGATTGATCTTGACGGATCCAACAACAAAGGAAATCTTGGAGCCAATGCTATTCTCGGGGTTTCTTTGGCAGCCGCTAAAGCCGCAGCCGCTGATCTTAAAATGCCTTTGTATAAATATGTAGGTGGTGTAAACGCCAACACGCTTCCTGTTCCGATGATGAACGTGATCAACGGAGGTTCTCACTCCGATGCACCGATCGCTTTCCAGGAATTTATGGTGATGCCGGTAAAAGCAGACTCTTTCTCTCATGCCCTGAGAAAAGGAACGGAGATTTTCCACAACCTAAAAGCGATTCTTCATTCAAGAGGATTATCAACCGCAGTAGGGGACGAAGGTGGTTTTGCACCTACTTTTACAGGGACTGAAGATGCTTTGGACACTTTGCTTCAGGCTATCGAAAAAGCGGGATACAAGCCTGGTGATGATGTGATGATCGCACTGGACTGTGCGGCTTCAGAATTCTACAAAGACGGAATCTACGATTACAGAAAATTCCAGACGCCGGATGCTGCCCAGTATACCAGCAGCGAGCAGGTTTCTTACCTGGCTGAACTGGCCAATAAATATCCGATCATCTCTATCGAAGACGGGATGCAGGAAAATGACTGGGAAGGCTGGAAAATGTTAACCGATAAAATCGGAGACAGAGTGCAGTTGGTAGGTGACGACTTATTCGTAACCAATGTTGAAAGATTGTCAAGAGGGGTTAACGAAGGAATTGCCAATTCAATCCTGGTTAAAGTAAACCAGATCGGTTCTCTATCTGAAACAATGGCTGCCGTACAAATGGCTCAGCACAACAAATTTACTTCCGTAATGTCTCACCGGTCCGGTGAAACGGAAGATTCTACCATCGCTGATCTGGCAGTAGCCATGAACTGCGGACAGATCAAAACAGGATCTGCTTCAAGGTCAGACCGTATGGCAAAATACAACCAGCTGCTGAGAATCGAGGAGGCTCTTGGTGAAACAGCAGTTTTCCCTGGACTGGATGCGTTTAAAATCAAAAGATAATCAATCGAATTTATAAATTACGGCAAGCGAAATTTTTAGTTTGCCGTATTTTATAATTAATAGTATATTTAGAAAAAAAATAAATAATGTCAGACAACAAAGTAATATTGAATTACGACGGTAATTCGTATGAATATCCAATTGTGGATAGTACTATCGGAGACAGAGGAATCGATATTTCAAAATTAAGAGACCAGACAGGTTTAATCACACTTGATTTAGGGTATAAGAATACCGGGGCTACACTTAGTGACATCACTTACTTAGACGGAGATAAAGGGGAATTATTCTACAGAGGATATCCGATCGAGCAGATCGCCGATAAATCCAACTTCACGGAAGTGATGTACCTTTTATTACACGGTGAATTGCCAACTCAGGATCAGTACACTTCTTTCGAATCAAACATTAAAAAATATAATTTCGTAGCAGAGGAGATGAAGAAGATCATCGATGCTTTCCCTCGTTCTGCTCACCCTATGGGCGTTTTATCTTCTTTAACTTCCGCTCTAACGGCTTTTAATCCTAAAGCGGTTAACGTAAACTCAAAAGAAGAAATGGACCTTGCAGCAGAGCTGATGATTGCCAAATTCTCTCACCTTTGCGCATGGACGTACAGAAAAACTCAGGGATTACCGCTTAACCACGGAGATAACAGCCTGAACTATGTAGAGAACTTCTACAAAATGACATTCAGAATGCCAAACCAGGAATTCGAAATCGATCCTGTGGTTGTTCAGGCATTGGATAAATTACTGATCCTTCACGCAGACCACGAACAAAACTGTTCGACTTCTACCGTAAGAATGGTAGGATCTGCCCACACTGGTCTTTTTGCTTCCGTTTCTGCAGGGGTTTCCGCACTTTGGGGGCCGCTTCACGGAGGGGCAAACCAAGCCGTAATCGAAATGCTTGAGCTGATCGAAAAAGACGGAGGAGACGTAAACAAATGGGTCGCTAAAGCTAAAGATAAAAACGACAGCTTCCGTTTAATGGGCTTCGGACACAGAGTATACAAAAACTTCGATCCTAGAGCGAAAATCATTAAAAAAGCAGCGGATGACATCCTGAACGCATTGGGCATTCAGGACAAAGCTCTGGATATTGCCATGCAGTTGGAGAAAGTAGCTTTGGAAGACGAGTACTTCGTAGAAAGAAAACTGTATCCGAACGTAGATTTCTATTCAGGAATTATTTACCGTGCATTGGGAATTCCTACGGAAATGTTCACCGTAATGTTTGCGTTGGGAAGACTTCCGGGATGGATCTCCCAGTGGAAAGAAATGAGAATGAAAGGAGACCCGATCGGAAGACCGAGACAGGTATACCAGGGTGCTCAGAAAAGAGATTACATCGATATGGTAAACAGATAATCAATATCTTAACTTATACAAGAAATCCCGGAGTCCTGCTCCGGGATTTTTTTATATGCAGGAATTTTCATACTTTGAAGGATGGAAAATACACCGCAATACCTGGCAAAAAATACGATACGAATTGTTATTGTCCTGTATATTCTTTACGGACTGATTTTTCTGATCGAAACCTTCGATTTCCTGGAAATGCTCCACACTAAACCAAAGGATTATCACCCAACCTACGATTTGGTAAATGTCATTTTTTATCAGATGGAAATGATCATCTGTTTTGTCTGTGCGTTCAGTTTTATCATTCTTATTTCTACGAAACAGGCGGTTTCCACAATCTTATGGGTCTCTGTAATCCTTTTTGTATTCAGAGTATCCACTGTATATTATCTGTATTCATACGAAACCGAAGAACGGCGGGTACCATTCATCTACAAGGAAGCCAATGATTTCAGTATGTTGTTCCGGCGGACCTTTGTTCCTGCCCAGCTGATTTGTAATCTGGCTGCAATAATTGCTTTATCAAAAAGATATTTCAAAGACCGGAAAAATGACAAAAAATAACCTGCCGTAAATAGCAGGTTTAATTTTTTTAAGGACATTGGCAACGGTCACAAGCCCATAATGTACAGGCTCCTGCCTCATTCCACTCACAGCAGCGTCTTGCTGCCGACGCTCCTCCGATAATTGTCTTTTGCTGATCCCTTCCGAGTTTTTGTGCATTTTTAAGCACTGGATTCTTTGTTTTCATAATAAATGGTTTTAATGATTGATGTTGAGTGATTTAACATGATTAATATATCACTAATGTATGAATTTAAATTGAATTTGATTTAAAAATTAATAAAAAAAACTGCATTAAAAAAATATCTGCAAAAACCTTATCCTACAGAGATAAAACATAAGGATGTTTTATATGGCATTAATAAAGAACTGGCAATATTCATAAAGATAGAATTATATGTCTGTATCCCTCTAAAACACGGCTGAAAGTTTCCCAGATTCAGCTCTTTACTTATATTTGCAGCATTGCATAAATCTTTATGAAATTAAATATAAAAAACGAAACAGGAAGGCTGAAATCAGTGGTTTTAGGACAGCCCAAGTCCATGGGGCCGGTTCCGACACTGTTGGAAAGCTATGATGCAAAATCATATCATTCCATTGAAAACAATTTGTATCCGCAGGAAGCGGAGATCATCAATGAAATGAACGCTTTTGAGGCAGTTTTAAAAGAATATGATGTTGAAGTACTCCGTCCGGACATTATCGAGGATTACAATCAGGTTTTTGCAAGGGATGTGGCTTTCGTGATCGATGATAAAATGATCATTTCCAACGTTATTGCAGACCGGGCGGATGAGCAGGAAGCTTACAAAACCGTTTTTGAAAAGGTAGCCTGGAGGAAGATTATCAACCTCCCGGAAACGGCCCACATTGAAGGGGGCGATGTTATTGTATGGAATGATTTTTTATTTATCGGAACCTGTTTCAGCGAAGATTACCGGAACTATAAAACGGCCAGGACCAACGAATACGCGATTGAAATCCTGAAAGAATATTTTCCCAAGAAAAGAATTATCGACCTGGAACTGAAGAAAAATGATAAGATTCCGTATGAAGGCATCCTGCATCTGGACTGCACATTCAACCCGGTAGGAACAGACAAATGCATCATCTACAAAGACGGATTTGTGGATGAAAGCGACTACCGTCTTATTATCGATATTTTCGGCGAAGAGAACTGCTTCCATGTAACACCGCAGGAAATGTTTGAAATGAACCCGAATATTTTCTCCATCTCCCCGGAAATTGTGGTTTCAGACAAGACTTTTACCAGAATGAACGACCACATGAGAAATGAATGGGGCATTACTGTAGAAGAAATCCCATACCGCGAAATCTCTAAAATGGGAGGACTGCTGAGGTGTTCTACCATGCCGTTGGTGAGAGAATAAGCAGATTGGAGGGTTTTAGAGTGGGAGAGGAAAGTGTTTTGGGATTAGAAGATTAGCCGAGTGGGGTATTGATATTTTTTTTATTTTAGTTAAAAATACAGAGATGTCAACAATTAAATTTCACCAGGATCTGAAAGTCTGTCAACAGTCTTTTGACGCTGCAATGGAAATCTATAAGCTTTCAAAAACCTTTCCCAAAGAAGAAATCTACTCTCTTACAGACCAGATCAGAAGATCTTCCGGATCCGTATCTGCCAACATTAGTGAGGCCTTGTGCAAAAGAAAATAGGAAAGATCTTTTATCGCCAGGCTTACAGATTCTGAACGTGAAGCAAGGAGAAACCCAGACTTTGCTGCAATTTGCGCTAGCCTGTAAATATATTAACGAAGAACAATTTGGAATATTGAATAAGCAGTACAGCCAAATAATTGGAATGCTGGCCCATATGATGATTCAATCAAAAAATTGGTGCACATTTCATTAATAAAACTAAAAATACATTTTCAATAAACATTGGAAGCTTATGAATAGAAGTGTTTGAGAGTTTGAGAGTGAGAATTATAGAGTGAATTGAGAAGATGATTGATATTTTTTTTCTCATTTCAGTTAAAAATACAAACAGTTCAAAAATTAAATTTTATCAGTTTTCATAGAAAGTAAATTTGCACTAAAACACTAAAACACTAAAACACTAAAACACTAAAACCCATTAACCCTTCTACCCAAACTATGCAGACAACAGATACCGTACTCATGATAGAGCCTATCGCATTCGGCTTTAATGAAGAAACCGCAAAAAATAACTATTTTCAGACTGAGCAGAAAGGCTTCGATATCCAGTTCAGGGCTTTGTCGGAATTTAAAATGTTTGTCGAAAAGCTGAGGAGCAAAGGCATCAACGTCATTACGATAAAAGATACCCTGGACCCGCATACGCCGGATTCTATTTTCCCGAATAATTGGGTAAGCTTTCACCGGGACGGAAAAGTCGTGCTTTATCCGATGTTTGCCTCCAACAGGAGGGTCGAAAGGAGAGATGACATTATTGAAACCATCAAAGAACAGGGATACGAAGTTGCTGAAATCGACGACTGGTCTTTCCCGGAAACCCAGGGGCATTTCCTGGAAGGGACCGGAAGCATGATTTTCGACCACGATAACAAGATTGCTTATGGCTCGGTCTCCCTGAGGCTGGATGAAAACCTTTTCAGAGAATTCTGTGAAAAATACGGTTTCACGCCGGTTGTATTTCATTCTTTTCAGACGGTGGGAGAAGAAAGACTGCCGATTTACCACACCAATGTGATGATGTGCGTGGCGGATCAGTTTGTCGTAATCTGCCTGGATTGTATCGACAATGAACTGGAGAGAAGCAAAGTCATTGAGACCATTAAGAATTCCGGAAAAGAGATCATTGAAATCTCGGAAGACCAGATGCAGCAGTTTGCCGGAAACATGCTTCAGGTACAGAACAAAGAAGGACAGAAGTTTTTGGTCATGAGCGAAACCGCATACCAATCATTGCATGACGACCAGGTTTCGGCGATCGAGAAACACTGCGAAATCATCTACTCGGATCTGAATACCATTGAAGTGAACGGCGGCGGAAGTGCACGCTGTATGCTGGCTGAGGTTTTCCTGCCGAAAAAATAATATATTTGCTGAAAATAAAATGAATTGGAATCATTAACCAGCAAAGGTTTACATATTCTTCTGACTTTGGAAACGGAGTCAGAAGCTTTGTTAATAGACAGTGAAGGATTTCTGGAATTTACCGGAAGGATGCTTGCAACAAAAGATGTGGAAATTGTAGGAAGTACGAACCATATTTTTGAGAACCTGAGCTTCACTTCTGCTTTCTGTCTAAAAGAATCTCATCTCTGTATTCATACCTGGCCGGAGTTCAGACAGCTTACGGTCGATATCTTTCTTTGTAACTATTTGCAGGATAATACCGGCAAGGTTGAAAAGATTGCGGATGAAATAACGGAATATTTTAAAGCTAAAACCATTCAGAAACACAAAATCAACAGATAAAGAATGCATTACGTTTGTCCCTTATGCAAAACCGAAAATAAAATTGATCACGATTTTCGTATTGCAGAATACATTTGCAGGTCCTGTTCCAATATTATTGATATTCAAAAGAATACTTCTACGAAAGTGGTTAAAAAGCCGATCGAGAGTGTAGTGCTGAATGTTGGGCAGCAGGGAATGATCGATAATGTAGAATACACCGTAACCGGAATTGTTATCCGGAAATATGGAAACAGTATTTTCTGGAGGGAGTATTATTTAAAAGACAAAAAAGGAGAAGATGCTTTTCTGAGCGAAAGCGACGGGCATTGGGTCTTGCTGCATCCCATTAATAAGTTGGATATAAAAAGAAAATCATGGAACAGTATTATTCTGGAATTCGGTATGAGGAGCTTCAGAAAATATGAAACCACAGAATGCCATATTCATGCAGCAGCAGGCTTTTTTGAGGACAGGCTGGATCTCGGGCTTTCTACTTATAAAGAGTATGTAAATGGCACCCGTATGATTTCAGAAGAAAAAACAAAGGATACGGCACAGTTCTTTTTCGGTCAGCATATCTCTAAATACAAAATTAAAAAGGCTTTTAATATTCCAAATCTTCCCAATTATTCAGGAATCGGGATTGTACAGCCATTTTATATAAATTTCAGCCAAACCCTTAACATTATGGCTGTTACCGCTTTACTGATTTCCCTGATCCAACTCTATGTAGTGGTTACAAGGACCAACAAAACTGTTTTTAATCAGGAAATAAATTTTACAGATGTCCGCGATAAGGAAATGGTAAGCAAGAGCTTCAGCTTGTCAGGTGGTTCTGCCCCTTTGAATGTTGAGGTTTATTCCAATGTAGATAATTCCTGGGCAAATGTAGGTTTGGGTCTGGTGAATGAAAAAACCAATGAAGTTGTTTTTGCTTCAAAAGATATTGAACAATATCATGGCTATGAAGATGGCGAAAGCTGGAGCGAAGGTCGGCAGCAGGAAACATTTAATTTTTGCGGCGTTGCGCCCGGAAAATACCACTTTATCATTTCAGCAGAAAAACAGGAATCTCCACAGTCGGTGGCGACAGCATATTATGCCACGCCTGACGGAAGCCTTACTTTATCCAGAGATAATTACGGAACCATTAACGTTACCAATAACAATACCCGGGAAACAACGGCTTTTGGGGATTCAAAATTGATCAGGCAGGATACGATAAGCTCACTTGGCCAATTTGTTCATCAGACCTTAGGAAAAGCGGATATCGATTCTCTTCTGAATATAAACCAGGGATCCGGAACTACTGTTGCTACCATGTATGATAACACATCCGTTAAAATTAAAGCGGAGTGGCTGCCGGTTTCTTTCCGGAATTTTGTAATGATCCTTTTGCTGATGATCGTATTGGTAATTTCCATTTGGTTCGGGAAAAGGCTGTTCGAAAGATCAAAATGGTTCAACAGCTCGAATTCACCTTATACCTACTCTTAAGCGATGAAAAATATAATAAATTATATAAAGGAAAACTGGATTCTCTTCCTGTCCGGGGCTTTTTTCCTGAGTTTGTTCATTTATCTTACTTTTGATGGAAATCAGTTCTGCGATTGTGAAAAAACAGAGACTTACCGGGACGGAACTACGGCAAGGCATCATTCTTCGGGAGTAGGCTACTACAGATACTATCACAAATAAATAAAAACTATGGATCAGATCAACTTTTTACCGGTTGTTAATTCGGTGATTTATTCTTTTTTAGGCATTGCCATATTGCTGGTGTGCTATGTCATCATCGAGAAGCTGACACCTGAAAAGACATGGCATGAAATCGCCCATAATAAAAATACGGCATTGGCCATTATTTTCGGAGCTTTCATTATCGGGATTTCAATCATTATAAGCGCGGCAATTCATGGATAAAAAGAGGATTCCTCTTGAGCTGCTGCTGATGTTCTCGGTATTTGTCATCGCAACCTGTGGGCTGATTTACGAATTGGTGGCAGGCGCGTTGGCAAGCTATCTTTTAGGTGACTCCGTGAAACAGTTCTCCTTCATTATTGGGGTTTATCTGTTTTCAATGGGGGTCGGATCATATTTCGCGAAATTCATTAAAGGAAATCTGATTGATAAATTCATAGAAATAGAAATCCTGGTCGGTATAATCGGCGGAATCAGTTCGGTCGTCTTATTTATCCTCTTTAATACATTCGCCCATTTTGAAACGGTATTGTACCTTATTGTTTTTTTTACAGGGTGTCTTGTCGGTGTGGAAATTCCGCTTTTGATGAACATTTTGAAAGACCGGGTCCAATTTAAAGATTTGGTGTCCAATGTTTTTGCTTTCGATTATATCGGGGCGTTATTGGCTTCCATTTTATTTCCTCTGGTGCTGATTCCGAATCTGGGAATTGTGAAAACACCTTTGTTTTTCGGATTGATCAATATTTCGATTGCTATATTTCTATGTTTTTACCTGAAAAAAGAACTCTCGAAGCCATTTTCCTTAAGGATAAAATCAATAGGAGCTTTTATTCTGCTTGTTGTGCTGTTTGTCTTTTCGGATAAAATCTTATCGTTTTCCGAAGAAAAATTATACGGTGAAAATGTAGTATATACGAAAAGCTCGCCTTACCAGCGGATCGTACTCACCAGAAACAGCCGCGAATTCAGATTATATCTCAACAATAACCTACAGTTTTCTTCAGTTGACGAATACCGTTACCACGAAGCATTGGTACATCCTGCCATGTCGATGGCTAAAAACATCAATCATATTTTAATTTTGGGCGGAG
Source organism: uncultured Chryseobacterium sp. (assembly GCA_913778085.1). Classification (GTDB taxonomy): domain Bacteria; phylum Bacteroidota; class Bacteroidia; order Flavobacteriales; family Weeksellaceae; genus Chryseobacterium. The sequence continues at coordinate 39,086 of CAJYXJ010000042.1, forward strand.
GCGACGGTTTTGCCGTTCGTGAAGTATTGAAATATAAAGAAGTTAAAGATATTACGCTGGTAGATCTGGACGGAGAAATGACGGATTTCTTTAAGCATAACGAAACTATGCGGCAACTGAACCAAAGCGCTTTATCCAGCTCAAAGCTTAAAATAATAAATAAAGATGCATACATCTGGGTAAAAGAAAGTAAGAAAAAGTATGATGTTGTTATTATCGATTTTCCGGATCCTTCCAATTACAGTTTAGGAAAATTATATTCCCTGCAATTTTACAGAGAGCTTGAAAAGCTGGCCACTTTAGATACCAAAATTGTGGTACAGACTACTTCGCCGTACTTTGCTCCCAAATCCTTCTGGTGCATAGAAAAAACGCTCCATCAGGTCTTTCCTTTTACTTCCGCCTATCATACATATGTGCCTTCATTTGGAGAATGGGGATTTTCGATGGCCTCTTTTGAGCCGGTCGGCAATAGGGTTTACCGGAAAATTCCGGATTTAAAATTTTACGATTATAATTTTAAACAGCTTTCTTATTTTACAAAAGATATGAAAACCGGGGATATTGAGGTCAATCGGTTGGATAACCAAGTTTTAGTTAGATATTTCGATGAAGAGTGGGGGAAAGTACAGTAGAAAAGACTTCCTTAAAACCTTGTTTTTAGGCAGCCTGATGATTCCTTTTTTACAGTATTGCAGTAAGAAAGGCAAATCGCTTTTGCTTAAAATTACCGGGACGGATTATGTGCTCGGCCACAAGCTCTGGGCAAAAGATTTTCCGGAGGTTTCCGAAGAAATCAGTACCCAATATTTGATTGTCGGCGGAGGTATTTCAGGGCTTTCGGCATGCCGGTTTTTCAGTCAGAATAATGAAAATGATTATCTGCTGGTGGAAATGGAAAACCATCTTGGCGGAAATTCTTCCAGCGGTCAGAACAAATTCTCCAAGTTTCCGCTGGGTGCCCACTATCTCCCGTTGCCGAACCGGGAAAATACTGAAGTTATTGAATTTCTGAAAGAATGCGGAATATATCAGGGGGATGATGAAGATGGAGATCCTGTCCTGGATGAATATCAAATGACTTTTCCACAGCAGGAACGGTTGTTTTTTAAAAATTCATGGCAGAATGACATCGTTCCGCAAAATAGTGTTTCAGCAGAGACAAAAGCGGAGCTGGACCGGTTTTTTAAAATGATGAACCATTTTCGGGATAAAAAAGATGCGCAGGGAAACTATTGGTTTGCCATACCTGTTCATGACTCCAGCCGTGAAGATGAGGTTCTGCAACTGGAAAAAATGATCTTCAGAAACTGGCTTGAAAGTGAAAATTTTAATTCGGAAGAACTGCTTTGGCTGATGGATTATTCCTGCCGGGATGATTACGGCCTGGGAATAGATTATGTTTCGGCCTGGGCGGGGATTCATTATTTTGCAGGAAGAAAGAACAACTGGAGCAAAAAATATAAAGATCAGGTGTTTACCTGGCCGGAAGGAAACGCAAGACTGGCGAAACACTTTTCAAAATATACCGAAAGAAAATCTTTGTCTGATCATTTGGTTTTTGATGTGAAGATAAGGGATCATTACGTTGAAGTTTTCAGCTTCGATAACCTTCACAAAAAGACCAGGAAAATTATCGCTCAAAAAGTGCTGTTCGCAACACCGAAATTCGTTAACGAAAGAATATTCGACAGTAAAAAGGCAGGAAAATTTAATTATGTTCCATGGCTTTTAACAACGATTACCCTGCAGAACGATTTCGGAGGGGACGAAGAACTGGCCTGGGATAATGTTATTTATGGATCGGACGGTTTGGGGTACATCTACGATCAGCACCAGAACGTAGAGCAGATTATGGGCGAGAAAGTAATTACCTATTACAGAAGCTTTTCAACGAATGATTGTAAGCGGGCAAGGAAGAAACTTTATCATTTAAAAGAAGATCAGCTAAAAAAGATGGTATTGGAAGACCTGAAAAAAGCGCATCCACTGATTGAAGATTTTATAATCGATATGCAGTTTCACAAAATCGGCCATGCGATGATTGCGCCGGTTCCCCATCAGATTTTTGAAACTTCAGAGAAAGCGAAGACGCCTGTTGGCGGAAGGATCTTCTTTGCGCATTCCGATCTCTCCGGAATTTCAATTTTCGAGGAAGCTTTTTATCAGGGACTGAGAACGGCAAAAGAAATGTTATGAAGCAGCCCTGGATCCATAATGCAAAAACAGACGGGTGGTTTATTTTATCGCCGCCTTTTATTATTTTGTTGGTTATCTTTCTTTTTCAAAAACAGATTCAGGAGCTGGAAAATAAATATTCCTTTTACACCTGGCTCTTTCTGATCGTTTTTGTAGATGTAGCACATGTGTATTCTACTTTGTTTAAAACCTATTTCGTAAAAGAAGAAATCCGGAGAAGAAAATTTTTATATTACGGAATTCCTCTTTTGAGCTGGCTTTTAGGGCTCATCCTGTATCAGTTCGGCAGCCTTACCTTCTGGTCGGTCCTGGCTTTGATTGCGGTCTTTCACTTCATCAGGCAGCAGTATGGCTTTACGAGAATTTACGCGAGGTTTGAGCCGGATCACTGGAACAAGAAGCTCGATGAAATCGCAGTTTATTCAGCTGCTATTTTCCCAATGCTGTACTGGTTTAAAACGCCGCGGGCCTTTACCTGGTTTATCGAAAATGAATTCCGATGGCTTCATCAGGTGCCGGATTATATACCGGCTATCACTTTTATGTATTTCGGAATTTTAATACTTTGGCTGTCGAAAACCATGTATGATATTTTAAAGACGAAACAGGTTAATATTCCTAAAATTGCCCTGATTTCAGGCACTTATGTTTCGTGGTATTTTGGAATCGTTTATTTTAACAACGATTTGGTTTTTACTTTCCTCAACGTTATTTCACACGGAATTCCTTACATTTCCCTGATTTACATCAGGGAAATAGAACAGAAAGATACCCCACAGCTGAAAGCACTTTACTTATTTAAATCTTCTTTCGGAATTTTCCTATTTATTCTCATCATCATAGGATTTGCGTTTTTTGAGGAATTTTTGTGGGAAATCCTGGTTTGGAACGAACATTTTTCCCTGAACCTGAATGTTTCCAAAAACTGGTTTCAGTTTTTGATTCCTTTACTAATTGTTCCTCAGCTTACGCATTATTTGCTGGATGGTTTTATCTGGAGAAGTCCGAAAAGGGGAGGTGGAATTTAGTTGTAGAATATTCTCAGCATGTAGCATTCATTAACAAACATACAGACTGGATTTTAATTGATATACCTAAAGACTGGAGATAATGAGAAGTAATAGAATTTTAATAGTTGTAATACTTATTATTGCAATGATATTTTTGTACGATCGTATATTTTCATTAAAAGATGGAGGTGGTTTTTTAGATGAAATGAGAGAAAAGGAAATCAAATCATTAATTACTAGAAAATACATAAACCACGATAATCACAATATACCATTTTTGATTTACGGAAACAAGGATAGCATAATTATTTACAGAGACTGGTGGGATAAGATTTTTGTTGGAGATTCAATAATAAAACCGAAAGGTTCTCTAGAAGTAATTATAGAAAGTTCCGATAAAATTGAAAAATTTAACTACGAAGATAAATTAAGTTTAGAATAAAATATGACATTTGCTGCTCTAACGGATTAGATGTTGGCATCACTTTGACAGAATCAAATACAATACTTGAACAGTAATGCCTCTTAATAAAAAATATCCGCGAATAATGTTCACTCTAGTGTTTATAATATTAAGCATTTTTATTCTCATTTTTATTTTTTTTAAAAATAACCCAGTAAGTGATGACGATATGAATGTTCTGCTTTTTAAAAAAATTAGAAATAAATCTGTTAGATCTGTTGTAACTAAAAAAAGGATAGACTATACGAATCATGGAGCTACCTATGTAGTTTATGAAAGAGACAGTTTACCCACTCATACAGGATGGGATGAAAAGATACAAATCGGAGATTCAATTATTAAATCAAAGGGATCTTTGAAACTTGTAATAAAAAACGACTTTAAAAATGACACATTAGATTATGAATCAAATCTGGATGAAGTATTAACGACTCATTTTTAATGATCCTGTTTTTTAGGGAAGACTACAATTAAAAAAACTTACCTATTTTTGTGAAATAAGAAACCATAGATTATGAAGAAGTACTTCCTGATGTTCATAGTGCTGTTCGGGACATTGGGCCTGAAAGCCCAGCAGAAAACATTCTGTAACCCGATTAATATTGATTACGGATACACCCCTTTTGAGGTTTTTTCCAAACAGGGGAAACACCGGGCGACAGCCGATCCGGTGATCGTTAATTTTAAAAACAAGCTTTTCCTTTTTTCAACCAACCAGGAAGGCTACTGGTACAGTGATGATATGCTCGACTGGAAATTCGTAAAAAGGAAATTCCTGAGGGATAACAAATATATTCATGATCTTAACGCTCCGGCAGTCTGGGCTATGAAAGATACGCTATACGTCTTCGGGTCTACCTGGGAACAGGATTTCCCGATCTGGAAAAGTACGAATCCCACTAAAGACGACTGGAAAATTGCGGTCGATACGCTGAAAGTGGGAGCGTGGGACCCGGCTTTCCATTACGATGAAGACAAGAACAAATTATACCTGTATTGGGGATCCAGCAACGAATGGCCTTTGCTGGGAACAGAAGTGAAAGTCAATACCCTTCAGTCGGAAGGTTTTGTGAAACCAATTGTGAAATTAAAGCCTGAAGACCATGGTTGGGAAAGATTTGGGGAATACAACGACAACGTTTTCCTGCAGCCCTTTGTGGAAGGAGCCTGGATGACAAAGCATAACGGAAAATACTATATGCAGTACGGTGCACCGGCTACCGAATTTAGCGGATATTCCGACGGGGTCTATGTCAGCAACAAGCCTTTGGAAGGTTTTGAATACCAACAGCACAATCCGTTTTCCTACAAACCGGGAGGTTTTGCCAGGGGAGCAGGGCACGGAGCAACTTTTGAGGATAACTATAAAAACTGGTGGCATATTTCAACCATTTTTATTTCCACCAAAAATAATTTTGAAAGAAGGCTCGGCATCTGGCCGGCAGGATTCGATAAGGATGATGTGATGTACTGCAACACGGCATACGGAGATTATCCGACCTATCTTCCGCAATATGCACAGGGAAAAGATTTTTCTAAAGGACTTTTCGCAGGTTGGATGCTGCTGAATTATAATAAGCCGGTTCAGGTATCATCAACTTTGGGCGGATACCATTCCAACTACGCGGTGGATGAAGACATTAAAACGTATTGGAGTGCCAGGACAGGCGATAAAGGGGAGTGGTTCCAGACGGATTTGGGCGGAGTTTCCACCATCAACGCCATCCAGATCAACTATGCAGACCAGGATGTAGAATTTATGGGCAAGACGCTAGGTAAAATGCACCAGTACAAAATTTACGGATCCAACGACGGTAAAAAGTGGAACGTAATGGTGGATAAAAGTAAGAATACGAAAGATGTCCCTCATGATTATGTAGAACTGGAAAAGCCTGCCCAAGCCAGATTCCTGAAAATGGAGAACCTGAAAATGCCGACGGGTAAATTTGCACTGAGCGGTTTCAGGGTGTTCGGAAAAGGATCCGGTGCGGTTCCTGGGAAGGTTCAGAATTTTGTCCCGCTGCGAGCCGATCCTAAAAAGTACGGCGAAAGAAGAAGCATCTGGATGAAATGGCAGCAGAATTCCGAAGCCGACGGATACGTAATCTACTGGGGAAAATCGCCCGACAAATTGTATGGAAGCATCATGGTTTATGGCAAAAATGAATATTTCTTCACAGGAGCCGACCGTACCGATTCGTATTATTTCCAGATCGAAGCCTTCAACGCCAACGGCGTTTCAGAGAAATCGGAAATTTTTAAATCAGAATAAAAAAGTTAGGATAGCCTCTTATCAGCCTAAGCAAAATTCGTGAGGAAAGCCTCTGTGTCCTTTGTTAAGTTTACGCCTTTGTGAGACTTAAGAAAACATTTAAGCTTCAAAAAAATTTTGCGGACTTCGTGTTAAAATAGTTTTAAGATAAAAACTAACAATAAAACGCTTTGAAATTTTCAGAGCGTTTATTTTTTATCCAAATTTTTCAGGAAATCATTAATCTTCTCCACTAAAAACGATGCATGAGGTTGTTGCTCCCATCCCACATGGTCTCCGTTAAATTCATACGATTGATGGTACACCTTATTTCTGGCCAAAACCGAATCCAGAATTCTTTTTTGGGAAACCGGGACCACATGATCAGCGGTACCGTAATATGACAGGGTGGGAGCAGAGATTGGCGTAATCCAGTGAACCGGGCTTCCGAAATCCATCAACGAAATTTTCCTGTCAACAAGTTTAGGATCGATGAGGTGCTTTTCCACAAAAGCATAATCGTCGTAATTTTTGAATCCAGGATCATTTAAGTCTGCTGGACCGACAATATTTACAACGGCCCTTACTTTCTTTTCCTTATCGTAATGATAAGCATAAAACATTGAAAGATGGCCGCCTGCGCTGTTTCCGAGAAGAATATATTTCGGTTTGATATTTAATTTCTTTTCCACAAAATTCATAGCCGCTTTTATATCATCGGTCTGATCGGGAAGCGCAAAACGGGTCGTTGAAGCAAGCCGGTATTCCATATTCACGAAAGCCATACTGGGAAATTTCTTCATCAGATCGAAGGTAAAGCTGTTGAACTGCGATTTTCTTCCGCCGCGCCATCCTCCACCATGAATGATAATGAACACCTCTTTTGCATTCATCTCTTTTTTCGGAACGTAGAGATCCATTTTTTGTTCAGCATCGTTGCCATAGGAAATGTCCTGTTCTGCTTTGAACGAAATATTGTTTCCCAGATCAATGGTTTTCTGCCTGCAAGCTGAAAGCATAAGTACGATGACGCTTACAAAAATGAACAATCGGTTTTTCATCAGATTTATTTTAGATTAATACATTTTAAAAATAAAAAAAACTCACCGATTTCTCAGCGAGTTTACCACAAAAAATAATTAGTTATATGAAGAAATGATTGTTATCTTGTTCTGTTTTTAATAGCATCTGAAGCACTTTCGATTTCCCTTACTTTTTTCACTTTTTTGTTCCCGAAATTATAGGTAAGGCTTACTGTAATGTTTCTTCTGTACATATCGTTTTTAATGTAATTGTAGTTTCCGTTGCTTTGATAATCCTCAATTTCTACAACATTCGTTCTCAGGACGTCATTCATATTTACCGCAAAAGTCCAGTCGTTCCAGTTCTTTTTGATGCTCAGGTCGAGGCTCATTAAATTTTTCAGAACACCCAGTTCGATCTGCTGCTTGTCTACGTAGAAGAAGTTAACGCCCAAAAACCAGGTTTTGTTTTTATCGAGGCGCAGGGTATTGTTACTGTTAATAACCAGACTGGTAGATTTTCTGTTGTTGATATACGTATCGAAAACCTGCCCTGTCGTAGGATCTGTGTTTAAAGTTCCGTTGTTGATGTTATGCTGAACCCCTGCATTAAAGTTCAGCGTCAGATATTGTTTGAACAGCGATTTCTGAATTCCAAGCATTGCTGACATTTCCTGTTTGTCCCCGAAATTGGTGCGGATATAAGCCAGCCTTACCCGTTCCATACCATTATTATCCACATACTTTTTCTGTAAAGGAACCTGGGTGATCTGGTCTTTTTCATAGGTATGGTTCAGGATAAGAAAATAAGAATTCTTGTACATATAGGTCAGCTCCTGATTGTAGTTGGAAGAGGCCTTTACAAAGGGGTTGTTCTGGGTATAATTGTCTTCGGTAATAATATTCCGTACCGGATTCAGCTCCCAGAAGCTTGGTCTGCCCATCCTGCTGGAAAATGAATAGGAAATATTATTCTTGTCGTTAATAGCATAATTAAAGCTTACATAAGGCAGGAGATTATTGTAATTTCTTTCAATCCTTTGGTGTTGCTGCTCGGCGATGCTATTGGTCGGGCTGTCTGCAGTTCCGAGGCTATTGGTAATTTCATACCGTGCGCCCACTTTTCCGGAGAATTTATCAGAAAATTTCTTTTCAAAAGTAACGTAAATCCCATAGATATTTTCATCGTAGATAAAATGATTAAAATCCGGTTTGGTATCGATACCGGTTAGGGTACCGGTTGCATCGTCGTAATTGTAAGCGAAATTATAGTTTTTGGTGTCGTTATCGGTTTTGGTTTTATTGAAATTACCTCCGGCAGAAAAGGTAAAGTCGTTTTTAAACTTTTGAATGTAGTCGACCGTCCCTGAGAAGTTATTTACAATTTGCGGAATATTCTGGATAATCTTCCTTCCCGTTCTTGAAAAGCCGGATGTGCTGCCCTTAACATCGGAAATCATCGTATTATTATCGGAATACTGAAATCTTTTGTAAATAAGATAAGCCGCATTGGCATTGAATTTACTGCCCAGGGAATCAAGTTTTATTTCATAGTTCAAATTCACCGAGTTGTTATAATTCCTTGCATCTTCCTTATTTTTAGTCTTGGTGTAGCTGGTTTCAAGAATACCTTTGCTATTGGGCATAGTTAAGGTATTCAGTAAATCGATGGTGGAATTATAGCTTTTATTGGCCCATGAATTCCATGAAAGGGCGAGATTACTTTTTTCAGTTAGCTGATAATCGATATTCAGGTAACCTCCGAGGTTTTTATTAGGATCATCTATGTTTCCTACTGATTCGTTTCGTACTTGGCCGATACCGTTTTTTAAAACATAGGACTGCGGGTTGATATTTTCACCTCCGCTCAGGTTAGCATTAATTCCAAGCTTGTCTTTTCTATAGTTTACGGAGAAGCTTGCGTTGCTGGCATTGTATTTATTCTGTGTATTAGACATTCTCATGTTTCCGCTGGTTCCGTTGCTCATTTTTTTCTTCAGTACAATGTTGATGATTCCGTCTGAAGATTCTACCTGATACTCGCTTCCCGGAACCGTGATCACTTCTATTTTCTGGATGTTCTCAGCCGGCGTGTTTTTCAGGAACTGGGTAAGGGATTCCGCGTCCATATTGCTTTTTCTGCCGTTAATGTAGATCAGCACATTGTTCTTTCCTACAATTTTAAAGGTCTTGTCATCGGTGGTTGAGAGTAGGGGCGTCTGCTTCAGAAGGTCGAAGGTCGTATTCCCTTTGGCTACCGGAGACGATGCTACATCATACACAAAACGGTCGCTCTGCTTTTTAAAAACCTGTTTCGTAAGCGTTACTGCTTCTATGCTCTTTGTTTTTACGGTATCCTGTTTCTTTTCCTGGGCAAAAGTGAATCCACTGAAAAATATGGCGGCAATAAGAATTTGAGTTTTCATGACTTTATCTTTTAGAGAGTTTAATAGCTTGTATTTGTTATTATTTAACATTGCAAAGATATATAATAAATTTAGTATCATGCAATACAAAGTACTTAAAATGTTTTTAAGTTTAAATTAAGTGATTGATTTTCACTGATTAAAATTTAAATCGGATTTCTTACTCAGATCCTTTTTCTATCTATTAGACAGTTATAATTAAAATTGTGTTACATGCTATCTTAAAATTTCAGTAGTTATTGACATTTTTTATCAGAGAAAAGTAAAAATGATAAATAACATTTTGAATGCATTCTAAGTTCGGTAAGAATCTTTGAAATAATCAGTAACCATTGAAAAGCCAGAGTTATTTAAAATTGATAAACTTAAATAACCAAATTATAGATAGAAATGAATTTACCCTATTTTTATAATAAAAATATTCTTGATTTAAGCAGAGATGTGAAGATGCGAAATAAAGTATTACCAAGGCCCTTTAAAATAACGTGAATTCGGCCATATCAAAATCATATTCAGGCATTTACTTAATTCACAATAAAATTAAGGCTGATTCAGTCAGGATTATAAATAGAGTTCCTCCGGGTAAAATGAGTAAACGGTTTACGCTTCTGATAGGATTTTATCCTATCCTTTAGTAAGCCGTCCTTCCGGGACTTTAAAACAATATAAATCAGACCTTGGTATAAGGCTATTTATTCAGCATTAAATAAGAATTTTCTCTGATAGAACAACAAAATATTTGTTTGATTATCAAGACCTCCGGATCTATTTTTGACGGGAAAGACTTCTGGCATCCGGCATCCCTCTTCCACCCTGTTAACTCCTGTTCTTCTTCGAGTTCACGTTAAAATATATTTATTCCCGGTCGAAACGGGCAAGTTTTTTATCAATCCAGATGGTAGCAAAGGGGAAAAATGCGGCAATCAGTGCAAAAACGCTGTCTTCGTCATCCCAGGCAAATATTTTTCTTACGGCAGGCAGAAAGATAAGATAAAGCGTAAAAAATAAACCGTGGATGCTGCCGATCGTACTGATGTAAACAATCGGGAAAATATCGTGGGGATTGGTCCGGATCCAGATCATCGCCGTAAACAGGAAGAACCAGGAAACCGCTTCCGCCAGGCAAATATTTTTAAACCATTTAATTACTTTTTCCTGCGGATATTTTGAGAATAATTGTTCTAAGAAATTCATAATTGTTCAGCTGATAGTTTTACAGCAATTTCAGAATTGGTATTCAGAAAACTTCCATCGTCCATCTTCCATCATCCGGCCTGAAAATACCGGCAAATTTACTTATAAAAACTGCTTCCGTCCAAATATTCGAAAACTTCCGGCGGGAGCATCGGCCGTACATTTTTTCCGGTCCGGATCATATCTCTTATTTCGGTTGCGGAAAGTTCAATCACTGGCGCTTCAATGAGAGAAATATTCTCATGCTGCAAAAGTTCTGAATCTTTTTTCTCTCCTTCAAAAATCCTCGGATATACAATGATATGATGATTTTTAATTAAAGTCTCTGCATTTTTCCACTTATGTAACCCCGCCAGGTTATCTTCGCCCATGATCAGGCTGAAAGAATGATCGGGATATTTTTCATGGAGATAGGTGAGGGTATCGATTGTATAGCTGGGCTGCGGCAATGAAAACTCGACATTGGATGCCCGCATGTTGGGATAATTCTTCACTGCAAGCTGTACCATGTCCAGACGGTTATGATCTTTCAGCAGCGATTTTTTTTCTTTGAAAGGATTTTGAGGGCTTACCACAAACCATAATTCATCCATATCCGAATGTTCCAGGATATAGTTTGCCAGGATGAGATGCCCGATATGAATAGGATTAAATGAACCGAAAAAAAGGCCGATCTTTTTCATTGCTAACAGATTGCAGGATTAATCTCTGAATTTTACATCTTTGATATTCAGGTAATGCGTTACATTGCCCTTCCAGTGGTTTTCTTCCAGCGTGAAGGCCAGGTCAAAATATTTATTCCTGAAATCATCCGCAAACTGTCCTAGCTTAAAGCCGACACATTCGATATTTCTGCCGGTAGATTCCTGTCTGATATAAAACTTAAGGTGATTGTTGTCTTTCCCCATCGTTTTGATATAACCCGAAACTTTCTGGTTCGTCAGGGTAAGGATCGGCTTCATATTGTGTGGACCGAAAGGTGCCAGCTTTCTGTGAAAATTAATAAATTCCCGGTTGATTTCGTCGATATGGATTTCAGAATCAATGGTAATGGAAGGTTCTTTCTGATGGTCTTTGATCTTCTCGGAAACCACTCTTTCAAACTTCTCCTTGAAGGCATCAAATTTTACTTTCTCCATCGAAAGTCCTGCCGCCGCATGGTGTCCTCCGAATTTTAAGAAATATTCCGAACACATATCCAGTGCTTCATGAACGTCAAAATCTGCTACGGATCTTGCTGAAGCTACCATTTCACCATTATTACCGTCAGTAAAAACGAGAGTTGGTTTATAATAGGTTTCGATTAACCTTGAGGCCACAATTCCGATCACGCCTTTGTTCCATTCGGGATGATAGACGATGGTGGTGTATTTGGTTTCCTGCTGGGATTCAATAATTTGGTTTAGGGCCGATAAAGTAGAATTCATATCCAGCTCCCGCCTTTCATCATTGAGATTCATAATATCGCTTACGATCTGGTGCGCATGCTTCAGATTATCAGAAACCATAAGCTCAACCGCTGCTTTTCCGTGGGAAATTCTTCCCGCAGCATTAATTTTCGGGGCAATTTCAAAAACGATATTTGAAATTTCAAAATGAGAAAGCTTGTCTTCCGGAATTAATAGTCTTAAACCTAGATTTCTCGTTTTACGGAGCGTTTTAAGTCCCATTTTAGCCAAAACACGGTTTTCCCCGGTCATTGATACGATATCAGCGGCAATGGAAATGGCAAGAAGATCGGTTAATTCAAATAATTCCGGCTCAGGAAGCTTGTAAATGGTATTCAATCCCTGACATAATTTAAATCCGACACCACATCCGGAAAGTTCCTTAAACGGGTATCGGCAGTCGCTTCTCTTCGGATCCAGCACAGCCACCGCATTCGGAATTTCTTCGCCGGGAAGGTGATGATCGCAAATGATAAAATCGATGCCTAAATTATGGGCATAATTGATCATATCAAGTGCTTTGATTCCGCAGTCCAATGCAATAATCAGAGAAAAGCCGTTTTCTTTCGCAAAATCAATACCTTCTGTAGAGATTCCGTAACCTTCGGAATTCCGGTCGGGGATATAATAATCTAAATATTTTTTCTGAACAATTTTGCTTAGGTACAGGTACATCAGGGCAACAGCTGTCGTTCCGTCTACGTCGTAATCTCCGTACACCAGTATTTTTTCTCCGTTTTCGATGGCTGTAGCAATGCGTTCTACCGCTTTCTGCATATCTGCCATTAAAAAGGGGTTGTGGATATCGGTAAGGTTCGGTTTAAAAAATTCTCTGGCCTTTTGATAATTGTCAATTCCTCTAAGAACGAGAAGTTTAGATTCAAAAGTTCCAAAACCAAGTGACGAACTTAATCCGTCCACGATTTCCTCATCGGGTTCAGGCTTGTAAATCCATTTTTGACTCATTTCACAAAAATAGGGAAAATTTTTTTAGAATCTGTTTAAAATACGGAAGGCCTGCGAGGATAAAATTTATTTATTCCTTACAAAAACCCTGTAATCCCAGCCTTTAAGTTTCAATGAGGTTTTATCGAGAGAAATAATAAAAGGACTTCCTGAAAATAGCTCCGTATAGCTACTTTTAAGATATTTTGAATCAAGCATTACTGCCGCTTCCTGATCGGAAAAATTAATGATGGTGAGAACGGCATCCCCGTTTTTTTCCCTGTAAAAAGACAGGATCTTATTCATATTGTCATTCGTCACCCTCTCCATTTCGCCGCCCCATTTTCCATTCCACAATGCCTGGTTGTTATGTTTGAGTGTAAATAGTTTTTCATACATTGAGGCAAACTTATGGTCTTTCCACACGATCGGATCTTTTTCAAAAAATGCGAGGCTTCTGTCCAGTCCGGCTTCCTGACCGCTATACACCAAAGGCATTCCGTTGACGGTACTGCAAAGAACCATGGCCGCTTCAAGCCCTGGCCCGAAATTGGAAAACTGGTTTCCCTCCCAAGAATTTTTATCATGATTATCCGTAAAGGTCATCCGGTAAGAATTGAAAGGAAAGCTGTTCACATCATGCGCCATGTATTCAAAAAGTGCTGGTGCGCCTTTTTTTTCTACGGTTGCCCGTTTTAGTTTATCCCAAAGCGTCCAGGAATAGGTCATATCAAAAGACTTTTTATACAGATCCCGGGATTCCCATTCCGCGAGCATGAACACGGGTTTTATCTGGTCCAGCTCCGCCCTTGCATTTTCCCAAAAATCGACCGGGATAAAACCTGCTACATCACAGCGGTAGCCGTCAATATTTGTTTGAGAAACCCAGTATTTCAGCGCACCGGTCATATATTCTCTGAAATCAGCGTTGTTATAATCAAAATCAATCACATCATCCCAGTCGTACCACGGCGTCGGCTGAAATTTTCCTTCCCGCGTTTTGGTGTACCAATCCGGGTGCTGATTGGCAAGAGGGTTGTCCCAGGCCGAGTGGTTTCCCACCCAATCAATAATCACATACATTCCCATGCTGTGGATTTTATTCACAAGACTTTTAAAATCGGCTAAAGAACCGAAATCTGGATTTATACCTTTAAAATCTTTCACCGAATAATAACTTCCCAGCGTACCCTTTCGATGAAGCTCTCCAATAGGATGGATGGGCATCAGCCAGATAATATCCACGCCCATTTTTTTCAGCCGGGGAAGATGTTTCTCAAATGCTTTAAAAGTGCCTTCCGGAGTATACTGCCTGATGTTGACTTCATAAATTGTTGCGTTTTTCGTCCATTCCGGATGCTTGATTTCCACATAAGGCTTCGGCTGATACCGGGGATCTCCGGGTTGAGCATGAGCCGTAAAAAAGAACAGCAGGATCATCAGGTAAGATAACTTTTTCATAAGATGAGCAATTATTTACCCTAAGATATAAATAAAAAAGCGTTCCCGGTGGAAACGCTTTAAAATTCTATGTAGATGGATGTTATGAATACATCTTCTCTCGTAATTCTTTTACTTTTTTATCTGCAAGATATTCGTCGTAGGTCATTTCCCGGTCGATGATTCCGTTCGGTGTAAGCTCGATGATTCGGTTACACACTGTTGAAAGCATTTCGTGGTCATGAGAAGCCAGCAAAAGATTTCCTTTAAAGTTAGATAAGGAATTGTTCAACGTGGTGATACTTTCGAGGTCTAAGTGGTTGGTAGGCTCGTCTAGCAGAAGAACATTTGCTTTCTGAAGCATCATTCTGCTGAACATACATCTCATCTTTTCACCTCCCGAAAGTACTTTACAGGATTTTAGGGCCTCATCACCGGAGAAAAGCATTCTTCCCAAAAATCCTCTCACGAATTCTTCGTGACGCTCTTCATCATTTTTTGTGAATTGTCTTAACCAGTCTACCAGACTTAAATCTTCCTGGAAGAAGTTGGTATTATCTAAAGGCATGTGAGACTGTGTTGTGGTAACGCCCCATGCAACGGTTCCTTTATCTGCCTCGACATTTCCGGCAAGGATTTCGAAAAATTCAGTGATCGCCAATGAGTTTTTAGATAAAACCGCAACTTTATCTCCTTTTTTAAGATTCAGATCGATGTTTGAGAATAGCAATTCTCCGTCTTTTGTTTTCTCAAGACCTTTTACATCAAGGATCTGATCTCCTGCTTCTCTTTCCATTTCGAAAATGATGGCAGGGTATCTTCTGGAAGAAGGTTTAATATCGTCGATGTTTAATTTATCGATCATTTTCTTTCTTGCCGTAGCCTGTTTGGCTTTGGCAACGTTCGAACTGAAACGGGCGATGAAGTCCTGAAGTTCCTTTTTCTTCTCTTCCGCTTTTTTATTGGCCTGAGCTCTCTGTCTTGTTGCTAACTGGGAAGCCTGATACCAGAACGAGTAGTTACCGGTATATAGGTTTAACTTCGCATAATCCAGGTCACCGATGTGGGTACAAACGGTATCCAGGAAGTGACGGTCGTGAGATACTACGATTACAGTATTTTCGTAATCCGCAAGGAAATCCTCAAGCCATGAAATCGTATCGATATCAAGGTCGTTGGTAGGCTCATCGAGAATCAGTACATCCGGGTTTCCGAAAAGGGCCTGAGCCAATAAAACCTTTACTTTGTCCTTGTTCTCAAGCTCGCTCATCATCTGCCAGTGCATATCGTCTTTGATCCCAACGTTGGATAGCATGGTCTGCGCATCGGATTCTGCGGTCCATCCTCCCATTTCGTCATAGACCACTCCCAGCTCACCGGCTTTGATTCCGTCTTCATCAGAGAAGTCTTCTTTCGCATACAGCGCGTCCATCTCTTCTTTTATCTCGAATAATTTTTTGTTACCTCTCAAAACCGCTTCAAGCACCGTATACTGGTCGTAAGCAAAGTGATCCTGCTCCAGAACCGACATTCTTTTTCCCGGTTCCAAAGATACGTGTCCTGTTGTTGGGTCCTGCTTTCCTGTTAATATTTTAAGGAAGGTAGACTTTCCTGCACCATTTGCTCCGATAATCCCGTAGCAGTTTCCTTTTGTAAACATAATGTTTACCTCGTCAAAAAGAACTCTTTTCCCGAATTGTAAAGATAAGTTAGATACTGTTAACATATAGTTTTGTAAATTTGGCGCAAAAATACAAAAAGAATTTGGGTATTTCGTAATAATGTAATTGTCAAGTTTTTAAATATGGGATATTTTTTATATATTCCATCGTATAAATAACCTGGCAGTGAGAAGTCCCGCACGGATTGGCCGGAAAAATGCATTCTTTTGCATGTATTCTAAATACAACAACTTAAAATGAAGATTGAAAAGACAGTAAATATATTAAACAGAAGAGCCAGATTTGAGTATGAAATCCTCGAAGAATTTGAAGCCGGAATGGTTTTAACGGGTACGGAAATAAAATCTTTGCGTTCTTCAAAAGCATCTATTGCAGAATCCTTCTGTCAGTTTATTGATGGGGAATTGTACATTATCAACATGATGATTGACGAGTATAAACTGGGAACTTTTTATAACCATAAAACAAAAAGGGAACGGAAATTGCTCTTGCACAAAAAAGAATTGCAAAAACTTGAAAAAAAGTTAAAGGATGCAGGCAATACGATTATTCCTTTGAAATTATATATCAATGACAGGGGAAAAGCAAAGGTCCTGATTGCGCTTGGTAGAGGTAAAAAACTCTTTGATAAAAGGGAAAGCATTAAAGATAGAGAAAATAAAAGAAACCTCGACAGAATATTAAAGAAAAGTTAAAAATCACCGTAAAAACTTTGTATATAAAGAAAAATTATATTTATTTTGCATTATCAATTATTTAATCATTTAATTCTATGAAAAATCTAAAATTAGGAATTTCAGCATTGGCACTTACTGTTGCTTCTACTGTGTTCGCTCAGACTACCAACAATCCGTGGTTGATCGGAGTTGGTGCTCACGCGGAAAATCACCTGGCACAGGGAAGTAACTTTAGTAATACATTCTCTGCTAGAAACTTGACAAAAACAATGTTCAATGTGAACAATTTCTCTATTACTCCACCATTATCAAAACTTACTGTAGCTAGGAACATCGGTAAAGGTTTGGTAATTGACTGGCAGACAACTGTTGGGAATGTTGAAAACAAAAGATTCAACATGGGGAAAGAGTTCATGTTAATGACAGGTCTTGGTTTCCAGGCTAAAGCTGCAGGGCTTATCTGGAATGAAGAATCTTGGTTCGACCCATATTTAAGAGTTGGTGCTAACTACCTGAGACATGATTACACTTCACTTACATTCCCAAGAATGGATGCTAACGGTGTAATGGTAAGCAATGGTGAGAACGGTAACGAAAATGGTAAAGCTAACTTCTTTGCTGTAGCTGCAGGTGCTGGTGTTAACTTCTGGTTAACCAAGAACTTCGGTTTAGGCGTACAGGGAGATTACGTAGCAACTCCTGGAGATAAATCAAACGTTGCTAATTTCTGGCAAGCTTCCGCATCTCTTAACTTCAGATTCGGAAACAGAGACAGAGATAAGGATGGTATCTTAGATAAAGACGATTTATGTCCTGATACACCAGGTTTACCAGAATTCCAGGGATGTCCTGATACAGATGGTGACGGTGTTCCAGATAAAGACGATCAATGTCCAGATGTGGCTGGTCCGGTTGAAAACAACGGATGCCCTTGGCCAGATACAGACGGTGACGGTGTAATCGATAAAGATGATGCTTGTCCTACAGTTGCAGGTCCGGCTGAAAACAATGGATGTCCTTGGCCAGATACTGACGGAGATGGTATCCTAGATAAAGACGATGCTTGTCCTACAGTTCCAGGTCTTCCAGAATACAACGGATGTCCTAAGCCTAAAAAAGTTACTGCAACTGAATTAGAGACAAAAATCGGAAGTGTATTCTTTGATTTCAACAAAGCTACGATCAGACCAGAATCTAAACCAGCTTTAGATGAGGCTGCTGACTTAATTAAGAAAGACGGAGGTAACTACCTATTAGAAGGTAGAACTGATGCTAAGGGATCTGAAGCTTACAACTTGAAATTATCCAGAGAAAGAGCTGCTGCTGTAGTTGCTGCTTTGGATGCAAGAGGGGTAGATGCTAACGCTCTTAAATCTATCGGTGTTGGTAAAGCGAAAGCTACTGTACCAGCTACAGCTTCTGATGCTGAAAGACAAGTAGACAGAAAAGTAGTGGTAACAGCTATCGAAGATGCGGCTCAGTGGGAAGCTCTTAAGAAAAGAGACTACGAAGATCCGACTCCGGTAAAAGTTAAAAAAGCTCCGGCTAAGAAAAAAGCTCCGGCTAAAAAAAGAAGAAAATAATTAAATTTTTCTAAATATAAATACCTCCAGTGTTCTGGGGGTATTTTTTTTTCGTTGACTTTTAATTAATTTTGTTAAAAATTTAAAAATTAAAATGGGAAGAGCATTTGAATATAGAAAAGCTTCTAAAATGGCCCGGTGGGACAAGATGGCCAAAACTTTCTCCAAAATAGGTAAGGACATCGCATTGGCTGTAAAGGCCGGCGGTACAGATCCCGAATCCAATCCTGCATTGCGAAGATGCATCCAGAATGCAAAAGGAGCCAACATGCCGAAAGACAATGTCGAAAGAGCGATTAAGAAGGCAAGTGGTGCCGATGCGGAAAATTATGAAGAAATTACCTATGAAGGATATGGTCAGGGTGGCGTTGCTTTCTTTGTGGAATGTACCACAAACAATACAACAAGAACCGTTGCCAATGTAAGGGCGATTTTCAATAAATTTGACGGCAATCTTGGGAAGAATGGCGAGCTGGCCTTCATCTTCGACAGAAAAGGGATTTTTACCATTGATCTGGCTCAAATTAAGATGGATTGGGATGATTTCGAGATGGAAATGATCGACGGCGGTGCGGAAGATGTGGAGAAGGATGAGGAAGAAGTAATGATTACCACTGCGTTTGAAGATTTCGGTTCTCTGTCGCACAAACTGGATGAACTGGGAATTGAAGCAAAAAGCGCGGAACTGCAGAGGATTCCTAACAATACCAAAGAAGTGAACGAAGAGCAGTTCAAGGCAAATATGAAAATGCTGGAACGTTTTGAGGACGATGATGATGTACAGAACGTGTATCACAACATGGAAATCACCGAAGAGCTGATGGAAACCATATAAAAAAATAATATAGCATTCATATACAGTTAATTTTCAAGTACTTTCTTTGCATAAAACTATGAAAAGAAACGTTGAATTAGTTGTTATATCGGATGTTCATTTGGGAACTTACGGATGTAAGGCTAAAGAACTATTAAGATATCTTAATTCCATTCAACCTAAAACGCTGGTGCTGAACGGAGATATTATCGATATCTGGCAGTTCAAAAAGTCTTACTTCCCTAAACCCCACCTGAAAGTGATCAAAAAAATCCTTTCATTGGCTACAAAAAATACCGATGTGTTCTACATCACCGGAAATCACGACGAGATGTTCCGCAAGTTTACTGACTTCGAATTGGGTAAACTTAAAGTCTGCAATAAAATCTGCCTGAATATTAACGATAAGAAAACCTGGATTTTTCACGGGGATGTCTTCGACGCATCCGTACAGCATTCCAAATGGATTGCCAAATTAGGAGGGAAAGGTTATGATCTCCTGATTGTCATCAATAATATTGTCAACTGGTTTTTAGAAAAAATGGGAAAAGAGAAATACTCTTTTTCAAAAAAAATTAAGAACAATGTAAAAAAAGCGGTTAAATATATCGGCGATTTCGAACTTACCGCTTCCGAATTGGCGATCGATAACCATTATGATTATGTCATCTGCGGCCATATCCATCAGCCCCAGATTCGTGAAGTTGTTAATAAAAAAGGTTCATGTACGTATATGAATTCGGGAGACTGGATTGAAAACCTTTCTGCACTGGAATACAATGAAAACGAATGGAAGATTTTTTATTATGATGACCACAAGCATATGCTGAAAGACGATATTGAAGAAATTAAAGAGATTGACAGCACGGAACTTTTAAAAATAGTAACCAGTTTCACCAAATGAAAATTCTATATGCTTTCCAGGGAACCGGTAACGGTCATGTAGCACGTGCGCAGGAAATTGTTCCGATCCTGAAAAAATATGCCTCGGTTGACACTTTAATCAGTGGTCATCAGTCGCAGTTAAAGGCCGGTTTCGACATTAACTTTCAATATAATGGGATTTCTCTGCTGTATAACAAAACAGGAGGATTATCCTATCGCAAAACATTTACAGAAAATAAATTTCTGGAAGCGGTCAGAAATATACAGGAGATAGATCTCTCAAAATACCATTTAATTATCAACGATTACGAGCCGCTGACAGGTTGGGCATGTAAACTGAAAAAACTGCCGATGATCGAGCTGAGTCATCAGGCTTCCATGCTGTTTAAAGAAACTCCACGACCGGAGAAGAGAGATTTCTTCGGAGATCTGGTCCTTCAATATTATGTTCCAAGCAAAAGACGGATCGGTTTTCATTTTGAAAATTACCATCCGCAGATTAAAAAACCGGTAATCAGACGGAAAATCAGAAATCTCTATCCGGAAAAGAAAGGATTCTATCTGGTGTATCTGCCAAGTTTTTCAGATGAAAATATCATAAAGGTTTTAAAACAGATTCCGGTACAATGGAAGGTTTTTTCCAAGTATTCAAATCTTTATTTTAAAGAGGGAAATATTGAAGTTTTTCCGATTGATGAAACCGAATATTTAAAAGCTTTTGAGAATTGTGAAGGCATTCTTTGTAATGCAGGATTTGAAAGCCCTGCCGAGGCACTTTTCATGGATAAGAAATTATTCGTCATTCCGATTCACAATCAGTATGAGCAGGAATGCAATGCCTGTGCTCTGGATAAGATGGGAATTCCTAATTCCACGGTTTTAAAGCTGGAAGAAATACAGCATTGGGTAGCTTCAGATCAGCACCTGAGAGTAGATTATCCGGATGATATTGAAGAAATATTAATCAATGAAGTATTAACGCTCTGAGAATACATCTTCCACGTCGTTCATCCTTCTCATTACTGCTCTGGCATAAGAACAATGCGGATAAACTTTCCAGTTGTTTTCCCGGGCAAATTTTACAGCTTCTTCCACCAGGTATTTTCCCATTCCCCGGCCTTCAAATTCCCGGTGTACGAGAACAAACGATATGACCAATTTATTATCCTGCGGAAAAATGGTGTACGTAAGTCTCCCAACCTCTTTGACATCATTATTAAGAGTAATGACCCCGCCGTTTCCTGATTTGTTATTCTCGAACCGCATAGCTTAAAATTTTATAAAGCGTAAAATACAAAAACTGCACCGCGAAAGGTTTTATTTGTATTTGGCGATTTCTGCTTTTAGTGATTCGATCTCTGCTTCCAATTTGTTGATATATTTTTTCTGGGATTCCCAAACCGAAAGTGGAATATTATAATTGTTATTATTAATAATGTTTCCTGTTGCGTGTTCATTATCATTAAAAATGAAAACCATATTTTCATCCGCCTCGTAAATTTCTTCGATAGGAACATCTAAAGTATCTGCTATTTTTTTCCACTCTTGCATAGAAATTTTTGCGGTTTCTCTCTTCTGTTGTAGTTGAAAACATCCATACAAAGGATGTCTGCCATTCTTTCTTGACTGATGTTTCTTCTTTTGCGGGCTTCAACGAGTTTTGTTTTTTCCATTTTGTAAAGTTTAGTGTAAAGATAATTTTATTGCGAAAAATCGCAATAAAATCGCAATAAGAAAATTATATTTGATTGTACTAAATTTTTATTTTTGATCTGTTTAACAAATGAAAAAAACGATTATGAAAAAAGCAATTTTATTAGGTGCTTTCTTAGTGGCAGGCGTAGTTTCTGCTTTCCCTTTCAGAACTTCATGTGGAAAAGTTCTTCAAGTTAGTCAAACTATCCAGATCACATGACATTAGATCAACTGGCAAACTATTTAGGTGACGTTAATAGCGAAGTTTGCCCAAATGCTGGTACAGTGGTGATTCATATTTATTACCATTAAGAATTATTAAAAATGGATGACCGCCATAAAAAGTGTCGGTCTTTTATTTAAAAAGGAGTATTAAAATGAAAAAGATTGTATCATTATTTCACTTATTAATTGTTATAGTTGTTTTTTCTCAGAAAAAATTTAATGTTGTTTATGAAGCAAATTATAAGTTAAATTATAAGCTTTCAAATGCGAATAGTTTCAAAAAAGAAACTACTTTCGCTCTTCTAATTAATGAGAATTCTTCCTTTTTTAAAGATTTACACAGATATATTTCAGATTCTCTTATAGTAGAGAAAAAACTCAACACACTCGACGAAGCAATGAAATATAATACGGATTTCAGAGGGTATATTGGAACAACATCTGCAAAATTATATGTTACTGATGAAATTAATTATTCTTATTTTGAATATGAGGAACCAAACAATATAAATTGGAAGATTAAAAACGAATTTAAGACTGTTGCAGGGTATAGATGTCAAAGGGCAGAAGTTACTAAATATGGCAGAACTTGGATCGCTTGGTTTACTGCAGATATTCCGTTTCAATTTGGACCATATAAATTTAACGGATTACCAGGTTTAATTACTGAAGTATACGATTCTAAAGATGATTATCATTATACTCTTTATGCTTTCAGAAAAAGAAAATACACTTGTAAATCCGCTAATATTGCAACCAATATAAAAAGAATGCCTAAAGAAAAAGTAGCCGAAGTCTTTAAAAATAGGCTTGCTGGAAAATTAAAATTAAATGAGCAATTTATAGAAAATCCTGAAGATCGCGAATATATTAGAAAAAATGCGGAAGAAGCTCTAAAAAAATATAATCCTATTGAATTGAATTTATATTAGAAAATTTTTCAAAATGACACCATCCCATTAAGTGCGAAAGTTAAAAGTTAGGCTTAGATTATAATCTGAGCCCAATTTTTAAAATAAATATAAACCACTCGCCATCCAGTCTTTTTATCTGATGATGAGTCTTTGAGCCTCAAAATTCAGTCTTTTTACATGGTTGTTGAGTCTTTTTGATTCGTTAAAGAATCTTTTTACCTGAACATTGACTCTTTTATACTCAAAAACCACTCTTTTATACTCAATGTCGAGTGTAAAAGAGTGGTTTTTAAATATTTTAAATTTATTTTCCTAACTGTCCTTCCCCGTATAATAATTATAATCCTTAATTACTATCCCGATAAACTGCCTTTCCGTCATTTTGGTGGCGTCCACTTCAAGCTTAAGGATGGTTTTGATTTTGTCGGAAAGCCTGCTGATAATCTGCCGGTCGTCCACGCGGATGGCTTTCAGGTAATTGTCTTTGATAATCCTCATGTCATTGTCACTCAGAGCGATGACCTGCGGAAAAGTGGGAAGGTAATCTTCTTTGATGTTTTCTAAAATCGTGTGCGAAATAGTAATGCTGTTCTTTAAGGAGATTACCGCTGTTCCGGCGGCGATATCGCCCAAACGTTGATTGTTTTTGGAGACGATCATGGAGATCAGCCCCACAACGCCCATGAAAGTCGTATCAATAATCCTGAACACCCAGCGGATCATATAATCCCCGAATCCTGCCTGATAGCCGTCAATTTTAACGACCCTGATTTTCATGATTTTTTTACCGGGTGTCTGGCCTTCCATAAGGCTTTCCAAGACTAAAGGATAAATGAAAGTCGGGAAAAGCAGGATGACATAAATTGCCCGGATGGACCATGGATCAAGACCATTCAGAAGGTATCCCAAATCCAGGATATTGAAAAAAACGTAAAAAATAGCAATCGTATAGGCCGCCTGGATCAGGAGGTCGAGAATAAACGCAATCATGCGGTCTCCCACACTGGCCGTATTAAAATTAATATTTACATTTTGTGAAGTATTAATGGCGATTTGAGACATAATTTTTATTATTTTAGCCTTACAATTATGAGAGAAGTTTATTTCATTAAACAAAATAAAGAAAAATGGTTGGGAATCGAACAGGTTATCCAGGGGAAAATTAAAAAAAATCCCGATGACCTCTCTTCACTGTATATCAATCTCGTGAACGATCTTTCTTTTGCCCAGACGTATTACCCGAAAAGCAATACGACGGTTTATCTTAACCACCTTTCGGCGCAGATCTTCCAGAAGATTTATAAAACAAAAAGGGTAGAGGAGAACCGGCTGGTATACTTCTTTAAAACGGAAGTGCCACTGCTGGTCTTTCAGTACAGGCGGTATCTCGGGTATGCATTTCTCTTTTTTACCCTGTTTACGCTAATCGGAATGCTTTCGGCGGTTTATGATAAGGAATTTACCAAAATTATTTTAGGAGAAGATTACGTTAATCAGACCATTGAAAATATAAAGAGCGGAAACGCTGTAGGGGTTTACCAGAGCGGTTCGACCTGGGGAAGTACGATCGGGATTATTTTCAACAATATCGGAGTTGGTGCCAAGCTCTATATTTACGGCGTAACAGGAGGAGTAGGAACTTTATATGCCTTACTTACCAACAGCGTTATGCTCGGTTCCTTCCAATACTTTTTTTATGATTACGGCGCATTGAAAGACAGCGCCCGTGGCATATGGCTTCATGGGGTATTTGAAATTTTCGCGATGGTGGTGGAAGCAATGTGCGGTCTGATCCTGGGAGCATCCATTTTATTTCCTAGAACATATTCCCGGTTCAACTCATTCAAAAACGGGTTCAAAGATTCATTTAAGATATTCTTGAGCACCGTTCCTTTTACGGTCTGTGCCGGAATTATTGAAGGATATGTGACACGGCACGCACTGACGATGCCTTTGTTCTTAAATTTAATCATTATCTTCGGCTCACTGGCGGTAATCGGATTTTATTATTTCGTATATCCTTCCATAGTCAACAAAAAAACCAATAACCAGGCCCAACATGCAGTTTTATAAAAAAAGAGATTTCGGAACTTTTATCAGTGACAGTTTCACATTCTTTAAGTTATACGGGAAAAACTATTTTAAGAATTTTATTCTTCTGAACGGCTTGCTGCTGATCCTGATGGTCGTTGTTATCGTATTGGGATTCAGGGAGTTTTTCGGTGCCCTTTTCGGCTCCAACATCAGCGGGCAGAGCTATTACTTCGAACAGTATATGTCAGATAATTTCGGACTGTTTGCTGCATTGGGAATCTTTTTATTTATTATTTCAACAGCGTTGATTACCCTCAATCTCCTTTTCCCTGTTTTTTATATGAAAAGGATCGCAGAGGGTAAAACAGTTGTAAAAACAGATGATATTTTAAATGATTTTAAAACCGATTTCAAAAAGGTACTTATCCTGTATTTCGGTTTGACTTTTTTGGTAATGCCGGCTGCAATGGTGCTTTTCGGAATTACATACATCCTTGTTTTCCTGATCATCGGAATTGTCTTGCTGCTTTTTGTAATCCCCAACCTGTTTAATACCGTAACTTTTCTCTGCTATGATTATTTTAACGGAAACAGGGGCTTCTTCGAAAGTTTAAGCTATGCCGTCCGCTCACAATTTTCTTATCCGAATGGGCGCGAGAGTTCACCCTACTGGAAATATTGGGGCTCCACGCTTATCATGGGACTGCTTTTTTATGTCGTGAGCAGCATCTTTACAGCCGTGCCCATGATTATTTTTATTGCAAAACTTACCATAACGGCTCCGGACGGAAATTTTGAGCAAAATCCGCTGGGCGGAAGCTTCGGGATACTGTTTTTCTTCATTTACGGCATTTCTTCATTGGTGTCCACTTTACTGATGAATGTTTTATATATAAATTCGGGACTGATGTATTACGACAGCCGGACAGATCTCCACCAGAAAGTGGAGCTGGCAGAAATAGAAACCATCGGAAGTAATGAATAACATTCTTTTTTTCTTACTGATTTTCTGTGCCACTGAACGTACTTTCGCTCAGACGCAGAATGAGCCGCCTCCTCCGATAGCGGAAGCGTACGCAGATTCTTTAAATACGGGACATTACCATAACATGTACCGTGCAGATTCCGTGCTGCAGAAAAATCCTGTAAGTGAAAATACGGTCTACCCTAAAACTTTTAAACCTAATGTTCCTTCACGGTACAAAGGGAAAGATTTCGATTATACAACGGTAAAACCAAGAATGTCCTTCTGGGAAAAGCTGATGAATAAGATCGGCCGTCTGCTGGACAGTATCTTCGGGGAAACCGTCTTTACCAGGACCGGAAATATTGCCGGGATTCTGATCCGTCTTTTTGCTATCTTGCTGATTGGCTTCGTGCTGTATTTTATTATTAAATATTTAATGGCAAACGGCGGCATTTCATTTTTCGGGAAGAAGAACAGAAAAGTGGACATCAGGGACGAAGAGCTTCATGAAAACATCCATGAGATTAATTTCCCTGAAAGTATTTTAAAGTTTGAGAAATCCGGCGATTTCAGATCAGCGGTACGGTACCAGTTTTTATTTGTCCTGAAAAAGCTGAGTGATAAAGCATTAATCGCCTGGACTCCCGAAAAGACCAACAGAGATTATCTGGCTGAACTGAAAGCACCCCATCTGAAAGACCGTTTTTACGATCTTTCCTATATTTTCGACTATGTGTGGTACGGGGAATTTACGATCGATGAAGCGGCCTATCTGAAATTCAAGAACCAATACCAGTCCTTTAAACCGTAATTAACCTGATCATGAACAAAACTTTCAAAATATATGCTGTAATTTTCATCGTCGTGATGATTATTCTGGCGTTGTTTGAAGTCAATAAAACGGAAAGCACAGATTGGCGGAAAAATTTCAAAACCTATCAGAAATCACCGTTCGGGCTCTTTGTTTTTAACAATGAGGTCAGGGATCTTTTTAAAAATAAAATAACAAAGAGCGACCAGACGCCTTACGACTATTACAATCAGAACAAAGAAAAAACGCCGCACAATATTCTCATTATTGAGCATGAAGTCGACGGCGAATCCTGGAATAAAGTTTTCGAAGAAGTTGCCAAAGGCTCGGATGCGATGCTCATCGTCAGCGATATCCCAAAGGAAGTTTCAGACAGTATCGGGTACTACGACTCCAAAATCTCTTTTGAAGACGAAAATGTATTGAAACTTACGGATAGAAAATACAGGAATGATTTTATTCAACTCGATAAATTCCCATCCGGACGGGGATTCACTTTCATCCGGCCGGGAACCGAAGTGCTTGGAAAGACGGTTGAGAAGAACAATACCGACCAGGCAAACTTTATCAAAGTGAAGTTCGGAGAAGGACATTTCTATGTACATTGTGAACCGCTTTTTATCACCAATTACTACCTCTTGAAGAAAGGAAACGTAAGGTATGCTCAGGATGTTTTTTCGTATTTGGACAACAGGGAAACGGTATGGTTCGACGAAAGTAATACCCTGGAATCCCGGTTTTTCCTGAGGTTTATCCTTTCAAATCCTGCCTTGAAATACGCGTGGTGGATACTTTTGGGCGGCCTGGTTCTGTTTATTTTCTTCAATGCGAAAAGGAAACAGCGTATCGTTCCGGTAATCGAGCCGTTAAAGAATACTTCGGTGGATTTTGTGAAGAGTATCGGCAACCTTTATCTGCAGGAAGGCGATTTTCATGATATGATGGCCAAGAAAGCCCAGTATTTCCTTAATAAAGTCAGGATGGATCTATTGATCGATACCCAGAACCTGGATGCGGAATTTGCCAAAAAGCTGCATCTGAAAACCGGTAAGCCCATAGAGATCATTGATGAAGCCCTTGTAATGATTAAAAAAGCACAGGATCCTTATGCCCAGGTCATGAAAGAAGACCTTGCCAAAATGAATAAACTGCTTGATGATATAATTAAAATATAACGGAATTAATAATGTAACAATGTAGCACTGTATTAATATAACAATATAAAATTCTAATCATATAATGGTTGATGGTTTTTGATAATTGGTAAACTGGTACATTTATAAATTGTTACATTGAAAATATAAGAAATATGGAAAACTCAGATAACCTGAATACAGAGCCTCAAAGCTCCATTAATCTGGATAAAAAAGAAGATCAGTTTCAGTCGAGAATCGATATGATCGAGCTTCGTGCCAGCCTTGATAAAGTAAAATCCGAAATTGCCAAAGTTATCGTAGGCCAGGAAAATATGGTGGAACATCTCTTAGCCGCACTTTTATCAAACGGGCACGTTCTGATCGAAGGAGTTCCGGGTGTAGCTAAAACTATTACGGCAAAATTATTGGCCAAAACCATCGATGTGGGATTCAGCAGGATCCAGTTTACGCCCGATCTGATGCCTTCCGATATTTTAGGAACTTCGGTCTTCAGCGTAAAAAACTCCGAGTTTGAATTTAAAAAGGGCCCTATTTTCTCCAATTTCATTCTCATTGATGAGATTAACAGGTCACCCGCAAAAACCCAGGCCGCCCTGTTTGAAGTAATGGAGGAAAGACAGATCACAATGGACGGAACACGATATATCATGGAAGAACCTTTCCTGGTAGTGGCCACCCAGAACCCGATTGAGCATGAAGGAACGTACAGGCTTCCGGAAGCACAGCTGGACCGGTTTTTATTTAAGATAAATGTCGGCTATCCGAATCTTGAACAGGAAATTGCCATCATTAGGAATCAGCATGAAAACAAGCAGGAAGACAAAACCGAAGTGGTTCAGAAAGTAATTACTGCGGAGCAGCTGAAAAGTTACCAGCATTTGGTAAAAGAAATCATTGTGGAAGCTCAGCTGATGGAATATATTGCCAAAATTATCATCAATACCCGGGAAAACCAGTTTCTGTACCTGGGAGCTTCTCCAAGGGCGAGTCTGGCTTTGCTTACGGCCTCCAAAGCATTTGCTGCATTAAGAGGACGGGATTTCGTCACTCCGGAAGACATTAAGGAAGCAAGTTACGCGGTATTAAGGCACAGAGTCATCGTTTCGCCTGAAAGGGAAATGGAGGGCTTAACGGCTGATGAAATCATCAGACAGATTTTGGAAGGAATAGAAATTCCGAGATAAAACTTTTTGCAGATTCTGCAGCTTAGATAAACATATAGTTAATGAAGAACTTATACATCAATACACGCTTTTTCTTCGCACTCATCGCAGTGGGGATACTGTATGTTTTTGCCTTCTTCTTTCCGTGGATCATGGTTGTTGCACATATGGTGCTGCTGTTCTGTTTTCTGGCGGCGATGGTGGACGGGCTTCTTATTTTCAACCGGAAAAAGGGAATTTCAGCTCAGAGAATCCTGCCTGAAAAGCTCTCGAACGGTGATGAAAATCCGGTAAAGATTGATATTAAGAATAATTACGGCTTCAAAATTTATGTCAATATTATTGATGAAATTCCGTTCCAGTTTCAAAAAAGGAATTTTCTGATTGAAAAGCAGATTGAGCCGGGGAAAAATACTTTTTTCCAGTATATTCTTGAGCCTAAAGAAAGAGGCGAATACGATTTCGGAGGTCTGAATGTATATGTTTCATCTCCGTTGGGATTGATTTCCAAAAGGTTCAGTTTTCAGAAAGATGCGACGCTGGCGGCTTATCCGTCCTTTATTCATTTGAGAAAATATGAGCTGATGGCTTTGCAGAGCGAATTTCTTCTGGGCGGAATCAAAAGGATCAGAAAACTGGGGCATACCATGGAGTTTGAGCAGATCAAAGATTACGTACCTGGCGATGACATCCGGACGATCAACTGGAAAGCAACCTCCAAAGCAAACCGTCTGATGGTCAATCAGTTTCAGGATGAAAAATCCCAGCGTATTTTTATGCTGATTGATAAAGGGCGGACGATGAAAATGCCATTCAATGGATTGAGTCTGCTCGATTATTCCATTAATGCCACAATGGCTTTATCTCACATCATCCTGAAAAAAGGCGATCGTGCCGGGATGATGACCTTTTCCAAAAAAACGGAGAATAAAGTGGCGGCTGAAAATAAGTCCGGGCAGCTCCGGAAAATTTCGGAAGCACTTTATAATATCAGGACGGATTTTTTTGAAAGCGATTTCAACCGGTTATATCAGGATGTGAAATATTCCCTTAACCAGAGGAGCCTGGTTTTGCTGTTTACCAATTTTGAAACGCTTGACGGCCTCAACCGCCAGCTGAAATACCTGCGTGGAATCGCTAAAAACCATTTGCTGGTCGTTGTATTTTTTAAAAACTCGGAACTGCAGAGCCTGATTCATAAGAATCCCGGAAGCACACAGGAAATCTACGACGAAATTATTGCGGAAAAATTCGAGTTTGAAAAGAAGCTGATTATCCAGGAACTTCGTAAGTATGGTATCTATACCGTGTACACCCTTCCGGAAAACTTAAATGTGGATGTTATCAATAAGTATTTGGAAATTAAGGCCCGTGGAATTCTTTAAATTCAAACCAGGTAATTTTCGATGCAGTTTTTAAGAATTGCATTCGTCATACTGTGCGGTTATTCTGTTTTCTCCTGCAAGAAAAAGGATGAGCTTGAAAATGGATTTGTAGTTTTTGAAGTAAATCCTAAAATTGAAAAAGTCTCTTTTTACTGGAAAGATACAGACGGGACAATTCTTAAAAGCATCAGCCGCTTAAAGCATAAAACAGAAAAGAACAGCGAAAATTTAAAGTTTGCTATGAACGGCGGAATGTTCAGTATAAATAATATTCCTAAAGGTCTTTATATTGAAAATTTTAAAACTTTTAATAAACTTGACACTTTAAGCGGTAAAGGTAATTTCTATCTTCCTCCTAATGGCGTTTTTTATCTTATGAAAAATAATGAAGCCCAAATTACTGAATCGAAAGCCTTCAGGTATCATGCTGATATAAAGTATGCTACCCAATCGGGTCCCGTTTTACTGATTGACAAAAAGATCAATCCCATTTTTCAAAAAGATTCTAAGAATACCAACATCAGAAACGGGGTAGGAATTTTAAAGAATGGAAATATAGTCTTCATTATGTCCAAGACCGAAGTTAATTTTTATAATTTTGCTTCAGTATTTAAAAATATTGGATGCGAAAAAGCCTTATACCTTGACGGCTTTGTTTCCAGAACATATTGTCCTGAAAAAAAATGGATTCAGGAAGACGGAAATTTTGGAGTCATGATCGGGGTAACGGAACCGGAAAAATAAAATTTAAAAATGAAAATAACACTCAACCGAATCAACGACGATTTTTTATTTGAATGTACCAATGCCCAGGGAAATTCAATTCTTCTGGACAATACCACACAGCCTGGAGCAAAAGGAGTTTCCCCGATGGAAAGTGTTTTGATGGCCGTCGCCGGATGCAGCGGGATCGACGTGGTTTCTATTCTGAAAAAGCAGAGGCAGGAGATTACAGGATTTAAAGCTGAAGTAGAAGGGGAAAGGATTGCCGTGGATGATGCGAAGCCTTTCAGATCGATGAAGGTAAAATTCTTTCTTGAAGGGAATATTGATCCCAAAAAAGCTTACAAAGCGGCTCAGCTGTCCTTTGAAAAATATTGCTCGGTTTCAAAAACGCTGGAGCCGAATGTAGAAATTGGCTACGAGATCTTTGTAAACGGTGAAATTACGGAAGCTTAAATTCAGTTGAATAAAAGCAAAACCCCGGCCGGATAATATTCCGGCCGGGGTTTTTAGTTATCAATATATGAACTATTTATTTTTTAATCGTTTTCATGCTCTTAACAGAACCGTCTTTCATGGTTAAGGTAAGAATATACATTCCTGATTTTATTCCGCCTAAGAATAGTGCAGAAGAAGGATTGTCAATGGCTTTTACCACAACTCCTGAAGGGTCTGTCACGACTGCTTTTTTCACATTTTCCGCTTTCTCGATATATAAAGTATCGGCGAAAGGATTCGGGTAGGCAATTCTTTCATTCCCTTTGGTGCTTACTTCATTGGTGGCTAGAGCTGAAACAGGTTGTAAGGTCACGGTTACCGTAAGGGTACCGTTATCCACTTTGTTATAGGTAGTAGAACAGCCTGAACCTCCGTAGGATCTCCATGCCCTCATTTCAAAATTTACGGTTCCGGTAAGGTTATTGGCTAAAGTAAGGCCTGTTCTGTTATAAGAAAATGTACCTTCGCTAGAACCGGATCCTGAACTTACGGCAGCTTCGGTTGTATTATTGGTCGTACAAACCAGTAAGCTTTTCTGTTCAGACATATAACCGAAACTTGCAGCGGTCATGGTATAAGATACACTGGTCGACTGTATTTTGTATCCTGTAGGCACAGCAATCGATAAAGTTCCAGGACATGAGTTGGCAGAAGCCGTGCTGATGGTGGAACTGTCATATAACGTATTGATATCTCCTGCCGTGTAAGTTGCCGAAATCTGTCCCGGTACAAACTGTTTCAGTCTCCAGAAACTTTGCGAAGAACCTCCGCAGTTGGAACGAACCCAGAAATAATAGGTTTGTCCTGTCGTAAGGGAATTGCCTAAGTTTACTGAAGTTCCTGAAGCTACACCTGTCGGGGTTGTTGTTGCAGTAGGAGCGGTAGAAGATGTACTGAGGTAGTATTGGTAACCTGAAGCCGGAGCACCGCTTGAAGGAGCCGTCCAGCTTAAAGTAGCTCCTGTCATAGTAGTGGCTGCAGTGATATTGGTAGGAACGCCGCACGGATTATAAGCATTGGCGGAGAACCCAAAGATATTAGGAATTCCTCCTGTACCTGTTTTGGTTACCGTTACGCTTTTTACGCTTTTGGCCTGATTTGCCGCGTCAATTGCTAAAGGAAGCTGATAAATTCTTGGATTGGTACCGGAACCGGACTCAAGATTATCATTGGTTTTATTAATCCTGCCAATTCCCTGGATTGCATAACTGCTTCCGCTATACCAGTCGGAAATAGCAATACCGGTAAAGGTTTGTGTCGTATTATCCGTAAAAGTCACAGTCGCATCCACCGTGCAGTTTCCGCTTCCGCCGGTTGCCAGCATATACACCACGCTTGCGGAAAGAGGGTTCGAAAACTGTAAAGTTCCGTTGTCACCTGCGTTTTGCAGTCTTAAAGAGTTATTGCCACTGTAAGATCCCAATTGATAAGTCAGTCCGGAAGTAGAGGCCACGGCAGAATTAATAATACCATTAGTCGGAAGTCCGTAGGTAAGTGCCGCGCTGGTAGCCGTTAGTTTGAAATCCTGTGAAATAAATGCATAGTTTACACCATCCACATCGCTAGTGGTAGAAGAAGCAGAAGGACCAACGCCATTGGCAATCACATCCGCGTTAAAACCGCTCTGAACGGTAAAAGGCTGATAATCCTGTGCATACAACTGGTTCGTAAACATACCGGCTAGCATAAGCCCGGTAAAAGAGAGTAGTTTTCCTTTCATAAATACTTTTATTTTTGTGATGCTAATATAGGGATTTGGTATTGAAAAGTCAATGTATATTGAAATTTAATATTAAATTCCTATTCGTACAGGGTAAATTTTATTTAAATTATGTAAATAAATAGATTCTGCCTATAATGTCTCATTTTTAAACATTAATAAGTGTCATAAAAAAAGCCTTCTGAAAAGAAGGCTATACAGCAGTAATTAATTTTGTCTTGGTTTCAGGAGCTTGGCCACTGTGGCAGTCCAGCCGGTCTGATGGGATGCTCCGACGCCGCGCCCGTTATCCCCGTGGAAATACTCAAAAAATGTGATGTAATCTTTAAAGTTTTCATCATAATTAAATTTAGCATTTCCGCCATTGAAAGGTCTTTGTCCCACTTCATCCTTCAGAAAAATGGAACAGAGCCTGTTGCTGACATTCTGAGCCACTTCATCCAGGTTTTTCATTTCCCCGCTTCCTGTAGGCAATTCAACCTTTAAGCTGTTTCCATAATAAAAATGGAAACGCTGCAGGCTTTCCACGATCAGGAAATTGATGGGGAACCAGATCGGCCCTCTCCAGTTGCTGTTTCCACCGAACATGCGGCTGTCACTCTCGGCAGGGGTATAATACACGATGTTCTCTGTTCCGTGTACAGAAAACTTAAATGGGTTTTCTTCATATACTTTAGACATGGCACGGATTCCATACCGGCTCAGGAACTCTTTTTCATCCAGCATCCGCGACAGAACTTTGGTCAGCCGGGTTTTGCGGAGAATACTCATCAGGTGTTTCCTGCCGTGGCCTTCCTCTTCCCAGTGGGAGACCAGTTTGGTGAGTTCCGGCTTGTTTTTCAGTACCCAATCCATTCTTTCCACAAAATTAGGCATTTTATCAAGCAGGTGGTGGTCTATAATTTCCACGGCAAACATCGGAATCAGCCCAACAATGCTTCTCAGTCTGAGAGAGGCGCTCTCGCCGTTTCCAAGCTGGAGGACATCGTAAAAAAAGCCGTCTTCTTCGTTCCATAAGCCTTCGGTGCCGTCACCCAGGTTTTCCATGGCCTCGGCAATATAAAGATAATGCTCGAAAAATTTGATGGCCATGTCTTCATATACCTGGTAATATTGGGCTAGCTCCATCGCAATCCGCATCATATTCAGTGCATACATCGCCATCCAGCTGGTACCGTCGGCCTGTTCAAGATGCTGTCCGTCTTTAAGAACCATATTCCGGTCAAAGGCTCCGATATTGTCGAGTCCGAGAAAGCCTCCGCCAAAAATATTCTTGCCGTTCTTATCTTTGCGATTTACCCACCACGTAAAATTCAGAAGCAATTTCTGGAAAACTTTTTCCAGAAACAGCAGGTCGGGTTTACCGTTTTGTTTTTCGTCGATTTTAAAAACCCGGAAGCATGACCACGCGTGTACCGGCGGATTAACATCGCTCAGGTTCCATTCATACGCCGGCAGCTGCCCGTTCGGATGCATGTACCATTCCTTTGTCAATAAAAGAAGCTGTCCTTTTGCGAACTCTGCATCAATAAGAGCAAATGGCACACAATGGAAAGCCAGGTCCCAGGTGGCATACCACGGATATTCCCATTTGTCGGGCATTGAGATGATGTCTTTGTTATGAAGGTGGTTCCATTCTGTATTTCTTACGTAATGATTGAAATCCCTCGGAGCTGCGAAATTTGGATCACCTTTCAGCCATTTCCCGACATTGTAATGATAGAACTGCTTGTTCCACAGAAGTCCCGCAAAGGCCTGCCGTTGCACGTTTCTTTCGTCATCATCCGTTACATCGCTCTGGATTTCATTATAAAATTCATTAGCTTCATCGATCCGGATATTAAAAACTTCATCAAAATTATGAAAAGGCTCGTCCAGATCATTCGGTGAAAGTCTGAAATCAAAAGTTTTTGAAGTTCCCGCTTCTATGGTTTCGTCAATTAGGAAGGCCGCCTTTGATCCTCTTTTTTCAGGATTTACCGTATTGCTGCCGTAAATGATATAATCGTTGATCCCATCTTTAAAATAAGTGTTGCCCGGATATGGGCTGCCGTATAATTTGGGGCTGTTGGTCTCATTCTCACAGAAAACACTTTCCGCATTGATGTCTCTCGAGTAAAATTTCTTAATGCCGATGCTGTCATGATCAATAGTAATGCAGCCTTCATGTGAGGCATTTGCCTGTCCTTTGTAGGCGTTATAGCCCCATTTCCAGTTGTTTCGGAACCAGACCGTGGGAGCCACAATAATCGGCGCATCGATCTGGCTTCTGTTACATACTGTAATACGGATCAGGAAATCATTGGGATCCGATTTGGCATATTCGATGAAGATGTCAAAATATTCATCCTTATCAAAAATTCCGGTATCAAAGATTTCATACTCGGGCTGCTTCTTACTCCGTCTTGCATTTTCAGAACGGATCTCATCGTACGGAAATTCGTTGATGGGATACTTATACACCATCTTCATGTAGCTGTGGGTAGGTGTATTATCCAGATAATAAAAGATTTCCTTGATGTCTTCGCCATGGTTTCCCTGAGGATTGCTGAGCCCGAAGAACCGTTCTTTTACCATTTTATCTTTTTTGTTCCAGAACGAGAGGGCAAAACAGAAAAGCTGCTTGGCATCGGAGATTCCCGCAATGCCTTCTTCACCCCAGCGATAGGCGTAGCTTTCTGCGTCGTTGTGATTGGCAAAATTCCATGCGTCGCCGTTAGGGCTGTAATCTTCACGTACATTTCCCCACTGCCGGTTGCTTACGTAAGGGCCCCAGTTTTTCCAGTTGCTGTCCTGTAATCTTTGTTTTTCTGCAATCATATTTTCAACGGTTTCATTACGAAGTTAGTTTTTTTTGAAAAAAATTCCAACCCTTATCATTTAAATTATCCTTAATATTTCTCCGGAGCCTTCTGTTTAAGCGTCTTTTCATGTTAAATTAAATTTTTATAAATATTTAAAAGAAAAGTTCTATCTTTGCACCATTCGTTCATTCAAATATTGAAAATGTTATCAAGAAAGGTTGAGGGATTAGACCCTGTGAAACCTTAGCAACCCTTTGCGCAAGCAAAGAAGGTGCTACGTTCTACCAGAATTATTTTTGGACAGATAACTTACTGAAGTTCTTTTCAGCCATTTCCTGTGGCATTTTCAATTGTATTAAAAAAATAGAATTGAAAACAGAACTAAACTATATTAATTTTTTTTATCAGACTGTTTCCGGCAAGGAATACGATATCCCATTGAGCTATCAGCGTTTCGGGAAGGAGCTGTTTTCCGCGCCCATTATCCTGGTGAACCATGCGCTGACCGGAAATTCAGAGGTGGCAGGAGAAAAAGGATGGTGGAAAAAATTAATTGGTGAACATCAGGTAATCGATACGAACCGCTATACGGTGTTGTGTTTCAATATTCCCGGAAACGGGTACGATGATTTTTTTATTGATGACTACGAAGATTTCACCACGGCAGACATTGCCAACATTTTTCTGAAAGGTCTTGATTTTTTAAACATTAAAAAATTGCATGCGCTTATCGGAGGTTCTCTGGGAGGAGGAA
Organism: uncultured Chryseobacterium sp.; assembly: GCA_913778085.1. Taxonomy (GTDB): domain Bacteria; phylum Bacteroidota; class Bacteroidia; order Flavobacteriales; family Weeksellaceae; genus Chryseobacterium. Next base: position 75,975 of record CAJYXJ010000042.1, read on the forward strand.
TCGGCTGGGAAATGCTCGTTAAAAATCCAAGACTTGCCGAAATCTTTATTCCCATTGCCTGTGATTTCAGGACCCATGACTGGCTCCATGCCCAGTGTCTCGTGCAGAAATTTTTACTGAATCAGGAAGAAGAACCATTGCAGAAAGCCAGGATTCATGCCATGCTCTGCTACCGCACTCCCGAATCGTTAAATGAAAGGTTTAAAAACAAATACAATCAGCAAAAACAGCGGTTGGAGTCAGAGGACTGGCTGGTGTATCATGGTAACGCTTTGAACGAAAGGTTTAGTTTAAAATCCTACAAGCTGATGAACCATTTGCTGATGAATATTGATGCTGATGAATCAAAATTAAAAGGTATTATATCCGGGATACATCTGATTTCAGTAGACACCGATCTTTTTTTTCCGGCTTCAGAGATGCGAATGTGCCATCGGAAATTAAAAGAAAATAAAGACGATGTTTTCTATCACGAAATACAATCAGTTCACGGCCACGATGCCTTTTTAATGGAATATGAACAATTGAATACGATCATAAAAAATATTTTGTAAGATGAAGAATAATGCAAACGAAATAAAATTTTTGAAAAACAGATCCATCATCAAATTTGAAGGAGAAGATTTCCTGGGAGAAATCGGGATCGACGGGCGGATTTTTAAAGCACTAACTTTAGCACGAATCAGTGTTGGGGTAATTTCCCAGCAGGCTATTGAGAACGGACTTTCCATCCTTGTACAGGAAAGTGATTCCGAGAAAGCAGTGAATTGCCTGATTGATGAATTTGAAACAGAACGAAAATCCGGAAAAGTTTCCCAGATTTACAGCATAAATAATGTATCGGTTATTGGGTTTGTTGCCGAAGATTTCAACAAAATACTGGCAGAGCTGGCAAGGAACAATGTATTTCCATTGCTGCTGAACCAGATCGCAGCAGAAAAACGGGTAAATATTGTCGTAACGTCTTCCCAGGATGAAAAAGCAAAAAATATTATCGAATCTGAGATCTCCAAAAAGCCAAAAACGGTTCACCTGGCCATTATCGGTCATGGAAATGTGGGAAAAACCCTGATACAGCAGGTTTTGGAATCTTCAGAAGAAATCAGGAGACGAAAAAAAATTGATCTGAAAGTAGTGGCAGTGGCCAATTCTAAAAAAATTGCCTTTAATAAAAAAGGTTTCGACGACCGCTGGACCGATGAGGTAGAGACAGCGGAGCATCCGTCTAATGTTCAGGAACTGATACGGTTTTCAAAGGAAAACCAGCTGGAAAACTTAATCGTTGTGGATAATACGGCAAGTAAAGACTTCGTTCACAACTACCATGCCTTGGCCGAAAACGGGTTTGACCTGGTTTCGTCTAACAAAATATTCAACACCCTTCCGATCGAAGAATACCGTAAACTAAGATATACGTTGAACAAAAATAATAGGCGTTATCTCTACGAAACCAATGTGGGAGCCGGTCTACCATTGATTGATACCATAAAGCTACTGCATCTTTCAGGAGAGAATATCACAAGGATCAAAGGGGTATTTTCGGGAACACTGAGCTATGTGTTCAATAATTTTTCCTTAAGAGACGAAAAGTTTTCCACCATCATCAACGAGGCATTGGAAAAAGGATATACCGAACCGGATCCAAGGGAAGACCTGTCCGGGAATGATGTGGCCAGAAAGCTGCTGATCCTGGCCAGAGAACTCGACCTGATCAATGAGTTCAGTGACATTAAGATTCAGAATCTCGTTCCGGAAAGCCTGCTTGATATTTCAAAGCCGGAATTCCTTTCCCGGCTGGATGAACTGGATGAAGAATATCAAAATATTAAAAATAATCAGGAACCGGGACATGTGCTGAGGTATGTAGGGGATCTTCATGGAGACCTGCAGAAAGACAAAGGCGAACTGGACGTAAACCTGATCTCTGTTCCTGCAGGTTCCGCTTTGGGACAACTGAAAGGCTCGGATTCCATCTTTGAAATTTACACTGAAAGCTATGGTGAAAACCCGATTGTCATCATGGGAGCCGGAGCCGGAGCTAAAGTGACTGCAAGAGGAGTATTCGGAGATATCTTAAGAGTAAGTGAAACGAAATAATAATGTGACAATATAACGATTTAACTATATAACAATGTAACCATGTAGCAGTTACCAATGAATCTGAGTATTATGCCGAACTTTCATGATATTTCATTGTTCCATTGATATACTGTTCCATTGATAAATTTTATTTATATGGAAAATTTTGAAACCTTTGCCATAAGAACCCAAACGGAGAGAACCCAGTTTGATGAGCATTCGACGCCGCTTTTTCTTACTTCAAGTTTTATATTTGAAGATGCCGAAGATATGCGGGCCAGTTTTGCCGAAGAAAAGGCGAAGAATCTATACAGCCGTTTCTCGAATCCGAATGTAACGGAATTCACCGATAAGATAACCAAAATGGAAGGTGCGGAAGCAGGCTATGGTTTTGCTACGGGAATGGCGGCCATTTACTCCACCTTCGCGACTTTATTGAATGCGGGCGATCATATCGTAAGCTGCCAGTCGGTTTTCGGTTCCACACATACCTTATTCACAAAATATTTCCCGAAATGGAATATTGAAACCACCTATTTCAAAGCGGAAGACGCTGAAAACGTTGAAAAATACATTCAGCCGAATACCAAAATTTTATATCTGGAAACCCCTACCAACCCTGCGATTGAGGTATTGGACCTGGAGTTTTTCGGGCAGATTGCGAAAAAACATGACCTGATTTTCATTGTGGATAACTGTTTCGCAACGCCTTACCTGCAGCAGCCCATCAAATACGGTGCAGATATCGTGGTTCATTCTGCCACCAAGCTGATCGACGGTCAGGGTCGTGTGCTGGGAGGAGTAGCGGTTGGAAAAGAAGACCTGATCCGCGAAATTTACTTATTCGCAAGAAATACAGGACCGGCAATGTCGCCGTTCAATGCATGGGTATTATCTAAAAGTTTGGAAACTTTGGCGGTCCGTGTTGAAAAACATTGCGACAACGCTTTAAAGGTTGCAGAGTTTCTGGAAAACCATCCGAATGTAGAACTGGTTAAATACCCGTTTCTGAAATCCCATCCGGGCTATGAAACTGCTAGAAAGCAGATGAAGCTGGGTGGCAACATCGTTGCCTTCGAAATCAAAGGCGGTATCGAAGGCGGCAGGAATTTTTTAGATAAGATTAAAATGTGCTCGCTCTCCGCCAACCTGGGTGATACGAGAACCATTGTCACCCACCCGGCCTCCACAACGCATTCCAAATTAACCGACGATGAAAGAAACGAGGTTGGAATCACGGCAGGATTGGTTCGCTGTTCAGTCGGCCTGGAGCATGTAGATGATATTATTGCCGACCTGAAACAGGCACTGGATTAATTAATAGAAAGCCCTGAAGGGGTGTAATCAATAGCCTGCGGTGCAGCCGCAGGAATGAAACCCAAAACATTTAGCAAAGCCCTGAAGGGGCGTAATCAATAGCCTGCGGTGTAGCCGTAGGAATGAAAAATAAAAAATTTAAACATGCCACAATCCCTAAATAAAATATACATTCACATTGTATTCAGTACAAAAAACAGGGCGCCTCTGATTTCTGATGAGATCAAAGACGATTTGTTTAAGTATTTAGGCGGTATATGTAAAAATCTGGAATGCAGTCCCATTCAGGTAGGAGGCTATAGAGATCACGTGCATATCTTATGTATGCTGTCTAAAAAAATAACATTGATCAAGCTATTAGAAGAATTGAAATCATCTTCATCCAAATGGATCAAAACCCTGGATGTAAAATATGCCAACTTTTATTGGCAGAGTGGTTATGGAGCATTTTCCGTAAACCCTACGGAAATTGAAGTGGTTACAAACTATATTCAGAAACAGGAAGAACACCATCAGGTAAAAGGGTTTCAGGAAGAATACAGGGCTTTTTTAAAGAAATACAACATCGAATATAACGAGGAATATGTTTGGGATTAATGATCCCGCCCTTTCAGGGCTTGGAAATAACAATAAATAATTTAAACATTGGGCTTCACCCAATACTAATGATAAAGCCCCTTCAGGGCAAAAAAGAAAAAGATGAAAAACTCAGAACAACTATACAAAGCATTGTCCGAAAGGATTTTAATTCTCGACGGAGCGATGGGAACCATGCTTCAGCGATATAAATTTGAAGAAGAAGATTACCGCGGCGAGCGTTTCAAAAACTGGGAACATCCGGTAAAAGGAAACAATGATTTGTTGTCTCTTACCCAGCCCCACGCCATTGAAGAGGTTCACAAAAAATACCTGGAGGCAGGAGCCGATATCATCGAAACCAATACCTTCTCGGGAACCACGATTGCGATGGCAGACTATCACATGGAAGATTTGGTGTATGATTTAAATTATGAATCTGCGAAAATCGCAAGAAAGGCCTGTGACGAATACACAGCCAAAAATACTGACAAACCGAGATTCGTGGCCGGATCCATCGGGCCGACAAACAGGACGGCAAGCCTAAGTCCGGATGTAAACGATCCCGGATACAGGGCCATTACATTTGAAGAACTGAGAATAGCCTACAAACAGCAGTGTGAAGCATTGTTGGACGGCGGTTCGGATATCTTACTGGTAGAAACCATTTTCGATACGCTGAATGCAAAAGCAGCATTGTTTGCCATCGATGAAATCCAGGATGAGAGAAACATCAAAATCCCAATCATGGTGTCCGGGACTATTACCGATGCATCCGGAAGGACCCTAAGCGGACAGACGGCGGAAGCGTTTTTAATCTCCGTTTCCCATTTGAACCTGCTGAGTGTAGGCTTCAATTGTGCGCTGGGAGCGAATCAGCTCACCCCGTATTTGGAAACGTTGGCGCATAATTCAGACTTCCATGTTTCCGCTTACCCGAATGCGGGACTGCCGAATGCTTTCGGAAAATATGACGAGACGCCGGAAGATATGGCCGGCCAGATCAGGGAATATGCTGAAAAGGGCCTGATCAACATCATCGGAGGCTGCTGCGGAACCACACCGGAGCACATCAAAGCCATTGCTGATTTAGTAGCGGAATACCCGCCGAGAAAAGTAAAAGAATTTGTCTGAATTTAATTGATCTTTTGATGAATTAAAGGGCAAAAGGGAACAATTTTTACTGTTATATTTTATTCAGTCACACAAAATTAAATATAATGGAAAAGCCAATTTACTTAAAAGATTCGGAAGATGCGAAATTGTTTAATGAATTAAGGAAGAAAGTGAACCGGAGAGTAGAAGCCATTCCTGAAAACCGGGATATTTATATTCAGATCAAAGCAGTTATTCTGCCTTTGGTCTATTTCGGTTTATATGTAATTGCTCTTTTTAATGCCGATAAGCTATGGGTGTACCTTTCAGGTTTTTTACTGATGGGGATTTCTTTGGTTTTGATTTATTTAAATCTCATTCACGAAGCGGCACACAATAATATTTTTAAAAACAAAAGGCTCAACAGTATTGTGCTGCAGATTTTTGATTTTGTAGGGGCCAATTCTTATATCTGGAAGAAAAGACATATTGCAAGCCATCATGCTTATCCCAATGTAGATGGCTGGGATACCGATATCGAGCAAAGCGGGCTGCTCCTGATCGTTCCGTGGATCAAAGCAAAAGGCATCCAGAAATACCAGCACCGGTTTTTCTTTCTGGTTTATCCCCTGTATTTATTCAACTGGATGTTCATCAGGGATTTCAGGGACTTTTTTGATAACAAAAGAGTGATTCTTAAAACCCAGGGTGCCATTCCGCCAAGAGAAAAAATTAAAATGGTGGCATATAAACTGTTTTATTTTTTCTACCAGATTGCGGTGCCTATCCTGTTTTTCAAAGTCTCAATCGGGCTGGCTCTGGGCGCATGGTTTTTACAGGTAATTGCCGCGAGTATTTTTGCCCTGTTTGTCCTGTTACCGCTGCATCCGCTTCCGGATAATGCTTTCCCGAAGCTGGATGAAAAAAACGGATTGCCATTCAGTTGGATCAGACACCAATTGGAGGTTACTAACGATTTAAAAGAAAACAACTGGTTTGTTCGGAATGTGTTGGGAAATTTCAATTTTCACGTAGCCCATCACCTTTTCCCAAATTACAGTTATGCCTATTATAATGAAATTACCGAGGAAATCGAAGAATTTGCAAGGGAACATAATCTCGGTTACAAACGGTTTCCGATTGTCACCGCTTTGGGCAAGCATGTGGATTTGCTAAAGCAGAATGCGAACAACGCATATTATATTTTAGAAGAATAATAAATTGATGAAATATTTAAGATTATCAGGGCTGGAGCCTTTGATCATTACACCGGAAAGTAATTTTATCAACGTTGGGGAAAGAACCAATGTTGCCGGGTCCAAAAAATTTTTAAGATTAATAAAAGAAGAAAAATTCGGGGAAGCGCTCGATATTGCACGTCACCAGGTGGAGGGCGGAGCACAGATTCTGGACGTCAATTTTGACGACGGGCTGATCGACGGAAAAGCTTCTATGGTGAAATTCCTGAATTTAATTGCTTCCGAACCGGATATCGCCCGGATCCCTCTGATGATTGATTCATCAAAATGGGAGATTCTCGAAGCGGGTTTGCAGGTAGCGCAGGGAAAATGTGTGGTGAATTCCATCAGTTTAAAAGGAGGTGAGGAAGAGTTCATCAAGCAGGCCAAAGCCATTAAAAGATATGGGGCAGCAGTGATCGTCATGGCATTTGATGAAGTAGGGCAGGCCGATACGTATGAACGCAGAATCGAGATCTCAAAACGGTCTTATGATATTCTGGTCAATCGTTTAAATTTCCCGGCAGAAGATATTATTTTTGATTTAAATATATTTCCTGTAGCAACGGGAATGGATGAACACCGCCGGAATGCCATCGATTTTATAGAAGCAACGAGATGGGTCCGTCAAAATCTTCCGTATGCATCGGTAAGCGGTGGGGTTTCCAATGTTTCTTTTTCATTCAGAGGAAATGATACCGTAAGAGAAGCGATGCACTCCGTATTCCTTTACCATGCGATCCAGGCGGGAATGAATATGGGAATCGTAAATCCTGCGATGCTTGAAGTTTATGATGAAATCAATAAAGAGCTTCTGGAACTGGTAGAAGATGTGATTCTCGATAAAAGGGAAGATGCAACCGAGCGTCTCCTGGATTATTCCGAAAAGCACAAATCCATAAAAAAAGAAAAAGTTGAAGAGTTGGAATGGCGTACCAAGCCTTTACAGGAAAGAATTACCCATTCCCTGGTAAAAGGAATCGACCGTTTCATCGAAGAAGATGTGGAAGAAGCCAGGCAGCAGGCCGCAAAACCTTTACATGTGATCGAAGTGAATCTGATGACCGGAATGGGTGTTGTAGGCGATCTTTTCGGCAGCGGAAAAATGTTCCTGCCGCAGGTAGTAAAATCCGCAAGGGTGATGAAAAAGGCCGTGGCTTACCTGCAGCCGTTCATTGAAGCAGAGAAAGACGGATCCAAGCCGGCCAACGGGAAGATCCTGATGGCTACCGTAAAAGGGGATGTTCACGACATCGGAAAAAATATTGTGAGTGTCGTGCTGGGCTGTAACAACTATGAAATTGTGGATCTCGGGGTAATGGTTCCGGCCGAAAAAATTATCCAGGCTGCCATCGATCATCAGGTGGATGTGATCGGTTTAAGCGGACTGATTACGCCAAGCCTTGATGAGATGGTTTACATCGCTTCAGAACTGGAAAGGCAAAATCTTAATTTCCCTCTTCTGATCGGTGGGGCAACCACTTCAAAGGCCCATACCGCCGTAAAAATCGATTTAAAATACAAGAATGCCGTTGTTCATGTGAATGATGCTTCCCGAGCCGTAAACGTGGTAAGTTCGTTATTGGGCGACCGGAACAAAGAATATGTTGAAGATTTGAAAAATGACTACTCCGAATTCCGGGAAAAATTCCTCAACCGACAGGTAGAAAAAGACTATGTTTCCATTGAGGAAGCGAGAGAAAATAAATTTAAAATCGATTGGGAAAACGAAGAAATCTTTACTCCGAATCAATTGGGAATTCAGGTTTTTGAAAACCAGGATTTAAGGGAATTGCTGCCGTTCATCGACTGGTCACCGTTTTTCAGAAGCTGGGATCTGCACGGCAAATATCCGAATATCCTGGAGGATGAGGTGGTCGGGGCACAGGCAAAAGAACTGTTCAAAGACGCCCAGGTAATTTTAAAACGGATTTTAGACGAAAAATTACTGACGGCAAAAGCAATTTTCGGGATTTTTGAAGCCAATTCCAACGAAACGGATGATATCCTGATCTTCAATGAAAATCATGAACAGCAGGTAAAATTTATTACACTGAGACAGCAGGCGCAGCGTTCCAAAGGGAAAGACTACCTGGCGCTAAGTGATTTCATTGCTCCCCAAAGTTCCGGAAAAACCGATTATATGGGAGCTTTCTGTGTAACCACAGGTTTCGGAACCGATGAACTGGCAGAAGAATATGAAAAAGCCAACGACGATTACAATGCCATTATGGTAAAAGCCTTGGCCGACCGTTTTGCAGAAGCCTACGCCGAATTTTTACACAAGAAAGTCAGAACCGAATATTGGGGGTATGCTAATCAGGAGAGCCTGACCAACGAAGAACTGATCGCCGAGAAATACAAAGGGATCCGTCCGGCACCAGGTTACCCGGCTTGTCCTGACCACTTGGAAAAACATGCCATCTGGGATCTCTTAAAAGTAGAAGAGCAGATCGGCGTCTATCTTACGGAAAGCCTGGCGATGTTCCCGACGGCTTCAGTTTCCGGATATTATTTCGGAAGCCCGCACGCCAAATATTTCGGGCTGGGGAAAATTGCTGAAGATCAATTGAAAGATTACTCTGTAAGGAAAGGAATTTCTTTGCAGGAAGCAAGAAAATGGTTATCACCGAATTTAGCGGATTAAATAATGAATAAAAGTGTTTTTCTAATTTGCAGTCTGCTGTTTATACACAGCTTTGCACAAAAATATGACGACAAGGATTTTTTGGGTTATATTAATTATATTCAGATATCATCAGTAAATGTGAGATTTAATCCATTATTATTTGAAGGTATTCTGGATCGGGAACAGGATTGGTACGCCAAGAATAAAATAAAAAAAATAACGTATTTGTTCAATGAAAAATTCTCCCAGTCAACTTCTTACGCACAGGACGGAAGTATCGCTGAAAGTTCTTTCAATAGTGGTTCAAAAAATATCATTTCAAAAAATAAAAATGAGGTAAGAACGGTAGAGTACAATAATGGCAAAGAGAATTTTGTCTCCGTAAAGAAAATGTCTTCTGACGGAAAATTATTAAGTATGAAAAACCAATATACTTCCAGCAAAAAAGATTCAACAGTTACCAGGTTTTATTATGAGAATGCTAAAATCGTGAATAAGGAGCAACTATTCAATAATAAACTTCAAAGAAAAAGCGAGTTTAAATATGACAAAAATTTACTTACAAAATTAGTCGGTACTGACTATGTAATGCAGGTACAGCCAAACCAGACTCACGAAGCTGAAAATGTAAATTACAAATATGATGACGCAGGAAATTGTATTTTAATTGAAAGATCACATTATTTCGGTGTACTAAAAAACAGGCACATATTTACTTATAACAATCAGAATAAACTGATAAAAGAAGTTTATACTTTAGATCAGGGCGAGGGTTCTAAAACAAATGAGGGAACCATTGAATATGATTATAATGCAAACAATAAGATTATTAAAATTATAGAAAAAAATCAGCAGAAAAATAGCCATACAGAAGTCCTTTACAGCAAAAACGATAAAGTTGATACTGTGACTATTACCTGCGAATCTTGTTATTCTACTTATTTTCCAATAAATTTTTATCCGGGTAAAATGACAAATGTGTACAATTTTAAGTATGATGACAGAGGAAATTTAACTGAAATCATCAATACGGTAAACGGGGAATTAAAAAGCAGGACGCAATATTTAATTGAATATTATTAAAGAATCAATCTGGAAATGAAAATCACTGACCATATAAAAAACGCAAACGGAAAAACCTTATTTTCACTCGAAGTTGTTCCGCCACAAAAAGGAATCGGAATCGAAGACCTTTATCGAAATATCGATCCGCTGATGGAATTCAAGCCGCCTTTTATCGATGTAACCACTTCAAGAGAAGAATATATTTACATCGATAAAGGAAACGGGCTGATGGAGCGGCGGATTACCAGGATGCGCCCTGGAACTTTGGGGATCTGTGCAGCGATTCAGCATAAATACAATGTAGATACAGTTCCGCATCTGTTATGTGGCGGATTTACCAAAGAAGAAACCGAATACCTGCTGGTAGACTGTATGTATCTGGGCATCGATAATGTGATGGCACTACGAGGTGATGCCATGAAAGGGCACCAGTACTTTGAGCCGACGGCCGGTGGCCATGCCAGCGCCATGGATCTGGTACATCAGATCAATAACCTGGGGAGAGGGAAATACCTGCACAATGAAGAAAAGGAATGTGAAGAGCACAATAAATTCTGCATCGGTGTTGCCGGATATCCTGAGAAGCATATGGAAGCCCCTTCGATGAATTACGACCTGAAATGGCTGAAACAGAAAGTAGACGCCGGTGCAGATTATATCGTAACCCAGATGTTTTTCGACAACAAAAAATTCATCGAGTTTGTACGGAAAGCCCGTGAAATGGGAATTACCGTCCCAATTATTCCTGGGATTAAGCCGATTGCCACCAAAAAGCATTTAAAAATCCTGCCGCAGATCTTTAAAATCGATTTGCCGGAAGAGCTGATCAATGAAGTGGAACATGCAAAAAATAATGAGGCCGTAAAGCAGATTGGTATCGAATGGGCCATTGCCCAGTGTCGGGAACTGCTGGATTTCGGAGTTCCGGTATTACATTTCTATTCCATGGGAAAAAGCGATAATATTAAAAAAGTAGCCGGCGCGCTATTCTAATAAAGTAAAGTGAATCTTCTGAAAGTCCTGCCAAAAATCAGGGCTTTCTTTTTGCTTAGGTTACCGGATTTCATTCTGGTATTGCAAGAGTCTTTCAAAAACACTGCGGGTCGTCGGTTTTGATGAATTCAGATTAAAAATAAACATTCCGCTTTCAATGTTGAAATAATATTTCTTCTCCTGGTCTTCTACCGAAAACCATTTTAAAAGTCCGTTAACGATATTGATGTCTTCCCATCTGATGCTGCTTTCATGTAAAGGAAAAGTGTGGGGATGCTGATGCAAAGTGTCTATAAAATGAATGTTATTGCCTTCCATATAAATTATCCCGCTGCCCTGGAAAGCCTTAATCTTGAAAAATTCGTTCTGGGCATCTCCCATATTGTAACGCACAAAAGCATAATATTCCGGAGTTCCAATTTCCTGAAGAAGAAGGTTCTGTTTTCTTTTCCGGCTTCTTGCTGCCAGATAGGCGATCAGAAAAATAATTGCCGGAATAGAAAAGAGTAAAAGGAGGAAAATAATAATTAAAATAACTATTGAATCCATAAATCTGATGTTTTATATTACAATTCAGGGTGCCTCTCAAAATCCTTATTCCTGTCGAACAGGTATCGGTACGTTGCCAGTTTTCTCGTTACGGTCGTATCAAGATTTTCCGCAATTTTTATCATTTTGGGGTTGAAATCGCCGATCCACTGCATTTCGGTGACTTTAAAATCGGTATGCTTCCTAAGATGCTGTGTCCCTTCCCAGATCATATATCCTTCAAGGCCCTTTCTTTGCCACTCCGGAACGACACCAAAAACAAGACCAATCATTTTCTCGTTTTTCCTGAACTTTTTAATCCAAAGGAATTTCAGCTTTTCCCATAACCCGAATTTCCCGTTGAGGTATTTGAACCACTGGTTCGTATCCGGAAGATTCATCCACATCGCGACAGGTTTTCCTTTATCATAGACAAACCATGAAATATGTTCATTGATAATCGGCTTCATTGTCTTAAACATCTTCAAGACCTTTGATTCTTCCATTTGCTTTCCTTCACCGTGGGAAGCCCAGGCTTTATTGTAGATCTCGGTAAAATCGCTTGCGAATTTTTCAAGATGGGACTTTGTCATCGGCCTTGCGGAAATGTCGGAATTTTTACTGTGCTTAGCATGCATTACGGTAAACACTCTTGAAACTTCAGCGAAGATCGGCCGGGAAAAACAAAGCTGCTCAAAGTAAATCTTGAATCCGTAGTTTTCAAAAAGATTTTTGTAATAAGGGAAATTGTAGTTCATTCCGTACAGCGGTTCGATAAATCCCTCGATCACCAGCCCCCAGAATTTATCCCTTTCCCCGAAGTTGATTGGTCCGTCCATCGCTTCGACTCCTCTCTGCTGCAGCCAGTTTTTGCAGTAATCAAAAATGAAATCCGCCGTTTCTTGATCATCGATACAGTCGAAAAATCCGATTCCTCCGGTGGGCTGTTTCTGCTGGTAGGCTTCATTGATGAAAACCGCCACTTTTCCAACCGTTTCCATCTGCTTATTTCTGAATAAAAATCGGGTACATTCCCCGGCTTTGAAAGTTTTGTTTTTTGCAGGATTAAAAATATCCTCAATATCGATATTCCGCGGTCTGATGTAGTTTTTGTCGTTCTTGTAAAGCCTTGCCGGAAACTCTAAAAATTCCTTTTTCTGGGAGTCATTCTGTACTTCTTCAGCGGTAATCATGATATAAAAAGATGGTGGAGGTGAAAGATAATGTTTTTCAGCCAAATTAAATATGACGAACAGATTTTATCCGTATTTTTGTGCAAATTAAATAAAAATGGTTGATTTTACGGATAACGACGATGATATTTTCACAGGAAAAGAACATACGCCTATACGGGAAGATGCTTTTGATAAATCACCGGAAGAGAAGATAGAAAAAATTACCGAACTTTTTGGGGAAATTATGGAAACACTGGGAATGGATATGACAGACGATTCCTTAAAAGACTCTCCAAGACGGGTTGCGAAAATGTATGTAAATGAAATTTTCGGAGGCCTTCTTCCTGAAAATAAGCCGGGAATTTCTACCTTTTCAAATAAATATAAATACCGCCAGATGCTGGTGGAAAAAGATATTACCGTATATTCGTTCTGCGAGCACCACTTTTTACCGATTATCGGAAGGGCACACGTAGCTTATATCTCAAACGGTGAAGTTATCGGCCTTTCGAAAATCAACAGGATCGTTGATTATTATGCGAAAAGACCGCAGGTTCAGGAAAGACTGACGATGCAGATCGTGGACGCTTTAAAGGAAGCCCTGGGAACCAAAGATGTAGCTTGTATCATCGATGCCAAGCATCTTTGCGTAAACTGTAGAGGAATAAAAGATACGGCAAGTTCAACCATTACGGCGGAATTAAGCGGGATTTTCCGAACCAATCCGATTACCCGGCAGGAATTCCTTCATTATGTGGGGAGCCATGCGAAATTGGATTAATGAAAAAAATCAGTATTTTTAACAATGTTAAATGACATTAAACATGAACTCCAAAATATCCTTTCAGGAAAGGGCGAAGTTAAGTATGGAAATACTATCAAAGCAGTCGCCGGTTACCTTAGAAGAAGCAAAGAAACAGGCGGACTGGCTCCAGAAGAAAAGTTTATCAAAAATAAAGAAGCATTAAGATTAATCGACTGGATTAATGATAATAATTTTTGGTATAATGATATAGATTTTAATTTATTTGTTTCAGAAGGTGCAGAGCAAAAGGTTTATTTAAAGGATGAGAATTCTGTGCTGAAGTTGAATGATTCAATTTATTATGAATCTTGGCTGGATTATTTGAATAACCTTCTCTTGAATAATTACTTTTTTCCGGATACGGCTTATGAATTAATCGGATTCCATATGAATTCAGAAACGTTATATGCTGTTGTACAACAAAGGTTTGTAAAATTAGATCAATTGACAGATCTTGGTGAAGTAAAGAAATTCTTAGATAACAATGGATTTAAAAATATAAGAAACAACGATTACTATAATTCGGTTTTAGGAATTATTTTAGAGGATTTACATGATGAAAATGTTCTTACACAACAGGGCATTTTGTATTTCATCGACACTGTTTTTTATTTGAAATCTGAAGTTTTTTGGAAATAAAATTAAAATGATAAAATTTAAAAAAGTTTCACATAAGATTTTCATTACAACAATTATCTGTTGTGAAAGGTTTATCCTAAATTAATTTTAAAAAAATCATTTATCACCATTAACTATCACTCATAAAAAAATCATGCAATTAAAAATATACAACTCGCTTGCAGGCGAAAAAGAAATATTTAAACCTATTTTAGAAGGAAATGTCGGAATGTACGTTTGCGGACCTACCGTTTACAGCAATGTGCATCTGGGAAATGTGAGGACTTTCCTCTCCTTCGATTTTATCTACAGAAGCCTGATGCACCTCGGCTACAAAGTACGGTATGTACGAAATATTACCGATGCCGGGCACCTCACCGATGACGGCGATGTAAACAACGACCGTTTCGTAAAGCAGACCCGTCTGGAAAAACTGGAGCCGATGGAAATCGTCCAGAAATATACCGTTGATTTTCATAAAGTGCTGGATCTTTTCAACCTGCTGCCGCCGAATATCGAACCTACAGCGACGGGGCATATCGTTGAACAGATCGAACTGACCCAAAAATTAATCGAGAGAGGTTTTGCTTATGAAAGCAACGGATCCGTCTATTTCGATGTGTTGGAATACAACAATAGAGGACTGAACTACGGAGAACTCTCCAAAAGAAATATTGAAGAGCTTTTTGCCAACACCCGTGACTTAGATGGACAGGGCGAAAAGAAAAATCCACAGGATTTTGCCTTATGGAAAAAAGCTTCCCCGGCACACATCATGCGGTGGAATTCGCCGTGGGGCGAAGGTTTCCCGGGATGGCACCTGGAATGTACAGCCATGAGCACGAAATACCTGGGTGAAACTTTCGATATTCACGGAGGTGGGATGGACCTGAAATTTCCGCACCACGAATGTGAAATTGCACAGGGAAAAGCATGCAACGATGCCGCTCCGGTAAATTACTGGATGCACGCCAACATGCTGACGATGAACTCCCAGCGAATGAGCAAATCTACCGGAAATTACATCCTGCCGATGCAGCTCGTAACCGGGGAAAATGATTTCTTTGAAAAGCCTTTCCATCCGTCGATTGTGCGTTTCTGCTTCCTGCAGGCCCATTACAGAAGTGTACTTGATATTTCCAATGATGCCATGCTGGCCAGTGAAAAAGGCTTCTTCCGATTGATGGAAGCCGTTAAAGTGCTGAACTCAATTGTTCCGAACGATGAAAAACCATCCGGATTCAGTCTGGAAGAATGGAAAAGCAAAGCTTACGATGCACTCACAGACGACTTCAATTCTCCGGTACTGATTGCGCATTTGTTTGAGGCGGTGAAATATATTTTTGCACTGAATGACGGTAAAGAAACCATCTCAACGAAAGATTTAGAGGATTTAAAAACGACTCTTAATGCCTTGATTTTCGATGTATTGGGACTTCAGACCATTGAGGAAAACAATAATGAAAAGCTGGATCAGACCTTACAGGTTTTGATAGAGCTCAGAAACCAGGCCAGGAAATCGAAGAACTTCGAGCTTTCCGACCAGATCCGGGATAAGCTCCTTGCCGAAGGCATCGAACTGAAAGACGGAAGGGACGGTACTTCTTATGTTTTAAATTAGAATTCTGAATATTCAAAATCTGAACTCTCACAGTATGGTGGGAGTTTTTTTGTTTAAATCATAGTCCCGCAAATCTTATAATGAGCGATTATCTTTAGCTAAATTTTTTTTCAACCAATCGTAAAATTATGTAACTTAGTCATACTAAAATGATTAAATATTAAATTATAAATCTATGAAAAAACATTTACTACCTCTGTTCTTGTTGCTTGCAGGTGCGAATGCTTATGCGCAGCAGGATTTCTTTGCTTTGGTCGGAAAAGATTCCCCGAATATTGTTTTCAATGACTTTCGCGCACTCGACGGTACCAGCGGAACTTCGGGAGAGAAAATTTTTACTTCGGATTCTTCGGCAAAGGTTTTTTCTCAGAACAGGAACAGCTCCGTCACTGAAGACAAGAACACTTCCGGTAACGCCCAGGCAGTGAACATGGCTACCCTGGCTTTTGATCCTTACAACAATAACCTGGTTTATATGCCGATGTTTTCCTCAAACATCTATGTTTTAAATGCTAAAACCCAGGAGATCACCCTGGTGGAAAATAACCTGGCGAAAGTAACTTCATGTGATATCAATTCCCACTTTACCAGAATGACTGCCGGCTATGACGGAAATATTTATGCCGTTAACAATTCCGGGACCCAGTTTCTTCAGATCAGCAGAAAAGGAAACCAATACATTGTCAATGACCTGGGAATCATCAAAGACAATGCTTCAAACGGCAAAAATTCTTTTACAGCTATTGAAACCGGATTCGGAGGAGACATGATTGCCGATGCGGATAATAATTTCTATATTTTTTCAGCCTCCGGAAATGTATTTAAAGTTTCAATAAAAGAACTGAAGGCGAAATTTATAGGAAAAATCTCCGGAATTCCGGATAATTATTCCGTAAACGGTTCTGCCGTAAATGCCAAAGGGAAAATCGTAATTGCCAGTGCCAAAGGGGCTCCTTTATATGAAGTGGACATTAATACTTTACAGGCAAAACCGCTCGGAGGCGAACAGAATCTGCACATCTACGATCTTGCTAGTAAATATTTCGCGAATGACAGGGCGGTCTCAAATACGGTCTTTGCAGGTCTCAATATTTATCCTACTAGAATTACCGATCAGCAGATCAATGTAAACGTACACGATAAGGCGGTAAAAGGAAATATCAGGCTGGATGTTTTCGATATGTCCGGTAAAAATGTAATGAAACAGAATTTATCAGTAAAAGACGGATCTCTGAATCAGCAGATGCAGCTCAAAAATCTGGTGGGCGGTGCTTACCTTGTAAGTATCACCGACGAATCCGGCAGGATCTTGTTGAATAAGAAAATTCTGGTTGCAGAATAATACGATTCTTAAATAATAACAAAAAACCTTTTCAGACACTTTGGAAAGGTTTTTTTAATGAATATTTGATATTCAATAAGTTTTCTTTTTCAGTTTTATAACGTATTTTTATAAAAAAAATATAAATGAAGCTATACTTTAATGTAGGTTACGGTACAAAAGTCGGCGAGCAGCTGCAGTTGGTGATCAATGATGAAAGTGCTGTACAGCAGGTCCATGCTATGTTTTACGGGGAAAATGGATTGTGGAAATGCGAAGTGGATTATTTTTCCAGATCGGTTTCTTACCGCTACAGACTGGTGGATGACCGGGGAAAGCTTCTTCGTGAGGAGTTTGTTCCGCATCATCTCAACTTTCCGCACAATTATAAAGAATTCGTCATTTTCGACGAATGGAACAACAAAAACTTTCCGGAAAATTATTTAAACAATAAAATTCTTCACAACAAGCTGAATACATTTAAGCCCGAAAAAATTTCGGTTTTGAAAAAACACACCCATTTGTTCAGAATAGAAGCTCCGTTATACCATCCGGAATGGAAGATCGTTCTGTTCGGAAGTACGGCGTCACTAGGGAATTGGGATTACGAGAGAGTTATTCATCTTGCACAGACGGATTTTGGTGTGTGGGAAACTTCGCTTGAGATTCCGGAGAATGAATTCATTCAATATAAATATTGCCTTTACAACAGCAAGGAAGGAAAAGTAATAGATGTGGAGAGTGGCGAAAACCGTTTTGCCGTACCGAATCAGCAGAAAGATGTTCTGCAGATCGTCTCCGATCACTATTTTAAATTCAAGCTGTACCAGATGTACCACGATGCGGGAGTAGCGGTCCCGATCTTCTCGCTGAGAACGGAAGACGGATTCGGGGTCGGTGAATTTTCTGATCTGAAAAAACTGGCGGATTGGTCAGATGAAACCGGTCTTGGCATAATCCAGATCCTGCCGATCAATGACACGACCGCTAATTATTCGTGGACAGATTCTTATCCTTATGCCGCCGTTTCGGTATATGCACTGCATCCGCAGTACATTTCCCTGGAAAACCTTGATTTTAACCTTCCTGAAGATTTAAATGAAGAATATCAGGATGAAAAGGCTAAACTGAATGCGTTGGAACTTATCGATTACGAAAAAATGATTTCCGGAAAATGGAAATACCTGAAAGCTGTTTTTCATAAGGATAAAGAAAAGATTTATAAAGACCGTAACTTTAAGAAGTTCATTAAAGATAATGAAAGCTGGCTGATTCCTTATGCAGCCTTCTGTGTACTGAGAGATAAATACAGAACACCGAATTTCAACGAATGGAAAACGCACAAAAAATATATTGCTGGAAAAGTATCGGCATTCTTTACTGCGAAAAGCAAAGATTATGATGCCTCCATGCTGCATGCCTGGGTGCAGTACCAGCTTCATAAGCAATTGAAAGAGGCTATTGACTACACTCATGGTTTGGGGATTTCCGTAAAAGGAGACCTGCCGATCGGCATCTACAGGCATTCCGTGGAAGCCTGGACGGAACCTGAACTCTTCGGGATGGATTTCCAGGCCGGGGCACCGCCGGATCAGTTTACCGAATTAGGCCAGAACTGGGAATTTCCTACGTACAACTGGGAAGCGATGAAGGCGGATAATTATACATGGTGGAAAAACAGATTTAAAGCCCTAGAGCAGTATTTCGATGCCATGAGGATCGATCATATCTTAGGCTTCTTCAGGATCTGGAGGATGCCGGTTTCTGCTACCCAGGGAATCCTTGGTTATTTTTATCCTGCGGTTCCCGTTACGCTGGACGAATTTAATGCACGTCATATTCCATTTAATTTCGACAGATACTGTAAACCGTTTATCAACGATCAGATTCTACGGAATTATTTCGGAGAGAATGCTGAAAAGGCTCTGGAATTTATCACCAGCAATCATGACGGAACGTATGCCTTTAAGCAAGAATTTGATACCCAGCGAAAAATTTCGGATTTCTTTAAAAAAGATAAAGATAACCCAATTAAAGAGCCGCTGATTTCACTTTGTGCAAATGTTTTGTTTTTAGTGGAAGAACGAAATGGTCAGGTCGTGTACCATCCTAGATTTAACGTATTCCATACCGATTCCTATCATCATCTGTCGGACTGGGAAAAGAAAGCCATTTATGATCTGTACAATGATTATTTCTTTAAAAGGCAGGATCATCTGTGGAAGGAAAAAGCGATGGAAAAACTGCCGGTGATCCTGAATGCTACAAAAATGCTGATCTGCGGAGAAGATTTGGGGCTTGTTCCGGATTGTGTTCCGGATGTGATGGATGAACTGGCCATTGTAGCTTTGAAAGTTCAGCGGATGCCTTCCGATAATATCCCTTTCTATAATCCGAAAAATGCAGGATACCTGAATGTGGTCACGGCTTCTTCCCATGACAGTTCTACCCTGAGACAGTGGTGGAAAGAAAACCCGGATTTAACACAGCAGTATTTCAACCAGCAGCTGGGACAGTATGGAAAAGCTCCGGAAGAACTCGATTCTTATCTGGCGGAAATGATCATGAAACAGCATCTTTACAATAATGCCATGCTGGCCATTTTCCCGATCCAGGAATTTCTGACAACCGATCAGAAGCTGGTGAATCCGAAAATGGATAACGAACGGATCAATAATCCTGCGGTATTTCCGCATTATTGGAGGTACAGGATGCACCTTAATCTTGAAGATCTGAAAGAGGAGTCCGACTTCAATAATAAAATTGCCTATTGGGTGAAAGATAGCGGAAGAATGTAAATTTAATATTTGATTATCAATTAGTTAATAATAAATTAAAAGAAGTTTTATCATAAGATTTAACTTCTTTTTTTTATTTATATCAAAAAGATAGAATTGAGAATTCTGCTATATTAACCAATTAACGACTTTAGAAATGAAAAAAATATTGATCGGTTTTGCTTTGGGTATTGCGACTTTGTCGTTTGCCCAACAGTATCCCAACAATGGCTGGAACGATGACGGCTATTACGACAATGACGGAGGATATTACAGTGATCAGGATGATCAGAACTACTTCCCTGATGATTACTATTACGATTATCCGCAGGATTATTATCCACAGGATTACTACATGACCAATTATAATGATTACAGGAACAGCATTATTAATATCGACTGGAACATCTTCTTTGCACAGAACAGGCTCAACCGCTGGCAGGTAGACCAGATTATGAGATTGAATAACCTATACGTCAATTTCAGTACATGGAATAATTTCTACCGTTATAATCCGGACCGCTGGTATTACGACCGATTCTACGCATTGCAGAGAATCATGGGTCCTAGGGTTTTCGTTGTATTCCAGAATAATTATTACAGAGGATACAGCCCGGTGGTGTACTTCCAGAATTACAGAAGGACCCATTATGGAGCGATCTGCAGGCCGATGCCGCGTTACAGAAATGTAAACATTAATATTTACAGGGTAGATCGTGCAAGATTCCGCAGAATGGATAACCCGACGTTCAATATTGTAAGAGGAAGCGACAGACCGAATAACGGTTTCAGAGGATCGGTAAGAGACGGTAATGGCGGATTCCGTGATCAGTCCGGAAATAGGAACGGAAATCCGGTTTTCAGAAATGAGAATCCGGGAATGAGAAATAACAGCGGCGGTTTCAGAGGAAACAACGATAGTGGAGGAGTAAGACCAGAAGGAGGAATGCGGGGAAATGGAGGATTCAGAACCGAACGTGCCGAAAGAACGGAAAGTAATGGGAACCGTGGAGGTGGCTTCAGAGGAGGTGAAATGAGAAGAGAAGAAGCACCGAGACGTGAGAATAACGGTGGCGGTTTCAGGAATGACAGTGGTGTACGAAGAAATGAAAGCCAGGCTCCCAGAGAACAGAACAGGGGAGGTGGAGAAAGCAGAGGAAACGGCGGATTCCGTACCGGATTTGCGAAAAATTAATTTTCATATATTATATTTAAGTGGTGTGAGGGCAGATCTTAGGGTCTGCTCTTTTTTTTTGTTTTTAATGTTAGATAATTAATATTTAAATTTAACATTAATTGTGAAATTTTTGTTTTAACTTTTGATTTAACAGATAATCAAAAAGATATAAAAGAAATAATTAAAGATTTAAAAATATGAAAAAATTAGTTTTAGCAATAGCGTTTATCGGAATGGGAAGTTTGGCAATGGCTCAGCAAACAGCTCCGACTCCTCAGGAAAGACAGGCCAAAAGAGCAGAGATGAAAGAAAAATTCCAGCAGAGAGAACAGGAACATCTGGCTCAGATGCAGAAGGATTTAAATCTGAACCAGGGCCAGGTAAATAAGATCAAGGCGCTTCAGGATCGGAAGAAAGCGGAAATGAAAGCCGAGTTTGAAAAAAACAAAGGCGAAAGACAGGCGAGAATGGAGCAGATGAAAGCTAAAAGAGCGCAGATGGATGCAGAAATGAAGCAGATTCTTACCCCGCAGCAGTACGATAAATGGCAGGCCGACCGAAAAGCAAAAATGGAGCAGAGAAAAATGGCGATGAAAGAGAAGGGAATAAAAGGACCGAGAATGCATAAGCCAATGAATACGGCTCCGGAAGCGAACTAAGTAGTTTATAATTTGTGTTTTTTTTAATGTGTGTGAGAGCGGAAGGTATTCCGCTCTTTTTTATTAATTTTAGGCAAAACTTTTGATTTCTGGCTTTTATTCCTAATTTTGACGGTAAAATTATGACTTATGGTAAGTGAAAAAATTGCAGCATTAATTAACGAACAGATCGCGCATGAACAGTATGCAGCACAGTATTATCTTTCAATGTCAGCATGGTTCTCCGCAAAAGATCTTGACGGAATTGCCAATTATTTCAGAGTGCAGAGCAAAGAGGAACTGATGCATGCCGATAAAATGTTCGATTATTTAAATGACGTAGGCGGAGAAATCATCATTGGAGAAATTCCTAAGCCACCGCATGAATTCGCAAACGCCACCGACATTTTTGAGAAAGCGTTAGCCCATGAAAAAGTAGTTACCAGAAGTATTTTTAACATCGTTAAGAATGCCAATGATGAAGGTGATTTCGCCACTACCTCTTTTTTACAATGGTTCATCAATGAGCAGGTAGAAGAGGAAGCAAGTGCTTCACAGCTGGTGACCAAAATAAAAATGGTAAGCGATAACCCTTCCGCACTGTATCTTTTCGATCAGGAACTGGCCCAGAGAGTTTTCACTCCGGATGCAACAGCTTAGTGTAAATTCATTTATAATATAAAGTTCCGGCGGCACCAAAGGTGCCGCCGGAACTTTATGCTTATGCCTTTAAAAATAATTATTCCAGAACCAGCCTGAAGAAGGAATATTTTTTAGCTTTTCTCTGACCGACAGATCCGTATTTATCCGGTTTTTCAGTTCTTCCGGAGTTACATTTTCCATGACAGGAACAGAAAGATAAAGCCGGTTAATATGCAGATTGCTTCTTAAACAGACCACCAGAAAGTTTTTCCCGATAAAAGTCTTTGCTTCATAAAAATCTAGCGGATTAATATCCGTCTAAGATGGATAGATTGTCCCTCCGGTCTGAAAAGTATAAACAAAATCGCAGCCTTTTCCTCTTCCGTAAGGTTTTATTTCCTGAATGCTGCCTGCCGTATAAAGTCCTTCCGCTTTATAAAAGGTTTCGTATTTATTTGTGAACTGATCATCATAAATCAAAAGTCCTGTAATTAGAACGGCCGATAAATAAGCGGTATACTATTTAAAAAAGCCATCATGGTCACAGGTATATTAACTGCGTTTTCAGAACTTTCCTTCCCAGTTTTTCCAGGATATTTTTATAATTTCCGATCTGTCTTTCATCTTTTGCCGATGGGTCACCTGTTTTGAAATCAACAACAATATAGCCTTCCTGATTTCTTAGGATACGGTCGGGGCGGTACACGCTGCTTTGTCCGTTTTCCGTAATCATAATGTCTTTTTCGTTGATAACCTCCCATTTCTCATCAAAGAATTCAGCATTTTCTGCAACGATCTGTTCCAGATTCCTGTGAATTTCTTCGCTTTCTTCAATTGTGATATGGCCTTCCAGAACATAACATTCCAGGACCTTCCGGATGTCTTTTGCGGTATTGATCTGCGACAGAAGCTCATGAACAAAAAGCCCGATCCTTACTTTTTCCACCCGCACCTGGTAATTTTTTGAGGGTGTGGCGATCTTAATGGAAGTATTTTTTTCGTTAATATTTTTTAAAGCCGGAATATCCTTGGTTTCAAAATGGGAAGTTTTATCTTTCGAATGCTTTTTCAGCATTTCAGAATACGTTTCATAAATGTCGAATTCATCCAGGCCTTCAGGATTTTTAGATTGAAGAAAATCCAGGAGCTCAAGATTGTTTGATGTTTTATTGGCTTTCTGGATATAAAAAAACAGCTGTTCCACAGGGCGCGTAGTGGCTACATATTGCAGGCACAGCCTGTCCACCATATTTTTATAGGCATTCTGTTTGTTGAAAATCTCAATTTCCTCATCATACACCTCAAGATTTTTACTGAACTGGTTGATATTCACGGATCTCAATGCGCTATCGGTTTTGGTTTCGAACCAATTGGTAAATTCGGCATCACGATTCTTGTTCATCATCGGGATAAAAACGACAGGAAACTCCAGCCCTTTCGCTTTGTGGATCGTCATAATCTGGATCGCATCAATATTCTCAGAAGCCTGGATCGTATAGGACGACGCCTCCTCATCCCAGTATTTGAGAAATTCTTTGATACTTGCCCCGGCATTTTGGGTAAAGTTGAAAAGCATTTCCAGGAAGTTCAGCAGGAAATCGGTTTCTTTATTTTCCGCAGAAAATTCGTTGATATAATATTCGATAAAATTATATAAATTAAATCTTGGGAAATTATCCTGCCTCAGCTGTAAAGCATATTTATTCTGAATAAACTGCAGCACTTCCTCATGGCCTTCGATATCCAGGACTGCTTTCATCTCCCATGTGAAATCTGCCATATGGATTCTTCCCAGTTTGTTCAGGTAATACATCATCATGATCAGATTCGGTTTGTTTTTGGGATTGGTTTCCCACCGCAGGAATTCAACCACCGCTTTCAGCGTATTGGAAAGCTCCAGGGTAAGCCCTTTGTCGGAAATCGTTTTGATATTGGTTTCTTCTCCTTTGTATTTTACCTTAAGGCTTCCCAGCTTCTGCGAATAGCTGAAAATATCAAAATTACCGCGGCAGAGAATCGTAATATCGGAAAACCGGAAGCCGTTATCCAGGATCTCCTGAATATCTTTCCGCATCCTTTCGGAAGTATCGTTGTAGAAATCTTCATTGGTAAGATTTTCGATAAGGTTTACTTTTACGCGGCCATCAATCGAGGATTTCGGATTCTGTATACCGTCGGTCCCGAAAATATTTTTGTGTTCTTCAGTAAGATATTCCGAATGGTATTTATAAAGTTCGTTATTAAACCGGACAATATTCTTGGCACTCCGCCAGTTGTCCTTCAGGACCAGCAGATCCGCCTGTTTAGGCGTTCTTTCCTTTTTGTTGATAATGTCCAGCATCAGTTTGCTTTCCCCGCCCCGGAAGCGGTAAATACTCTGTTTAGGATCGCCTACCAGCGTAAAAGAAGTATTCTCCGTAGAAATAGAATGGTCTCTCAATGGAAGGAAATTCTGCCACTGCAGCTCCGAAGTATCCTGAAATTCGTCAAAGAAATAATGCTGAAACTGAGAGCCAACTTTTTCATAAATAAAAGCGGAAGGCTCGTTTTTAAGATTTTCATTGATTAGAATGTTGAATTTTGATAGTAACACGAGGTCATTCTCTTCCTCAATCTTTTTCAATTCGTCCTGGATATCCTTATTCACTTTCAATGGGAGCAGGGCCGACAGGATTTTCTCCTTTTTCTGGGTTTCGATGTACAGGAGAATCAGCTGCATCCGGTTTTCCAGCAACCCGTCCAGTACTTCTAAAATTTCAGGTTCCTTGCTTTTCGATTTTGCCGAAGCACCTTTCCGGTAATTGTTTACCACAGATTCTTCTGCAGTCGTCGGAAAAGGGAATCCCGGTCTTTTCTGATGATAAAAATCCAATACTTTAGTGAAAAATCCGCCGATCCCGTTTTTGCCCTGGGCAAAATCTTCAATCTCGATATTTCTCGATCTGAACAGTTCTATAGATTTTGTGGCCAGTTCGATCGCCTGTTTTTTATTAAGAGAAATTTCCTTTCTGAGCGTATTCTTTATATTTTCGTAATTTGAATTATCGAAATCTTTGTTATTTTTAAGATGCTCGTAATGAATATCTTTTACGAATTCTTTGGCCGATCCGTAGAGACTTTTGTTCAAATTGATCCGCTCATTGTTTTCCAGGCTGTAATCCACATAATCCATAAATGAATTGGAAATCACTTCGTTTTCCCCGATCTGGTCGAGCATTTTATCCACAGCTTCGATCAGGAAAGGCTCCGCTTCAATTTCCAGGTTGAAATTTTTAGCGAGGCCCAGTTCGTAAGAGAAACTTCTTACCAAGCGCGAATTAAAACGGTCGATCGTCCCGATGTTTAAGGTGGAATAATTGTGGAGTACGTAATCCAGCATTTTCTTAGCCCGATGATGAAGTTCATCGATGGTTATTTTCAGGCCTTCCTCTTCAAATGCTTTCTGAATATTTTTTAAATCCCCGTTTTCCGCAAAATGATCGGCAGAGAAATTGCCGAGCCAGGTGAGGATCCTTTCCTTCATCTCATTAGCTGCCTTATTGGTGAAGGTCAGTGCAAGGATATTCCTGATCGACTGCTGCTGATTAGGATACCGTAGGCAGATCATCAGGAGCCTCTGTACAAGGGCATATGTTTTCCCCGAACCTGCCGAAGCATTGATTACCGTATAAGAATTTTGCATAAATAAAGTGGAATTTAAACTGCAAGTTAGCTAATTTTTAGATCAAATTTTAACAATTTCGCATCTGTATTTAACAGTTTTAAAAATAAAATTCCAAAAGAAATCCTAAAACGCGTTAACTGTGGTTAAACTTATGGTTTAGTATAAAAATAGCTTTAGTTTTGTCTAATAAAAAACTGTCCGTGAAAATTAAACTATTCTTTATTTTATTTACCGTTTTTTTTATCAACATCAGTGCCCAGGATTACCTCTTCGGGAAAATTACTTCTGAAGACAACAATGAAATGCCGGATGTTACCGTCATCAATATCCGAACGGACGAAAGAGTACTAAGCAACCGCGACGGGCATTTTATGATTTCAGGACGGGCCGGGGATGAGCTCCGTTTTATAAGGACCGGCTATGAAAGGACCAACAAGAAAGTAACCCGGGAAAATATAACATCTTCTCTTAATGTGACTTTAGTAAGGGCTGCCGAGCTTATCGCAGAAGTGGAAATCAAAAAAAATCTTACAGGAGATCTGAAAACGGATTCCAAAAACCTGAATGCTCCCAGAAAGGTTGAAAAGCTGAAAAGCGATTTGGCAGTCTATATGTCCCAGAAATCCGATCCGCGGATCATGGCGGCAAAGCCGGGAGAATTTGTACAGCCGAAAGGCCAGGGTTTTTCTGTCGGTAAAGTAAAAGATAAATGGGACGATCTGGATTTTGCGAATTACCTTATCTATGCCTTAGGGGAAAAATATTTTACGGACCTGAAAATCGATAAAACGTTTATCCAGCATTTCATTTATTACGTTTTCGCCGGAGGCTTCGAACGTAAGAATATCCTGAAATACGGTTTCTGCAGCGATGCCGACCTGATGAGGTTTCAGCGGGCGGTATTGGTTAGAATTTCATCATACAGGGCACCGCAAACTCAAAAATAAGTTTTGATGAAATCCGGATTATCCATTATACTGCTTTTTATATTTGTGCATCTAATCTCACAGCAGAAAATTTCGGGAAAAATCACCGATGAGGATGGGGTTGCCTTACCGGCAGTAACGGTCATGAATATGGCTTCAGACCGGAAAGCCTATACTGCCGACGACGGCTCTTTTGCTATTGAAATCGCTTCGCCGGACGATGAGATACGGTTTGTACGAAATGGTTTTGAAAGAGCCTCTATAAAGGCATTGTACGGCATCAACAAAGAATTGAACATCAGGCTTACCAGAGTTGCGCAGGAAATTGAAGAAGTGAAAGTCGCTAAAATTACCGGGGATATTGCTAAAGATTCGAGAGCGGTTGCCAAAACGGATCAGTCGCAGATCGTAGAAGATGCGGTAGGGCTTCCACAGCCGGTGGGCAAAATGCGGGAAGCACCGGCAGATGTAAAGCAGGTGCTGATTCCGATACTTTTGGGGAACCTGAATGTGCAGGGGCTGTATGACCTTGTCAGCGGCGATGCGCGGAGAATGAAGCGGCAGTACCGCTACGACGATCTCCAGGAAGATATTGCATGGATCAGGGACCGCGTAGAAGATGAATATTTTATTAAGGAAGGAATTCCGGCTGAACGTATCTCCGAATTTATCGAATTTGCATTTATCAGTAAGCCTCAGTCCAGAACTTTCGTAAGAGCTAAAAATTTAACCGGTGCTCTTTCAAGAATGGAAGATGCTTTTCCTGTTTTCCTGAAAAGGCTGAAAGAATCCAAAACAGAAAAATAAAACCGGAGCCTATTGCTCCGGTTTTGTATTAGTGATACACGATGTCATATATTTCATCTTTTATTTCCTTCAGGTTTTCCGGGATATAATTGGCAAGCAGCCACAATTCCATCGGGTCTTTTCCCTGTCCGTAGCTAGGTTGTACATACATTTCATCGATCAGCATAAATCCGTTTTTACGGTAAAAAGAATAGCGTCTTTGGGTTTCTTCGTTCAGGTGGCCATGCTCAATTTCCAAAATGATTCGCGGATAATTTTCAAAAAGATATTCGGTAATGGCGGATCCCAGTTTTTGATTTCTGAAGGTTTCAAAAACTTCAAAATGCTCGACGAAGGCAAAGCTGCTCAGCTCCCAGACGATCAGATAGCCGATATTCTTTGCATCATGCAGTACCGAGACGATTTTCACTTTAGGATGTGAAAAAAGCGGGCACAACTTGTTCCAGTCCCGTCTTTCATTTTCAGGAAAGGTTTTGCAGTAAGCATCAAAAATCTCCTGAACCCTGTAGTCTTCAGCGGAAGTAATCTGTAAAAATTCCATAATTATAAATCAAAAACATTAGGCCTTCTGGTGATGAAAATATCTTTTACCCATAGTGTGAAGGCCAGCCCCAAATAGATTAAAAAGAAGAAACCTGCCGTTGCAAACGTGGAATAGATAAAAAATACACGCAGCTTGGAAACCGGAATGCCCAATTTTGTACCTGTTCTGGTAAGGGCTCCAAACCATTCTCTTTCCATCTTGTGGCGGATATTATCTAGCATGTGAAGGTTCTTTTAAAAGTTTAAATCCAATACTGCAATTTAAGCAATTTTTTTCTTCACACGAATGTTTAAAATGATAAATCAGGCTCTGGCTTTCCAGAGCGGTACTGCATTTCAGGCCCAGTGTCTTCCAGCCGTCCGTTACTGAGTTTTTCTCTGCCGGAATATTGCTGTAGAAACCGATAATCTCATCCGCGATATTTTCACGGTGGTATTTGTTATAGGTATATTTCAGTGGAAGTATGGTGTTGAGGATGATCAGTTCCATAAAATCTTTGGAAA
This sequence comes from uncultured Chryseobacterium sp., assembly GCA_913778085.1. Classification (GTDB taxonomy): domain Bacteria; phylum Bacteroidota; class Bacteroidia; order Flavobacteriales; family Weeksellaceae; genus Chryseobacterium. The sequence continues at coordinate 104,713 of CAJYXJ010000042.1, forward strand.
GAACTTTGGGCTGATGGACAGGTGATATTTTTCCGAAGTTGAAGTGATCGTCCCAATACGCTGAAGCTTGTACATCCTGCAATAGATGGAACAGCTCTTCTGTCTTATTAATGCGGATGATTTTTGAAAAAAGGTTCTGATGCTCATGGTACAATCCCGCAAGCTGCGAAAGGCGGATGGTCGGGAAATTAGGCGGGCGGAGCCTTAAAAATTTCGGATGGAATGGTAAGGTGGAAATACCGAATTTGGCCCGGATAAAGTCAAATTCACGTTTCCAGATTTTCATCTGTTCATCTTCAGGCTGCTCCAGCCATCCAGCCATGCCGAAAAACAGGGCTTCAAGCTGGGTCCTGTTCTGACGGATCTTGTTAATGATGCTGAAATCGATGCTTTTGGCCATATGCCTGAAGATAAAGGCATTTACTTTTAATCCGAAAGAGTAGGCCAGGCTGTGGAACAGTACCGCTTCAAAATTATTTTTGAACTGCGTTAAGTCCTGTTCCAGTTCCAGAGACTTTTCTTCAAGCTTTTTCAGAACATTTTGCTCATGAAAATGAACTGGGATTTTTGCCGGATCAAAAATAGGTTCGCATGGGATAAAATGTGTTCCGCTGATCAGCTTTTCATATTTCCTGAAAACATCCTGGTCAATATAATCCTTCAGCTCCAGCGTAGTGATGTTTAGCTCATTCAGCTCTGTAATGTCTACATCGTGCTGAAAAACGACATGGAGGATGATATTCCGGTAATTCGGATCGATGGAGTGGTTATGGAAAATCCAGTCGGAGGATTTAATGTGCAATTCGATATTTCCTGCGAAAACCACCCCTTTTATTTTAATTTTCCCAGCTAAAAAGTCCGGTCCGGAATCGGTATTCCATTTGCCGAAGTCCAGGATTTCCACCGGATCGCCCGCCGTATTTTTAAAATCGAAACGGCTGAAAATTTTGTAGTTCCAAAGGTATTGGAGTAATTTTTCCGTCATAGGTGTGTTTTTTTGTGTAGGGCTAATTTAGGAAAATTGTGTTCCATACTCCAACATATTTATTTAGTTCATTATTGAGGTCTTTGTAGTAAGCACCGTTAGGTACATCCTCTTTATAATCTAAAGGATATTCTTGTGACAAACAGAATTGCGATAAGACTACTGTAATTGAACTCATTTAAACTTTTTACTTTTCTTGAGTCCAATCACAATAAAGGCGATGTAATTTAAAGCTTTCCAACTGATTACAGTTGTATCATATCTGTTCAGCAGTGATCTGAAACTGTCCAGCCA
>CAJYXJ010000043.1 GCA_913778085.1 uncultured Chryseobacterium sp.
TCCCAGTCCTTAAAATCGCTGAGTTTCTTTTTGTACTGCCGCTGGAATTTCCTTCCGTCAAGGCCATACAGATCACCAATGGTTTTGCAGGAAAGGGCGTTAGTATCGGCAGATTTTTTTTAAGAACTCAGCAAAATCCTGAGTCATGCGGGTTCCTTTGGCAATAAGTTTCCAGTCACGCTGAAGAATTTTACCGGATTTCACATCGGTCCACCGGCGGCGTTTAATATGGAGCTTTACGGATTTACCGCGCAAAGGAAAATCGTCCACCGTGATTTCATCATGGAAGCCTTTGGACTGTAAATGCAGAGATGAGAATTCTTTGGGCACCGTACTTTTTTCTTCAAAGTAAATATGCAGCAGTTTGTCTTTCTCTTCAAAGCGGACAATCTCGAAATAAGAAATTAAATATTCGGGAAGCAGTAATTTTAAAAGTTCGTTCTCACCAGACATTCAACAAAAATAACACTTTATAGTTTTTCTCCCCAACTTTTGTGCATGATCCGCTTTTTCCCGCTTTCCGTTGCAATCTTTTTTTTCAAAAAAGGATTTTCACTGCAATCGGGGCTACGAATTCCGTTTATGCTTAGAAACCTTTGAAGAAAGAAGGACTCATGGCAAAAAATATTTCCCTATTTTTAAGATCGCAATCTCAGAATATATGGAAATAAAGGTTACGGTAAAACAGTTGGGCAGAAAGCATCCCGTGCTTTCGGAACAGCATCTCGAAATTGATCATCACGAAAATTCAATTTCCGTGGAACAGCTTTTAAGGCTGATCGTTCAGCAGCAGGTCGAAGCCTTTAATGCAAAATCTTTTGAAACGGAGGATCGGGACTATACTCAGACGCCGCTTGAAAATTACCTGAATATTTTAACTGATATCGGAAAGGTGGGATTCGGCAGCATCTACAATGAAAAAAGAGCTGATCTTCAAAAAGCACAGGGAAATGCAATCCAGGCTTTTGAAGACGGCATGTTTGCTGTTTTCTACGGCGAAACCCAAATTGAAAATCTTACCCAGGTGATTGATCTAAGTAACAAACCTGTTTTCACATTTATCAGACTCACATTTCTGGCAGGCGGCTATTGGTAATTCATCACACACTAAATCACAGAAACTATGGAAATCAGCGAAAAACTGAAATCGAAGAACATCGTCGATTATCACAAGAATTTAAAAAACGGACTGAAAAATCAGGCTGAAAAAGGAATATTTTCCAAACTCTTTTCAAGGCCTAAATTAAAAAAAGAGATCGCGGAATTCGGATTGCTGCTGCTCAGAAAAAAGGACAGTTACGGAGAAATCATGTTGGGGTCTCCTGAAGCTGAAGAATTAAAAAAATACATTACGCGCAATCTCTGGGAAGACAAAGATTATTTCGACTTATTGGTATACTTCTTCGGCGACCATGCAGAACTGGCGAAATATGCCTGGAACAAAATGCCTCATAAAATGTATCAGACGGGATATGAACGCCGCTCTTTCCGTGCTCCCGATAATGAGCGGTTTACACTGCTCAATCAGATCAATTTAATAAGAAATTTATTGGAGCCGCCCAGTTTGTATAGCTATGATTCCGGTACCCAGTATTATAATTTGTCTTTAGAAGAGCAGATTATTTACGATAGCCAGCTGTCCGGTAACGGGAGCCGGTTTTACCTCTGGTCGGCAGCCATTGATACGGGGAATGAGCAAATCTATCAGCTGATGGAAGAGATCATTTTCAACAAACATCCGGAAGGCAAAGTGTCCTCAGGCATCATCCGCGCGCTGCTGAACAGTGAGCAGCAAAGGTGCTGGGAGCTTGTGGAAAAACTTCTGCTGGCTGCACAACGGCAGGAAGGGCTGCGGCAGACCATTCTGGAATCTTTGGATGAAACCAGTACACAGGCTTTACAGTACATGATGCAGGTAATCGAGGAAAATAAACTGACACGGTTTTCATCGGTTGTCCGGGCGATCGGAACCTGGACGGGCTTAGGCTGGGAGTCTGAAAAAGAAGCCGTGGTAAAAAATATGGTTTCACTGGCCAACCGGTATTTCAGAAACCCGGATGAGATTCCCGGAGCAGTACTCAGCAAAAACAACAATGAAGTGTATATGGCACTTTGGGTACAGGGCGTCTGGGATGTGGAGCAGACAGTTCCTTATTTACATGACCTGCTTGAGAAAGGAAATGTGGAGAAAAAATGCCTGGCCGTTAAATTTGCCATAGAAACCGGAGACCCTTACATCCAGATGCCGGTTTTTTATAAAGCGGTACAGCAAGAAGATCCGCAGGTTCTGGCCTTTGCAGGAAGAGCCATGAGCGATTTGCTGGCAGTAAACGCAAAATCAAGGTTCTACATCAATAACCCGGATTATCCAGGCTTTTTTGAAAAGCTTCATGAGCTGACCCAAAAAATAGCAGCCAAAGAAACGAAATTTGAGGGAAAGGTTTTCTCATGGCAGAATGCAACCTTTAGGAAAAGTGATCTGTATGCTTCTATGTTTTATCTCGTAGGGGAAGACCATAAAAAGCTTGATCTGGTACTGTCTTATTTCGATCAGTTTGATCTGACATTACGGGAACAGCTGACCAGAAATATTCTGAATGACTTCTACTGCTACTCGTATTCGTATAATTTTGAACAAAAGGATAAGCAGGCTACGCCTTTTCAGAAAGAATTTGCCTTTAAAATCATTAAGGACCGTGGAGAATCTTTAGTGGCTTCAGGGATCAATGTTTTGCAGCAGAATCCCTTGGATAAAGATGAGGTGATGATTTTCTACGATCTTTTTAAAAGGAAAGGCGGAACCCTTCGCCAGAAGCTGATCGAGCTGATGATCAAACAGGAGGATCCTGTACTTACTCCTTTGATCAATGAAATGATCACCAAAGGAGATATTGAACAACGAACAGCCGCATTGGATATAATGCTTCAACTTCGGAAAAAGAACCGGATGCCGGAACAGATCAACCGGTGGCTTCAGCATTATTCGGAAAAAGCAAAAATTTCAGAACGGGAGCAGGGGCTGCTGGATCAGCTCAGTCCGTCCGCAGAAAGGAAAATTCTTTCGGCAGAAAACGGGTACGGTTTTTATAATCCTGCTGAAGTATCGGATTATAAGTTACCGGAAGTGGAAGTCGGTTCCGTCTATATGAAGGCTACGGAGAAGAATCCGTACGGATTTACCCAGCCATTTGATCACATTAAAAAAGAACTGATTAAATTAAACGGTCTCTTCCTCAGCCACAAAGAATATGAATATGAGACGGAAAGCTGGGAAGGAGCAATGGTCAGAGAACTGATCGGCAATAATTTCCGCCAGATCAAAAGGAATACGGAAGGTTTTACGGGTCTCCAGCTGGCAGAGAATTATCCTTTGCATGAGGTATGGGAACAGTGGTATAAGGCTTCAGGCTTACAGCCGCAGGATTTGTTTTTGTTAACCCTTGCCGAAAGCTGCGACCGGAAAAGGTTCAGAGATTTTTTAGAAAAGTATGTTTTCTACTATAAGGAGATCATACCTAATCCAACAAAGCATATTTATTCCTGGAACAATCCGCTGGTTACCATACTGTATTCTTTACAGCAAAAGTTCGTTTTTGAAGAAAAAGCCAACTTTCTGATTGATGCCTGCAGTACCCTGTTTGGCAGTCTTCCCAAAGAAATCCTCAGCTATAAATCAAAACCGGACGAATATTATTACGGTCGCAGCGGCAACGGATGGCAGCAGCAGCCTTTCTTTACGGTATTTTTGCAGGCCATGCCTTCTCAGCAGCTGACTGACGAACAATTTATGAAAGTGTGGAATCTCCATCGGTGGATGCAGTTTAATGGTCTCAAAGAAAACATTCCGCATGCTGTTCCGGATCTTTCTCTTTTCGCAAAGGCTTACGAACTGGGCCTGATTACCGGAAATGAGCTGTACGAAGGCGTTTTAACCGCAGATGGTGCAATAAAAGACCTTACGTTGCTGCCGTCTTACCATCACAGCAAAAAGTACGATGAAAAATTCCCGTTTCTGAAGCCCGTTATCGAAGAAATACAGGATAAGTTCCTGGATATCGAACTGGTCCGTGGTGATGCCGGTACGCCGGTCTCTCATTTTGTTGAGAAATTCCAATCTGTTTACGGGGCAAAACGTTTTGTGCAGATCCTGAAAGGTTTAGGTAAAACCAGCCTGTATGCCAACTACATCTACAGCTATGGAAACGAAAGCATGACCAAGCAAAAGCTGTTTTCTTACTTGCTGTCTAAATGCTATCCGCTTGAAACCGATACCCAGGAATCATTCAATGAAATGGTAAAAAATGAAAAAATTTCGGAACTCCGTTTGATTCAGGCCGCCGTGTATGCACCGCAGTGGCAAAAGCTGATCAGTAGCTATTTAGGCTGGAAGGGTCTGGATTCTGCTATCTGGTGGATGCATGCCCATACCAAAACAGGCGCGTACTCCGCACAGAATTCGGGGCTTGAAAGCGAGGTGGCCAAGTATTCTTCCGTAGACATCCAGGAGTTTAAAGACGGTGCCGTGGATAAAGACTGGTTTACAAAAGCCTATAAAGAACTGGGAAAAGCACGCTGGGAAATGCTGTACGATTCTGCGAAATATATTTCCGACGGAAACGGCCACCGCAGGGCAAGGCTGTATTCCGATACGCTGACAGGGAATTTAAAGATAAAAGAAGTAATCGCGAAAATAAAGGATAAACGGGATCAGGACTATCTGCGGGTCTACGGGCTCATCCCTTTAAGCAGGACGAATCCTGAGAAAGACATCCTGAACCGGTACGAATACATTCAGCAGTTCAAAAAAGAGAGCCGGGAATTCGGTTCGATGAAGCAGGCAAGTGAAGCGCTGGCTATTCGTGTGGCTCTGGAGAATTTAGCGAGAAACGCTGGATATCCGGATCCGATCCGCCTGACGTGGGCGATGGAAACCCGCCAGATTCAGAAGCTCTTGTCAAAAGAAACCCAGGTTACTATCGATGGTATTACCGTTGGATTGATTATCGAAGACGACGGGAAAGCGGAGCTGGTGGTTTTCAGGGAGAATAAACAATTAAAAAGCATCCCTCCGAAAATTAAAAAGGATAAGGCAGTCACCGAACTGGCCGGCAGCCGTAAGATGATGCGCGAACAATGGAGCCGTTCCAGAAAAGGGCTGGAGGAAGCAATGATCCGCGGGGATGAATTTTTATATTCCGAAATCAGGAACCTGTTTGAACATCCGGTGATCGTAAAACATCTTGAAAAACTGGTATTTATTTCAAACGACTATAAAATAGGATTTTTTCATAAAGGAAGCCTGATGGATGCCCAGGGTGAAATCCATGAACTGAACGAAAGCAGTACCCTGAGAATCGCACACTGTACAGATCTGCATCAGCATGCCGTATGGAGTGATTTCCAGCATTATTGTTTTAAGGAAGAAATAGTTCAGCCATTTAAGCAGATTTTCCGGGAACTCTATGTTCCGACGCCGGACGAGTTGAAGGAAAAGTCGGTATCCCACCGCTATGCCGGGCATCAGATCCAGCCGAAGCAGGCATTGGCATTGCTGAAGACAAGAGGCTGGAAAGTGGATTACGAAGAAGGCCTGCAGAAGGTTTATCATAAAGAAGGCTTCCAGGTGAAGCTTTATGCGATGGCAAACTGGTTCTCGCCGGCTGATGTCGAAAGCCCGATTCTTGAAACCATAGAATTCCATTCTCTGAAAGATTATAAGAACATCCCGTTTGAAGAGATCAACCCGCGTTTATTTTCTGAAGTGATGCGGGATATCGATCTGGTCGTTTCCGTGGCTCATGTAGGCGGGGTAGATCCGGAAGCCAGCCATTCATCCATCGAAATGCGGGCGGTCCTAATGAAAGAAACGGCGCGTTTATTCAAACTGAATAACATGAGGATTGAAGGTTCGCATGTTCTGGTAAAAGGGCAGATGGCGGAATACAGCGTTCATCTGGGAAGCGCAGTGGTGCATCAGGTTCCCGGAAGGTACTTGTCAATTCTGCCCGTCCATTCACAGCACCGGGGAAGACTGTTTCTTCCTTTTGCTGATGACGACCCCAAATCTGCCGAGATATTGTCTAAAGTTCTGCTGCTGGCCAAAGATAACGATATCCAGGACCCTGCCATCTTATCTCAGATTAAAAGGGATTTTTAATATTGTTTAACCGATTATCATTACAGTTTAGGTTGTGCCTTTTTTTAGTATCTTTTCAGGCACAAAAAAAGCATCCTTTTCCAGATGCTTGTGTTTTTAGAATTATTCTTTTAAACTTCGTCGTCAGAATCGATCGTGAATGATCTGCTTTTGAAGTCTTTATCGTGTTTTTCCGATATTACATCCTCGCCTTTCTCGTTAATGATGAAATCTGTGGATTCATTAAACATCTCCTGAAAACTTTTAAAATCCTCTTTGTAAAGATAAATTTTGTGTTTCTCAAATGTAGCTTCTCCATTCTCTCCGAAATTCTTTTTGCTTTCGGTAATCGTAAGATAGTAATCTCCTGCTTTCGTCTCGCGCACATCAAAGAAATAAGTTCTTCTCCCTGCTTTTAACACCTTGGTGAAAATTTCATTTTCATGGCGTTCCTTGTATTCACTCATTGTTAGATATTTTTTAATCTTGTTAGGAACAAATATAAAAGTTTTCTTTTAATCACAAAATTTTTTTTATGATTTATTTAACATTTCTGAATGAATTTGCTATGCGGTTATGGAATTGTTAATTTCGGTAAGATTAAGAATTTTATCGGCTCTTTGTGCGCTAGATTCTCTGTGTGTGATGATTATGGAAGTCGCGTTACGAATTTTACGGTCGATATTCTCAAGAATATTCTGTTCCGTCTCCGTATCAAGCGCAGAAAGGGAATCGTCAAAAATGATAATATTAGGGTCTTTGATCAATGCCCTAGCGATACATATTCTCTGTTTTTGTCCTCCCGAAAGCATAACCCCCCGTTCCCCGACCATCGTGTTGTACTGCTCTTTAAATCCGGTGATATTTTTATCCACATCTGCGATCTTGGCATATTCCACTACCTTTTCATGGGAAGGATGATCAATGGCAAAGCCGATATTATTTTCAATGGAATCGGAAAACAGATAGCTTTCCTGTGGGATATAGCCGATATAATTCCGGTAGTTTTCCAGGTTGTGCTCTTTGAGATTCTTACCGTCGATCAGGATTTCACCTTCCGTAGGATCAATGAGTCTGCACAAAAGCAGGGCAATAGTAGATTTTCCGCTTCCGGTTTTTCCCATAATAGCCATGGATTCTCCCGCCTTCAGGGTAAAGCTCAGGTTATCAAGAGCCCTGATTCCGGTATTCGGATAGACGTAGGAAACATTCCTGAACTCGATATCTCCCTTGATCCCGTATTTTTCAAAATTGGTATTAACGATCTCCGACTTTTTATCCATAAATTCATTAATCCGCTGCATTGAAGCTTCAGCTCTCTGGTTTACGGAAGTTACCCAGCCCACCATTGAAAAAGGAAAGATCAGGGTGTTGATGTACATAAAAAAGTCTGCAATTTTACCAATGCTGAGTTCCCCGGCAATGTATTTCTGGCCGCCTACCCAGATAATCGCTACATTCAGCAGACCGATTACAAATAAAATAATGGTAAAGAAATACGCTTCGGTTTTTGCTAAATCCAATGCTTTATCCTGGTAGTCGGTTACTTTCGCACTGTAATTCTTTTTGATATAATTTTCTTTGGCAAAAAACTTTACCACGCGGATGCCTGAAAAACTGTCCTGTACGAAAGTAGAAATCCCCGACTGGCTTTTCTGCATGATCTTCGATTTTTGATTGATAATCGAACTTACCTTATAGATAGCAAAAGACAGGATCGGAAGCGGCAGCAAAGTCCAGAGGGTCATGGAAACGTCTGTTGTAAGCATATAAATAGCCGTTATGATGACCAGCACCAGCAAATTCGCCACATACATGACACCGGGACCTAAGTACATTCTTACCGCAACAACATCTTCACTTAAGCGGTTCATTAAATCCCCGATCGTAGTCTGTTTATAGTCTGTTAATGATAAATCCTGGTAATGCCGGTAAATTTTATTTTTCAGTTCATATTCGATTCTTCTTGAAGCTACGATGATGGTCTGCCGCATCATGAAGGTAAAAAATCCGGTGAGTAAAGAGCATCCGACAATAATGGCAACATAGATTAAAACCTGCCGGTTGAAACCCAGATTCCCGTGTTTGGTAAGCTCGTCAACGGATTTACCCACGAACTGAACTTTATAAATATTGAAAAAGTTGCTGGCAATGATGAATAATACTCCCCAAAACAACAGCAGTTTGTGTTTCCAGAAGTATGGGTTTAATGTTTTTAAGGCTTTCATAAAGTTTTACAAAATTACGAAAATGTATTAGACTTCGAATTTCATAAATTTTAAATTTTGTATCTTTGCACCCATAAAAAAGCTCTTTGAATGTTAGGAAGACGACAAATCCGTGAAAAAGTAGTACAGACCGTGTATTCTTATTACCAGAATCCTGTGAAGTTTGATGTGTTAGAGAAAAACATGTTCGCCGGAATAGAGAAAATCTATCATCTCTATATTTATGAATTGAATTTCCTGGTTTCCCTGAAAGAACTGGCAGAAAATCAGATCGAAATCGGAAAAAACAAATATCTGAAAACCGATGCTGATATTAATCCTAACCAAAAATTCATCAACAATCAGGTTTTAATTAAATTGGAGGAAAATCCGGAAAGATTATTTTTCACAGGACAGCACAAGCAATTGAAATGGGATCTGCATGATGATCTTTTGGTAAAAACCTTCCAGAGAATTACAGCCGGCAAACGCTATCAGGATTTCATGAAGGAAGACGGCTATTCTTTTGAAGACGACCAGAAATTTATCGGAAAATTATTTTTAAGATATATTGCTGAAAATGAAGATTTCCATGATTATCTCGGAGACAAGGAACTTTCCTGGTATGATGATATCCATATTGCCAATTCCATGGTACAGAAAACCATCGGTTTCCTGAAAGAAGAGGAAGAAAGCCGTACTTTAATTAAAATGATTAAAGATGACGAGGATAAAACATTCGCCGTCAAATTGTTGAGAAACACTTTGGACAGCTGGGAAAACAATGAAAAAAAGCTGGAGGAAAGACTGGAAAACTGGGATCTGGAAAGGGTTTCACTAATGGACAAAGTAATTCTGTCAACAGCGATCGCGGAGCTGGACAACTTCCCTTTTACACCATCAAGAGTGATTATCAACGAATACATCGAAATTGCAAAGGTATTTGCAACAGACCGTTCCAATATCTTTATCAACGGGATTCTGGATAAGTATTGTAAAGATTTAAATAGAATATAAATATCTTCATATGAAAAAGACATTATCAATCATCGCTTTGTCTGTCATAGGCTTTGGTATGGTTTCCTGCAAAAAAGAAAATAAAGAAACGGCTGCAGGAACAGAAACTGCTGTAACTCCTGCAGATTCTGCTGCTATAACTGCTCCTGTTCCTATGGGAGATTCTGCTTCTGCAGCTCCTGTTGCAGAACAAACCGCAGCCACAGCCAATGCTTCCAAACAACCGTTGACGACCGTAGCCCTTTCCGAGAGCAATTTTGATTTTGGGAAAATTAAAAAAGGGGAGAAAGTTCAACACGTTTATGAAATTACAAACACAGGAAGCAGTCCGCTGATCATTTCTGAAGTTAAACCGGGATGCGGATGTACGGTACCTGATTTCACCAAAGAGCCGATCATGCCGGGTAAAAAAGGAAAAATCACGTTACATTTCGATTCTACCAACTTCGACGGAAACGTGAGCAAGTTTGCGGATGTATTTGCCAATGTAGAAAAGATGCCGATTAAATTAACATTCACTGCGAATATTCAACCATAAGATCATGAATTTACTATCAATCTTTTTACAGGCTCCGGCTCAGGGAGGAAACTCGATGATGCTGATCATGATGGGGGTAATGTTTGTCGGATTTTATTTCCTGATGATCAGACCGCAGATGAGAAAGCAGAAACAGGAGAAAAACTTCCAGGAAACGCTTAAAGTAGGAACGAGAGTTGTACTTACTTCCGGTCTTCACGGAAGAATCGCTCAGGTTCAGGATGACGGGTTCGTTATTGAAACCTTATCCGGAAAACTGAAATTTGAAAAAGCTGCCGTTTCAAGAGAATTTACGGAAGCCCGTTTCGGCGATAAAGCTAAAGCTGCTGAAAAAACAGCCGACAAAACGACTGACAAAAAAGAAATCGACCTGGAGAAAAAATAAATTTTCCGGATTAAAAATATTCGTTTCGGCGGGATGGGCAGTGCTTATCCCGACGAAATTTTTTATCTGTGTTTATTCGTGTAAATATTTGTGTTCATAGTGGTTTAAACTATATTTGCCCCATGAATCAAAACACAAGCAAAACCGTTCTTATTTTGGGGGCCAATTCCGATGTTGCCAAGCAATGTGTAAAGCAGTATGCTGAAAAAGGGTTCTTCGTCACTGCCGCTTCCAGAAATACAGAATCATTGAATGAATTTGTATCGGAAAATCATCTGAATTCAAAAGTAACGGTTTTATCGTTCGATGCTGTGGATTTTAATTCCCACCAAAGATTTTATGATGAATTGCCGGTAAAACCTCATACCGTCGTATATGCAGCAGGATTTCTGGTTGATAATGAAACGGCTTTAAAAGATTTTAAAGGTACGCAGCAGATGATGATGGTCAACTATATGGGTGCCGTTTCGATGCTGAATATTATAGCAACTGATGAAAGCAATATGAATTTGGAACGGATCATTGGGTTGTCTTCACTTTCCGGGGTTCGCGGCCGGAAAAGCAATTTCGTTTACGGAAGCACAAAAGCCGCTTTTACAACCTATTTAGCCGGATTAAGACAGGAATTAGCTTCAAGAAATATTAAAGTCAATGCTTTGGTCATCGGCTACATCCGCACCAAAATCAACGAAGGGCTTCAACTAAATGAATTCCTAATCATGGAGCCGGATTATGTCGCCAGATTCATTGTCAATGCCGGAAATTCTTTCACCATCGTTCCGAATTTTAGATGGAAACTCATTTATCTGATTCTGAAAGTGCTGCCGGAAAGCCTGGTGGCTAAGCTACCTTAAATTTAATGATGAAAGATGAACTTTTACAGGTAAAGAATTATATTGACGAGATCGATATTCATGGTACTGCAGAGAATTTCGAATATGACTTTTGCCCTTTTTTACAGAATATCCTGGATACTTTTACCGCAAAGCAACAGGACGATTTTATAAAAGAAATATTTAAGAGCGAAGATCCTTATCTTTATTTCATAGCCAGATTTTTAGATTTTACAGATTATGATTTGAAAGGCAGATACGAATCTTCTTACGTTTTCTGCGAGTGCTTTTCAAAAATTGAAAGGGTAGAATATTTAGAATGTTTATATGACAATCTGGAATTACATCTGATGCAAAGAAAATTTTTTAAAAATAGTTTAATCCTGTCTCTTGATGATGTTGTTAACAATTTGTATCTGCTGATCAATCATCTGAAAGATGAAAACAATATCGATTTTTGCATAAGAATCATCGAAAACCTGGACAATTAATTTTTATTCCAGATTACCCAACAGCTCCAAAGCTTTCATCATATCAATTCCCTTACCCAAAACCGGTTTGAATAAATCCCCTTTTGCCTCAATTCTTTCCAGTGCATTATAAATATTGAAGTCTGTTGGTTTTAAGCCCTTTTTCAGTTCATTCCATTCTAGGGGCATGGAAACAGATGCGCCTTCTTTCGGACGGATGCTGTATGCACTTGCCAGAGTTTGTCCACTCCGGTTTTGTAAATAATCGAGGTAGATCTTTTTATCCTCCCGTTTCTGCAGGCTTCTTTCTAATGTGGTGATTTCCGGAAGCTTGTCATGCACCTGTTTCATCAGGATATGGGCAAAATCTTTTACCTGGTCGAAATCATATTTTCCGCCCATTGGAATATACACATGAATTCCCGTACTGCCCGAAGTCTTACAGTAGCCTTCAATCTTGACGGATTTCAGGACTTCGTTTACCTGTAAAGCGGTTTCAATAACGTCATCAAAAGTATTTTTCTTAGAAGGATCGAGATCCAGCACTAAAAAATCAGGATGTTCCAAGTCGGGGAGGGAAGCATTCCACGGATTCATGTCTATACAGCCCAGATTATTTAAATAAGCCAGGGTTGCCTTGTCGTTGCAGTAAATATAATCAATATCCTTATCGTTGGATTCGGAATAGACCTGTGTGGTTTTTATCCAGTCCGGGATGTTGTCGCCGGCTTCTTTCTGATAGAAATTCTGTTCTTCGATTCCGTTGGGAAACCGGTTTAAGGAGAGCGGACGGTTTTTCAAATGGAGTAAAATATAATCGGCCACCGACTGGTAATATTCAATCACGTCTCCTTTGGTAATGCCGTCTTTAGGGAAATAAATCTTATCCTGGTTTGTAAGTTTTACTTTGTGGCGGTTCAGGGTAATTTCTTTTTCGTTTTCAGAAGGTTTTGTTTTTTTCGGGGAAGTAGTTTTCATAGTAATGATGTTTGATGTCTCTTTTAATTCATTGGCAGGGCTTTTAACCTCTTCAGGCTCTTTATCTTCACGGATGGCCATGAAAACAGGATGCCGGAAAATTCCGTCTTTGGTAATTTCGGAATATTTAATTTCACAGACGATTTCAGGCTTTGTCCACGTAACGGGCATATTGGTTTTCGGAGCTTTATCGAATGGTGATGTTTTGGTGGTGATTTTTTCCAGCCTTCCCAGAATTTCATGGATTCGTTCACGGTTGAATCCGGTTCCGGTATGTCCGCAATAGATCAGCTTTTTATTCACATATTTCCCTAAAATCAGGGCCCCGAAACCTTCCCGTGATCCCCGCGGTTCCGTAAATCCGCAGATGATCGCTTCTTCGGTATTGCTGAATTTAATCTTCAGCCAATCGGTAGTGCGGTGGTTCTCCACATACGGACTGTTTGCCTTTTTGGCAATCATGCCTTCCAGCTTCATCTTCCGCATCTGATTAAAAAAATCGATTCCTTTTTCCGGAATATGGTCGCAGTATTTAATCACATCCGTTTCGATCAGTGCTTCTTTCAAGAGTTCTTTCCGCTGGATCAGTGGCAGTTCTTCGGTAGAATGCCCGTTCAGCCATAGAATATCAAAAACCTGATAGGTCAGTGCTAAATCAGGGTTATCCCCAATCTGCTGTAATAATTGGAAATTTGGACGTCCATTTTCATCATAAGCTACAATTTCACCATCCAGAATCATATGGTGAATCTGATTATCGAAATCACGCGATACCTTTTCGAATTTTGATAAAAAAGAAATCCCGTTCCGGGAATAGAAAAGAGGTTGATCCTGACTTAGATCGGCGACGGCGCGATAACCGTCCCACTTGATTTCAAAAACCCAATTGGGATCGTCAAAAGCTTCATCAGTGAGTTTGGCGAGCATCGGCTTAATGTAGTTTTCAACCTTTTTTTCGCCGGCCAAAGAATTGACATGCTCGAATCCGGAATTTATTTTAGAGTCTTGTCTGCTTTTTTGCTGCTTTCTGGGCTTTTTTTTTCCTCTAAAAATTTCGTTACTGCAGAACTTTTCGAGGTATGGTCTTCCGCATCATAATCCTCTTCTGCAAAATCATCTTTATGTTTGATCAACAGCCAGGAATTCTCTTCGGTGTTTTTCATTTTAACCAATGCAAATTCACCTTTTAATTTTTTCCCGTGAAGAATAAATTTCAGAGATCCTGCATTCAGCTCTTTCAGTAGTTCTTTTTCATCGGATAATTTTGAATGGTTGTCCAAAGGCTCGTAGGTTCCGCTGTCCCAGATTTCCACCTGTCCGGCTCCGTAATTGCCTTCGGGAATATTCCCTTCAAAATCTTTGTAGTCATAAGGGTGATCTTCCACCATCATGGCCAGCCGTTTATCTTTAGGATTGAGCGACGGGCCTTTCGGTACGGCCCAGCTTTTCAGGACGCCGTCCATTTCCAGTCGGAAATCATAATGTAGCCGGGATGCGGCATGCCTTTGGATCACAAAAACAAGCTTGTCTTTGCTTCTTTTTGTTTTGCCTTCAGGCTCGCTGGTTTCATCGAACTTTCTTTTTGAGTTGTAATCTTTGAGAGCCATTACGATGCGTTTTTAGATTTGGGATTCTGTAAGCTGGCTTTTAACTGAGCCATTAAGTCAATCACTTTACCTTCTTTGGCAGGTTCCGCTTTTTTGGCTTTTACGGTTTTACCTTTCGCTTTCTGATTGATGATCTTCATTAAAGATTCGGAATAGGTATCTTTATATATTTCAGGATCGAATTCCTGGGAAAGCTGTTCGATCAGGCTCACGGCCATTTTAAGCTCAGCCGGTTTCGGCGGTTTTTTAGCCGGGATTTTCAGGTCGCTGTAATCTCTGATTTCCTGGGCAAACCTTAGCCGGTTTAATACCAATACCTCATCATTATACGGACGGATCATGCCGATGGCTTCACTTTCCCGGAGAACGAAAGTCCCGACTCCTACCATTTCGGTTTTGGCCAGCGCTTTCAGAAGAAGGCGATAGGCATTTTCTCCGTTTTTCTGAGGTTCGAGATAGTAAGGATTTTCAAAATAAACCGAATCCACTTCATCTTCCTTTACAAACTGGTCGATGGAAAGGATCTTGGACTTTTCAGGGCTTGCCGCTTCATAGTCTTCTTCATCAAGAATGATGTATTTATCGTCCATGAGATAGCCTTTGACGATATTTTCCCATTTCACTTCCTTACCTGTATTTTCATTCACCCTTTTAAACCGGATGTTTGAGAAATCAGATTTGTCGAGCATATCCAAATCCAGTTTGGTCGTCTCGGTAGCGGAATAAATTTTTACGGGAATATTGACCAGTCCAAAGCCAATGGCGCCGTTCCAGATTGCTTTCATTGTACTTTATTTTGTTTAAAACGTACAATGTCTGTGCCGTGAGAATGCTATTTTTAGAACTGTGGTATCTAAATGGATTTTAATCTTTTTTCAGATCTATTTGGCTTTCAGTATTTTTTGGGTATCAAAATCAATTAAGAATTCTAAATCGATATAATAATTCGTAGGAATATATTTATCAAAATAAACTTTAGTTGAAGAGTATTCTTGAAAAATCTCTTTCAGTATTATTGCGTCAATATTGGTAAAAGCCGTAATTTCAGGTAAAGATTTATTAAAATACGGAATGGTAATTTTGGTTTTTACAAATTCAATATCATTTCCATTATAGAAGATGTTAGCATAATCATTCTGATCTTTTCCTATACCAAAGACATAGCTTTCGATCCCGGCTGCCGCTAAGTCAATATCTTCACAGATCTTATATTGTTTAATACCGCTGATCACAATCTCTTTATGAAAATTTTCAGGTGAAAAATTTTTCCGGTCAGCCTTTATGTACTGGATAATGAGGTATACCGAAATGAGGATAATAAGCCCTGCTGTAAAATATTCTATCCTGAAAGATGATCCATAATACATGGCACGCCGCCTGCTGCGGCCCGAACCGTAAAAAAGCATGAATAATCCTATAAACCACGCGATGACGATAGGGATATGCCAGATTTTGAATTTAGAATTTTTCATAATTAAAAAGCGGAGAAAAATTCCCCGCTTCTAATTTATGATTTTAAATTCAATTGCAATTCCAGTTCATCCAGCTGTTCGTTGGCGATGGCAGCCGGTGCGTCGATCATTACATCCCGTCCCGAATTGTTCTTAGGGAAGGCGATGTAATCCCGGATCACCTCATTTCCGTCGAGGATCGCTACCAGACGGTCGAAACCGAAGGCCAGTCCACCATGAGGCGGTGCTCCGTATTTGAAGGCATTCATTAAGAATCCAAACTGGGCTTCCGCTTCTTCTTTGCTGAAACCTAATAGGTCGAACATTTTAGACTGTAAATCTTTATCGAAAATCCTGATGGAACCTCCGCCGATTTCGTTTCCGTTTAGTACCATATCGTAAGCATTGGCTCTTGCTTTCCCCGGATCGGTTTCCAGCAGGTGGATGTCTTCTGGTTTCGGAGAAGTGAAAGGGTGGTGCATCGCATGGTAACGGCCGCTTTCCTCATCAAATTCCAATAACGGGAAGTCGACTACCCAAAGCGGGGCGAATTCGTTTCCTTTTCTCAGTCCTAATCTGTTTCCAAGCTCCATTCTTAAAGCAGAAAGCTGGGTTCTCACTTTGTGTTCGTTCCCGGAGAGGATCAGCATCAGATCGCCTTCTTTAGCCCCGAATTTCCCGATGATCTTGGCCAAATCTTCTTCGTTGTAGAATTTATTCACTGAAGACGTTTTTACGCCGTCGTTCTGGAATTTTACCCAAACCATTCCGGAAGCACCGATCTGTGGCCTTTTTACCCAATCTACCAGTTCGTCGATCTGTTTTCTGGTATATTCAGCGCAGCTTTCTACATTGATCCCGACAACCAATTCCGCTTCATCAAATATTTTAAAGTCTTTTCCTTTTACCAAATCGTTCAGTTCCACGAACTCCATTCCGAAACGGATATCCGGTTTATCGTTCCCATATTTCTGCATCGCATCAGCAAAAGTCATTCTTGGGAAATCCCCGAATTCCTGTCCGGTGATGTCTTTCAGTAG
Organism: uncultured Chryseobacterium sp.; assembly: GCA_913778085.1. GTDB lineage: Bacteria > Bacteroidota > Bacteroidia > Flavobacteriales > Weeksellaceae > Chryseobacterium. The sequence goes on from CAJYXJ010000043.1 coordinate 16,663, forward strand.
GGTTTTCGTCATTCCTTCAAAGACATTCATCACATCTTCCTGCTCCACGAAAGCCATTTCACAGTCAATCTGGGTGAATTCAGGCTGTCGGTCGGCTCTTAAATCTTCATCACGGAAACATTTCACGATCTGGAAATATTTATCCATTCCGCCCACCATCAGCAATTGCTTAAAGGTTTGCGGAGACTGCGGCAATGCGTAGAACTGCCCCGGGTTCATTCTGCTCGGAACCACGAAGTCCCTTGCGCCTTCCGGAGTGGATTTAATTAAAACCGGAGTTTCCACTTCGATAAATCCGTTGTCCGAAAGGTAATTTCTTACTTTCTGCGCCATCTTGTGACGGAAGATGAGCTTATCTTTTACCGGATTTCTCCGGATATCCAGGTAGCGGTATTTCATTCTCAGTTCTTCACCGCCGTCCGTTTCATCCTCAATCGTAAACGGAGGAAGCTGGGATTCGTTGAGAACCGTCAGTTTTTCTACTAAAATTTCAATTTCTCCAGTTGGGATATTTGGGTTTTTGCTTACCCTTTCAATCACTTTTCCTGTCACCTGAATCACAAATTCACGACCCAGTTTTTTTGCATTTTCCATCAGTTCTGCCGTAGAACGATCCTGGTCGAAAACCAGCTGCGTAATTCCGTAACGATCCCGGAGATCTATCCAAATCATAAATCCTTTATCCCGGATGGTCTGTACCCATCCTGAAAGGGTTACTTCTTCATTAAGATTTTTAAGAGACAATTCTCCGTTGGTGTGCGATCGAAACATAAATTATTGTTTAAAGTTCAAGGTTTAAAGTTCATATCCGAACTTGAATTTTCCGTTGGCAAAGATAAGATTTTTAGAGGTTTTAAAAACAAAAAAACTCCCTTTCGGAAGTTTTGAAATATTTATTTACAAATTTTTATAGAATCATGGCTACCGTTGCCTGCTTATTTTTCAGGGCATAGTCTTTTGCCGTTTTTCCTTTGCTGTCCTTGGTATCTTTTTTAGCACCGTACTTGATCAGCATTTTCGCAGCATCCATATTTCCTGCCGTGGCAGCATACATCAGCGGCGTTACCTCATTGCAGGATTTATTAACGTCTGTATTTTTCACCAGTTCATTGAATATCTTTGTCTTATTGTTTTTCACACTCAAAGAAAGCAGGTTCACGGATGATCCGTTTACGGTATAACATTTTGAGTAATCTTCGTGGCTGAAAACCTTCAGAAAATTTTCTGAATTATCCGTCTGGAATGTTTTTAATTGTTCTGCGGATAATTCCTGGGCAAACAGGCCGTTTGCAAATATAGAAAGGCCGAATAGCAAAGTTGCGGTAAGTATTTTTTTCATAAAACTTGATTTATCTAAAGAATATACAAAACTAAATAAAATTTTCTGATCAATCTTCCTAATGATTGATCCTTTTTGTTGCTTTTCCCAAAACTACCGGATAAAATAGTGAGAGAAAAATAATTCCGGAGCCTTTCATGGCTCCGGATGAGTTTTGTGCTGTGGTTGTGTACTGAGTATAAGTATTTACACCCGCAAATAAAGAAGATTAACTGCTTCTTCACGATTATTAGTTTCTGGGGCAAAAGTAGTTTATCTCACAGATGTTTGACAAGATCTTGGTTTTGATTTATGGTATTTTATTATTTTGACCGGATATTTTAACAAATTATTCTGAATTTTTTTCACAAAAATTCTTAATTTTTCACATATTCAAGAATGTCTCCCGGCTGGCAATCCAGGGCTTTACAAATGGCTTCCAGGGTAGACAGCTTTACGGCTTTTGCTTTTCCGGTTTTTAAAATGGAAAGATTGGCCTGGGTGATCCCGATTTTTTCGGCAAGTTCCTGCGACTGCATCTTGCGCCTGGCAAGCATAACATCTACGTTAATAATAATAGGCATAATTAAATCGTTAAATCAACCTCTTTCTGAAGTTCCAGTCCTTTCTTGAAAAATTCCACAATGAACAATACCAGTGCCCCGAAAAATAAAAAGAGAATTACGCTGTAATTGGGAGACAACATTGTTTTTACAGTGAATGGGATCATGACCATTATAATGACCGCATACAGGATGTTGATCCATCCGAATCTCTTAAGCCAACGCAAGGCTTTCACATTAAAAACCTGTTCTCTGCTTATTTCCCGTAAAAACCGGTAACTCGCATACGAGAACAAAGTAATGAAAACAGCATTGGAAATATAATTTAAAATGCTGAAGGTACTGAATATTCCGGTAATGAGATTCTGCCTGGTGAAAGGAACAAAGATTTTAAACTTTATTAAATCATCCATCGTCCGGGTCCATTGATTTTTCGTCCAGCCGACATCTTTTCCGGTGATGAAAAAGTCTGAAAGAATGGTATTTCCTGTTTTGAAATTGTATGTTAAAATCGCAAAGCCGATTATTTCATAAATACACTGAATCGCAAAAACGATAAACAGTAAAAGCATCAGGTAACTCAAAACGTGTGAAAGCGAATTTTTTCCAATAATTTTCATGGTTATTAATTTTATTTATTGCAAATGTATAAATAATTATTGTATTACAATAAAAATTTATTGATTTGTTTGAATTTTTTTGAGGGGAAATTAAATTTGTAATTAAAACCCGGTGTTTTTGAAGGAGTCGGAAGCCTTTTTAAGGCTTTTAATAATGATCTATAATAGGGTAAGGTGTTCCGGCTGGTTATCATTTTATAATAATTTTAACAGCGGTAATTTTTGATTTTAAGCCTGTATTTTTTAATTTCGTAAATGAACCAAAAAATCTATTACTTATGGGAAAAGGAGATAAAAAATCCAAGAGAGGTAAAATCAACAACGGAAGCTATGGGAAAAGAAGACCTAGAAAAGCTTCAAAATCGGCAGTCAATTCTGAAGAGAAGGCCAAAAATTAAAATAAAAAGACCGGAGAAATCAATCACCGGTCTTTTTTATATATAACAAAATTAAATTAATTATTTTCCGAAAAATCCGCCGAGGATATCTCCCAATCCGCCGCCTTGTTGTTTTTTCTGATCATTTCCTCCTCCTAATACGCTTCCCAGAATATCATTCAGGGGATTTCCTGAAGATTGGGAGTTTCCGCCACCTAAAACACTTCCCAAAATGTCATTCAGAGGATTGGACTGGTGCTGCTGGGACTCGTTGGAAGCATTTCCCAGAATTCCGCCTAAGAGATCTCCCAGACCTCCGGCTCCTACATTGTTCTGTTGTTTTTCCCTGCCGATGTAGCCCATAATTACGGGAGCCAGCATGGAAAGGATCGGTCCTATCTTATCGATTGAAATCCCTGTATTCTGCGAAAGCCTGTTTTCCACATTAGGTTTCTCTTCACCAAAAATATGGTTCAGGATAGAACCGCCTTCAGACTGTCTGGCATCAGCCTGTGAAACATCATCCAGAATACTTCCGTCATGATCTTTATCCAGCGCGTTATTCAGGGCTTCCGCCTCATGGGCATCCTGTGATTTATTTTTAAGGTAAGAAATAATAAGCGGAGCGGCAACAGCCAGTAAGGCAATAATCTGTGTTTTGCTGATGCCGAACTTATTTTCTGCTTGTTCAGCAACCTGGTTGCCCGTGTTTCCTGTAAGTAAATCGATAAGACTCATAGTTTGTGTTTATTTTAGTTGTTAAGTAAACTCAAATGTATCAAAAAATATTCCCACATAACTTTTTACTTACCATTTAAATTAAAAAAAATCGACAATTGAATCTACCTGTCTGATTATCAGATTTAATTTTTCAGGATCGGAACATTGGAACAGGCTTCCCCGAACATCAGCGATTTTACGATCGGCTGCAGCTGTTCCACCAGTTCGATATAGGCGTTTTCCGGAATTTCCTTATCGGAACATCCTTTTACAAGAACCCGTTTTCCCCGCATTTCCTCAAAATCGTGGCGTTGAATGGCATTGTGCATAAGGATTACTTCCAGGTCTTCGCGGTTTCCGAAAACTATTTTTCTGGTGACCCCGGCAAGTTTTGCCGTAATTAAAAAATAAGCCCACAGCGGAACAATGGCGTCTGCCGAATTATAAACATATACATAAGCATCACGGTATTCTTCCTCATCGATTGCCGCAACTTTTTCCCGAAAGTCTTTTTCCTTCAGGATCATTTCCATGAAGAGAAAATCTTTCAGGTCGATTCCCTTTCGTGCGCCCTGCGGAACAAGATCGGTAAGATCAAAATTAATGAGCCCGCTTTCGGCAACTTTATTCCGGATTTCAAATTCTTCTGACATTTTTTATCGTTATCTTTGGACAAATTTACAAATTAAGATGGTTACGATCTCTTATTTGTTCTCTATTCCTGTGATAGAAACCTCCCATCATAAAGTAATTTAAGAAGGTTTCGGATGGAATTAAAAATTAAAAGATTTCAGAGGAATGAAATATTACATTATCGCCGGTGAGGCTTCCGGAGACCTGCATGGAAGCAATTTGATGAAAGCTTTGAAAATAAAAGACCCTGCCGCGGAATTCCGGTTCTGGGGCGGCGATCTGATGGCTATGCAGGGTGGAACGCTGGTAAAACATTACCGTGACCTCGCTTTCATGGGCTTCCTGGAAGTCGCAATGAACCTGCGGACGATTCTGAACAATATTAAATTCTGTAAGGAAGACATCCGCAATAACAGGCCGGATGTCCTTATCCTAGTAGATTACCCGGGATTCAACCTGAGGATTGCCAAATTCGCCAAAGAGCTGGGCATTAAGGTCGTGTATTATATTTCTCCTCAGCTTTGGGCCTGGAAAGAGGGCAGGGTGGAGATCATTAAAAAATACGTGGATGAAATGATGGTAATCCTTCCTTTTGAAGAGGATTTTTATAAAAAGCACGGGGTTCACTCCCATTTTGTCGGTCATCCTCTGCTGGATGCGATTTCTACTCTGGAAAATGTCGATATCGAAAAGTTTAAAAAGGAACACGGGCTGAATGAAAAGGAAATCATTGCTTTGCTGCCGGGATCCCGGAAACAGGAAGTCGAAAAGATGCTTGCCATGATGCTGTCGGTAAGGCCTTATTTTAAGGAATACCAGTTCGTGATTGCCGGGGCACCCAGCCTGCCGAAAGAGTTTTACCAACATTACGTTGACGATAATGTGCATTTTGTCTCCAACAAAACCTATGACCTGCTGAGGTGTTCCAAAGCCGCACTCGTCACTTCCGGAACGGCAACCCTGGAAACCGCTTTGCTGAATGTGCCTGAAGTAGTCTGCTACCGGGGAAGCAAAATCTCTTATGCTATTGCCAAACGGTTGGTTAAAAACATCAAATACATTTCGCTGGTCAATCTGATCATGGACCGGGAAGTCGTAAAGGAACTGATCCAGAACGACCTGAATACAAACAACCTTGTCGAAGAACTGAAAAAGATCCTGAATACTGATAAAAGGTTTGAAGTTTTTCGGGATTATGAGCTGCTGAAGGAAAAACTAGGCGGAAAAGGAGCGAGTGAAAATGCGGCGGAGGTGATTGTGAAAATTTAAAAAATAAACTTAAAATCCAGAATGGTAGAAAATTTTTCTGCGATTTTTATTTTTCACGAAGGATAGAATCTGCTTTTGAAAATTCCGGCCTTTTAATTTGTATTTCTCCATCCGGTTAAATATTTTTGGATCACACAAATTTTGGAATTGAATAGACAGCCGTTTCTTATTCTCGTGATCTGCTTTATCCTCGGAATTATTTTTCAGGATTATTTTTCTTTAAACAGAAACAAAATTCTTTTAACAGAAGGAATTTGCTTTCTGCCTTTATTTCTTTCATTCTTTAACAGGTATTTTTTGTACAAAGTCAGGCCTTATCTGCTGGGAATCCTGTTTTTTGCTGTCGGGATCATCCTGCATTTTTTTAATACCGGTAATGCTCAGGATTTAAAAATTTCTAAAAATGAAGAAATTGTTTTTAAAATTTCCGGAAAGCTGAATTCCAGTGTGAAGTATCGGAAATACGAAGCTGAGGTCCAGGCGGGAAAAGAACATTTCAATGCGGTTGTATACATTCCCAAGAAACAAAAGGGGTTGGATTTTAACCACTACTATAAAACTACGGCTTATGTTTCAAAACCCAAAATTCCGCAGTACGATTTCCAATTTGATTATTCAAAATATTTGACAAGGAAGAATATTGAATACCAGTGTTATAGCAATGATGAGGTTTTTGCTTCGGAACGGAATGATCTGAGCTGGAATGAAAAACTTTCCCAGAAAAGATCGGAAGTGCTGCAGCGTATTGATGAAACCAGATTAGCTCCGACCTCGAGAGAATTTCTGAAAGGGATCATTCTCGCAGACCGTACGGAAATTGATGAACGGACTGTTCAGGATTTCAGCCGGTCGGGTCTCGTTCATTTCCTGGCTATTTCAGGAACGCATATCGTTGTCATTTTCGGGCTGTTCTATTTTGTACTTGCGGGCATTTTGCCGCTAAGATTCAGAAAATCTGCGGTAGTTGTAAGTTTATTATTTATCTGGCTTTTTACGGCTTTTATAGGCTTTGGAAGTTCGGTGGTTCGTTCGAGCCTGATGCTGAGTATTTATTTTATTTATGTACTGCTGCAAAGAAAAACGGATTTGCTGCATTCGTTGTCATTATCTGCTTTAATCATTTTAGTTTTCGATACCCAACAGATTTTTGATGTCGGCTTCCAGCTGAGCTTTCTGGCGGTTCTGGGTATTTACTGGCTGAATCAGCCGATATTAAGCTATTTCCCGAGACAGGATAACCGGTTTAAAAAGATACTGTTCAACACGGTTTCGATTTCCATTTCTGCTCAATTAGTCACTCTTCCGATGGTTCTCTATTATTTCCATCAGTTTTCTTTCATATCCGTTGTTGCTAATTTTTTCATTGTTCCATTTTCAGAAATCATTATCATTTTCTCTTTTTTAATGACCATCCTGGTCGCCTTTAACTTTGATTTTAAATGGATCAATACTACCTATGATTTTATTATTCAGCTGCTGCTGAGGATTATCCATTGGTTTGCTGATTTCGACGCCTTGCTGCTGGAGAACATCCCGATGAACAGGACAGAAGTTTTCTTCCTTTTTCTGATCGTCTATTTTCTGAGGTTTGCGGTAATAAAATTCAATGCCAGAAATTCCGCAAGGCTGGTTCTGGCTGTTTTTGTGTTTCTCGGCGTCAGGATTGGTTTCAATATTGATGCTCAGCAGCAAAAAGAAGTTTTGATCCACAATTTTTCCGGACATCAGATTTTATCGGTTAAAAAGGGAAGGCAAGCCTGCTTTTGGATTGGCAAAGATATACAACATCAGAAAGTTATGCAGTTTGTGATCAGCCCGTATTGTTCTTCGAGGCGGATTAAAAAAACGGAGATCAGAATGCTTCCCGACCATGTGCAAAAAGCGGTATATAACGGGAAAATATATAACCTGAAATAATGCCGTAATTTTCTTTCTTTTTCCTTTATTTATAATATTTTACGATCTTATTTAGAAACGTTACAAACTGGCTTTTTGTGAGATTTCTCACTTTTTGATGTTCTTAACATTTCTTAATTTTGTGGAAAATCAAATTTAAACTTATATGGCAGGTTTAACGAGTTCTACAATAGGTAGAAAATATGCTATGGCATTGTCGGCTATTTTTTTGCTGATATTTCTGATAATGCACCTTTCTGTAAACCTTTTGTCGGTTTTTGGTGAGGATGCTTACAACAATGCTTCGCAGTTTATGGGGTATAATCCTCTGATCCAATTTATTATGCAGCCGGTTCTGATCTTTGCTGTGGTTTTCCATTTTGTAATGGGATTTGTTCTGGAAATTAAAAACCAGAAAGCGCGTCCTATTAAATACGAATCCAATAATCCTTCTCACAATTCTACATGGATGTCCAGAAATATGATTATTTCGGGAGCTGTGATTCTGGCGTTTATTTTTCTTCACATGTATGACTTCTGGTTTCATGAAATGAACTATAAGTACGTAGACGGACTGCCGATTGAGGAGTCGCGTTTCTGGGGAGATCTTCACGCGAAGTTTGCGGATATCTGGAGAGTGGTTTTGTATGTAATTTCATTCGTTCTTTTGGGATTACACTTAGCACACGGATTCCAGTCTTCATTCCAGTCGATCGGGGCAAGACATCCGAAATATACACCGGTAATTAAAGCCATCGGAAAATGGTATTCTATTCTTATTCCGGCAGGATTTATTTTTATCGCTATTTATCACTTTGTAACTCAATAATATCAATATACTAATTATGAGTAAATTAGATTCAAAAATTCCTGGAGGTCCGTTAAAGGACAAGTGGAAAAATCATAAAGACCATATGAACCTTGTTGCCCCAAACAACAGAGATAAAATTGATATTATTGTTGTGGGAACAGGGCTGGCAGGTGGTTCTGCCGCAGCTACTTTAGCAGAGCAGGGATATAATGTAAAGGCATTCTGCTATCAGGATTCTCCCAGAAGAGCGCACTCTATCGCCGCGCAGGGGGGGATTAATGCCGCTAAAAATTATCAGGGAGACGGTGACTCTACTTACCGGTTGTTCTACGATACCATCAAAGGTGGAGACTACAGGGCAAGGGAGGCCAATGTTTACCGTCTGGCAGAAGTTTCTGCCAATATTATCGACCAGTGTGTGGCACAAGGGGTTCCTTTCGGACGTGAGTACGGAGGCCAGCTGGATAACCGCTCATTCGGTGGGGTTCAGGTAAAAAGAACTTTCTATGCTAAAGGACAGACTGGTCAGCAGCTATTGTTAGGAGCATATTCTGCCATGAGCCGCCAGATCGGTAAAGGAAGAATCAAAATGTATAACCGTCATGAAATGATGGATCTGGTAATCGTGGACGGGAAAGCCAGAGGAATTATTGCAAGAAACCTTGTAACCGGTGAAATCGAAAGACATTCGGCTCATGCCGTGGTTATTGCTTCAGGAGGTTACGGAAACGTCTATTTCCTTTCTACAAACGCCATGGGCTCCAACGTTTCCGCAGCCTGGAAAATTCATAAAAAAGGAGCGTACTTTGCAAACCCTTGTTATGTACAGATCCACCCGACGTGTATCCCGGTTCACGGAACACAGCAATCCAAACTTACGCTGATGTCTGAATCTTTAAGAAACTCGGGAAGAATCTGGGTTCCTAAAAAGATCGAAGATGCAGAAGCGATCAGAGCAGGTAAATTAAGACCTGAAAACATTAAGGAAGAAGACAGAGATTATTATCTTGAAAGAAGATATCCGGCATTCGGTAACCTCGTACCAAGGGACGTTGCGTCCAGAGCGGCCAAGGAAAGATGCGATGCAGGATACGGGATCGAAAATAACGACACGCAGGAAGGGGTTTACCTTGATTTCTCTACGGAGATCATGAAAAAAGGTAGAGAAGCCGCCATCGAAAAACATATCCATAACCCGACGGAGCAGCAGCTTTATGACTTGGGTAAAAAATGGGTTGAGGAGAAATACGGTAACTTATTCGTCATGTACGAGAAAATTACCGCGGATGATCCTTACAAAACGCCGATGAAGATCTATCCTGCGGTTCACTACACGATGGGTGGCGTATGGGTGGATTACAATCTGCAGTCTACTATCCCGGGATGTTTCGTAATCGGGGAGGCCAATTTCTCTGATCACGGAGCCAACAGATTGGGAGCTTCTGCTTTGATGCAGGGATTGGCAGACGGATATTTCGTGCTTCCTTACACCATTGCGGATTATCTTTCCGCAGACATCAGAACGGGATCTATTCCTACAGCTACACCGGCATTCGATGAAGCGGAAAAAGGAATCAAAGAAAAGGTGGAGTTTTTCTTAAATAATAAAGGAACCCATTCGGTAGATCATTTCCATAAGCAGCTTGGAAACATTATGTGGAATAAAGTGGGAATGGGAAGAACACCGGAAGGTCTGAGAGAAGCGATTAGAGAAATCGAAGAAGTACGAAAAGATTTCTGGAAAAACGTAAAAGTTCCCGGAGATAATGACGGAATGAACACTGAGCTCGAAAAGGCATTCAGGGTAGCGGATTTCCTTGAACTCGGACAGCTGATGGCCATCGATGCCTTACACAGAAACGAATCTTGCGGAGGACATTTCCGCGAAGATCACTCAACTCCGGACGGAGAAGCGGAAAGAGATGACGTAAATTACAAATATGTCGGTGCTTGGGAGTATCAAGGAAACGATATCAATGCGGAAGTATTGCATAAAGAGGAGCTGATCTACGATAACATCGAAGTTAAAACAAGAAGTTACAAATAAGATGAAGAGTTTAAAAAAAGTATTATTATTTTTTGTAGTTCTCTTCGGAATTTCTACTGTTTTTGCTCAGAAAGTTACAACGCAGGCAATTGATAAACCATCGGAAGGAAAATCTTTGGTTTATATTCTAAAGACAGGAGCGGGAGCTTTGATCAACTTTAGGATCTATGATAAAGATGTATTCTTAGGGTCACTTCCAAGTGGGAAATATTTAGCTTATGAATGTGAACCCGGGCAGCATTTGTTTTGGGCCGGCGCAGAAAACAGAGACTACGTGGAGGCAAATCTTGAGCCGAATTCAGTGTACGTAATTAACGCTGAAGGACAAATGGGAGCTTTTGTTGCAGGTGTAAATCTCAGACCAATGAATCCAAATGAGTTTAGAGATAAAAAAGTTTTTTATCAGGTTGTAAAAAATGATACCAAACAATTTTATACTAAATCCGACGAAGATAAATCTGAAAATATTGCAAAAGCAATGGAGAAATATCAGGAGTTGAAAAGTAAAAATTCAAATAAAATTGCAGTTCTGACTTCAGATATGAAATTTGAAAATGCAGATAAACCAACAAAATAATCTCCAACCTATAAATATACAATTATGAGTGCAAAAAAAGGCTTACATCTTACGCTGAAAATTTGGAGACAAAAAAATAACAAATCTAAAGGTCAGTTTGAGACTTATAAAATATCGGATGTTTCTACAGATTCCTCATTCCTGGAAATGCTGGACATCCTTAATGAAAACTTAATCAATGAGGGAAAAGAGCCGGTAGCTTTCGACCACGACTGCCGTGAAGGGATCTGCGGAATGTGTTCCCTTTACATCAACGGCAGAGCACATGGTCCGGATACGGGAATTACCACCTGCCAGCTTCACATGAGAATGTTCAAGGACGGTGAAACCATCGTGATCGAACCTTGGAGAAGTGCCGCTTTCCCGGTGATTAAAGACTTAATGGTAGACCGAAGTGCTTTCGACAGGGTAATGGCAGCCGGAGGGTTCATTTCGGTGAACACTTCAGGAAATACCCTGGATGCCAATGCGATTCCTGTTCCCAAAGAAGATGCCGACAAAGCTATGGATGCTGCAGCGTGCATCGGATGCGGGGCTTGTGTGGCTACTTGTAAAAACGGATCGGCCATGCTGTTCGTAGGAGCAAAAGTTTCACAGTATGCACTTTTGCCGCAGGGTAAAATCGAAGCGAAAAGAAGAGTGCTGAACATGGTGAAGGCTATGGATGAAGAAGGCTTTGGAAACTGTTCCAACACCGGAGCATGTGAAGTGGAATGTCCGAAAGGAATTTCTCTGGAGAACATCGCCCGGATGAACAGGGAATATATGGCGGCTTTTGCTGACAGAGGTTAAAATTAATGGTAATGTGGTCAAAAATAGTTGGTGTTTTTCACAAAAATAATTCGTAATATTTAGGTGTTGATTGAAAGAGGAAATGAGCAATGCTGAGGAGCAACTCATCAGCAATACCATCAACGCTGTAA